>JAQUVI010000005.1 GCA_028693445.1 Candidatus Absconditabacteria bacterium
CGCTCAGAGAGACAAAGCTCTAGGGGCTCAGAGAGAAATTATTTATTTCTTAATATATCAAACTCATCTGTGCTTAAATTAACATCTCTAAGTATCTTTTTCAATAGTCAGATTCAAATGTCTTCATTTCAGTGGACAGGAACAACTGTTGTTTTTCATTTGGAATCTGAAAAAAAGTGATGACTTCACTTTATTCTTATTTCATTGTATCATAAGCTAAGCAATATTTTTATCAATTTTTTTGAAGAAATAGGACTAAGCTTTGGCATAATCAACTTTTAGTGAAAAATTAAACTTCTTGCCAAAAAAGTTTTCCTTTTTATTTAGATCTTTGACTATCTCCAAACTTCATTCCGCCACTTCCATAAGTCTGTCCAACAATTCTGGAACAGTTTTGGCTTGTGTATAACAAGCTGGAAGTCAGATAACCTCTCAAACAAACATATCGTTTTCATCTTTTTCTATAGAGATTTTATATTCTTTGGTCATTTTTGTTGCTTAAATTGTAAAATTTAGATAAGTTATTTGTCGAAAACCAATGAACGATCTAGTCAGGCTTGGTTTATAATCGCCAAAGTTATTCAGATTCAAAGTTCTTTATTGTGAACTGGAACAACCGTATATTTTCAAGTTTTTGGATTTTTGAGCATGCAATGGCTTCATTTTCGATGGTGTTCCACAAATCAATGTTTTTTCAGTATTTTTATAAGATCCAATGGTTTTATTCTTCATTTAGGCATATTGTGTCCAATAATCAAATGAAACAGCCTTTTGCTCTACATCCTTTTTCATACCTTCTAAATAGCATTCGATAGCTTCATTGATGTTGTTTTTGAGATTGTCTATTGTTTCTCATGTTGTAAAACATCAAGGCAACTCCAAAACCTCAGCATAAAAAGAGCCGTCTTGTTCTTGAAATATCTTTATTGTAAACTTTGTTGTTCCCATTTTTTATGGTGAATATAATAAATATATCGTAATTTTAACAATGTTTTTGGCAATTTCAATAGAATATGATTGTTTACTGATATCGTTTGGATAGCATTTGTCTTGTCCAAATGAGTAAAACTGACGATGTGTGTGGCTAGAGTTGTCCTGTTGATAGAAGAAATTTTGAGGGATGGGAAAATAGAAGAGATATGATGAATGATGATGATCGTGAAAATATGTATATATAAGGTAGACAATTTCGCAAAAAAATAAAATCTGATTTAATTATTGAAATTATAGCTGTGCTCAAGCTAGAAATAGCAGAGAAATTTTGGAGAAAAATAGATTTTTGGGTTTGGGGTTTGCAAAAAAACGATTATAATGACGATTTGAAAGAATTTTTGGCTAGTGGATAAGTGTTTTTGACGATTGTTTTTGTAAAACTATTTTTTGGGCGATTTTGAGTGATTTTGGTGGATTTTAAACAATATCGCTAGATAACAACTGACTAAAAATATTTTGAAACTGTCATGTTCTGTTTTTGTTTGTTTTTTGAAAACAAGAATTCTGACTTTTTTTTGGTAGTTGATAAAAAATTTTTTGGCTGTCTAGATTGGATTTTGGATGGTTTGCTTTTTTTGTCATGTTTTGGCAAAATGGATTTTTTGGCTGTCCAAAAAAGATCGGCTTGGTTGAAGAAGCTTTTTGACAAAAAATTCTTGGGATTTTTCTGTAGATTTTTGGGTTTTGGGAGCTTGGAGGTTGGATTTTGAAATTTTTGGAGCTTTTCGTGATATCGATGTTTATCTATATACTTATGGTAAAATAGAAAAATAGAGAAATTGTAGAATAGAAACATAGATGAGGGTCTATTTGTTGAGCGATTTGATCTAAATTTGTTGGAAAATAGGTTTGGGGTTGTTGTGGTTTGGTTTTGGTAGGATTTATAGTGATTTGCAAAATTTTTGATGATTTGGACAAAAATGGAAAGATTGTTGGAATTTTTTGTGAGGGAAAAACTTGCAATTGAGAAATTTTTTGTTATAATCTTTGTGTTGCCCTTCGTGGTGTCAAATTGTTTATTGCCCTAGTGGTGTAAGGAAGATCCTAGCTATCTTCCTTTTTTTGTAATTGCAGAAAACAATCATATTTGGATTAAATCAAAATCTTGCCTGGAAATAGCACCTACCTCTTTTAATAATCTTTTCTTTGATATAGCCCTAATTTGTGTGTAAATTACGTAGTTTTTGGGGAATTTGAAATATTTATAACTATCCTGATAGAGACAAAAACCAAAAAATTCTTTTTGTTCTTTCTTTGTTATTGGTATAGCCAAAACAATATCGCTGTTTTTTCCATATGTAGATAAAATCAAAACTAATCTATTAAATGTTTTGTTGAATATATCTCAATTTTGTTCATTTCAAATATTTAATCATATACGAGCCCATCGGATTTCTCATGGATGGCAAAATTTATTTTGAGATATTGAATTATTATTAATTTCTTTTTTGATGATATTCCATAGATCAAATAAATTAATATTTGTTGTCATTTTTATAATAAAATTTTAAATAATCTGATTATAAATTTAAAATCAAAGAAAAAAACTGACAAAGTTAGGACAAATTAATTACCACATAGATTGCTTCGTTACACTCGCAATGACTGAAAGCAAAAAAAGCGACTATATTGTCTTTTGTGTTTTTTTATATATAGAAATATAGATATAACTCTATATCCTTGTTTGGAAGCAAACAAATATCAGCAAGCTAGAACTTTTAGTTGGACAAGCAAAAGCTTGTAAAGATATTTATGCAAATGTCTATATCTATATCGAAAACTAGCCAAAATGGCAACCATTTTTAAAAACCCAGTTATAAAGCCATTTTTTGTAAAAAACTATTTAGATGAATTTTTGAATGTTTTTTTGTGTTTGGTGGTGGTTGATAGCAGGTAGATGAAAAATTAATCAGTTTTGGAATTGTATTTGGAAAAATTGGATTTTACCTCTTGTAAAACATCTGATAATCCAAGTTCTTCTTGGTAAATATCATAAATATTTTGCAGATTCAACCAAACATGTGGAGATGTCTCAAAAACTGTTCCCAACAACAAAGCTCGTCTTGGTGAAATATTTCTTTTGCCAGAAATTAGCTCACTGACTTCATTTTCGGACTTTTGCAAAAATTTCGCGAATATTTTTTGGGTTCGTTTTCTTGCGATTAATTCTTCTTTGAGATAAACTCAAGGATGAAAAACCTGTACTGGAACTGTTTGATTCATAATAATATAGGTAACAAGTAAATTATTGATAATGATTGGATAATTCAGTGATGTTTATTATTTACTTATTTAGTAAATTAGTATATTTTTTCAAGAGATTTTTTCTTTTAAATTATATTTGGAAAAATGATTTGCAATTTAAAAAAACATTATTATAGATAGACTATCAATGTCCCTTTGTTGGGATCCCCCCTGCTTTGGCAGGGCTACAACTATAGATCTGAGAAATAATACTTGCTCAGATTTTTTTTGATTATTTTAAATTCTTCTGCACTAATTTCTCAAATTTTTTTTATAAACCTTTTCTTATCTACTGTTCTTAACTGAGAAAGTATTAGCCAAGAAATTTTTCATTTAAAAGATTTTAATTTATAATGATAAATATTGTTTTTCTCTTTTGTTGTCATTGGAATCACAAGAAAAATATTACCTATTTTTTTTATAACCAAAACAGCCCTTTTAAAATCTGTTTTTCAATTTTGTTCATATCAAACATTGATACCTAATTTAATATACCAGACATCTCTATAATTAATATAAAAATCCTTTATTTTCCCTGTTGATCAATATTTATTGATATGCTTCTTCTCTTGATTCCAACTATCAAATAAAGAATAATTATTTTTCATATAAATCAGTAAAATATAAAGAGATTTTTTGTAATTGCATATAGATCGTCATCAATATTTCTATATTATGACCTAAAGTTGGAACAGTTTGAAAGATATTGTAAGAATTGGAGAGATTGGAATGATTGAGTATATTTTCGTGAAAAATTAGCCTATTGAAAAATTCTAATGATGTTTCTGTTGGAAATCAGAATTATTTATTTGAAAAGCCAAGATATAAGTAGTTGTTTATATATTGTTTTGGATGTATTTTGGGTAATTTTTTGAATATTTTGGTGTATTTTGCTATTTTTGGGAAACTTCGACAGGTAGGGTACCTAAAATATCGTCATAAGGAGTTGAGCTAGTTTTGTCCAAACCGTCTTTTTGTTTGTCTGATGTTGTCTTGTCTGCTTCGTGTTGTGTCAAAGTCCTAATAACCAGTATCATCATAATCACTGATGATGAAAACAACAAAAATTTGATCCATGGAGCATCGGCGATGATTGTTGGACCATATTGATCTATTTTGGCTGCTATGATGTAATTTCGCTCTACGAGAAAATCGACAATCGGTATATAATAAGTTTGTAGTCGAGAAGGTAAAAAAGCACCAATAAATCATCAAATCATTATAAAAGGGACAAGTGGAAGCACAAACATATTTCCTACTACTCAACCGATATTTATCTGTCCCATAAAGAAGATGATAACTGGGAAAATACCTAGTGTTGCTCATAGGCTGGGTTTGAGATAATTTGATCGAATTCGATGAATTAGATTCCCGCACCAACTGACAAAGCGGGAATGACATAGTCTACGTATAATATTTTTTTTCAATTGGATTTGTCATTCCGACTTTGTTGCGAAGCTGGGGTCGGAATCTTGGGTTTTTACTTTTGGATCTTTTTTGAAAACATCGATAAAAATTATCCCCAAAACCGCTGAGAAACTGAGGAGATATCATACGTCATAAACCAAAAAATAAGGGTTGTAGATTAGCATTCCGATATGGACTAATCCTAGCAATCTTCGCAGCGAAGTTCATCTTCCGACAAGTAACGCAAACAGAGAAAGTGAGCCCATAAGCACGGCGCGAAGCACGCTCGAATCCATTCAGCAGATGATTCCGTATGAGAGGACGGCGAGGAGGATGAGGGTTATTCTGGCGTAAAACGGGACGAAAAAGAGGATCGCCGTCAAGAAAGCAACGAGCATAACTATATTTCCCCCACTTACGGCAACCAAATGTACAAGTCAGGAATCTATAAATAATTGATATTCTGATTTTGTAAACTTTGATTTATCTCAGATTAGCATTCATAAAACTAGTCATGCAGTCCTGTCATTGGAGTAGGTTTGATGGAGTTTTTTTTGGAAATTGTGGCGAATTTTGGGAAATCCTTTGATAGTTCCTGTTTCTATAAGAATCGAGTTGGTTTCATATAAAATATTGGAATATCACTTCATTTTTGATCGTTTTGGAGCGTTGAAACCACTGTAAAAAATATTTTCTCGTGAAATTTGAGTAAGAGGTGGCGGATTTGTTGACTGGACAGAATTGCGTGCGACTAATCGAATTTGATTACCAGGGATATAGGATTTTGTTGTATAAAGCAGGTAGTCTTTGGTATCTACAGTGTAGAGATATTTTCCTGATCAGAGGGTTTCGGAAATTGTTCCAGTTGATAGATGTCGAGATTTCGCATTGTTTTGTTGGATTGCTTCGTTTCCTCTCGCAATAACTAAACCATATCTTCGTTGATACGCTTGTCGACTAAGCAAAACCAGAAAACAGGCTCAGGTTATGACAAAAAACACTTTGTGATAAGATTTTTTCACAAGAAGGAGTAAGCTTGGTCATCGCAACAAGAAAAGTATTATGGGCAACTCCGTAATAGTTATTGCACAGATAAATAACGAGAAAAAAATAAGAAAAAACATGTTTTGTAGGTTAAAAAATTAATCAAATTTTATAGTTCTCAATTGTATTGTCTAATCAATCAAATCAAAGAAGCATAACTTTTACCACAAAGCATTCATCATGCAAAAGCTGGATTTTGTGATACATCCGCCAAACAAAAATCTGGTATAGAAAACTTTTCCATGGTTTGTAAGTTTGGAAATTCTACATCCATAAGGATGAGGCCGTCTAGGTTATCTTGGAAAAGGTCTATTTCCAGGACTAGTCATTCGTAAGGAACGTAATATCTCAGTTTGCGGATATATTTGTTGGGAAGGTCTGCAAGAGCGTCGTATTCCTGTTTGTTTAAGTCTATTGTTTGTTCTTTTTGGACGCAACAGTCTCATTCCTGGACCAAAGTTTTTTTTGTTATTTCGAAGAGGTTTCCGCGTTTGCGAAGCCTAAGTTTTGGATGTTCTGATTCTACAGGTATATAATGATCAACCAATTCTTTGTGTGGATAATTTTGTAAATCAAATGGAATTGATTTTAGAAGAAAAGTTTTTTCAAATTCTAACATGGAAAGAAAATTAAAATATAAAAACATTTGAAATCTGAATTTTTTTGTATATAATTACATTAACATACCTTCGGGTCCTCCTCCAAATTACTGGAGGATAATGATACTTCTCAGAAATAAACGTGTATGAGAAGTTTTTTTATTGATTGAAATTCTTGTTGGGAAATCATTTTTCATGTGTAATGAATAAATCTTTTTGTATCTAAAACCCTTGTTTGTGTTATCATAACAAAAGAACCTGTTATATTTTTAAAATAAACTGATTTTAGTTCGTATTGAATTATTTTTTGTTTTCTTTTTGTTGTTAGCGGCACACAAAACAAAACCTTTCATAATCTCTTTAGAACTAATACTGGTTTTCTGTAAAAAGATTTTCAATCTGTTTCGTATCAAACATTTATTCATAAAACAACGTATCGAATTTGTCTTTCTTTTGGGTATTTATTTTCTTTATAGGAATCAATTTTCTTTTTTTCATTATTCCAACCATCAAAATCTTTGTTTTTCATAATATATTTTTTACGCTAAAACTTTTTGAGGGATTCTGGTTGGATCAATTTGATCTATAGCTTGCTGCAAAAGGCGAGAAACTTCTTGGCTATTTTGTTTTTTGATTGCGTCGTACAAAGAAATTTTGTTTTCACTAGAAGGATATGGAGAAACAAAACCATCAGGACTGACAAAAATATCGCTTTCTTCTGGTGCGATAACATGTTCTTCTTGACCTGTAGAGCCACAAGAAATTTTGGTCAAAACGACAATACGTTTTCCTCTTCCATAAACGATTTGTCTTGGTTTTTCTTGATATTTTTCAAATCCAAGTTCTTCCAAAATTGGTTTAATTGTTTCCAAAGGAATAAAATCTGGTTCTGTATTTGGGTATAGTTCTACAAACTTGATAGATAGGCCATATTTATCAGCTAGATCAATCATGGCAGAAATATCTTCTTTGTTGTCATTGCGTCATTTTACTACTGTTGCATTTAATCTGATCAAAAGATTTGGATATAGTTTTCTCATAAGTTCTATATTGTAAATTATGTGTTCTAATTTGGTTTTTGTCTGTGTTATGTCGCTATATTGTCATTGATTTAGGGTGTGTAGAGATATATTTATTCTATTTATTCGTCTTCCTACTTCATGATTGATATTGAGCAAGGATCAGTTGGTAACCAAAGTTATTTTGGCTCAGCGATCATGTAAAAGCTTACACAGACTTTCGATTTTTGGATACATTAATGGTTCTCATCAAGTAAGACTTACGTCTTGGATGTTTTGTTGTTGTCTTACTGTATCGTATAAAAATAGATAATCATCGTTGTTTAGTGTTTGGAAAATTTCGTGAGCAACGCCTTCATGATGACAGAAAGTACAGCGATAATTACACTTTTCAGTTAGAATAAGTCTAAGATCTCTTTCGTTCATGGGGGATTTTTAAAAGATAAAACGATATCTTTTGATATCGCCCCCAATTGTAAAAATCCCGATATAAGAAAAAAACTGACAAATATAGGACAAAAGTTTGACTAGGTAGTGACTGGTTTTTTTGAGGTTGTTTTTTTATTATTCATACTTTGTAATTTTTTATAAATAAATTATTTACACTCTAATCAAATTTTATTACTCTGATTTTGGATCAATGATTTCATTTGACTTATTGCTGTTTGGTTTAGTATTTGAAGGCGTTTGGGTTGATCTATTCACATTTTGATAAATTCTGCATTTATACTTTCTAAATTTGCTAAGATTATAAGTTGTTCTATTGTCGCGAAATCCCTCATATTTCACTTCTTAGTTAAATTTTTATCTTTTCGTTGTTTTGCTGTTTGTCCAAATAATGCCTTATTTAGCACATCTGCTTCATCAGCATAAATGTAGTTTATTTCGTCCTGAGAAAGTTCTTTGGGGATCAGATTATCTTTGATGGCGTCTGTATGGATTTTGTAGTTCATTTTCGTCAGAAATCTTTTTAGATCTCGATCTAATGATTTGACTTCTTGTTCTTTGAGTCTTTGGAATTCTTTGATTAGGTAGAGTTCGAATTCTACAGATACTCGATTTGCAAATTTGATAGCTATATCTTTATGAGCAAATGTTCATCATCAATACTTTCATTTTCTTGTTGTAATTCATATCGCATTTGTTGCTTCTATTCGTCTTTTTGGAGATAGAGTGAATGAATTATTTCCAGATTCATTTTTAAAGGGGTCGAATTCGACCCCTTTAAAATTTGGGTTATTTATAAACTCCCATAATCATAAAAATTCAATTGTATTTCTGGATCTTAACCAATTCTTTACAACGTCTTTTGGTTCAATAGGATTCTTATATCTAGCTATATCAGTCAAACTAATATAACTTTCTTGGTTGGTTTCTACTATGCCAATAACTATTCATTGGACATTGATCGCTGTTGTTTTTTTCATGTTTTCTAGATAGGAGATAAATACTCTGAATTGTAAAAATCCTATCACAGGAAAAAAACTGACAAAAGTAGGACAAATGTTTGACTAGTAATTGTGTGTGTTTCTTGTTTATTTTCCAAAAATTTTCTTTTATATAAATTTTTTTGAATTATTATAAATTATTATATACTCTTTTTAATAAAATGGCTTTGTTTTTTGATTAATCTGTTTTCTTTTGTTTGAAATTTTTCTTTTTGGAATATAATTGTCGAAATATTTATTTTTTATTTATATTTCTATGAAATTTCACAAAATAATACATCACCACATCAAAAAACACCATAAAAAATATTTGTTAGGACTTTCTTTGTCATGATTATGAATATTTATTTTAAAATTCTTTGTTTTGGTAACTGGTTTTTTTGGTCTTCTTGCTCAAAAAGATTGAGTATTTGCTTTAGCTATTCCTAGTTTAATTACAGCTCTACCTTATGTGGAACTAAACAGCCAAAACATCACCCAAGAACCTTTTTCTTGTGCTATAGATACAACAACCTGTAATTTATCCAATAAAAATATTGTTGGTATAGCTTCTTGAACTTTTATTAATCACACCAATCTTGAAACAATTAATTTATCAAACAATATGATTACCTCAATAGAAGTTGGTGATTTCAATTGAGCAGTAAATTTAGAATCAATTGATTTATCAAAAAACCCTATCAATTTTATAATGACATGATCTTTTGATAATTTTACGTATTTAAATAATCTCTTTATCTCAGACTCTTGTAATATTAATCAAACACAAATAAATACTATAAATTATTATTGTAATAGTGATAGCGAATATACCAATCAAATTTCTTGCGAAAATGCATGATATTGTGCTAGTTATAACTGAACAGAGTTATCACAATTCACATGAAAAATCTTCTGTGAATCTCATTCATGTTATAACCCCAGCAATACTTTATTACAAGAATATACAGATCAAATGTCTTGTGAAAGTAGCTGACAATGTAGCGATCCTCTATATACTAATCAGATGTCTTGTGAAAGTGGCTGACAATGTAGCGATCCTCTATATACCAATCAAATTTCTTGCGAAAACGCAGGGGAATGTAGCGACCCTCAACATACAGATCAAATGTCTTGTGAAAGTAGCTGACAATGTAGCGATCCTCTATATACCAATCAAATGTCTTGTGAAAACGCAGGGGAATGTTATGATTGATATCGATGAACCTATTTAAGCCAATATACCAATCAAGTTTCTTGTGAAAGTATTAGTTGATGTTATGATAATAATTGAAATTTATTAATCGATATTTCTGATCAAAACTCTTGTGAATCTAATTATCTTTGTAGTGATGATCAATATACAGATGAAACTTCTTGTCAAAATAACAGTAGCTGTTATCATGGATATCGATGAACCTATTTAAGCCAATATACCAATCAAGTTTCTTGTGAAAGTATTAGTTGATGTTATGATAATAATTGAAATTTATTAACCGATATTTCTGATCAAAACTCTTGTCAAAACACTGGTAAATGTTATAATAACAATTGAAACATAATAACCGAATATAATTATCCAGCTTCTTGTAGAGAAAACTGATATTCTTGGTTCCTTAATAGTTGGTATTCTCATTATTGGTCTAGAAATAATCGGAACGTAAGTTATTGGTATTCTCATTATTGGAACCCCTATGACAATTATTGGAATACCAACAATACTTGGAATTCTTATTTATACACTTGGAAACCTAATAATACTTGGAATAGTAATACTTGGAAACCTAGCAAGTGGAATTCTTATTTATACACTTGGGATTATTACACAAACAACTCAATCAATACTGATGACAACTATTGTTCTATAATAAACTCTTCAACCTCAGAATGATTTATTGTAAATTTAACGAATAACCAATATCAACTTACTTGAGGATATTATATAGGATATAAGCCTCTAAAATTTACTGAATGAAAAAACCAAATCTTAGCTGATATTATAATGAAAAATAGAAGATATTCCAAGATTACCATTAATAGCTGAACAATAATTACAACAAACTGACAACCCTACACATGACTACTACTTTGACCAACAGAATTAGAAACAGGAGGCGTTGCTGGTATTAAAAATATTGCTTCTTTAATTGAATTTTGAGATCCTATTAATCATATAGAATTTAGTAAACCCATTACTATAACAACATCTGTGATAGGAAAGACTATTGGAAGTCTTGTTAAAGTATTTTATAATGAAAATTTAGATAATTCTTGGTTGTTTCACACAACAACCCCCGTTATAGATATCAATTGAGTTCCTTATATTGAATTTACTACTGATCATGCTACATACTTTGCTATCGGTGAAGAAATCTGATCTTTTGTTATTAACAATGATGACTCTACTACTGCCTCTCAAAATGTTACTTTAACTATTTCAGCATCAGGAAGTCAATATATGAGATTTTCTAATATCAGTGGTTCTAATCGATCTGACTGGGAATCTTATAGTGGTTCAAAATCTTGGTTATTATCAGAATGATATGGTGAAAAAACTGTTTATGCAGAGTTTGATATTGATGGAGACTATTCTGCTGACGCTTCTACTTTTGATGATATTGAATATACAAATCTTCTTCCTGGTCAAACTGAAGGAAATATCTACCTCAACATCACCTGATGAGTAACCGAATGTGTCTACTGAACTTCTCTAGATATGAATGCTCAAGATGTCAAAATTGGTATCCCTTATACGTTTTCAGGATCATTTCCTTCTGCTTGGTATTGTCAAGATTATCAAGGTATTGATTGAGGTTGGACTCTTACTATCCAAACAACTGATCTAACCAATGAAAAATGAAATGTTATCTCTGGTAGTAATCTTCTTATCTCTCATGATCCTGTTGTAGTCCAAGGGGACTTAGCTTGTACTTGAAACAATTGAACTCCTACACAATTTTATAGTGCTCCTTATGAAATATTTGAAAAAATTTCAGAAAGTAAAAAAATATGTAAAGTAAGCACTGATAATGTATCATTATTAGTTAATGTACCTGCCAATCAAGCACCAGGTAGTTATAGTGGTACTCTTACTTTGACTATGAATGGGTTTTAATCTATCATCTTATAAATTTTTTCTGCATATCTAATCGCAGAAAAATCCTTTTTGTATAATTTGAGCGGTAAAAGAAAATGAAGTCTAGCTCAGATTGCTGCTGTAGCAAACTTAAATAAACACAAAGAATCTTGGAGAGAATTTTTTGTCCAATCATACATTTCTAGATCTGGGATGTCTTGTTGAAGATCATAAAAACAATAAATATCATCATTCATATCGCATGGGAAAAATATTTTTTTGTGTTGAGAATGTGTCTGACAAAAATCAATAATATCTTGTTTTGCTTTGGTGTTTCGTGATTTGAGATTACAATTTATAAGTACATAAGAATCAGACTTTGTTTGTTTTTTGCAGTTAATATTTTCTATAATGTTTTGACTAAAATCTTGGTAAATAGTCACTAGTCGATTTCGTTTGAGGGCGGTTTTGTAGGAGGTTTGCTCTCTTGTGATTATTCCTTTTGCCCTAGGTAATAAAAGTTTATAAAGGATTTTTGTTCTTCTTTTTTTGGGACTTCCTATTCCTCCAAGAAGCATAAATCTTCATTTTCTAACTGTTGAAGAAAAAAGAAGTGGAATATTTCGTCAATCATGAGGAAAAATTCTTTCGTCGCTAAGTACTTCTCAACCTCCAAAAAATTTAAAATATGATCTATATTTTCAAAAACCAAGAAAGCTAATTAAATGGGTTAATCGTCTCCAATGATGTTGTTTTATTTCTACAAAAGAAATTTTTTTGTAACTATCTTTGGATAAATATTCATTATGATTTTTTTTGACCCAATATTCCATCCGGACTTTATTTCCTACTTCTACTACAAGTTCTTTTATTTCTGGATAATTGGAAAAAATTCGATCAACTACCCCAAAAAAGAGTAATTCATCTCAGAAATTTTTGTAACCATAATATCATTTGAGGTAGGCTTTTTTCATTTTTATTAGAACTTAGCGCTTAAGTCTTAGAACTTAGTTTTGTAAGTTATAAACCTAGTCGTAGTAAAAAATTATTTCGCCAAGATTTTTGCTCTTGGAATTGCTTTCAAGATAGTCATTGTGAGGCAGTTGTCAATTCAAATTGGCCTGAAAAATATATTTTATTTAAATAAATCACTATGAGAACCTATTCTGATAAAATGGACTAATTCTTGTTCGTCATCTATTTCATAAATCAACAAGACATCTGGAAATATATGACATTCTCTTATTAATAAAAAATCGCCTTTTAATTCGTGATCTTTGTTTTTTGGTGGTAAATTGATCCTAAAGCAAATCATATTTATTATTTTTTCTAACTCTTCTAAGATTTTTTTGTTGTTTCTATATGATTTGATATCTTTTTTGAATCTAGATCAAGCTACCTTTTTGTACATTTAGAAATTTAACTATCTAAAAGATCTTGAATTGAATCAAAAGGTTTTCCATCGTTTCTTGTTTCACTTATTGCTGTTTTCATTTTAGTTTTTTTGATTGGTGTAAATCAATTTTCATCAAGTCAGATTTCTATTCTTTTTTCCAAAACAAATTTTCTAAGTAAAAGCGACATTACAGCTGACAAAGACAAACCCATTTGATTTGCTATTTCAAAAGCTTGTTGTTTAAGAACACTGTCTATTCTTAGATTTGCTATTACTTTTGTTGAAGACATTTGTATACAATTAATATATAAATTTAATACATATAGTATACAAAAATAATACAATAAATCAAGTTTATTTTATAATCAAAGTCGTTTTAAAAATCTTTTTCGTATGTTTTTGTCTTGAAAATTGAACTGTTCTGATTTAATATTGTTTGTCATTAACTGGATTTGACCTGAAAGATCGTAAGCGTTGAATTGCTGACCACTGATTGAGACGACGCGACCAAATTTGGAAACCTCAGATTTTGATTTCTTGAATGTATCGAAATATGTTTTGATATCTGTGTTGTAATAAAGCGTAGACCAATCTTTGATTAGATAATTTTGGAATAAACTGAAATAAGTTTTGTAGAGTTTGTTTTCGTTTTTGAGCTTAATGGAGGTTTTGGAAGCAGGTAAACTGCGACAACTAATAAATTGATTTTCATAACTAACGCAGATTTGCGAACCTGTGACAGTAAATCAGACTTTTTGTAAAATATTGAAATCTGACTTTTGTATTGTTTGTAATATATAATTTCATGTACCAAAGTACTCATCTTCTTTTGGATTGGGATAACAAAAACGATCGAGTTTGTGTTCTTTGTATCGAAGTTCGAAGCAGTGGGCTTTGTTTAGAAGACCGAGTGATCCTGTAAAAATAGTTTCTTCGTTGGGTTTAAGGGTGCCTGAAAGATATTTTTTGGTTGTATTGTGAAGGAGATAGAGGGATTTATTTTCTAATGTTAAATTATCGGAATTAGATTTTACTGGAAAATTTAAATGACAGTTTTTATTCTCTTCGTTTCTCTCAGAGAGACAAAAAACTGAGCTGTCTTTTTGTTCCTCTCAATTATCTTTTTGTCCCTCTGAGCCTGTCGAAGAGGATATATAATTAAAGGTTCGAAAAAGTGAAACCATTTCAGCGTCGTCCTTGCCTTGAGGGTTGGGGAGGGCGGAAAGAATCTTGATGGAAGGGAGATATTCTGGGATTTCTGGACGCCCTCCCCTCGGGATAAACTCTCATTCTAGGGGATCTGGGTAGCAAAAAGTATCAAGAAGACTAGTCTTATATCGAAGTTCGATACATGCGGATTTGTTGACCAAACCAAGCGAACCAGTCAGAATTGTTGTTTGATTTGGAATAAGAGAGGTTGTAAGATATTTTTTGGTGGTGTTGATTTTGAGGTAGAGAGATTTGGATGAAGGGGTTAAAAAACAGTTTTTATTCTCTTCGTTTCTCTCAGAGAGACAAAAAACTGTTTCTGATCAGTTTCGGAGGAGGTGGAGTTCTTCTTTGTCGTCTTTGCCAACGGGATTGGGAAGAACTCAAAGAATTTGGATGTTGGGAATATCGTCTTCTAGTTCTGGTTCTTCTTCTGGTTTTGGTAGCGCTGAACCATAACACAACTCATCAATTTGGTCTGTTTTATAAAAAAGTCATATACAGCTTCATTTATCCAAAAATCATCGGGTTTTGGAAATAGTCGTAGATTGTCCTGAACCAAGAATCCCTGTAAGATATTTTTTGGTAGTTTTTCGATTGCCTGTAAGTGTTTCTTTGGTTAATAAATATCGATCTTTTTTGGAAAGGTCTATGGAGAAAATTAAATTTGATTTGATACTGATAAATTCTGGGTTGAGGTGACTGATGGCTGTGATGTGAAGATCTTTTGGATTAATTGTGATTCATGTGGATGTTGTTCAGGACAAATCTTGTCAGTTTTGGGTTGATCCAGTGGACAGCTCTCAGGAAGACGTTTGGCTAGAAAATCATCCACTTTGATTGTTTTCTCAGGAACTAACTTGGAAATCTATATTTGAATAGACCAGATATTTTTCATCAAATCATGGCGAAAAGTTGTCAATTTTGGAGAAGATGTCGATATATCAATTTGAGAAAAGTCAGTTGTAATTTGACTTATTTCACGAAGACGACAAAACCTGTATTGTGTCGAAAACCTGTCCACTTTGTCCAATTAGGTAAAGTAATCATCAAGATTTTAGTTCTAAACTAGGTTTTTCTATCTTTTTTTGGTCTGATAACCATAGGTTATCAATGTAGACAACAATAAGATATTCATTTTCTTCCAAAAAAACATCCAGTTCCAAAGCTGATTTCAACAAAGAACCAGTTAAAAAGACCTTGCCAGTGAAATCTTGCTGAGCTTTGATCTCGATAAAAGAAGAAAATTGCGAGGTTCCATAAAAGATTTCCGTAATTGAGAGGGTTCCAGTTTGGGGGGAGGTAGGTGTCGGGGTGTCGACAATTCCTGACATTCCTCCTCCCCCCAAATCTGATCAACTGGTGGTCTGGGAATCCCCTGTTTGAATATTTCAAGATGTTGATGGGGTTATATTTTCTCCTGTTCAATAAAAATCTCAAGTATTTGTTTGTAAAAAATCTCAACTTTCCCAAATTCCAGGACTAGCGATATAAGGATCTAAAACATTGATAGCAGAAGTTGATCCAGTTATAAACCAGATTTGATTGTTGTATTGTTTGATAAGTGATGTTTTCTTATCATTGTATTTGGTAACTAAACCTGTCTCTACTTGGAAGGTATCTATAAGATGTCCGCTTCGAGATAATGTAGCAAAAATAGACTTGGTATCTGTGAAACTAAACGATAATGGGAGCTGTTGTTGGAGAACTAAAGGAGATATTCGACTATATGTCTGAGAGGATTTTGTAAGAATAATCGATTGATTTGGCTGGAGAGAAACTGGAAAAAAAATTGACTGGGATACTCCTAATTCCACCTCTCCAGCAAAATCTGATCCGAGATTTGTAATTTCTATCCATTCCTCTGTTCCGTCATAATAAATTTCAGAGATAATTATCTGTGGAACTTGATTTATTTGGGTATTTTGTCAGGTAGTATCGTTGATAAAATTATTTCCAGAAAGATTTTCTGTAGTTTCTGGCACATTGTTCGATCCTGAAAAAATTTCTTCATTTTGAATGTTTTGGCCAGTATCGTTGGTTGGATTTTCTTGTATTATTTCTCATAAGTTTTCTCAGATCAGTTCTAATCAAGAATCAACTCATGGTTTATTTTCTAGCTGGTTTGCTTCACTATCGCTGGCAATGACTGAATTGTTTTGCTCCTGAGATTGTACGGGAATAATAATAAGAAAGTAGGTTAATGTGATTGCAAAGATAATTCGAAGACGTTTTGTCATGAGAAAATTTTAGGATATAAAAAATTAAGAACTTAGTTTTTTACTGGTTTCTAAATTCTGTTTTTGAATCAATGATTTCATTTGAAAGATAGCTGTTTTACTTAATTCTTGTATTCTTTTATATTGTGACAATCAGTTATTTATCAATAATGCATTTATACTCTCCAAATTTGAAAGAACGATTAATTGTTCTATTGTTGCATAATCTCTTATATTTCCTTCTTTTGTGAGATTGTTTTTCTTTCGTTCGTTTGCTGTCTCTCAAAATAGAATTTTATTTAACAAATCTGCTTCTGAAGAATATATTCTATTAATTTCAGAAATTGAAAGTTGTTTTGGAATTAGATTGTTTTTTATCGCATCTGTATGAATTCTATAATTTATCTTTGCTATTTCTCTACTAACGCTCCAGCCTAAAGATTTTTGTTCTTGCTCTTTAAGTCTTTGAAATTCTTTGATAAGATATATTTTGAACCTAGGACTAATCCGCATTCAAAATTCAAAAGCAATGTCTTTGTGAGCATATGTTCATCCATAACGTCATGTTTTTGCTATCAAACCAATGGCTTGTGTTTTCTCTATTCGATCTTTTGTACTCAATTTATAACTATTTAATCAGGCGTTACTTTTTATTGTGGCAAATTCGCCATAGTTAAATTTTGTATTATTTATTTCTTCCCATATTCAAAGAAATTCAATTGTGTTTCTGTTTCTAAGCCAATCTGAAACAAAAAAATCCCCATCCTTTGCTTTAATCATATCGGTTAAACAAATATATTCTGTTCAATTAATTTCTATTATTCCTATTTTCATTCATTGGACTTGTAAAATAATATTTTTTGTCATAAGAAAACTTTAGGATATAAATCCTCCGAATTGTAAAATTACCAAAAAAGAAAAAAACTGACAAAAGTATGACAAAAGTTTTATTAGATTATATCTGATTTTATACACAAAAAAAATACCACAAAATATTGTGGTACTCTCTTTTTAAAAAATAATTAATCAATAATATGTTCCCAAATTTGTTCTTTGGCCTTGGAAATAGTAGCCAATCTATCTTGAGGAGTCAGAATTTTTTTGAATTCTTTGTGTCTTTTGATTTCTAAAATAAGTCTATTTAAAAATCATTCATCTTTTTGGTCTATAAGAATATCTCCATAATTATCTTGATATCGATTTGCGTTGTCATATTGGTCGTGAGTCCAAGCAATAGGAACAATAAATAGCTTCATATCATATAATTTTTGTTCTGCTAGAGAAGTTGTCCCTGCACGAGTTATAGCTATATCACAGTAATAACAAAGCATTCCCATCTCTTTTTGAGTTACAAAATCAAAACAAACAACATTTGGAAACCTTTCAAATTGAGGACGAAGATCTTTATTTAAAAGTCCAAGAACAACTAAAAAATGGACATCTGTTTGTAGTGTCTTATCTGATTCTAGCGCCTTAATAATTGATTGATATAGTCTTTGGGATCCTTGAGATCATCAAACAACCAAAATCCAAGATTTATTTTGGTCTAATTCTGGATATTGTTTGATAAACATTTTTGCTTCTTTCTCGTCTATAATAATTTCTTCTGAAAGAATCTGGCCAACTGTTTTTGCTTTGGGTAATACATTGTCAAATCACGTAAATGTTGTCCAAGCAAATTTTGATGCTATTTTATTTACCAATCACGAATGAGTATCTGATTCATGAACAATTATTTTTTTGCGTAATAGCCATCCAGCTATAACCACAGGCAAAGCTATATATCATCCTTTACAAAATATTACATCAATTTTGTAATAAATTAATCGAAACAACGACTGAGTAATTCATATTCCAAAAAGAAACAAATCTCTAAGGTTTTTTATTCTTGATTTGAGAAAAGTCTCTCTACGATATTTACCAGAGTAAATAGGAACAAAATCAAGAGTATATCATTTTTTTTCTGGGTTGTGTGATTGTTTTAATCACTTAAAAACAGTTTTTTCCAAAGATTTTTTATCTCAAAACCAATAAATAGATCATATATGATTAGAAAATTTCTTTTGTTGTTCTAAATATTCTAAAAGGCTTTTTATAGGAAAAACATGTCATCAAGTTCCTCATCAAGCCATAGCTATTTTTATTTTTTTTTGTTTCATGATTTTGTTAAAAAAATAAAGATTAGTTGGGTAGATTTAATATTCTATTTGTATCTCTGAGATAAAACCTAAGAACACAAGAGAACCTAGAATTGTTTCTATTCTCTTCACTATGTTCAGAGAGACAAAGAAACAAAATAATTCTATCTATAAACTAAAACTTTGAAAATACATTATGTTTACTGAGTTGATGCTTTTTCTTTTTGATGTCATCTATTTTTTTCTTATCTAGCTTCATTTTTGCAATAGCATAATCATATTCGTTTTGCATAGTAATCCAATTACCTTCTTCTTGATCAAAAGCAACAGAAAGAAAAATATCTCGCTGTATAGTTATATTTCTTTTTCCGTTGATAAGCTCATTTACTTCACTTACTTTTTTACCCAAAAGATCTGCAAATTGCTTTTGAGTTCGATTGTTTTCTTTGAGCTTATTTCATAAATGTCGTCCTGGATGAATCATAATAACACTAAAAAATAAATAGTTTCACTATTTCACTTATATAGTGAATATAATCTTTTAAATATAAAATTTCAAGAGATTTTTATCTTTAATATATTTATAAATATAATTTCACTATTTCACTTATATAGTAAAATAGATTTCACTAAAATAGTTAATATACTTATAAGACACCTAAAACACAATTTCATTGTTTCATCGAACTAGTGAATTTATATAAAAAACTTCCGGCTTCGATAAAAAAGAACCAATTCTACTGTATTTTCACTATTTCACAGAAACAGGTATCGTATTATTTACTAATTTTATTATGTTATTATTTTTATTAATTCATTGTTTCATCGAATTAGTGAATTTTAAAGTTTGTTTATTATTTTTTGCATTTTTAGAAAAAATTCATAAACTTTGTTTTTCATTAAAATATTAGTTTACTATGATCTATTATAAACAAAAAGAAGAGCGATCTTGTTGACCAGCTTGTATTAAAATGATTTTGGGAAAATTAGGAAAAAATGTTTCTGAAGATTTTTTGATAAAAAAATTAAAAACCAGCCACAAAATAGGAACTTCTACCAAAAATATTATAAAATTTTTAAAAAAAGAAAATATTGATTTTACTTATTGTATTAATTGAAGTATAAAAAAAATGAATAATTATTTAGAAAATCACATAATATTAATTAGATATCATCTCCCAAAAGAAAAAACAGATCATTATGCTCTTTATGTTTGACCTAAAAATTGAAGAGTACATCTTTGGGATCCTTGGTATGGTAAAAATCACACTTATTCTGTTGATTATTTTAATAAACATCGAAAATCAACACGAGAATGATACGAAAAAGGATTTATAGCTATAAAAAAATAAGTTTGGATAAAAATTTTTAATCTTCTTTTATTTCAACAGTTATTTTCGCTTTTTTAGGAAGTTTTGTTGTTTCTGGTAAATTATTTAATAATTTTTCAAATCATCAATCATAAGATCTAAATCATACATGTTCTACTTTTTCTTTTCCAATTTCAATTACCTCAAAATACATTTCTCCTTCGAAAGTATATGATTTTTCCATTTATATATAATTTAAATATAAATCTTATTCTGTACAAATCTTTATAGCTTTTCATTCTACCAAAGCATCTGCAATTTTATTGTGGGCTGATTGAAGAAGTCTATTGAATGTTGGAGCAGATATTCACATTTTTTCTGCTCATTGTTGCATAGAACAACTTTCTTTATCTGCTAATCTAAATGCCTCATATTCATCAAGTCAAAGAACTATCATTTCAATTCACCTTTGAGGAATTCATGCTGGTTTAAAAACAGTACATATAGGATTTCACTCTATGTTTCTAAATTTTCTTCTTCTTCACATTACAAAAAAATTAATAATAAATTTTTAATCTGATATTTTTTTTCATCTATTTCATTGTCATTTTTTTTGTCAACATCTTTGATTTCATTGTCATCTTCAAAATTCAATGTTTTTTCCTTTTTCTCAATTTTTTTCACAATTACCCATTTTTGCCCCTGTCATAGGCCCTTGACCTTTTGGCCCTGTTCAATCTCTTCTTGGCATGATTATGTAGTTAATATATAAAAGTAAAATTATTATAATGAAACATATTTCATAATCAAGAGAAAAGATTGTTGTTGTAAATTGGTTTTATTTCATTCCGATCGATCGGAGATGGAGTGTATCTGAAATTGGTTGCTTTGGGCCATAAAGTTTATCTCCGAGGATCGGGGCTCATATACTTTTTAGATGAACCCTGATTTGGTGGCGTATTCATTTGTGAATCATAACCCTTAATAATGATATATTTTTTTCTTGATCGTAAGAAATCAATTCTATCGTAGTAGAAACCAGATGTGGCTCTCATCTTCATTGGTTTTTATCTTTTTCATGGTTTATAAATATCATTTTTTGGTTATCAAAACGATGATGCATAATGGGGGTTTCTATTGTTATAAAACCCTCGTTTGACTTAAAAAATGGATTGCCGTGAACTTGTGTGATATACATTTTTTGTATGGCTAATTTTTGTTGTTGTTCCTTGTATAACTCGTAACTTTCTATGTTTTTGGCAAAATAAAGGAATCCACCAGTATCATTATCTAATCTATTTAGCAAACCATATTCTTGTTCTTTTGTAAACTCAGTTGTTTGATAGTGAAGAAAAATATCTATATCTTGTTTTACATACCCATCAAGATAACAATATGAACTATATTGATCAAAATCAGAATTATTATTTATAATTGATTGTAATTTTTGTAAGTCCTCAAAATAATCCAAAATTGATTGTTGACCTCAAAAAGTAGAGGCAATTCCATTTGGTTTTCGAAGAAGTATGTAGTTTTGGTTTGAGTATAGCATCATTTTAAGGTTAATAAATTTTTAAGTTTGTTTATTATTCAATTATTCAATTATTGAATTTATTAGATTTTTGTTTCTTTTAATCAAATCTTAATCATAAATAGACAAAACCTATTAACATTAATATAAATCATATAATAGTAATTAACGAAAACCTTTTCTTTATTTTAATTTTTGGAAACATAAATACTAATATTGTTGATATTATTGTTCGAAATACCCAATTTAATAAAAACAATAGAAAACTTCATTCATTGGGAAAGTTTGATCAACATCAACTACAATTTGGATAAATAAAAGCTTTTAATGGAAAACCTCACTTTTTTTGAAAAAAATCTCATAAAAATAAAGATAACCACAAAAATATTTGCGAAAATGACCATATTTTTATTAAAAACTGATATTTTTTGTTTAGCATTAAAGATAAAATCAATAGAAAGAAACTAATTCATCAAAACAAAATATACCAATATTGAAAATATCAACGCATATTTGATTCTATATATTTGAGGTAAGGGTGGTTTTCTATATATTTTCATTGGTTAATATATTGTTGGTAACGTTCTACCATAGGATATTTTTTGCTTATCAACTTCAATGTTGTATAATCTTTTCATGTTGTTTTAAAAATTCGATTAGTATCCAATATATTTCAATTCATTATTATTGCAACAATAATATCGTCGATTTTTGGTAAATCACTTGTTCAATAATATTTTTGGATCTTTGGTACAACAATTGGTTTTTGTAAAAAATCTCATTTTATAACAAGATAAGGGTCTATTGTGTGCGTGTTTTCTGTTTCTTCAACAATTGTTCAAACAAAAAACAGTTTAACTTCTGGGTTGTTAAATAATGACTCTGGAATATCTCAGGCAAATGATGATCAGATACAAAAACTTATCAATAAAGATACATAATAAATTAATTTCATTTTTATTTCTACAAAATAAATTTATGTCGTTATAATATTTATTATTTTTAAAACAAGAAAAAAGACACACTTTCGTGCGTCTTTCCTTATTTTTGAAATTATTATTCTTGTTCCATAGCTCTTCTTTCTTTTTTGTATTTACCCATAGTAAGATAAGCCATTGGAGCTGCTATAAATATTGATGAAAATGATCATGCTAATACTCATATACCAATAGTAAAAGCAAAATCTTTGATTGCTCATGTTCCAAATATATACATTGCAACTATAACCAATAATGTAGATAATGATGTACCAATAGATCTTCTCATTGTTTGCCATAAACTAGTATCAAATATTTTACCATATACAAGATTTTTTTCGTTCTTGTTTTGTATATTTTCTCTAATTCTATCAAAAACTATAATAGTATCGTTTATACTATAACCCATATTTGTAAGAACAGCTATTATAAAAACAGTGTCTACTGTTACAGAGTTATTTATCATCATCAAAAAACCATAAGCTCATGCAGGAATTGATGCATCGAAAATCATAGTAATAATTGTAACTATAGCCAATGTACTTGGTGGAATTGATTTTCTAATAGCAGAAAATGAAAACATCATATAAATTGCCATCAAAGCCAATCATATAAGTAATGCATTTTTTGCTGTTTTTTGCATATAATTTCATACACTAGGTCATGTAATTGACTGAGATATAATTTCATCTGTATCAGAAATATATGATCAGGCCAAAAGTTGTTCTTCTATTTGATTTGAAAGTTCGTTTACTTTTTCATCATTTTCAACCTTTGTTTTTACTGAAATTTCTGTTGTTTCTCATTCTACTTGAATAAGAACATTTGGGTTCTGATATTTTTGTTGTGTCAGATATGTTGTAAGATCTGATTGTAATTTTTGGTTATCTACTATATTTGTAATAGTAATTTTTACTCAACCAGTAAATTCTTCGGAAAGCCTTACATTCATAAAAAACAATGTCCATGCTCATATAAGAATCATTCATCCTACTATTAACCATAAGTAGGTTCTTTTGATAATAGAAAACTTCTTAATCATTTTTAACTATAAAAAATAAAACGTCAGTATCTTTTATGGATTTGTAATATGTTTTCAAGGGGGAGTAGTAATATAATAATTTTTTGCTGCTTCTTCTTGTGCCTTCTTTTTGTTTGTACCAAATCATTGTGCGAGTTTTTGAGTTTCAATATATATTTCTGATAAATACATTTCAACATTTCATTTTTCGTCTACTTTGTGCTCAATATCTTTGTATATTGGAAGTTGTTTATATTCTTTTTGAATATATTCTTGAAGCATTGTCTTATAACTTTTTACTGGATCTTTGCTAATTTGAGTAATTTTACTAAAAATATATGTGTCTATAAAGTTTTCTGCTATATCATTTCAAAGATCTAAATAAACAAAACCTAATAAGGACTCTAAACAATCTGATAATATAGCGTTTTTATTTCTTCATTGCATTCTTTCTTCTCATTTACTTACAAAAATATATTTATCTAGTCATATTTCTTTTGCTACATCTGCAAGCGTCTCTTCTCTAACTAGAGCTATTTTATATAAAGTAAGATCTGATTCTGAATAATTTGGATATTTTATAAACAAAAGTTTGTTTGTTATTGCTGACAGGATTCCATCTCCCAAAAATTCTAATCTTTCATTGTGATCCAATATATGTTTATAATCAGCTGCAAAAGATTTGTGAACAAAAGATTGAATCATCAAATTATCGTCCTTTATTTTTTCTACAGGAATATTTAAATTTTTTAGAAAATCTTTGATTTGGGGTTTTTGATCTAGCACTTCTTGTGGAAGCATTTGGTAATTTTATGGGGTAAAATTAGGTAGATTAGAGATGTTAGATAGATTAGTTAGATTAGAAACTTAATCATGTCTAATCTATTTAAAAAACCTAATCTGTCTTATTTATAATAATCAAATCTTTTTCATTTTACTCTATCTATATAACTATTTCAAAGTATAAGTAAAAGCTCAGTTCAACTTAATTGTTCTTGAATAACCTCTTCTGGTCAAATAAAAGTATCTTCTAGTGTTTTTTCGTTGATATCGATAATTTTATCAATAGCTAAAAAAGATTTTATCATATGAATTGTATTATCGTATTCTCATGTTCATAAAATATAAAGCTCTGTTTGAAGATATGGACTTGGTGCGTTTTTGGTTGAAGGTACATTGAAAGCATATTTTTTTAATTTTACTGCAACCTGATTTGCGTGTCAATCAGTTTTTACTTTTTGTTGTCTTGCATATTGTTTATCTATACCATTTCGAATTGTTATTTGAGGATTTTCTATAAGATATTCTTGGTTGTGCATAACATAAAATGTAAAATTATTTATATAACTATAATTTGATGGGTTTGTTTTATCTGATCAAACTGGCAACATAACAGCTGCTCATCAAAACTGTGCAGCATCTGGAGCATATAAAAAACACCCAGGATAAGAATATCTATGCGCTATGTTACTACAATCTGTTGTTAATCAATAAGAAAATATGTTTTTTAAATTATCTATATATTGGACCAAACCTATCATTTCATCTACAGAAACATTTGTTTTTACCATTTTTGTATAATCTTGGTATAGTTGTTTAATTTTATTTGGTTTAAGTCATTGTTCTATAAATTTTGTAATTATTGCTTTAACGATTTGTTGTTGTCTAATAGATCTATCAAAATCTGAGGTTGTATGTCTTGATCTAGCATACATCAAAGCTGTTTCTCAATTTATTGTTTGAAGTCATGTTCATATTTCAAAAGTTTTATATCATAAATTTTCATCTGGATATGTTGTATCACGAATTGCCTTTGGAACATCTATTTCTATACCACCCAAAGTATCTATAACATTTTTAAATCATGCAAAATCTATAACAGCATAATAAGGAATTGTAATATCCATTATACTTTCCAATTGACCAATCATAGCTTTTGCTCATGTATCAAATTCACGATTTCTTCATAATCATCTAGAAAAAACCTCATTTATTCTACCAAAAACTCTAGTTTCTTTATTGACAACATAAAAATCTCTAGGAACAGAAACCATTGTAACTGCTCATATTTTTTTATTCCAAGAGGCTACCATTATAGAATCTGCCAAAAATCATCAATGATGAACTTCTCATCAATATCATAACAACATAATATTTACATTTCAATATTGATCTTCTATCATATCTTTTCAAATTCTCTTACTAACAACATTTATTGTTGTTTTTCATATAGTATGAGCTATTGATTGACCTGCTTGAATAATAAATTTACTAAAATATCATATACAAAGAATACAAAAAATAACTACAAAAATATTAATCAGACTTTTTTTTTGAGAATTTCAACTCACCAAATCTCAGTAAGTATTGTATTTTTTAACATCTCAAATTCTTTTATTAACAAATTTATTTCTACTCATTTTTTACAACAAATACAATAAAAATTAAACGGACTGAATTATATGATAATTGACTTTAACATCAAGAGAAAAATAAGATAAAAAAAGTATTGAAAAATTTGCATTTTTTTTGTTTTCTGACTATAATTAATTAGAACGTTTTATTTTGGGACGTTTGATTATAATTTAAATTTTATTTTTAATTAATAATATTATGGCAGCAAGTTTTGATATCGAGCAGATTCTTACTCTTATCGAAAAAAATGTTAATATCTCAGATCTTCATCTTTCTGGTGGAGAAAGTATTGCTTATAGACTTAATGGTGAAGTAATAAGAGAAGAACAAGCATGAAAATTAAGTAATGAGAGTATGGAACTTATTGTTAGACAACTTTTTGCTTGAAATCCTCAAAGATTTGATAAATTTTTGGGTGATAAAGAAGCTGATTTTGCTTATATTTCAAAATCAGGAATTCCTTATAGAGTAAATGCTTTCTTTAAAACAGGAAGGCTTGGTGTTGTAATGAGAAAAATCAACTGAACAGCTAAAAAACTAGAAGACTTGATGTTTGTAGATATAGCTGAAAGTGTTAAAAAAAACGTATTGAACCAAAAAAAATGATTATATCTTGTTACTGGTCCTACTGGATCTGGTAAATCTACATCACTTGTAGCTATGCTTGAAGAAATCAACAAAACTAGATCAGAAAATATGATTACTATTGAAGATCCTATTGAATTCGTTTTTAAACCACAAAAATGTATTATTTCTCAAAGAGAAATTGGTCATGATACTTGGTCTTTTCCTAATGCGCTTAGAGCAGCAATGCGTGAAGATCCTGATATTATATTTGTGGGTGAGATTCGTGATAGAGAAACTGCTGAATCAGCTTTGAGTTTGGCAGAAACTGGTCACTTGGTATTTAGTACATTACATACAAATTCAGCTGCTAATACTGTAAATAGACTTATTTCATTTTTCCCTCCAGAAATACAAGAAAGTGTTTGTGATAGATTAGCTACTTCATTGATTGGAGTACAATCACAAATGCTTGTAAAAAGTAAAATGGGAAGTAGGGTTTGAATTTATGAACTTATGCTTAATACAACATCTATAAGAAACAATATTAAAAAAAGAGAGATTGAACAACTTGATAATATTATAGAAACATCTTCTTTAATTGGTATGATCAATCTTAAAAAATATTCACAAAGACTTATTGATAAACAAATTGTGGATCCAAAAGAACTGGATTGGTTGATTAAAGGTTCGTCGCTTTAGTATAAATTAGATATAATTATTTTATTAATCCATTTAAAAATTAACATTATGAAATGACTGATACTATATTTGGTTATAAATGATGATGAAAACCAAAACCTCTTACAAAAAAAGAAATTGAACAAATGAAAAAAATTATGAAAAAAGTCCCAGTTATAAAAGCTAGAAATGATATATATCATGAATATGAAGAAAAAAATGCTGATAAAGAATTTGAAAACAAATTAAATAATTTATAGATACACTAAAACAAACTTCTCTTATGCTCTTCGATAAACTCAGGGCGACAAAGATAATATGTAATCTAACTAATATTTATAACATTATATTTAATATTTAACATTATATTTAAAATGGTTAATATTGAGCTTATCCAACAAAAATTACCTCAAGAATTACGAGAAATAGCCAAAAACTATACTATTTCTGATAATTTTTTGGAAACAATGTCGGATATTATTATATTAGTTTTACAATCAAAATCTTTGGATACTCAACAAGAAAAACAATCTTGGTTTGATCTTTTACCATTAATGAATCAAGAACAAGTTGATAAATTACGTGATATTTTGACTAGAGAAAAACAAAAATTGGAAGAAATTGAAAAGAAATATGAACAAAAGAAAGAAGATGTTGTTAATAAATATGTACAAAAATATGATGAAAGTTCTTATCAAAACAAAATCGTACAATTAAAAGAAAATGAAGAAGCTCATAAAGAAAAAGAACATGAAGAAGCTGACGCTCTTTTAAATAATTTATAATTTATAATTAATAATTTATAATGTATAATTATGTTAAGAAAATTATAGTCTGATTATTTACTTTTGTTTTATTATGAATTAATATAAGCAATACTTTTGCTGTTAGAGATGTTATGGATATTATGTTTCAACCAGCTAAATGATATGAAAAAGTTATTGATCTTGGTAGTACAAAAAATGCTGTAGGTAATGAAGTTTTTAAAGAATCTACTAATGTTTGATTTAATGATAATTTTGGTAATTGATGTTTTGTGAATAATCAACATATAGAACAATCTATTATTGAATCTCAAATGGATCAGGTTTGATTTCAATGAACAGAAAGAGAATTTTGTGAAAATGTTTTAGGTGGTGATTATGATATTAATACTCTTTGAGGTGAAACACAAGCTCCTTTGATTGTAAGAATAACTAAATTTTTACTTAGACTTACTATAGTTTTATCTATTACTATGGTTTTGTATAACGGTATACTTTGGGTAATAGAATCTGCTAAATGAGGTGATGTAAAAGATGCTAAAAACAATATTCTTTATATTGTTGGTGGGATTTTACTTGCTTTATCTAGTGTTGTAATTATAAATATTATTAGTTCTATAACATTAAGTAGTCTTAATATTAATGATATGCCAAATCAAAATATAAATAACAATCAATAATATATTTATCTTTTATAGAAAATAATGATTAAAAAAATTATATTATGAATATTTGGTTTGTTTATGATAGGATCTTTTTTTCAACAATCTTTTGCTATTACTGTTGAATTACCACGTGCTCAATGAAATCCTGATATAGCTGTGATTTGACCCGAACAAATTTCTGGTGATGAAACAACTTTTTTTAATACTATTCAATTAGTTAATAAATATTTATGGTTTTGACTTGGTGTTGTTTGTATGGTAGTATTGGTTTGGGGATGAATTCAATTAATTACAGCAAATGGTAATGATGAAAAAATGAAAAAAACAAATAAACTTTTAATGTGAGCTTTGATAGGTATTTTGATATCAATATTATCATATTCTGTAGTAAGATTAGTTGTAAATCTTTTTCAATAAAAATTCTACATTTTGTTTTGTTAGTTTACAAGCTTGTTTTATATAATAAACACAGATAATACCTGTGTTTTTATTTTTATATCTATTATATATTATTTTTTATTTTATGTTTTATTTTTCAACTTTTTAACATTTTTTATTTTATAGAATAATTTTTATTTATAAGTTTTGAATACTATAAAAACAATAATAAACATTTTGTTGATATTTTTGTTTTATTATTATTTTTAATTTATTTAATTATTTAATATATTATATTTAAAATAGATTTGTTGAAAAATTAAAATAAAAATATAAGCACTTGAAAATAATAAATAAATTCCTATTTATACATAGATTTATTTTTTTCTTATATAATATGAAAGATTTATTAAAAAGAATTTCTATATGAATTGTATCATGAAGTTTTATGTGATATATTACATATTTATTTTTTACATGAAAAACTATTGTTTATCAATGATTTTCTGAATTTAATATATTATATTTTATTATATTAGCTATTATTGCTTTATATTTATTTATTTTGTTTGCTATACATCCAATATATATGAAAATCAATAAAATTACTTTATTTGTAATGTGAATAGGTTTGGTTTTAATGGGAGATACTGTTTTTATAAATAATTCTGAATTATATATTTATATTTCTGATATTACAAAAATACTTTGATCTTTTTTGGTAGTTTTGGCTTGGACAAACTTTTTTGTGAGTTCAAAATCTAAAAAACAAAAAGAAAATAGTAAAATGGAAATTATAGAAGTATAAATTAGAAGGGTTAGATAGATTAGACAGGGTTAGTTTATTTAAGCAGGCATAGCTCAATTGGCTACCCTCTAAAGAGGGCAAGGAGCGCTTGATTAGATTGTTTGATAAAAAACCTAAAGATTATTAGATATTTACCATGCAGGCATAGCTCAATTGGCTAGAGCGCGTCCTTGCCAAGGACGAGGTTGCGGGTTCAAATCCCGTTGCTTGCTCCACTAAAAATAAGCTTTTGATAAGCTTTTTTTGTTTTATATAAAAAATATAAAAAAAGACTTGACATTTTATAGTAAAAAGATAAAAGAATAAAAAATAATGTTTATATTATTAAAAAAAATATTATGAAAAATGTATCTAAATTTTTATTGGTTGTTTTATTGGCTGGAGCTAGTTATTTTTTTGGTATGGTTGTTTATGGTGCTTGTACTACAGTTCCAGGTATTGGTATTATTTGTGGTAATGGTGATGTTTGTAATGATGCTGGTTGTTTATGTAACTGAAGTACTATTTCTTTATGAGAAACTTGTACAAATATAATAGCCCCATCTACAGATGGTGTATTATGAACAACTAGTTATTGAGAAACTTGTTCTGATGGTGATTGATGTAATTGTAGTAGTCCTTCTTGAAATACAACTATTTCTTATTGAGATCAATGTACTTGGGATATTAGTTTACCAGTATTATCTGCTTGATCAGTTAATGTTGTAAATAGAACAGCTACTTTTATTTTTAATTCTTCAAAAGCTTGAACAGTAAGTTATCAATGATCTTGTGGTAATTGATCTTTATCTACAGCTGTTGCTTGAGATAATACAACTAATTTTATTAATTTAAGTAATAGTACTTATAGTAATTGTCAACTTAGAGTAACAGATAATTTAAATAATTCTAGTACATGGTTAAATATACCTTCATTTACAGTAAATTATACTTGATGATGAACTAGTTGAGGTTGAAGTGTTTGATGATGATCAAGTTCAACAATAACAGAACCAACTTTTTTAAGTATTCTTAGTCAAATTTGAGTTACAGAAACATGATTTATTAATTTATTGGAAATTGTTAAAGAAGAAAAAAGTGTTGTTTATGAATATACACCACAATGAGTAAAAATCAGAATTTTTGTGCCAAAATATAGACAATATTTAATTAGAAAAACAATATTGAGTTTAAATAATAGTTTAACTAAAGCTATTAATAAAAAACTTTTGAGAGTAACAGATCCAAGTTATATGATAGAAAATTTTGAAAATTTAAACAATGATAGTAAAATTCTTGTTTATAAAGAAATATGAGCTATTACACATTTATATAATGAATTTTTGTGAGTATTATATATAGTACTTGATATGAAACAAAAAGATTATTTACCTTTGGCAAAATATTATTTGGAAAATTATTTTAAAGAATTTATAAATTTTCAAAAATAGTTTTTATTCCCTCTTATTGTAAGGGGGATTTTTTTATTAAAAATATTTTAAAATCTGACTATTTATGTCAGGTTTTTTTGTTAACTTTTTTGGATTTTCTCTTGACTTTTATATTTAAATTGTTATAACAGCAGTATGAAAATGGGGTAGTTATAATTTATTATAAAAAACCTTTTTCATAATGAAGAAGTTAATTAACATTTAAACTAATAAACTAATTAAATATGAAAACAATGAAAACTGTTTTAATTTTTGTTTTGAGTTTTTTTACTATTTTTATAGTAAATGCTCAAATGCCTTCAGCACAATTGTTGTTGAATGGTTCAGATGTTGGCCCTGAATATACAACATGTCGGGGTTCTATTATTTTGAGCACTGGTATAGGTGATGCAACAAGCACCTATTACTGGCAAAAAACTAACCAAACTGGTGTAACAACCGATTTGGGAACAACACCAACTATTTCTTTAACACCAGTTGAGGATTTTGTAAAGTATGGTGTTTATGTAAACGATGGTGGAACTGTTTATTATGATACATTGTTACTTACGGTAAATAATTTACCAGAGGTGATTGTGTTAAATAATACTACATCGGTTTGTTCTAGTTCGGATGTGATTATTAATGCAACCGAAAGTCCTCTTCCCAGTCATACCTATCAATGGTATGTTGATGGAGCGCTTTTAAGTAATGGTGGTTTTTATAGTGGTGTTACTACTTATCAATTAACTGTTACTGGAGATGTTTCATTAAGTGGAAAAAGGTATGAGTGTAGAGTAACCGCTTCTTACGGTTGTTCTGCTTATGCTAGAACTGCTGGTGGACAAGGGACTTTGTTGGTTGTTAATCCACTTCCATTGAACCAAACACCAACAGTAAATGTTCCAATTGTAAGTGGTACAGCAACAGTATGTGGTTTAACAACGGAAATTGTTATTGGTTTACAAGCAACTCAATCTAATTACATATATGAGTTGTATGATGCTGATACAGATGTTGTTATAAACACTGTTGTTAGTCCTGCGTCACCAGTTGACGGTGCTATACAATTTGCACCACAATTTGTGGATAGAAATTTTAGAATACGGGTTTGGGATTCTACCCATACGTGTTCAACAATAATTAATCAATAAATAAAAAAAATTAAAACTATACGAACATGAAAAAGATTATCTTAAGTTTAAGTTTTTTGTTTATGTCCTTCGTTGTTTTTTCTCAGACACCTTGGACATTAACAACTGTACATCGAAGTTTACCAGTTGCAGATGCTGGTAGTGATCAAACTATAGCTATAGGTGGTTCTATACAAATTGGAACCCCTGCAGTTGGTGGAAATACTTATGGTTGGACAAGCGATCCTGTTGGTTTTACATCTACCGATGCGCAACCAATAGTTAACCCTGTTGCCTCTACTTATTATTATTTAGTGGTTGATAATGGAACTTGTTTTGCCTACGATACAGTTCGAGTTAATGTTACTGGAACACCACTTGCTTTTACAAGCAATGCTGTTAATCCAGGAACCGTTTGTTCAGGAACTGAATCAATATTAAGTGTTGTTCCAGAAGGTGGAACTGGTGTGTATACGTTTAGTTGGAATATTGTTGGTGATCCAACAGTTCTTTCAATTAATGATACATTAATAGTTGCTCCTACATCATTGGTAGTTAATACCTTTAGGTATAATATTACCTTGAGTGATGGTGTTACTACTATTAATGATACACTTGATCTTGTTGTTAATCCTTTACCAGTTGCAGATGCTGGTAGTGATCAAACTATAGCTATAGGTGGTTCTATACAAATTGGAACCCCTGCAGTTGGTGGAAATACTTATGGTTGGACAAGCGATCCTGTTGGTTTTACATCTACCGATGCGCAACCAATAGTTAACCCTGTTGCCTCTACTTATTATTATTTAGTGGTTGATAATGGAACTTGTTTTGCCTACGATACAGTTCGAGTTAATGTTACTGGAACACCACTTGCTTTTACAAGCAATGCTGTTAATCCAGGAACCGTTTGTTCAGGAACTGAATCAATATTAAGTGTTGTTCCAGAAGGTGGAACTGGTGTGTATACGTTTAGTTGGAATATTGTTGGTGATCCAACAGTTCTTTCAATTAATGATACATTAATAGTTGCTCCTACATCATTGGTAGTTAATACCTTTAGGTATAATATTACCTTGAGTGATGGTGTTACTACTATTAATGATACACTTGATCTTATTGTTAATCCTTTACCATTGAATCAAATACCGACTGTAAATGTTCCTGTTGTTGCTGATACAGCAACAGTATGTGGTTTAACAACGGAAATTGTTATTGGTTTACAAGCAACTCAATCTAATTATATATATGAGTTGTACGATGCCGATACTGATGAAATTGTTGACACAGTTACTAGTCCAGCATTACCAGTTGATGGTGCTATACAATTTGCACCACAGTTTGTGGATAGGACTTTTGGAATACGGGTTTGGGATTCTACTCGTACGTGTTTTTTGATAGTTCACAATTAAAACAATAATTATGTGGAAAAGAATAGTATTATTTCTTGGTTTGTTCTTTTTGTTTGTAATAAACCCAGTTATGATTTATTCACAAGATCCACCAAATTATTGGAGACTTGTGACTAATCATATTGAAAATCCAGTAGTTAGTGCTGGACCGGATTTAATCCTTGCATCTGGGCAAACTCAGGTGCAACCTCAAGCCACGATTAACGATGCGACAGCATCTATATTGTGGAATGGGCCAGAGAATTTTTCATCTAATGTTTTACGACCATGGGTTTCTGATCTTGGGACGTATGAGATTACCGCCACAAACTCTTTTGGTTGCTCGTCGAGTGATCAAATGGAATTGCGGGAGGCTCAATTAGGTGATACGTTGACTTATCAACTTCCAGCTTTTTGTCTTGGAGAAGATCCAGTTTGGTTGGATGAATATATTTCATATTCTACCGAAGGAAGTTTTTTCGGACAAGATGTGGTTGGAAGGTATTTCTACCCAAATACAGCGGGAATTCATAATATATATTGGGTAATGGAAGGAGATACAATTCCTTTTCAACCTGTGTATGTTTTAGAATCACCCACAGTAAACATACCTAACGATTCTATATTTAGGTGTGAGGGGCAAAATGGAATACTTTATGCTCAAGGTAATGCAACTAATTGGATATGGTCAACTTTGACAAGTCCTGATGATGTGTTATCTACAGATCAAGTTTATTCTGTTTCAGTTAATCAACCAATGTATTATCTTTTGACAGGTGCTTTGGTTTATGAAACAGAACAAAAAACTTGTTCAGCAAAGGATTCTGTATTTGTATCTCCTATCTCTGCTAAATTTACTTATGAGCAGATGGTTATAGATACAACTTATGGAACAATCTATGGTTCTTATGTTAAGTTTATACCTGATTACAAAGATGGAAATTCTTATTTTTGGAATTTGGGTATATCTGGAGTTACTTCAACTGAAGTTTATCCTGATTATAATTATGGTGCTCCAGTTGGTACAGTTATTGTTACATTAAGTATGAGTTCTATGTGTGGGAATCATTCTCACACAGAAAACATTTACATTAATTATGTAACAGGTATCGATAATTTAATAAAGGATGATGATGTTAAGTTGTATCCTAATCCTGTTTCAGGAGATGTTGTCAACCTTGATTTTGGAGACAAACGCGTCTCTAGAGTTGAGGTATGGGATATGATTGGTCGACAGTTACATGTCGATCAGTATCATCATACTGAATTTATCTTCCAAACCCAGATTGACGTTTCGTCATATAGACCTGGGTTTTACATAGTAAGGGTGTTTGGTAAAGAGGGAGGTATAATCCCTATTAAATTTATCAAACAATAATCTTGCTTAATTGTATTTATAAAAAGCCCTTCGGTTTACCGGGGGCTTTTTTTGTAAATTATAAAAATTGGATTGCCACACTATCGCTCGCAATGACATTTGGATTAATATAGATTCGTTCGTAATGAATTATTTTTCGAAATTAGTAAGGACACTACAAAGTTCTACTTTTCATACTCAATTTCATATATATTCTACTATTGAACAAAAGCGAAATTCTTTGGCGGAGGGGGTAGAACAGTTAGAATCTCAACCTGTAGGACAGTTAATTAATTCTCCGCCAATCTGAGTCGATTCTTTTTTGAAAACTCACAATCATTTTATTTGTCTAAAAAAGTTTCATTCATTGCTTTGTGGTAATTCTCCTGGGCAAGCTTTCCAAACTCATCAGGTTTCACAAAGAGAATATTGCAAATTTCCAGAATTATTTATTCATAGATCAGTATTTAAGTCTTCATTAATACCGCTTGCATAAAAGTATTGTTGTCCACTGATAGTAGTAGTCAGAATTATATAATTTCCTGATCCAAACCAAAAATCATTATTTAATCAGTCTCATCATTCATCAATTGATGGGTTTAATTTTAATCGTGTTGTTTCTTTGTCTCAAGCTCGTTTTTGTCGATTTGTGTTTCTTATATTTATAACTTGTTCCAATCATTCTCTAGCTAAATTGATAGCGATAATTTTTTGTCTGGTTTTTTGTAAATAAGTGTTGCTATTTCAAAGTGCTTGTATTACAGTTATAAGTCAAAGTCATACCAATACAACAATAACAATGACTTCCATAATAGTAAATCATTTTTTAATATTTTTCATATTATGTATTTTCTGTTTGAAAATAAAAAACACAATAGTATAGTAGTGATTGGTTTTGAACTTGCAATACTTTTAAATCTTGTTGTCAAAAATGACAGATACAGTGGTTTCTTATATTTTCTTTTTGTTGTTGGCTATTTTGGTAATATTAGCATTTGTTATAGGTAATGAGAAAATGATTAAAGTTCTTTTGGGAAACTATATTTTGGCTACACTTTGTTTGGCAGCAAATCAATCTTTGGATGTTCTTGTACAATTTTTGATGACAACTCCAAATTTAGAAATTTTGAATATTTCTTATGAAAATATTGCTAATTTTGTTATAGCAGGTAAAACAAGTATTGTTTTAATTTTATATCTCCTTTTGTTGTTTTTGATGTATCAAAAATCTAGAATTCGTATAACATTACCTGGTGATGAAATTTTACAAAAAACATTTTCTTTGTTTCTTGTTCCTTTGACAGTTATTAGTCTGATTTTGACTTTGGAAATTGTCATTTTGGGTATGAATAGTTTGAGTCCATCTTCTTTGGAAACTATGGCTCGTAGTTTTACGAATAATTATTATATTATTAATTTTATTGTGCTTACTCCAGTTTGGATTTTATTACATGGATTGGCGACAGTGTTGATTACGACGGAAATTAAAATGAGTATTAAGACTGATATTTAGTTTATAGAACTTAGTACTTAGAACTTAGATTTTAGATTTTAGTTCTTAGAACTTAAAATTTAGTTATTCTATTTGTTGTTATAAGTAAAACCTTATTCTCTTTGACTACGCTCATAGAGACAAAATTCTAAAGATTCAGAGTGAAAATTTAATTTATAGGTATTAGAACTTAGAGATTATAGATTTTAAATTATTTAGCATTTAAAATTTAAAACCTAACATTATAAAAATTACATTCTTTCCAAAAAACTCATACCGATTAGTTCCATTACGGTTTTCATTCTTTCTAGGGTTTTTTGAAGGAGAGAAATTCTAGCAGATTTTAGAAGTTCATCGGATTTGAGAATTTTGATATTTGCATAATAACTATTTACGAGTTTTGATATATCCAATAAATATCTACATAAAAAATGAGGGGCTAACTCTTCTTGGCTTTTTACAATTATTTCGTTTCGTTCTGCTATTTTTTTGATAAGCTCAAATTCTATTTCTTCGGTAAGTAGTTTTGAAATATTTTCTGGTGATAAAACTTTTATAGGATCTGGATTGTTATCTATCAAACTTTGAATTCTGGCTCATGTATATAAGATATATGCTCAACTTTCACCTTGCATATCCAAAGCTTCTTCTACATCAAAAACAATATCTTTGGAAATATCACTTTTTATCAAAAAGAATCTCAAAGATCAGATTGCAATTTTTTCTGAAACATCATCTAACCGTTCTGCATCTTTTTCTGGATTACGTTCTTTGGTTTCTCGATATGCTTTTTCGTGAATTATATGTAGCATTTCATCTATAGTAACTGTCCAACCTTTTCTACTTGCAAAAGGAAGTCTTTTTTCTAGTTTTTCTTCTTCTGTGAGTTTATATCCAAAACTTAATAATGTTTTTGGTGTAAGATAAACTACACCATATCACAAAGGAATGTATTCTTTATTTTTGTTTAGATATCAAAGTAGTTTTAGAGAAGATTTAACTATTTCTTGAGGATGAAGTTGTCTATTGTCAATAACTGTTATTGCAGTATTGTAATTTCAGAATTTTTCTTTTATTTCTCATGTTGATTCACCAGTTGTTGTGTAAATAATATTTCAATTTGGTTCATGAGTAAATGTTTTATATAAAAAATCTTTGGTAAGGTATCAAAGTTTCCACAAAGCAAAAGCAATATCTTTGGCTGTATATGTGGCTACACCATCAGATTTAATTAATATTTGATATTGTTTTTCTTCTTTTGCGTACTCAGGTAAACTAGAGAGATCTATTATTCGACAACCCATAGCTTCTCATTCATCAACATATTTTACATATCATTTTTCTTTTAGTAATTCTATTGCTTCAGCAAAAAATTTCATATGGAGAATATCTGTTTCCCAATTAATAATATCAAAAGATGCGTTCATTCTTCGACAAGTTTTTATTTGTTCTAATGTGCATTTTTTTGTATATTCTTGGTGAATTTTATAAACGTCAGGATCTTTTCCTTCTTCTATTTTACGCAAAGTTTCTGATAATAATTTTTTGAATTCTGGGTCTTCGTCTTTTTCTCTCATTTGAGTATAAATTTCTCCACAATAATGATCAAACTTTTTTTCAGTTTCTATAGATAGTCAATAATGCATATGTCCAACAATATTATAACCAACATTTACTCAACTGTCGTCACCATAATTTGAAGCATGTGTTTGATAACCTAAATAATTAAATACTTTTTTAATACTATCACCTATACAAATATTTCTAGCTTGTCCAATATGAAGTGGTTTGTTTGGGTTTGCACTCATATATTCTACAAGAATCTTTGTATCTTGATTATCTCGATCTGCTGGTGTAGGATCTGGAGTTGTGCATACATCATTTATAAATAATTCTTTTTTTATGTATGCATTTATATATGGTCAAACAGATGTTATTTTTTCAAAAAATTTAGAATTAATTTCTTTAGAAAATTCATTAGCTATTATATTTGGAGCTTTTTTGAGTTTTTTTGATAATTGGAAACAAGGAAAAGCAAAATCACCTCAAATATTTTCAGGAGGTATTTCTATAAGATCCATAATTTCATCAAAAGAAATGTTTGTTTTCTGCCTTATAATTTCTGCAAAAAGATTTTTATATTTTTCCAACATTTTTAAAAACTACATATTAATGATAAAACTTTAATTTGAGTGTTTATTTTAATAACTTACTTTTTTTTATCAAGTTATATTTTTGTTGTCTAATATTGTCTATATGTTTTGATTCTACTTGAAATGGCGAGTTTCTTGGCGTCATTTTTGGATTAATTCAAGCATTAGATTTCGCCAATTTTCTTCTTTGTTGTAGTTAGTTTCAATGTTTTTTCGTCCAAAAAAGTCTTTGTAAAGCTCGTAATTTTCCAAATTTTCTTTGTATATGTTTGGTCGTATAATATAAGCTATATCTAGAATTTTTTTTGAAAACTTTTGATAAATGGGTTGTGTGATTATTATTCATCAAGCTTGGTCAATAATATATTGTATTTTTGAGTTTTCATATTCGTTAATTAAATAATTTAAACTAAAATCAGATTTGTTTTTTTGTTCTTGTATGTTTGTATTGTCTATATAAACACTTGTATCATCATTTGGTTTGTAATATTCGTTTTTTCAATAAATTTTTGTTATAATAAAATTGTTACCATTTTTTTCTATTGTGATTTTGGATCAAGGGTATGCTATATATATCGTGTTTTTTGGTAATTTTATTACAAACATATTATTTTCTTTTACATTATTTATTTTTTCATTTAAAATTATTGATCTTAAAGGGCTTTCTATAAAAAATAGTTTTTGATTATCATTGTTTGGTATAATTTTTTGTTCTCAATATTGTGATTGTTCTGTGATTTCTATGTTTTTTGGATTTCATAAAAATATGTATTCTATTTGTTGTGTTAGATAAAAAGACGATCAATCAGGTTTTTGTTGATATAATGGTAAAAAACCCAACAAAATAAAAAAACTTATAGATAATATTCCGGGTATGCTTAAAACCTTTAAAAATTTATTTTTAAAGAAAAGTATATTTATGCTAAATATCCGTAAAAACAAAAATATTAGAACCTGTTCTTCATTAAGATTGCTTTTTTGCCGAAAAACATATCAAACAAATATTCACAATAAATTAGCTAATATAATTTGAAATCCCTTACTATAAAAAAACATTTTTTTTGAATTGATAAAAAAATTTCTTTGTATATAAACAAAAAAAATCCTTTTTCAAATCACTTTTTATTGATAATTTTTTAAATATTTTTTGTGCTTTTGGTTGTTTTTTTGTTGGAATTGGCTTTTTACCTGTTTTTTGAAACAACCATTTTTTTTAAAAAATTGCTTGATTTTATATATTTTTTTGCTATACATTGGTCTCAGCGTGTTTTTTGTGCTGGAAAATTTTTGCTTATTGATACGCGGATATGATGTAATTGGTGTAGCATAGCAGACTTCAGCTCTGTTCGTACGGGTTCGAGTCCCGTTATCCGCTAATTATTATATTTATTATTCTTTGTATGTAATGCTAAAACAAATCTTTGTTGGATTGTTTGTCGCTCTTTTGGGTGGTGTGTTGATTTATTTTTCACAAGCAGTTACAGATTTGTTTTGAAGAATTGAATGGTTTGAACACAACATTGGTTCTACAAGAAATTGATATGTTATTTCATGATTTCTTATTGTTGTTGGTGGTTTCCTTATTATGTTTGGTGTCTTTCCAATAGGACAACCAATTACAGAACAAACTCCTACTTTGGGATCTTAATTTATATGGGGAGATGGCAGAGCGGTCAATTGCATCAGACTGTAAATCTGACGCCTCACGGCTACGTAGGTTCAAATCCTACTCTCCCCAAACTTAACTTTGTATGGGCCCTTAGCTCATTTGGCTAGAGCGCCTGCTTTGCACGCAGGAGGTGATCGGTTCGACTCCGATAGGGTCCACCATTTGAATAATGCTCCCGTAGTTCAATGGATAGAACAACAGCCTTCTAAGCTGTGGATCTAAGTTCGATTCTTAGCGGGGGTAAACTTAAATTAATAATTAAAAATTGATAATTTATAATAAAAATTGTTCCTTAATTATTAATTCTTAGTTATTAGTTGATTCTTCTTGGTGGAAGAACATTCGCGTATCCTTAGATGCTCTCGTAGTCTAGTGGTCTAGGACGTCACCCTCTCACGGTGAAGATCGCGGGTTCAAATCCCGCCGGGAGTGATTAAATAACTTATTGTAATGAATAATTACTTATATATAATTACTCATTTATTCTTCATGTATTAATGCCTCAACAAAAAAATTCTTATCAACAAAAAAAACCTTTTACCCCGAGACCGGTTGGTGCAAAGCCAGCTTTTGTTTCGAGACCAGCACAAAAACCTGTGGATAGGTCTCATTCTTCTGGGTTTCAAGATCGTAGAGCTCCTATGGTTTTTGTTAATGAGAATATAAAAGCTCCTACTATTATAATAATAGATGAAGAAGGTAATAATGTTTGAACATATCCTAGAAGAAGGGCCCTTGAAATAGCTGAAGAAGCTTGAAAAGATCTTGTTCAAATGAGATATGATCAGGAAAATATGACATCAACTGTTAAATTATTGGATTATGGTAAATATATGTACCAAAAACAGAAAGATGAGAAAGAAAAAAAGAAAACACAAAAGAATACAGGATTAAAAGAACTTAAAATTAATTATGCGATATGAGAAAACGATCTTCAGCTTAAAATTAAAAAAGCAAGAGAAATGTTAAAAGATTGATATAATGTTAAAGTTCTTATTAAACTTAAATGAAGAGAAAAAATATATGCGAGTAAAGCTGTAGAAAAAATACTTTTTGTAAAAGATGCTTTAGTAGATGTTTGAAGATCTCAATTTGATCAACCAAAGCAAGAAATTCATTGATATAGTATAATTTTATTTAGTAAATAGTTGTTTATAATGGCTCATGCATTGAAAACACATAAGGGGGCTCAAAAGAGATTTAAGCTTACCAAAAAAAAGAAAATAATGTTCAAAAAGGCTTGAAACAATCATTTGTTAACAAATAAATGAAAAAACAATAAGTCTTATGTTTCTGGAAAAGAACTACATGTTTCTTTTGCAAAAAAAATTAAAAATTTATTTCCTTATAATTAGTTCCGATGGTTAGAGTAAAAAATGGAATTCAAAGACATAAAAGACATAAAAAATTTATATCTTTGGCAAAGGGTTTTAGACTAGGAAGAAAAAATGTTTATAAACAAGTTAGACTTGCTTTAGTAAAACAAGGAGAACATGCTTATAAAAACAGAAAAGAAAAAAAGAGAGATTTCAGAAAGCTTTGGATAGAAAGATTGTCAGCTGTTATTAGAGAAAAAGGAAATACATATTCTTCTTTTATTGGTACTATGACATCAAAAAATATTCAACTTGATAGAAAGGTTTTATCAAATATTGCGGTAGCATTTCCGGCTGTGTTTGATAAAATGTACGAAGAAATAGTAAAATAGTAGAACGTTAGATTTTAGAACGTTGCTTATTAGAATATAGTCTACTCTTATGTCCTCATGCCGGGATGGCGGAATTGGTAGACGCACAGGACTTAAAATCCTGCGACAGAAATGTCGTACCGGTTCGATTCCGGTTCCCGGCAAATTAAATTTTACCTTTTAAGATCATATGTAATGTGATTTATAGTTCGAAGAGCAGGTGATTTAAATACTAATGAAAGAGTTATATCTTTCTATAAAAAGGAATTATGGGCTTCTCATATTTTGGATAAAGCTAAAAAACAAAAACATTATGGTACCAAGTGGTATAGAAAAAATGTTTCTCAAGATTTTCCTAGTGCTAGAAGATATAAAAGAATAAAAGCTATTGTATCGTCATCATATAGAAAAACGAAAAAGAAATATAATACTTTGGCACAACTTGGAAAAATAGTTTAATTTAGATCTTAGAACTTAGGTCTTAGAACTTAGATCTTAGAATACTGTTGTTTGTATATAAAAATCAGATTTTAAATTATAAATTTGTTTGTAATGTATGCTGTTATTGGTCTTAATTGACATCAATATATTGTTACTGAAGGAGATTCTATTGTAATAGATTCTTTGGATGTTGAAGAAGGAAAAAAAATAGAAGTTAAAGAGGTTTTATCTGTTTTTGATGAAAAAGCAGAAAAGGTTCTTGTTTGAAATCCTTATCTTGAAAAAATATCTGTTACTTGTGAGGTAAGTGCTCATCAAAAATGAGATAAAATGAGGGTTACAAAATTTAAAAGAAAAAATAGATACCAAAGAACTATTGGTTTTAGACCAAAACAAACTGTTTTAAACATTAAAAAAATAAACGCTTAATGGTAAAAGAAGGTGTTTTAGAACGAGATGGAGAAGTGTTGGAGGCATTGCCTGCTGGTTTTTTTAAGGTGAGGTTAAAAGATGTAGAAACACTTATCCGTTGTAAAAAATCATGAAAAATGAATCAATCTCATATTTCAATAATTCCTTGAGATTGGGTAAAGGTTGAGGTTAATCAATATGATATGTCTCAATGACGTATTGTATACAGATATAACGATTATAAAAGCCAACAAGGCACTATTTAATTGATGGGTTGAATTATTTACTTATATAAAGTGTTTCCTAAATGAAGGTAAAATCATCATTAAAGAAAAGATGTATAGATTGTAAAATCATCAAAAGGCATGGAAGACTATATGTTACCTGCAAAAAAAATCCTAGGCATAAAGCTAGACAAGGATAATTTTATATTATTGAAAAATCACAATTATGTTTAGATTAATGTGACATGTTTTGGAAGAAAATAAGTCTATCTGGATAGCATTGACTGCAATTTATGGTATTGGAAGAAGTAGATCCAAGAAAATTTTGGAATTACTAGAAATTAATCCAATGAAAAAAGTAAAAGATGTCGATGAAGACGAACAAAAGAAATTAAGTGATCAACTTAAAAGTCTTGTTTTGGAGAGTGATCTAAAAAGAGAAATTGCTCATGCAATAAAAAGACTTAAAGAAATTAAATGTTATAAGGGTATGAGACATAATGTTTGATTACCAGTTAGATGACAATGTACAAGAAAAAATGCTAGAACTGCAAAGAAACTTTTGTGAAGAGCAAAAGTTAGACCAGTTTTGAAGAAATAATTTTATTTGTTTAGATAATTTTTTATTATGGCAGTAAAAGATAAAGCTTCTCCAAAGAAGAAAAGAGATATTAAAATTACTTTTGGTATCTTGAAGGTTACTACTACAGAAAACAACACTCTTATCATCTTAGTAGATGAAAATTGAAATAAAGTTGTTGGAGGTGGTACATGACTTGTGGGATATAAATGAGCAAAACAAAACACTCCTTATGCGGCTGAAGTGTTAACTAAACACTTGTTAAAGGAAGCGCAAGGTTTTGGTCTTAAAGAGATTGGAATTATTTTTAAGGGTGTTGGACTTGCTAGAGAGTGAGTTTTTAAAGCAATAAATGAAATTGGTTTAATAGATATTCAATATATTAAAGAAGCAACTCCTTTACAATTTGGTGGTGTAAAAGGTGTGAGACCAAAGAAAAATTAATTTTATTTTTAACATTTTGTATACATGAGATATACAGGGCCTAAGTTTAAATTATGCAGAAGAGAACAAGTTGATTTGTTTTGATCAAAGAAATATGATGTAAAAAGAAATAGAAATCTTCCATGACAACATGGAGCAAGTATGCAGAGATCTTCTGAATACTGAAAACTTTTGAGAAATAAACAATTACTCAAGAGAACATATTGATTATCAGAAAAACAATTTGTTAGAATTGTGAAAGAACTTTCATCTCAATATTCAAAAAATAAACAAATAACTCATGATTTTGCGTTGTTTCAGTTTTTGGAAAAAAGAATGGATTCTATTGTTTATAGAGCTGGTTTTGCTAAAACAATTATGCAAGCAAGACAGATGGTAGTTCATGGTCATTTTTTATTAAATGATAAAAAACATAATATTCCATCTACATTTATACAACCAGGTGATAAAATAACTTTGAAAAAAGCTTTACAAAACTCACCTTTGTATTCTCAATCAGCTGATAATAGAAATAAAGTTCCTTCTTGGATAAAACTAGATAAAAATTCTTATACAATAGAAGTTTTGAATCTTCCTCAAATTGGTGAAATACATGTTAATTCAGATTTGCTGAAGGTAATTGAATTCTATGCTAGAGCTTAATGCTTCTTTATATATTTTAACAAAAAAATATGCTAGATATCCAAAAACTTATTTGATCTCCAAAAATTGTTGTTTCAGAGTTAGATGATAGAGTTACAAAACTTGAGGTAAAATATTTACCAAGATGATTTGGACATTCTTTATGAAATGCTTTGAGAAGAATTATTCTTTGATATAGTATTGGTGCTGCTGTTACATGAATCAAAATTAAAGGAGTTTCTCATGAGTATCATGTTGTTGATGGTGTTCTTGAAAATGTAATTGGTATTATGTTAAATTTCAAAACATTACGTTTCAATTTTGATGAAAATATTGATTCTATACAATGGATTTCTCAAAGATTCTCTGGTGTTTGAGTTTATACAGCAAAAGATATAAAACTTCCTGCTGGTGTTGAATTATTAAATCCAGAAGTTCATTTGTTTGAAATTACTGATCCATCAGTTGAATTAAATATGGATATTAGAATAGAAAAATGATATTGATATTATAGTATTGATTTTTTGAGAAGTCGTGATAAAAAAGAAGATAGTGATGTAAATATTTTATTGATAGACAATGAATTTAAATTGGTTGATTCTATAAAATATGAAGTAGAAGAGGTAATAGAAGATTTCACTGGTTCTACAAAAGATTTGTTGGTATTGGAAATAAAAACATGATATAGTGGCGTTTCTGCAAAAGAAATTGTTATGTTTGCTGGTGAAATATTGGCATCATACGCAAAATTATTTGTATTTGATAATGTATATATAGATAGATCTGTTATGGTAGATATGGATGATCTTGTTCAAGAAACAGCTAGAACAGAACATGAAATCGGTGTTAAAACAATGCCAATTGATGCTCTTCCTTTGAGTGAAAGAACAAGAAATGCTTTGATAAAAAATAACATATTGTACGTTGAAGATCTTGAAAAGAAAAAGAAATGAGAATTATTATTGATGAAATGAGTTTGAAGAAAAGCTATTGATGAAATTGTTAGTTCGTTAGCTAATATTAATAAATCTTTGATCGGATAAAGATTTAGATACCAATTTTGTTTGGTGCTCTTCCTTCATATAAAAGCAATTTATTACAGATTATTTTAGTGTTAGAAGAGGTTTTATAATTTATGTTTATAGTCAATGAGACATCAGAAAAAAAGATTATTGAAAATAGATTCTGGAGCAAAGAAAAAATCAGTATACTTGAGAGTCTTACTTACTAATCTTATAAAAAATGGTAAACTTAGTACTACTCAAAAAAGAGCAAAAGTAGTAAAAGCAGATGCTGATCATTTTTTTTCTAAGCTTTTGGAAATCACAGCTAGATTTAAAGATGAAAAAGATGCAAGAAGAGAATGTATAAGATATATAACTTCTATTGTCTATGGTGATGAAGGAAAAAAAGTTATAGATGTACTTCTTCCAAAATATATTCAAGAAGGTAGAAAAACAGGTTTTGTTGCTTCTTATAATCTTGGATTTAGAGTTGGAGATGCTGCTCCAAAGGTATTGCTTAAATTGTTATAGAATAATCTTTAATTGATAGATATTATAAAAAATGGAATTTACTAAAAAAGATCTCAACAAAACTCTCTGGGTTAAGCCAGCTGAAATGGATGGTCAAAGAGTTTGGTGGAAAGTTGATGCAACATGAAAAACACTTTGAAGATTAGCAACAGATATTGCTAAAAAACTTCTTGGAAAACACAAACCTTATTATTGTGATTTTTGGGATTGTGGTGATTATGTTGTTGTAGAAAATATTGAGAATGTTTCTGTTTCAGGATGAAAAGAACTCAAAAAAATGTATTATGATTATAGTGGTTATAAAGGAAATCTTAAAACTACAAAATATATAGATATTATGAAAAAAAATCCTGAAAGAATTTTGAAAGAAGCGGTAAGATGAATGCTTTCAAAAAACAAACTTAGAGATAAAAGAATGAAAAGATTGAAATTAGTTGTAGGTACAACTACTCAATATGATAATTTTAAACCTCTTAACCTTTATAAATAATGGCAAACAAAGAATATCATTATGCAATCGGAAGAAGAAAAGAAACTAGTGCTGTTGTAAAACTTTTTAGTAATGGCTCTGGTAATTTTGTTGTAAAAACATCAAAATGATTAGAAAAATCATTACAGCAATATTTTGGTGGTAATGACTATCTTTATCAAAAAGCAATTTCTCCGTTTATAACACTTGGTGCTGATACTATCAAAAAATTTGATGCACAAATAAAAGTTGTTGGAGGTGGAATTTCATGACAAGCAGATGCTATTAAATTAGGATTTGCTAGAGCATTGATTGATCGAGATCCAGAACTTAGACCAACATTAAAACCTTATGGTCATCTCAAAAGAGATCCAAGAGTAAAAGAAAGAAAAAAACCAGGTTTGAAAAAAGCGAGAAAATCTCCTACTTGGTCAAAAAGATAATTATATACGAAAATCCCGTGCAAGCGGGATTTTTGCTTTTTTGGAAAAAATCACTATATTTGATTTGTTTGTTGTATTGATCTAATTATTTAGTAGTAAAAACGATAGATAAAACATTGCCGTTTGCAATTTGATTTCAACAATAAACAATATATAACCGTTCACTGTTACATTTTCTTAACGGCAAAAAACACAAACAAATTCTTAGCTCTGTGTTTTTTATGCCTAAAAATGTAAGCGTTCACTTGTTATATATTTGATTATTGTTCTTATATTTATACATATTTTATAACTATATTTATATACCTATGAAAAAAGATATTATCTTGTTTTGAATACAATGATCGTGAAAAGGAACTCAGGCTGATTTGTTGATGAAAAAGCTTGAATGATACTTGTATTTTGAGCCAGGTCAGATTTTTAGAGCGTTGAAATCAAATGACAATATTTTGTGAGAACATATTAGAGATCGTATGGATAAGTGACAAATGGTAGATGACGCTATTACATTTGGTGTTTTTGATGTATATCAACATCTTTTGAAACCATGAAATTATATGCTTATTGATTGATTTTTGAGAACTTTGGAGCAAATGTACTATTTTCTTACACAGGAACATAAACACAAAAGAGATTTTGTATGAATTCATTATAATTTGGATAAAGAAGAAGCAATTAAAAGATTATACAATAGAGCAAAGTTAGAATGACGTAAAGATGATACAGAAAAGTCAATTAGTACCAGGCTTGATATTTATGAGAAAGAGACAAAACCAGTAATTGAGTATTTGGATGGTTTGGGTAAAATTATACATATAAATGCTCATCAATCTATCGAAGATATCTACAAAGAAACTGTTGAGTCTTTAAAATCGCATTGATTATTACAATAATATCTATATTTTCTTGTTTATTATTTAGTTTTTATTGATTTTTATGAGTTTTCTCTCTTATCTTGGTTTAATTTTTGCGTTGGTTATTTTTGTTTTAAATGTTTGGCTTATTAGTTTATTTTTTATTTGATTATTGAAAAAAAATAAAGCAGCTCCTTATGTTGGTACTTTTGACAAAGAAATTCGTTTGATGAGAGAAAATTTACATTTGATAAAATGAAAGAAATTGGCTGATTTGGGATGTGGAGATGGTAAAGCGCTTAGGTTTTTTGTAAAAAATTTTGGGATAAAATGAATCTGATATGATATCAATATTTTTGCTATTTTGTTGGGTAGAATTGTAAATTATTTTCTTGGTTTTGGGAAAAATATAAAATTAATTAAATCTGATTTTATGAAGATAGATCTGTCTACATTTGACTATGTTTATGTCTATTTATTACCTGTACAGCTTGCTTTTATAGAAGATTGGCTTTGGAAAAATATTGATAAAAATTCTATAATAATTTCTAATTCTTTTCAATTCAAAAATCATACACCGTTTGAGGTAATCAAAGACAAAAAGGGTAAATGATGTATTTTTTTGTATAAGAAAGAAAAAAATTAGACCTTCTCTTTGTCGCTCTGAATTTATTGAAGAGCATAAGATATTTTTATTATCTTCGTTTTTCTCAGAGAGACAAAAAATAATATCTAAATTTGAAATGCAATTCTGCGAGTGGTAAAAGATGAAATTTCTACGTTACCAGTGAGATTGTATTTTTGTTTTAAAAGCCCTAGAGCTCATTTGATATCAGTAATTCCTTGGGTATCAGGAAGAACTACGCCACTTATATTGGTTTGTCTATTAATCATAAAAATTCCATAATCTTTGGGTGAAAGCGTGAGAAGTTTTTGGATGTCTGGTTGAAGTTGGATGTCTTTGACTATGTCTATTGCGATTACTTTTGTGCTTTTTTCTACTTTTTCGAGTAATGCGTGGTATAGGATTTCAACCAGCTCTGGCAATGGTTTGTCTGTAGTAAGGACTCCGTTGGAAAGGAGGAGATTGTTGTTGGCATCAAATAATGAGAAAAAAAGTCAGAGTTTGTCTGTTTTGTTGTAGAAAGAAAGAAGTTTTGTTTTTATAATATCGAGCATTAATTGCTATTAAGAAGTAAGAATGAAGAGTTTATAATTAGTTGGTGAGAGATTGCAAGAAATTTCTAGTTTTGAAAAAATTATTGTTTGGTTCTCATATATGTTTCAAATAATTCCATGAGATCACCTACACCCAATGTTCACCAGAGAATAACCAAAGCTAAGAGTGCTTTTAGGATAAAAGGGATCGAAAAATTAAATAATTTTCTGGCTATCTTTTGGATTGGGGGAAAATAAATTAGCGAAAATAGGGCATAAAGAACTCCTGGTACTCGGTGGATTAAAATAGCATTTAATATGGCTATTGTTAAGAAAAGTATTCCGAAAAATCGGCTGATAGTATTTTTTATTATGTTTTTATTTTTCATGAAATGTTGGTTAGTGGGTAAGATTTATAATAATTACAATTATTTTTATGATTTTTTGTTAGATAAAAGATATTTTAATAAAACTCATACACTTCTATCTTCTTTTATAGATCAATTTAAACATAGATCCTTTGCTTCTTCTAAGGTCTTCCATTCTGTTGTTATATTTTCTCATTCTTCTAATTCTTGTCCTTTTTCATTCTTCTCAAAATCATTCACTAAAAAATAATGGAGATCTCGTTCTACAGTCGCTCCTGCTTTGCTTATTGTTAGAGGTTGTATGGATTTCACAATTAAACCTGTTTCTTGTTTACATTCGTTTTTTGCGGCGGTTTCAGCATAAGAGTTGATGTTTTCATTATTTTCAAGTTTCTTATTAAATTCTTCTAGTGTATCAAATACTTTTCCTCCAGGTAATCTGTAATCATATGTATTATGTTCATGTCTATATTCTTTGGTGAGAAGAATTTTCTCTCAATCTCTGATAATGAGTCTAACTCCTGGAGACCTTCTTGCAATCTCAAACTTACGACCTCCAATATTTTTTTCTATAACTTCAATTATTTTCCCTTTAAATAAAGTCGTTATTTTTTCTTTTGGTTGATTTTGAGAAGAATCTCCCAAGTTTAGATTATTTAATCACATGTGATTATTAAAAGGTTAAATGTTTTATTTATATCATATAACGTTCGCAACTAGGTGGCTATCTCAATAATCCGTTGAATGAGTAAATTGAGATCAATGCTAGCTGCTTTTAGGAGATCGAACGTTTTTAGTGAGGCGAGAATCGTAGCTATGAAGCGTATCCCCAATTTGGGCTTTTTCTGTTTTTAAAGATGAAGAAGCCCCCTAAATTAAAAAAAGATAAATTAAAAGTAATCATTAATTTATTTTATATCAGATTAAAGTGTTTTATTATTTTGTTTACAGTATTTTCTATGCTTATTTTTTGATTATTTATGAATAAATGTTGTTTGTTTCAGAAGTCGTATTTGTTACTAGAATTCATTATAAACTGTTTTTCAAAATCATTTATTTTTCTTTCTGATATATTTATATTCTGTTTAGTGAGTTTTTCAGATATTCTTGGTTCTGTCTTATTTCTTTTTAATCTTGTTTTTATGTCTGAAAATAATTCTATATAGAACACATCTTTTTCTTCAAATAGTCTATTTATATCTTTTATTAGTTTGTTGTCTTTTTTGTCGTTAAAAGCCCAGCATATAGTGAAAATTAATCAGTTTAGTCATTGGGATATTGCTTTTTTTATAATTATTAATCTTATTTTATTGTTTAAGTTTTGATCAGATATGTTTTTATCTCAAAATATAGGTAATAACATGTTATTTATTGCATGATTATGAAAAAAAGGATATCAAATCTTTTCTCAAAGCTTTTTTCATACTGTATATTTTCAAACAGCAGGAGGTCAAAATATTATTATTATTTTCATTTTTTTAACTTTTTATATATTAAACCCTTCTAGCATAAAATGCTATATATCATGTTGTTTTTCCACAATTTATGCAACTATGTTTTAGTTTACTCTCTTTTTCTTCAAATCCTATTATTTCTCATATTTTAACTGTCTCTTGTGTTTTTTCAACGCAATTTTTATTGTAACATAAATGTATTTTAGCTATTTTTCCTATTTTAATTACTTTAGCTATTTCATTTATATCTTTAATGATAATTATTTTTTCTTTTAAAGAATTATTGTTTTGTTTATATGAATAAGTTTCAATTTTTTTAAGCATTAAACTGACTCAATTTATTGTATCTTTATAATTATATAAATGTGTTTCTTTATTGTCATGTCTAACTATCTTTATACTAGAGTTTAATAGTTCTTTTTCTCCTATTTCTATTCTCAATGGGATTCATTTATTTTCATGTTTTGAGAAACGTTTATATAAGTTTTTTCATTCTTGATCTATTTTTACTCTAAATTTGTTTTTAATAAGCTTATCAAATATTTTTTTTGTATAGTTTGATATTTTTTTGTTGTCTAGGTTTATTTGAATGATAACTATTTGAATAGGTGCGTGGTTTGGTAGAAGAAAAACATTATTTTTTTTGGATAATAATCGAATTGATGTTAAAATTGCTCTTTGCGAAAAACCGAATTCTGTTTGATATGTATAATCTTTAGTTTTATCTTTTTTAGAAAATAGAATAGAAAATGCTTTTGAAAATATTTGCATTTGTAAATATGTTACGTTTAATAATGCTGTTTCTCATGTTGGAAGTAGAGCATCAAATGCGTATTCTTTTTCTGCGACTGGTTTGTTTGTTCGAGGTGGTCTTATTGTTTTAAGTGTAGGTATTCATAATCGTTTAAAATATTCTTCTACGAGTGAATTTATTTTTTTAATTTCATTCTCAGCATCGTTTTTAGATTCAAAAGCAGAATGTGCTTCAATAAAAACGTCGTTTTCATTTGGTCTTAAAAATCATCTAGAAGTTCAGTTACGAAACATAATTCATATTTGAAAAACTCTTATAGGTAAATCTGTATAAGATTTTACTCGTCTTCTAAGCATTGGATATATTGCACTTTCTCCAGATGGTCTTAAAATTAAAGAATTATTTACTTTATATATGTTTTTTTCAAAATTGTTTATTTTTTTGTTTATATTATCAAATTCTTTAGAAGAAACTAGAAATGGAAATATGTACTTTTCGTAACCATATTTATCAAACAATTTATTTAAAAAATTCATATTAAGGTCTACTATCTTACATCAATATGGCAACCATACAAATGTTCATGTTGGATAGTTAAGATCTATTATTTTTTCTCTTTCTAATATATTATTAAACTCTTTTAATAAAAGAATTTCATTATTTCAATCATTCATTATTTGATAATATGTTATAATTAAATGATTTTTTATTTGTTATTCATGATATAATAGAAAATATAGAAGAAATTGTAATTGGTATTAAGCTTCATAAAGATGAAATTAACATGTTTTTTGTAATCGATCCATAAATAAATAAGGGTACTCACACTATTATTCCTAAAACAATTCCCCAAAGAGTAATTTTAGATGAAATTTTGTTCCAATAAAGGCTAAGTATTGTTGGTATCATTAAAGCTGAACGAAATACTCAAATTATCAAAACTAAATAAAGTAGTTGTATGTTAGGAATTAATGCTATGCCTATAGATAAAATAGTTACTAAAATCATTATTATTCTAGAAAAATTTATTGATCTTTTTTCGGATATGTTTTTTTTAAACATTGGCAATAAATCAATTGTTCATATAGAACCTGCTGCAGATAATGCCGCAACTCAGGCTGCAACTAATCATGCTAATACCATGAAACTAAACAAGTATATTCAAATACTTGGTAGATAGTTTCATATTAAAGATATTCATATTAATTGAGTTTCTGATGAATTGACCGACATGTTTAGTCATTTAGCTACAAATCATAAAATTCAGAGAAATATTGGTATTAGCAAAAAAATAAAAGATGCAAATAAAAAAGATTTTTTTACTGCGTTTTTTTTAATAGCAAATGCTCTTTGTCGTTGTTGTTGGTCTATAACAACTCAAGATAATAGGGATATGCTTATAGGAATTCAAAATGTTAGTATTAATTTTGTATCAAAAATATTAAGAATACTTAATCATTGATTTATTCAATTAATTAAATTTAACGTACCTCATGTTTCAGAAATAACTCGTGGTATTATAAATAGACATATTAAAAATATAAACATTGCTTTAATGATATCTATAGCAAGTGATGAGCGAAATCCTTTAATTATTGCTAAAGATAATATTATTAATCATAAAATTATAGTTAATAATGATTTCTCTATTCATGTAATATAATTTAACAACAATATAGCGGCTGTTATTTGTAATATTACAGAATATATTTGAATAATAAAGATAACTATCATATATGTTTTTTGCATTTTGTCTCAGAACCTTAATTTTATATATTCTGGTAATGTATATCAATGACTGAATATGTTTTTCATTCTATATGCCAAAAATCAGAATAGTAACAATGCTAATGCGTTTGGTAATGTAAATCGGAATAGTCATGGTATTCATTGTTCAAAAGCTTTTTGAGATGCTACAAATAATGCAGGAGCTCGAACCCATGCTACTGCTATAGAAATTGATCCTAAAAATAATCATATATTGCGATTTGAAAGCAAAAATGATTCTTTTGAGATAGACTCTTTTCTTTTAAAGATAAAAATACTTAGTAAAGCTAAAACTAAAAAACCGATAAATAATATTAATCCTGTTTCCATTTTTGATACATATATAATATAAAATAATTTATATAATATAGTGCGAGTCTATATGGTTTTTAATAAAATATCAAAATTTTCATCTGTAATTATTTTTTTATCTCATGTGCTTCTTTCTTCATATTCATATCATCATGCTGCAATACTTTTTTCTGATACTATTATTTTTGATGGAATACCTAAAAGATCAGAATCTTTGAATTTAATTCATGGGCTTATTGATCTATCGTCATAAATAACAGAAAGACCTTTATTTTCTAAAATACTTATTAATTTTTCTGCTTCTTGATTAATTTTTTCATCTCCAATAGCTATTACATATACATCATATGGAGCTATATTTTTTGGTCGAACTAATCCTTTCTCGTCTTGTAGTTTTTCTGCTACTATTCACATACATCTGCTTACTCAAATACCATAACATCACATATATATTTGTTGAGATACTCAGTTGTTGTCTATAAATTTCATTTCAAATGGATCGCTAAACTTTGTTCCTAATTGAAAAATATTTCCTATTTCACTTGCGTTTTCTTCTATAAACGAATAATTACTAAATTCAGATTTTACATCTGAATCATTTATAATTTCTTTATTTAATGCTATTTTTTTTTCTTTGTCTACGTGTATAGTATCTTCTCCTATTGGTGTTAGTGTTTGAAATTCATGTGAATATTTTGAAAAGGTTCATCAAGAAGCATATGTTAGATATGTATCATTACCAATACCAAGATCCTTAAATATATCATGATATGCCTGAATAGCTTTTTGATAATATTTCTCTAGATCTTCAAGTGACGTATGAAAAGAGTACATGTCTTTCATAAGGAATTCTCTTCATCTTAGAATTCCAGATTTAGCTCTTTTCTCATTACGAAATTTACTCTGTATTTGAAATACAGATAAAGGCAAATCTTTATATGATTTTATAAACTCTTTTATTAATGGAGTTACTATCTCTTCATGTGTTGGGTTAAGAAAATTATATTTTCCATCAGAAAAAGGTACTTTAAATAATATTTCCATCTGATCTCTACCTGTTTTTTCCCAATGATCTCTTGATCCAAGGGCTGTCATTTGAATTTCTAAAGATCATATTTTCTCTAGATGTTCTCTTATGGTTTTTTTTATTTTTTCTATTACTTTAAACCCTAAAGGTAAATAATTATATGCTCAAGCTAATTCTTGACGAATATATCATGCTCTGACTAAAATATTATTAGATTCTCAATCTTCTCAACTAGTGTTTCTTAGTGTATGAAAAGGATATTCAGATAACTTTAACATAAAAATATATTATAAGATAAAAATTGATTTATATATAAATATAATATCTATAAAATCAATATAATATCTATAAAATAGCTAATTAAAGCCTTTAAAAACTTACTTGATATTATTTATATTATCTATTGATAATATTTCATAAATATCATTATTTCTTGATTTATATTCAATTCCACCTTGAGCTAATGTTTTTTCTGATATAATAATTCTTTTCGGTATTCCCAATAAATCTGCATCTTTTGCCTTTTGTCAGAATCCTATATTTCTATCATCATAAATAACAGTTTTTCCTATATTTTCTAGTTTTTCAATTACTTTCTTTGCTTCTTCGTCTATTCTTTCATCTCATATTCTAATAACATAATAATCATATGGCGCTATATTTTCTGGCCAAATGAGTCATTTTTCATCTAAAAATTTTTCTGCAACAATCCCCATAGTTCTACTTACTCAGATACCATAACATCACATATAAACACGTCTTTTTTTTCAATTTTTATCTACATAATTTACATCACAGGCATCTGTGAATTTAGTTCATAATTTAAAAATATTTCATACCTCACTTCATTTTTCTTCAACAAATTGATTTTCTTTGAATTCTTCTTTAACGCTTGGATCTTCTATAATTTCATTATTTAATGCAATTTTATTATCTTTATCTACATGAATAATGTCTTCCCCTAATGATGTCAATGTCTGGAATTCATGAGAATATTTTGAAAACGCACCACCCGACGCATAAGTTAAATATGTATCATTACCAATACCAAGATCTCTAAAAATATTTTTATATACCTCTATTACTTTGCTATACATTTCGTCTAAACTTTCTTGATCTGTATGAAAAGAATACATATCATTCATCAGAAATTCTCTTCATCTTAGTATTCCAGATTTAGCTCTTTTCTCATTACGAAATTTTGTTTGTGTTTGAAAAACGGCCATAGGTAAATCTTTGTATGACTTTATGAATTCTGACATTAATGGAGTAACAATTTCTTCATGAGTTGGATTAAGAAAATTATAATTATTATTTGACTCTGAAGTAGGCACTTTAAAAAGAATATCTATACCAGATCTACCTGTTTTTTCCCATTTTTCTTTAGCCCCTAAAGAAGACATTAAAATTTCTTGAGCTCATAATGTTTCAAGATGTTTAGTTATTATTGATTTTATATTATTAAGAACCTTTAGTCCTAAAGGTAAATAATTAAATACTCATGCAAGTTCTTGGCGGATATATCATCCTTGTAAAAGATATTTTGTTGATAGGTTATCTGCAGAACTAACTTGTGTTTTGGTTGTTTTAAATGCATTTTGTGACATTTTAAGCATGATATATATTTAATATATAAATGATATGTATTATATATATAATTTATATTAAATGTCAACACATTTTTGTATATTAATTGTTTTTGTTTTTTCTAAAAAAAATTAATCTAAAATAAAAAAGCACTTCCTTAATATCTTAAAATTTAATTGAAAATATGTCATCTAACGTTCGCAGCTAGGTGGACGTCCTAACCATCCTTTGAATGAGAAAGTTGGAATGGACATTAGTTGCTGTTGTAGGAGCGAACATAGTGATGTTTAAGTTAATCATAACCTATTACATCTTTCAATCAATTTCATTTTCTAGTCTTTCGAAAAAATCTTTATAAAATTTTATTCTCTCTTTTGCAATTTCTTTCGCCTTATCAGTATGTAGATAATCTAAAATGTATTTGTCTTTTGTTTCCCAATTTATTTGAGGACTATGTTTTGTTTTATCTTGAATTCTTCAATTAATTTTTCCTCATAAATTTTCTTTGGCATATTCATCTATATTAACTTTTCTAAAAATATGAGCATTATTCCTTCAAACCCAAACAAAAGCTCTTGCAATTCAAATTGCTCCAACAGTTTCTAATTTATCTGCATCAAATACAATTTTAGCTTCTAATGTTTCTGGTTTATTGTCTGTTCTATATCTATGCGAAATTATACAATTTTGAATATGTTTGATTTGGTCTTTAGTATAATTTAACTCTTCTAAAATTGGCTCAGCCATTTTTGCGCTTTCAATAGCATGGTCTGTCTTTCATGTAGGATCGTCTACTTCTTTTTTTCCTCAAATATCGTGTAATAGAGCAGCGGCTTTGATTACATCCAAATCCACATCTTCATCTTTAGCGAGTAATAATGCTAAGTTATAAACTCTTGTAACATGATCAAAATTGTGTGCAGAACAAAATTGCAATTCTTTTTTTACGAGTTCTTTTATTTTTTCGATTCTTTCATTCATTATTTATAATTAGTGGAATAAATAGATTATGATTAATTTCATCTAACTAGGTTTTGTGCGACATGAGAGTGGCGCGCAAGTAGTCAATTTGGTTGTGTTGTATGACGTTGTATGGCGTGAAATATGTGTAAAATGGGCGGTTTTGTGATAGTGTGATAATTTGTCCTACTTTTGTCAGTTTTTTTCTTTTTTGAGATCGATAAAATTTCAGCGAATATGAGGGAGAGAAGGTTTTAGTTTTTTAATATGAGTATTTTTCTCTTCTTTTGCTTTTTATATGTATTATTTACGGTAATTCAAGAATTTTGTTTGAATAATGAAATATTTGGTTGAAAATTTGAACTAATAAAAAAACTTCTGAGAGTTTGGTATTTTCCAGAAGTTTTGTAAGATTTTTCCTTCGCTATATAGCGAAGGAGGAACCCCTATTTGGGTAGAGTTTTTCTTAACTTTAACGTAGTTTACCCTATCGGTCTGTTGATAGTGCGGAGTCTGCACGAAGTAGGCATAGTATTCTCTCCGCAGTATTGCGGAGCAATCCTTTCGGACATGGTGTGGGTATTATAATTAAATTATATTTTAAAATCAAGTTTTAAATTGTAATATTTGTTTTATGAAAATAGCTTATATTGATGTACAAAATATTCATAGGAAAACAGTTGATTTTAATTGGATAATTGATTGGAATAAGTTCTTGATTTATCTTAAACAGAATTGTAAAATTGATGTTGTTTATTATGCAGTATGATATTTGTCAAAGTATGATAAATTTTATAATTATCTTTCTTCTTTGTGATATTCTTTACTTTTTAAAAAAGTAACAATTCTCCCTAATTGAAGCATAAAATGAAATGTTGATATAGATATTGCAATTAGGTCTATTTTTGATTTCTTTGAAGAATGATTAGAAAAAGCTATTATTGTTAGTAATGATGGTGATTATAATACATTGGTTGATGTTTTAAGGCAAAAATGAGTTTTTGATCGTTTGATGATTGTTGATTATACAAGTGCCTCTAAACAACTAAGAAAATCGGCTTGACCATATATTCAAGATATACAAAGAATTAAACATTTAATAGAAAAAACCTAAGTTATATAACCTAGGTCTTCTCTGAAATAGACAGTGGCAGCATAGAAACTGACAGTAACTATTTCGCGGCTAACTGTAGTGATTATAATAAATATTTCTTTAAAATCAAGTTTTTATTTTTTTAAATATTATCATGCAAGATTATGTAAACCAGCTTTCTAGAGAGCTTCAACAGAGGAATTATAGTCCGAGGACAGTAGAGATTTATAGTAATTGTTTGAGATCTTTTTTGAAGTGGTTGGAGTATGATGTATCCAAAATTAATCGTGAGAAAGTTATTGATTTTATTCTTTATTTGGAATCTCAAGGTAGAGCTCCGAAGACAATCAATTTGTACAAAGAAGTGATTAAATTCTTTTGTAGTCAGATTTTGAAATTGTATGTCCATTTAGATATTAAACTTTCTAAACAGCCACGTAAATTGCCTGTGATTTTGTCTCGTCAAGAGATTCAAAAAATTCTGGATAGTGTGGTCAATATAAAGCATAAAACTTTGTTGGCATTGGCATATGGTGCAGGGTTGAGGGTGTCTGAAGTTGTCCGTTTGGCGGTGTGAGATGTGAATGTCGACAAAAAGATTCTTCATATTAAATCAGCCAAATAACAGAAAGATAGGATAACGATTTTGCCAGAGAAAATTTTGGGAGAGATAAAAATGTTGATGGAAGGTAAAAAATATGAGGATCCATTATTTCATTCTGAGCAAGGCGGGGCTTTGCATTTGAGAACTGCACAGCATATTTTTCAGAATGCCTTGATCAGGTCGGGTGTGCAGAAAAAGGCGACGTTTCATTCTTTGCGTCATAGTTTTGCGACGCATTTGTTGGAGAATGGAACGGATATTCGTTATATCCAAAAATTACTTGGACATTCGTCGATAAAGACGACACAGATTTATACGCAGGTGGCGACACATAATTTACAGAGTATTCAGAGTCCATTGTAGGTTAGATAGATTAGAATTGTTATTGCAAATGAAATGAAGCAATCCAGCAGTGATTAGGTTTTTGGTTGATCAATCTGGATTGCCACGCTTCGCTCGCAATGACTGATAGAAAAAAAGGCTAGTTATAACCTAATAAAACTTTTGTCCTACTTTTGTCAGTTTTTTTCTTTGATGGGATTTGTAAAATTTCGGCGAACATGAGGAGGAGAATGTATCGGCCCTTTTAATATGGGAATCTTTCTCTTCCTTGGTTTGTTTAGTACATTAATTATTTGTTGTTATGTATAACGATTATTCTAAATTAGTTGTTTTTAAAAATAAAGCATTGGATATTATTTATTCTTTTCCAGTTTCGTCTAATTGACATCATTTTTTGAAATTAAAAAGTGGTAAAAAGGTGTTTTTCTCTATTTTTATAAAAAAATACTGATTAGACCGATCTTATTCTAAGTATTCTTGATTGGATATTATGAGAAGGATTAGAGTTATTGAATTTTTTGATTATATGTTAAGAAATAATGATATAAAAAAAATAGAAAGAGGTAATTTGATTATAGAAAGTAAATTTCATAGAATGGTTATTGCTGTTGTTTGAAAACCAGGAAAACAAAAATTAGAAATGATTAGTTTTTATCATTATTTATAAAAAAATATCCCTGTGCTATATCTTTCAATAGTAGTGAGCGGGATATTTATAAGGTCATTTGACATTGTTAATTATAACTAACTTTTTTGAAAAATCAAATGATTTTTATCTCCTATATTTGTTTTTATGGCTAAACTTATGATGCAATTCAAACAAGAATTGTTGCTTAGGGGCTATAGTAAGAAAAAAGTTGAGAGATATTGTATTTATCTTTGATTGTTTTTTCTTTGGTGTCATGGTTCTTTGGAAATGTTTAATGAAGAAATGTTTCGTGAATTTATAATAAATATGAAAAATAAAGGTAGATCGTTGTATAAAATTAGACAGTATAGACAAATATTCAGATTCTTTTGTTTATGGGTGTTGAAAAAATAAGTGTTTTTGTTCGTAAATTTTTGCAAAAAAATAGTTCTTGAGTATAATTATAATAGCACTTAATACTTAGGGCTTAGCTCTTAGGTTTGGGCTAATTTATAATTACTTGATCTATATTCTATGACTCGAGAACAAATCTGATTATTGGTAGGGTGACTTGGAATGTTTTTATTTGGAACAATGGCTTTTGAAGAAGCTATTGGGTTTTTGGTGACCAAAAATTTTAGAAATCTTTTGAAAACTGCTACAAGAAATCTGATTTCTTCTATTTCTACTGGTTTTTTTGCTACGTCTATTTTGCAAAGTAGCGCGGTAGTTTCTTTGATTGCGGTTTCTTTTGTAGGAGCAGGAATTATATGACTGGAAAATGCAATTGGAATAATTTTGGGAACTAATATAGGGGCTCCGCTTATGGATATTGTGTTGTGAAATTTGGGGCTTAAATTTTCGTTGTCGAGCATTGCTTTACCTATGATAGGGATTGCTGGATTTGCGTTTCTTATTTTTGCTAGATATGGGAAAATTAAAAATATTTCTAGAGCTATTGTTTGACTTTGACTTATTTTTCTGGGGCTTTGATTTATGAAAGATAGTATGATGGTTTTGTCTGCTTCGGTTGATTTTAGTCAATATGTGTCGTTGTCGAGTATTGCTTATTTTGGGATAGGTTTTTTGGTGACGGTTTTGATGCAATCAAGTTCTGCTACTAATATTTTGGTGTTGACAGCAGCAAGTTCTGGCATTGTCGATTATCGTATGGGAATTCCTATGATTATGGGAGCATTTTTGGGGACAACGTTGACGGTAGTTTTGGGGTCTTTTGGTCCTAATGTGTTGAAGAAACAAGTCGCTTTTAGTCATGTGTTTTTTAATTTATTTTCGGTAATTTTGGGGTTAGTTTTTCTTCATTTGATAGTAATGCTGTTTGAAAATTCTTTTGTGGATGTTGTTTTGGGTTTGTCTGTTTTCGCTATATGATTTAAAATTGTTTGAGTAGTTTTGATAAGTCCATTTATTTGATATTTTGCTCGTTTCTTACAAAAATTATTTCCTGTGAAAGAAACAAAAATATGATTGTCATTGGAACAAGTAGATCCAAAAATTTCTGATGCTGCTTTGGTTGCTATGAAAAATGACACAGTTTTGTTGCTAAAAAAAACTTTTGCTTATATTTTGCATGTTTGGTCTGTAGATGAAAAAATATTATTGAGAAATCGTTTGACCCTAGATAAAGTTCTTTCTGTCCAGAAAAATGTCGATGAGAATTTTTTACAGCAAGAATATTCTTTGATAAAAATGATGGAAGAATCTTTGGTTGCTTTTGGAGCTCAAATTAAAAGACATTCTATGAAAGTTGAAGAAGTAAATGTTGTTGATGAGTTATACTCGGTAATAACATCATCGGCTTTGGCTGCCAAATATATGAAAGATATCTCTCATAATGTATTGGTTTTTGAAGAACAATCAACCTGATGGTTGGCCAAACAATATGATATTTTTAGATCAATGTTGGTTAATTTGTATATTATAATTTCTGAAGTTATTGATGGTAAAGAATCTGATGAAATGCTTAGTAAAATGTTGTCTTTGGTCCAGGATATTAAAACTGTTGACCAGGAATTTATGATTTCTTTGACAAAAGAATTTAGTAAAGATAAAGTTAGAAAATTTGATTTGTCTGATATACTACATGTCAATCGTTATGTCTATTCGTCATCATTATCGTTTGTCGATGCTATTAAACATCTTTATCTTCAGTCTGTGGAAAAAAAGGTTTTTGATGAGTTGAAGTAGTTTTTTTAGAATTTAGAGCTTAGATCTTAGAACTTAGAGCTTAGAGCTTAGAACTTAGAGCTTAGAGCTTAGAACTTAGAGCTTAGATCTTAGTTGTTCTCTTTGTTACTCTGAGTAAAAGCTTATTCTCTTTGTCACTCTGAGTAAAAGCTTATTCTCTTTGTCACTCTGAATGGAATGAAGAGCATAAGAGAACTTATAGCTTAGACTTCATGACTTTCGACTAGAATTTGTCTTGATGATGAATTTTATTTGTTTTTTATTGCATTAATTATCTTTTTATTTAGAGTGTTGATGAGCTAGATTATAGTTAGATTCCGACCCCAACCGACGAAGTCGGAATGACTTACTATTTATTATTCTTTTAATAATGCTAACAGAACTTATCTCTAGTTATTCATTTGAAGAAATTGTTGCTATCGAGAAATCTGATAGGCAATTTTTAGCGTTGAAATCGGCTTGGGAATTGATTAAAAATCGTAATTTTGGTGGTGTGGATGATAAGGTGGTGAAAGAAGTGTTTTTGAGAGCAGTTATATATAATTCGTTGATAAGTTATCAAATAGCGTGAAGTGGTGAGTTGCGATGGGAAGAATTTGCAGATAGATTGAAGTCTGATTTTGATGTATTGTTACTTGATTTTATACAATGAAAAACTAGTTTTGATCGGTGGTATAATTTGATGATCACGTCCAAAAACAATAAAAGACTATATAATATCAAAGTAGCTAGATTAAAAAAACTATCTCAATTTTCTTTGAAATCTATGGATTGATATTATGATAATATGATAGATTTGTGGCAAGATTTATGAAAAGCTATGTGAGTTCCTATTTGGTCAAAAACCATTTGTTTTGCGGTAAAAATGTTTGGTTATGCAGCAAGGGTAGTTTTTGAAAAATTTATTCCCTATCCTTTGGAAGTAGCTATACCTGTGGATTCTAGAATTAGAAAGTTATTTTTGACTAGTTATGGACCTGTTTCTGACAAAGAAATTATAGAAAAAACATATGAATTATCAAAAATTTCTAGTGTTCCGTCACTACATTTGGATAGTTTGTTTTGGGTGAAGAGATAGACGTTTTTTATAGATTCCGACTCCAATAGACAAAGTCGGAATGATAAAACGATTAAAAAATAAAATTTCTTTTGCAATAGAAGTATGAAAAGTTATACAAATCATACTTTATTTTTTTGTTATTATTATGCAGATAGATTCAAAATATCCAGAATGTTCAAATATTCAAATCTTTTGAAATGTTGTTGTTGGTGCAAAAGGTCAAATAGTGATTCCTAGTGAAGTTAGAAAAATGATAGATCTTAATCCTGGTGATAGTATGATAGTCACTGTAAAACATGGGAAAGCTATTTGATTGGTTAAATCTTCAGATTTGGAGTCTTTTGTGGAAATGATGCAAGAAGAATTGAAGAGAATTAAGGAATAAGAAAGTTCGTAAGGTTCTTAATGTTATAAAGCTTTAATCTATCTAATCTCTCTAAGTTTTAAGATTTATTTAGTTTTGTCCCTCTGAGCCTGCCGAAGATGATAAATAAATAACGTTTTCTATTATGCTCTTCGTTTCACTCAGAGCGACAAATATAATAACCAAGATATAAATTCTAATATTTATTTATTATAAAATGTTTAAGAAATGAAAAAGAAAATTGTTTCGTTGATGATTGTTGGAACTTTTGTTTTGATGTTGGCGTGATGTGGAAATTGAAATGGAGAAAAAAAACAGGATTTTTTTATTGATATACTTTCTTTTGCTACAGAAAACCAACAAGTATATATTACTAAACCTGGTAAAGTATCTGGAAAACAAGATATTGTTGTAACATCTCAAGTTGCGGGTAGGGTTAAGTCTATAGAAAAAAAAGATTGAAGTTTGGTTTCTGGGGATCAGCTTGTTGTTTCTGTTTCTGATACGGTAGCTAATTATGGTTTACAGCTTCAAAGAGCAAAAAATGCGGTAAGTAGGGCTTCTTTGCAAAAAGAACAAACCAAGGTTTCTTTGGATAAATCATTGACTGATGTCGAATTGGCTTTGGATGTTGCCCAGAATAATTTAGCTGTTAGTAAAATTACGACAGAACAATCTTTGAAAAAAGCAGAGCTTGATTTTTCTAGTGCAACAGCTCAATCTCAAAATATATATCTTCAATTTGATTTAGAAAAAAATAATGCTTTAAATGTTATTGATACTATTTTACATCAAATGGATAGCTATTTATGAGTTACTGAAGAATATAAAAATAGTAATTATTATGTTGAGCCTTATTTATGATGAGATGATGTTGATACAAAAGTAAAAGCAAAGGAATATGTTTTGGATTTATATGATTTGAGAGAAAGTATATCAAAACTTGATTCAAATACCAATGATGCAAAAGTTGTTATTAGTGGTGTTGCCTTGATTGAAAAATGATACAACAAAGCTAATCAATTATTGGATACTATGAAGATAGTTATTACGAACTCTATTGTAACTTCTATACTTCCTCAAGTTACGCTTGATTGATATAGAACAAGGGTTGATGGTTTGCTTTGATCTTTGCAAGGAGCGAAGACGGCTGTGTCTGCATATAGTAGACAAGTTAATGCCTTATTGACACAAGGTACTTGAAATGAATTTATTGAAATAACAAAAACACAAGCTCAAATTGGTTATGATATGGCTCTTGTTAATTCTCATAATACGATTTTTTCTACTGAAGTTGGTGTAAAAAGTGCTGAGACAAACTATGAAACATTACAAAAGAATAAAAATATTCAGATAAGTATGGCTAGTAATGCTGTTTCTGAAGCTAATTTAGCATATCAAGATGCTTTATCTAGGTTTAATAATTTGTCTGTAGAATCTCCAATAGATGGTGTAATTTGAAATATTATGGTCAAAGTTTGACAAGAAGTCGCTCCTGGGACACCATTATTTACTGTTTCTAGTAATGATCAACAAAGTATTGAGGTTTATGTAAATGCTGACGAACGTTCTTATATTGCACAAGACCAATTTGCAAAAATTATTTATGATGGACAAGAGATAACTTGAACTATTTTGTCTGTTTCTTCTGTGGCTGATAGAAATACACTTTATAAAGTTAGTATTGGTTTTGAGGCGGAAGTTTCTTTGCTGGGAGATGTGGCTTCTGTACAACTTCCTATCTTGTTGCCGTATTCTGTTTTGCCTTTGAATGTGGTTACGCCGATTTCTCAAAATAAATGATTTATTTGGTTGTATGATGGAACATGATTACAGAGACAGGATGTTGTTCTTGGACGTGTTTGGGAATCTTATATAGAAATTTTGTCAGGATTATCTAGTTGAATGGATGTTGTGACTACGGATGTGTCATATTTTGATCCTTTGAAGTTTGAGATTAGTGTAAAATCTGATTAAGTCGTTAGTTGGAGTAGGTTGGTTTAATAACAAAGATAAACAAAACATCAACGTTCGCAATTTATATTTTTTAACGGCGAAAAACATAAACAAATACTTGGCTCTATGTTTTTTACGCTTAAAAATGTAAGCGTTCACTTGTTATATATTTGTTTATTGTTTAGTAAGCTCTCGCAATAAAAAATAAATAAAATTCATCCATCATCAAGGCAGTATCATGTTTGGATTTAAAGTCTAGTTAGTATTGTATCGCTGCTTTTTGGCTACCAATAATGTTGGTTGAGTGATGATTTCCTTTTTTTATTTATTCTTTTTATTACTCGAGTTATTAAGTTAAAAGTTTATTTATCAAAAAATAATTAAAAATGAAAAAGGTGAATATAGAAAAATTTAAAAAGAAATTAGAATCTGGATTTTTTGGTTTTTGGGTTAAGCAACGAAGATCGACATTTCTTTTTATGTTGCTTATTGTTTTTACAGGTATTTATTCTTTGTATCAAATTCCAAAAGAATCTAGTCCTGATATAGAATTTGGTATTATTGCGATAAATACTGTTTATCAATGAGTTAATCCAACAGATATTGATACTCTTATTACCGAAAAAATAGAACAAAAAATCAAAGATATAGAAGGACTTAAAAAAATGTCTTCTACTAGTAGTATATGAATTTCTTCTATTATTTTGGAGTTTGACAATGGTGTGGATATGTCAAAAGCATTGGTTGATGTAAAAGATGCAGTAGATAAGGTTTCGCTTCCTTCTGAATCTCAAGACCCTTTTGTAACAGAAATTTCTACAGATAACGAGAGAATGTTTGATATTGTTCTTTATGGAAATGATCAGCAATTTTCTCAGCAATATATCAAAGAAAAAGCAAGAAAGCTGAAATATTCATTGGATGGAAAATGAAATATAAATAGGATAGATTTGGGATGATCAGATGAAAATATATATGATATTTATGTTTTATTGGATAGAGCAAAAGTTGAACAACTTGGACTTTCTTTACAACAAATAGCTTGATCAATTCGTGCTTTCAATCAAAATCAACCACTTGGTAATTATGAAATAGATAATTTGTCTTATGATTTTAGAATAGAGTGAGAACTTAAAACATTTCAAGATTTACAAAAAATACCTTTGGTATTACAAAATGGTTCGTTTGTTTTTTTACAAGATATTGCAACTATAGAACAAAGACTAAAAGATGATTCTATTCGTAAAATGTGATTTTATCAAAATTCTGGAAATTATTTTGTCTCTATGACTGTTAATAAAAATCGTTGAGCAAATATATTTTCTTCTTCAAAAGATGCTAAAAAACTTATAGAACAAGAATTGTCAAAACAAGAATATGTGGGATTAAATATTGTTTATACTCAGGATTTGGCAGAATATATACAAAAAGATTATAATGATTTGGCTAATAATGGTTTACAAACGATTCTTTTGGTATTTTTGGTTTTGTTGTTTTTTGTGGGATTTAAAGAAGCTATTATTGCTACTTTGTCTGTGCCATTGGCTTTTATGATAACGTTTTTTGTACTTAAACAACTTTGACTTTCTTTGAACTTTTTAACTAATTTTAGTTTAATAGTTTGTTTTGGAATAGCTATTGATGCAACTATTGTAGTTGTTCAATGAGCTCACGAAAAAATGAGACAAGGATTTGCTTCTAAATCAGCAGTGTTGTTATCCGTAAAAGATTATGCTATTCCTTTGATTTCTGGTACAGCTACTACATTGGTGGTTTTTTTACCAATGCTTACTTTGCCTGGGATTATGGGTAAATTTTTGGCTTATATTCCTATTACTATTTTTGTTACTTTGCTTTGATCGTTGTTTATTGCTTTGACTATAAATTCAGCAGTATTTTTTAAATTAAGTAAACCAAAAAAAGAATATGAAAATATTTGAGAAATAGATTATCTTCCTTTGGAAGAAAAAGTTCTTTTGGAAAAAGAAAGACAAGGTAAAATATTATACCAACAGAATGAAAAAAAATCTTCTTTGAGAGAGCGTATGTTGGATAATATGGCAAGTTGGTATGAATCAAAATTACGTTTGATTATGGAAAATTCTCGTAGTAGAGTTATTGCGTTTTTAGCTCCACTTGTAGCTTTGATTTTGAGTTTTATTTTTATAAGTCCTAGACTTTGATTTAATCTTTTCCCTCCATCTGATAGTCCATGGCTTTATGCTACTATTACTGCAAAAAAATGAATATCGCAAGATTATGTTGTTGAAAAAATAAATGATTTGGATAGTGTTTTTAATTCAATACCAGAGCTTAAATTATATTATTATGTTATTTCTAATAACAAGATTGATATTACGTTGGAGCTTGTTGAAAAAACCGAAAGAGAAAGAGATAGTTTTGTGATAGAAGAAGAAATTTTAAAAAAACTTTCTTATTTGACTTCCTATTGATTACAGGTTGAGACTAAAGTTCAATGATGATGACCGCCTACAGGGAAAGCTGTTTGAGTTAAACTCATAGCTGATTCTAATGATAAATTTGTTCAAATTTTATCTGTAGCAAAAGATTTTGAAAGTTATCTACGTACAATAGAGTGAACAAAAAATGTTGCTATTTCTAGTTCGCCAAGTCCATGACAATTTGTGTTTAAATATTATATTGATAAACTTTCTTATTTGTGAATTCAGCCTTCAGAATTAAATTTTCAATTATATGCTGTTATTAATTGAATAAGTGCTTGATCGCTTAGAGGACAATATGAAAATAGTGATATAAAAATTAAATATACTGATTTTGATGAGCGTTTAACTCCAAATAATGTAGCAGATATTTCTTTGCCAACAACAAAAGGTTCTGTCAAAATTGGAGCATTAACTGATTATAGTTTTGATCAAGCTATTACAGAAATTGGTAGAGAAAATGGAAAGATTGTTGTGAAAGTTGATGCTGATATAGAAAAATGATATTCTTCTGCTGCTTTGCAATCAGAATTTGTGGAATTTGCACAAAAATATAATTATCCAGATGGTGTGTCTTTTGAATCGTGATGAGAAAATGAAGAGAATATGGATTTAATTGTAGCTATGGTTGTTTCTTTTATTGTAGCTATATTTTTGATTTTGGCTATTTTGATTTTACAATTCAATAGTTATCTTCAACCAGCAATTATTACTTATAGTATTGTTGTTTGAGTTTTGGGAGCAAATATTGGTCTTTGGGTAACAGGTAATTCTTATAGTATGACATTTATGATTTGATTTATTGCACTTACGGGAATTGTGGTAAATAATGCAATTGTTTTGATTGATAGAATAAATGTTGATGTTGCTAGATGAAAAAATATGTTTGACGCTATTTTGGAAACTGGAAAATCTAGACTTGCTCCGATTTTGTCTACAACCCTGACAACTGTTTTGGGTCTTTCTTCTGTAGCTAGACAAGATGAATTTTTTGCTGGCTTATCCTATACTATTATGTTTGGACTAGCGGTTTCTTCTGCTATGACGCTTTTGGTTATTCCTGCTATTTATTATGATAAACAAAAATTAGTACAACTTTTGAAAAGAACAATTCTGTCTTTTATTGTTTGGGTTACTTTGCCATTTGTTGGTATTGCTTGATTGGTTTTTGTGTGAATGTTGATTGGTATTAAATTTTTATCTTATCCATGGTTTGGTGGTTTTGTCGGTTTGTTTTTTGTGGCTTATGTTATTTGGTATGGATGGTATGTTATTCGTTCTACACAAGAAAAATGACAAACATTTTTGCAAAAATATCTAGGTGTTAGCATATTGAATATGAATTGATCAAAACTAAATAAAAAACAATCTATCAAAAGATTTGTTGTACAGTTTTGACTTTTGATAGCTCCGTTTTTGGTTTGAGGGATTTTATCTCCACTGATTTGATCTTTTGGGTGAACACTTTCTGTGTTGTTGTTTTTTGGATATGTTTTCCGAAATATTTATGTGTTTTGGATAAGTGATCATAACCAGTTATGGCATGATAAAATTTGTGGAACAAAAGTGATTTATGTAGAAAAGAAGAAAGAAGAGGATTAAGCTACTAACTTATATTCGTCTTGATTAAAAATATTTTGGGCTAGTTGATTGCTTATTTTTTGTACGCTATTTCATCCTGTTTTGTCTGTCATATATGCTCAGAACCTTTCTTTGTTGTTCTTTTTGTAATTTCATTGGTTTGCAATAAAGCCTTTCTTGTCTGGTCATTGATTGTTTGCTAACTCTCTTATGGTGGGCATTCTGTTTCCGTAAATATTTTGATATTCTTTGATTCTTCGGGCGAGGTTTTTCGCGACAGCGTCGACTCCTTTTTCTCGTGTCGCCCGATCCTTTGTGCTTCAATCGTCGGTATTTCATACATTACCTGGATTATGTGTTCTTGCTCAAACTCCAGCTGTTCAATAATGACTATCGTTTTTCATTATTGCCATTATATATTCTATAGGTACTTGGTGTTCTTTGGCTGATATTATAATCATTTCTGCTGTTAATGGACAATTATTATATTGATTTAATTCAGATTGAATTTTCTGTTTGATATTTTCTTCATTGTCTATATTTTCTTTTTTTTCTTCGTTTGTTTTTTCTTCTACTATTTCATCATTGTTTTGTTGTTTGTTTGAAAAATTTTCTTCTAAAATAGTTAGTTCTGATTCTGTTTTACTTTTTTCTAAATCAGCTCTTAATTGCTTTATTTGTTGAATTGTTTCTGTTTCAAAATCTGATTTTTCTAATAACTTTTCATAAAACAATTTATCTTTTATTTTATCTCAAAAACCTTCACTTACGAGATAATCTTCTACAATTCAAGTTGCCTGTAAAATAGGATTGTTTATGTTTTTTTCTACATATTTTTTTGCTATCGATTTTTTATGCTCGATAAGAGTTTCTTTTGTGTCATTTATTGTATTATCCTCGTCTGTTTCTTTGTTTTGATTTTTTTTAAATTCATCTATACCTGTTTTTATAAGCTCTTGTAATAATTCATTATTATTTTCCATTTTTTATTCAAATGATAAAATATTTTTATATTATATTTTATTCTAAGAAAAAAGCAATTTTTTAGGGAAAAAACCATGTTTTGTTTTTGATAAAATATGTTTATTTTAAAAGTTTTTCTATATCATTTACAACATTATCAATAGTTGTATTATTCTCCACTATAATATAAGGTATTCTTAGTTTATCTAATTGTGGAAAAAGTTCTGTTTGATAAAGATCAGATAATTTATCAAATTCTTGTGCTATAAATTGATCATTTGCTTTGTTTGTTCGTGCTCATCATTCTGTTTTAATGGTGTTGTTTCTTGCTGTAAGTCTTTTTAATGAAATTTCTTTATTTGCTTTTACATATACAACAATTCAATTCTTTTGAAGATTTTCTATTCCATATTTATATATTTGAAGTCTTATTTCCCAAGGTATATCTCTTTGAAAAATAAGTCATGTTGTAACAGAATCTCTATCTAAGACATGAATAAGTTCGTCTTCTTTTGTTTTTAAATGATATTTATTTGAAAAAGCAGCATATAATAATCATGTTATTTCTCGTTTTTTTACAATATCCTTATCTGCAACTACTTCTCTAATAGCTTGTCCAAGTGTTTCGTTTTCGTCAGGCATATGATAATATGTGCTTTTTATGTTTTTTGATTGAAAACGTTCGTTTAATGCCTTTGCTACACTTGATTTTCAAGAACCATGAATTCATTCTATAACAATATATTTTTTCATAAATTATAATTAAAAAATTAAATATTGGTTCTTTTGTTTCTTACTTTTTTTTTATAAAAATCAAGTCTTTTATTTGTATATAATATTGAAATAGTTTTTTAAAACCATACAAGTAGTGTATATATAATTTTTACATAATTGTTTAAAATGTCTTTACATAAACACTTACATCGTCATGTAACAAATGCTTATATGAAGATTAAAAAACTTAGAAAGAATAGAACAAACATTAATATATTGGTTACCACAATGGCTATAGTGATGATTTGGAGATGAGTTTGGTGACTTTTAGATATGTTTGTTTTTCCCAATAATCCATTTTTTAGTTATCTTATTTCTGTATTTTTATGAATTTTATTGTTATTTATTGATAATGAAGAATTGGATGAACTTGAAAGTAAGTAGTATTGAAATTTTGGTTTAGAATAGTATATATAAATCTGATTTTTATTGGCGAATGTTTTTAATTTTTTGTAAATTATTTATGAATTTAAAAAAATATTCTGGTTTTCGTTTTTTATTTTGATTTCTAGTTTTTGGTGGCTTATTTGGTTGGTGAGGTTTTGTTTCTATGCAAAACCAAGTAATAGAATTTTATGAGGAACCTGTTCAACCTATAATTTATGATACAAAAAACGATGATTCAATTCAAAAATATTTGGGAAAATGAATTTATTTGTCTGATTTAAATTATGTTCCTCAGGATTTAGTTTCTATTGATTCTGACTTTACGGCGAATAATGCCAGAAAATTTATTATGAAAAAGGAAGCAGCCCAACATTTTGCTGATTTAGCACGACATTTTTGGAGTCATTATAAATGAGATAGATTATTTATAACTAGCGCTTATAGATCTGCTTCGTTTCAATCATACTTAATTAAAAAATGATGTTCTCGTAGTAGATGTGCTGAAGTTGGTGCTAGTGAACATCAACTTTGACTTGCTATAGATATTGGTGTAATGACAAAAAATTGAAGATATATTCCTTTGACAAAAACAAGTCCTTATTATCAGTGGCTTGTTGAAAATTGAGCTGATTGGTGATTTCACAATACATATCAAAAATGAATAGACATAGATGGACAAATGGAAGAAGCTTGGCATCGAAGATATTTGTGAGTAAGTTTGGCTCAAAATCTTCGTGATAATAATCAGACCTTTTCTGAGCGATATGCTCTTCAACAGACACCAGACTATTTGATTTTAGATGATAATTTGTTGTAAAAAATGACAAAAAAAGAAGAAAATAAGAAAAATATATCCAATAAAGAAGAAAACACATTAGAAGAAGCGCTGAAAAAAGTTCAACAAGAAAAATTAGATGAAGAAATAGTTTCTTTTGAACAAGAAAAAAATCAACTTCAAGATAAAATAGATGTTTTGGAAAAAGAAAAGCAAGATGCTTTGGATATAGCAAAAAAGATTCAATATGATTATGTTAATTTAAAAACTGATTTTGATAGGTTTCAGAGGATTTCTTTGGAAAAAGAGAAATCTATGGAAACAGATTCATTAATTAAACATATGAAAAAACTATTTCCTGTTATAGATCAACTAAAAACCTCTTTGGACCATATAGATAAATCAAAAGAAGAAGATTCTTTTGTGAAGTGAATAAAAATGGTTTATGATAATATGATTAAAACTTTGGCGTCTTTTTCAATCTATCCTATCGAATCAATTTGACTTATTCCAGATAGTTTTTTACACGAGCCGTTATCTGCAATTCCAGTAGAAGATGAATCCCAAAAAGGGAAAATTGTTCAAGTTTTTCAACAGGGATATTACATAGAAAAAGATTGAGAAAAAACTGTTATTGTACCAAGTAAGGTTGTTGTTGGGTCATAACTATAAATTTTAGGTGTTAAGTCTTTGTCATGAAACTATCAATTGACCAGAATAATTTCTTGTGCGTTGATCATCCAGAAATACCTCAGGTTAAGCAATATACTTATCAGGTTGCTGGGTATCAATTTTCTGATTGGGATAAAGGTATGATAGTTTTGCACAAAAAAGATTTTAAAATTTTGAATTTGAAACATTTTGGTGATGGAATGAATTTGATTTATGTGAAGGATGTTGAATGTTGAGAGTTAAATTTGAAAAAAGATGTTGTAGGGCAGGGGTATGGTTTGTTTAGCGGATTTGACGAAGTCAGCGGGGAACAGAAATATTTCTGGCCAGGGGCACGCGCTCATTTGGATTTTGTGGTTCCTGCGAAATGTAGATGGAATTTTTCGTGATTGGAAGATAAATTATCCTTGTTGTATGGATTGACTTTGTTGTATGGAAAATTTGAAGCAAAAAAAGGAGAACTGATGTCTATAAAAATTCAGATTCCATTGTTTTGACAATATTTAAAATATCAAGAAAATTTTGATCAAATAATTTTGGATTTACAAAAGCAAGGTATTTTTCTCAAAAAAGATCTTGTAGAAACAAATAATGGTATAGTTTATCAAATATCTTCAAATGATTGGGAATTGTTGGAAGTGTTTGCGAAATGGTATGAAGCTATTGAAAAATTTGAGAAAATAAGTAAAAAGTTTTTTACACAAGATATGAAAGATAAACTTATTGCTTTTTTGTTGTCTGATGTTAATATACCAGAAAATGGTAGGCAAGATGTTTTGGATAAAATTCATTCGTGAGTAATTAAGTTTTTGATGAAAAGTTAAAAGTTGTTCAATTTATGAGGGATTGGCCCCGCTAAAGCGGGATAAATTCCGTGGTAACATGACAAGAGGGATTGGTGTAGTGGTAACATGACGGTCTTCGGAACCGCAGTCGGGGGTTCAATCCCCTCATCCCTCGCCATTTATAGGTAAGCAGAAATGCTTATTTTTTTTGATTTTTAAAAATTAATATATCTATTAAGATTAAGTTTTATGCAGCCATTCAACTATAATATCATTCATCGTCTTCTGCCATTGCAGCGAAATCTTCATCTGTTAAATTATCTTGTTCAAGTTGTCATGAAAGTTTTCTTTTGGTTTTTTCTATAATTTCAGGATTTTTGATTTTGACAGTTGTTTTTGGATTTAATGTTTCTTGTAATTTTTGGCTAGTTGTTTTTTTTGTTTCAAAACTAAAATATTTATCAAACATATTTGGAATATGGTTTTTCCTTTCTATGTCTGTAGCTAATTTATAAATTTCATCATTTATATAGATGTTTTTTCCTGTATATAGTTTTTGTTTATCTGATCTTCTTTTTCTTTCTTGAGCATTTTCTCACATTACAAATTTATTCTTTTTTATATCTATGTATTCGTTCCAGGAAGCTAATTTTAATGGTTTTTTGTCTAATTCAGAAACAAAAATGTTACCCATTCCTTGTTCTACTACGTTAGACTTTAGTATTGTGTCTTTGTTGTTTTTGAAAAAACTTTTAAATGATTCAAGTCAATTTATAAGTTCATCTGGTGGTTGTTGATTTCAAGAAGACTCTACAACTTTTCATACTATAATATACCATAACATTTCTTCTAATCACTCTGTATTTCATTTTTTTTCTTCTTCTTTTATTGTTTTTAGTGTTCTTATTAAAAACCTTTTTCATTCTACGTTAAATCATTTTTGTTCAAATCGATTCATAAATTTTTTGAGAATATATATTATTTGATTTTCATCGTCTATTTTTTGTTTTGGAATAGATTTTGCAATTTGATTTCGAGCTGTTTTCATTCATTGCTTTTCATCTTTATTTTTACCCTTGAATTCTCAATTTTGAAAATCTGTAATTTCTCATATAAGACTTTGGTTTTTTGCTAAAATGTTTTGTTCAAGACCGGATCAATTCATTTTTACTTCAGGGTCTACATCTTCATCTTTTTCCAAACTTCTTGATTCTATTTCAGTTAAAATTTCTTTTGTTTCTCCAGAAGTTTTTGGATCGTTTAATAATTCTATGAGGGTTTTTCATTCGTGATTTTTTCAATTCATAGCAGCAAATTTTGATATTTTTTCAAGACGTCATTTGTTCATAAGTCGGTTGTTTAATCAATTTTCATATCAAGAAATTTTTTTGTATTGATCTAAATTTTTTCATTTTCAAAATCAGAAATTATTACTGTCATAATCAATTTTATCTTCTTTTTTTTCATATCATGTAATATCTTCGTTTGTAGCAATTTTTATAAATTGTTCTACTTTGTAATGATGGTTTGGGTCTTTTATTCGCATTCATGGTAAAAATCAAATAGTTCTGCATATTTTTTGTATAAAACTTTTGTCTTCTTGAGTAATATTATAGAAAACTCATGAAAGCATTCCAGTTAGAACCGCGCTTTCAAATATTTTCCATTGTGTTGGGGTAACTGCTTTTACTGCAATTTGTTTTAGACATGGTATTGCTTGTTGTGGTCTGTCTCCCAATAATCTAAAGTATTCAAATCTAGCTAATTCAAAACTATAACTTTTTTCTTTTGTACTTCCACTTACTGATTCTGAAAAAAATGCATTTGATTTTTTTTCTAATTCTCAAGCAAATTTTTTGGAATACATTGATTCTAATTTTGGAACATCATCTCTTTCTGCAAGTTGTCTTCAATCTATACAGTGTGTTATATATTTCATCTCTAATTTTAAAATTTCATTTTGGAGATCGTCAGCCCATGCTTGTCAATTTATATTGTATCATTGTTGAAGTTCTCTTTCTAGCTTTTCTTTCATCAAAATATATCTTTTTTGGTGAGCTTCTCAAAAAAGTATTCTTATTCGATTTCATTTCCCTGCTCGATCTGTATTTCTACTATAAGGACCTTTTCATTTTTCGATTGTAGCAAGTAAAATACCAGCAGCTTGATGATGATCTTTGAATTTTTTTTCACCACTTAAATATGGTTTTATTTTTTCTGTTCGCATCATATCACTTCAAAAATCTGGATCATTTTCGTAAAAATTTTGATATTTTTCAATTTTTTTCCATGTTTTAGTATCTCTTCATGCCATATATTCATCTCAAGCATTTCAAAATGCTTCTTGTAATTTTGATGTTGGCATTATTCAGGCTAATTTGTGGAATAATTTTCCATGATAAAAAATATTATCAGTTAGATCTTCTACTTGTTCTTCTTCATATTTTTTGAGGCCATCTCATATTTTTTTTCCAAAGTTTTTAAATAATCATATAATGCTAGCGAAACTATATCATTTTCGTTTTTTTGGTTCTTTGAGTTTTGCTCAATCACTATCAGGGGTATCGATTTTTTTTATGCTATTTTCTGTTTTTGGTTGAAGTTTTTTACCTGATATAAAAAGTATAAAATTTGGATAATCTAGGTGTATAACTGTTTTTTTATCATCATTTGATGTTATTTTAAACCCTTTTTTGCTAGGTTCGTGATCTATTTTGTATATAAAAGCTTTTTCACTTTCTTTATTTTGATCTTCTCATGGTTTTGTTTCTATTAATCAAAAATGAGAAATGTTTTTACCTTGCTCCTGACCTGCATTTAGAATAAAATTGTTTCAATTCCAACTTAATCATCAAAAACTCTCACTTGGATCTATGTTATCAATTGATATTTTTCATAACGTAGGAATAAGATTGTTTATGTTATTTGTTGTTTCTTCTTTAGGTAGTTTGTATATTTTGCTCTCTTCAAAAATTTCTTTAAATTTTTGTATTCATTTTTTTGTTATAGGAATTTTTGTTTTGAACCCTTCCCATTTTCATAACTTTTGCTCATTTCCAATAAATTTTATATCCAAAAATCAATTCTTAATATTTATATTTTTTATTTCAGCTGTTATATATTGATAAGATCATAATGGAGGAAAGCTACTTTCTATTGATTGAATAAGCATTTTTTTTCATTCCAATGCTTTTATTTGTTCTTCAACAGTTTTCTTTTCGGTATCTTTGTCTTCATCTTGGTATCATTTTAAATTTTTTCGTTCTTCAAGAAATTCTTTGTAATCGTTTTTTTCTATATTTTCTTTGTTTGTCTCAGTTTTTTTAATTTCTTCTTTTTCTCAATATTTATCTAAAGTATCTTTGTACATATTTTCTTTGTCTATTTTTCAGAATTTTTCTGTTATTGTTTTTTCTTGATCTCTTGATAAGCTATTTTTTTCGTTGTATTTTCAAAGTACATGAGAAAAAAGCAATCCAGAAATTCATTCTCAATTCAGATTTAATTCTTTTGATATGATTTCTAATTCATAGTTTGCTTCATTTTCTTTTCATTTTATAATTACAACAGGGTCTCAATTTGGTTCTCAATTTCGAGTTATACATTCTCTGGCATCTTCAGGTCTAGTAATTGGATGAGAATATAAAAATCGTCAATCTTTTATATCTTTATTTTCTTCTTCAATATCTTTTGTTGGCGGATAGCTTGATAGATATCATTTAACTGTTTTTCATTCGTTATTTTTTATATTAACTTGATAGCTATCATTTAGCTTTCTTGGTCAGTTTTTGCTATTGAAAGTATCAAAAAGTCAATCAAAAACTATATTATCCTCAAAAAAGTTTTTGTTTTGTTCTGTTACTTTTATCTTTAGATTTAGAGGTAAATTTTGTTGTTGATTTAAATTCTTTTCTCAATTTCATAATTCTGGTATATTATTTGTTGGTCATCAAAAAAAACTTTTTTCCAAAAAATGTATTGGAAAGTCTCAATATTGAGTTTTTATTATTATGTCTTTTTGATTTAAATCAAAAAGGTTATTTACAAATTCTTGGTATTCGTCTGATTCTATTCATAATATATTTGGAATTTTGTTTTTTATGCTATCATCTAGTTTTGAAGAAACTAATTTATTGAGTATTATTTGTTGTTCTTCTAGTCATAATTTGTTTATATCAAAATTAATATCTACTAATTGATTTATTATTGTTCATAATTTTGAATCTTGTATTTTTATATAATCAGCATAAGCTTTTCGTTGGGTTTTATTTATATTTTCTTTGATTTTGAAAATTTCATTGCGTATATTTTCTTTTTGTTCATCTGGTGTTTCCGTTTTTTCTAGTTCTTTTTCTTTTTCAGATAATATATTTGATTGATTTTCATATTCTGTTTTATGTGTTGAATTCTGGTTTATTACTTTTTCATGGTTGTATGGATATATGTTTAATATTTCGTTGAAATAAGGCGGAAAAGCTTTGAATTCGTTTCCTACTTGTTGAAGATGATATTCTATGTATGATCAACTTTCTTTTGATTGTTCAAATAATTGGCGTGTTGCTAGTTGATTAAACATCATTCTAAAGTTTTTTGTTTGCTGAGAAAATCATCAGGTTCGATTTATATCTTCTCATTCAAATTGAAATTCCTTGAATATGTCTCAGTTTGAGATAATTATTTTATCTAATTTTTTTGCTAATTCTTCGTCTATTTGTCATTTGTGTCATTCCAAGAACAGCGTTCGTTTTTGTTTGAGATCTTTGAGATTTTGAAAGCTAGAATGTATGTTTACTGGTATAGGAAAATCTAAATCAAAATCTCAATGAAGTTCTTCTGGAAGATTTTTTTTGATTTTTTTGATAGTAGCGCTTATTAGAAGTCTTTCTGTAGGCAAATAATTTGGTGATAGAATATTTTCTGTTTCAGATTTTTGATTGGGTTTTAATTTTATATTATTGTTTTCTAGAAATTTTGTCCAAAACGTCAAAAGTTCTCATATTTTTGTGATTTTTGTGTCTTCTGTTATTTCTATATTTGGAGTTGTTTTCAATCCTATTTCATTTGCAAATTTACCAAAAATGTCAGACGGCATTTTGTTTTCGGTCTTTTCACAGAATTGTTGAAGTTGTTTTAGACTATCTTTAACTGTTGTCTTTTCATCTAAGGTTTCTTTGAATTCTTTGTGAAGTTCTTTGGTATTTTTCATTATGTTTTCCAAAGAAAATCACATTTTTTCAAGGCTTTTAACATAAATTGTTAATTTTTCTTGTGAATCAATTTCATCAAGTAGCATTGGATGTTTTTGTTTGAAAAATTCCCAAAATTGTTCAAAAAAATCTTCTGAATCAAGAATATTGTCTCTTTCTTTTTGATTTAATTTTCAAAAATCTTTTAGAGATTCCTCTATTTTTGAGTTTGCTAATTTTGATATAGATTTTGTATCTTTCTCTGATTCTTGTTCAGGTTTTTTTATGTTTGTATCAGTTTTTCCATCTTTTTTGGTGTATGTTTTTTTTGCCATTATTTTCTGAAACAAGTAAATATATTTATATAAGAATATAATGATTTCCTATTTAAATGCAAAAAAACTTAAAAGTTTAATATATAAGTTTCTCTTGAATATTTTGTTGTAATAATGATAGTATTTTTGATTTATTATTATCTATTTAATGCACAAAGATATTATTCATCGTAGTATTCAACATATGTCTTCAGATCCCAATATTATTAGGATTACTTTTTTGACGTCATTTTTTCATTCATTGATAGTTACTTTGTTGTTGATTTTAAATACAAATAAACTTTTTGTAAATCATTATGAAAATGGTTTATATGTTGGTAAAATTACAGAATTTCTTATTTGAGAAATAAATAAAAACCATGTTGTTGCTTGAGTTGTAGGTATAACCATAATTTTATTTGTTTTATATTCTTTTGTTTATCCTATTTGACAAGCAGCAGTTATACACTATCTTCATCGAAAAAAAAGCGTTGGTCACTCTTTAAAATCTGCTTTAAAATATTTCTTTCCTATGTTTGAATATGGATTTATTTGTTTGGTTTTTTCGCCAGTTGCTTTTTTTATATCAGCATACAAAGTATTTTTACTTGATAATGTTTCGTCTAATTGGATTATATGATTATTTGTTTTTTGGTTTATTATTATGTTGATTATCAATACTTTAAAGATTTATACTAGATATTTTATTGTTCTCCAACAAATGTGAACGCCAGAGGCTATAAAAGCTAGTTTTGATAAGGTTTGGAAATCTTTTGGAGAGACTTTTAGATATATGAAAATGCAAACATTACTTCTGATTAATTTTTCTCTTAATATAGTTTTGATAATAGGTATTCCAGTACTTTTGATATATTTGTCTATATCTTGGTGAATTATTGATCTGTGGCGAGTGAAATTTATTGTTTATTTTGTGTTTTTCTTGCTTGTAATTTTGGGATCATATATGAGCAGTTTTATTAGAGCGTTTTTTGCTTATTATTGGTATGAAATGTATAATAAAATTAAAAAGTAGTCAATTTGTTTTCAACAAAACTTATTTCTTTTGAGTCTTGAGAGCTTGCGATTGTTTTTGCATATCGTTTTTTTGCTTCTTGTATTTTTCATTGTTTAGTTTTAAAATCTCACAAAATATGGTATAGATAGCTTTGATTATAAGTTTGACTTAAACTAATAAGTTCAACTTCATTTGATGGTGATAATTTGTTGTTTACAATATCTGATCAAACTTTTCAGTAGATACAAATATCATTATCTATTCATAATTGTTTTTCGCATTCTTGTATAAATAATGTAGAGAGTTGTTTGTTTGCTTGATATAATTTAGTATTTTGGGAAAAATATCATTTGTAGAATATATTGTAAAAATAAAGAAAAAAATCAGAATTTTTGATATCATTTTGTCCCAATAACTTTTGCCAATATTGAATTGCTTTTTCATTTTCTTCTATTTCTAGGTAGTTTATTATCATATATCTAATTGTATCTGTTTGATATTTTGTGCTTTTGTTTTGTGATAAATACAGTATTGATGATGTAAAATCATTTTTTCGATAATATGATGTTCATACTAGAAATTGATAGGTTTCTTTGTTTTTTTGGTCGAAATTAGCTAATTTAAGAAAATATTCTATAGCGGTATCTCGATTGTTTGTCAAAAAATGAGCATAAGATAAAACTTGATAAGGCAAAATATAATTTTCATCTTGCAATATTGTTTCTAGTGCTATTTTTCTTGCAATAGTAAAATATCAATTTTTTAGCGCTGTTAATGCGACTAATCAATCTTGATAATACGTAGGAATAGCTTTGGATGAATCATAACTCTTAATTGTTCTTTCAAAGCTAGTTATTATTGGCTGATATTGTGGTACCTTTACTTGTTTTCGTTGTTCTAGAGCTTTTGTATAATTTCTATTTCGAATTTCTATAAGTCATACATAAAATAAGTAATCTTGATTTCATATAGAGTTGTTTTGCACGGTTATGTCTAATAGCGGAAGAAGTTTATTTATACTATCTTTTTGAGTTATATTTAAATTATTACTGTTGATGAAAACATATAAAAGTAGATGAACATCTACAGCAATTCAGCTTTTTTCTAATTTTTCTATGTTTTTTCGAGCTTCATTAAAATTATAATTTTGAGCTTGTTTTTTTATTATTTCTTTTAAAATTGTAGGCGATTTTTCTTGATTGTATATATATTCTAGTGTTTTTATATCTTGTAAATAACTTTTTTGACTTTGAATTTTTTTGTTTATTTTTTCTTCTATATTTGTGTTTTGATCTTGTTGTTCATATGCAGCACTATGTTGTGTCTCTTGGTACTCAACACCAATATTTTTGAAATAAACAATGTTTTCCGCAATTTTTTCTTTATTGAAAACACCATCGAAAAAGATAAATCCCAATCGACCTATAAGGAATAACAATAATAAAGTTCTTTTCTTTTTGTTGTGCATATTTTTCTTCACGATAAAAGCTTTCTCTTAATTATATTTTTTTAAAAAAACTGGTCAATTTTAAGACCAGCTTATTGTTATTTTTGATTGACAATTGTTATTTTGCTTTTCTATATAGTTTTCTGTAGATTAAATATCCCAAAAATGCAGCAATAATTATCACTATAGCATTTTCTTTTGGTCATGTTTTTGGTACTACCGGGATAACTGTTCATCAACCTCAATTATTATTATTTCAACCTATAATAGTAGTATTCATTTGTAAACTATAATTTATTTCTTTTCAGTTGTTGTCTGGTGTAAATTTAAATATGTATTCTCAGTTTCTGTTTGAAGTAAAAGCATATCTTTCTTGGTTCATATTTACAGTAGCAACTCTATTGAACGAAGAAGAACCAGGAGTCATTACAGATAAATCGATTGTTTCACTTCAATTAACAGCAATTCGTTTAAGCGTTATTGTGTTTCAGTTTATTTCATGACTAATATTTGCTAATGTCATATCTGCTCAAGCAGCATCATGAGTTTCTTCTAATGTATATGTTTCGCTTGATCAAGCGTCTCAATAAGTTTTACTTGAAATATTGAACCATATTTCGTTTGATACTTCTCAAAGGTTCCCTGTAGAATCTTTTGGAATTATAAATAGATAATATTTGGTTATTGGATTTAATCAATCTGATATTCATAGTTCTACATAAAAAGGGTTTTCACTTCAAGTTAGTGTTATTGTTTTTTCTTTTGTTTCATTTAATAAGCTTGTATTTTCTAATATTTCTGTTAGAGGGAATTCACTATACATAAGAGTATAATTTGAAATATTTTCATTGTTTTGATTTTTAATAAGAGGTGACTGAATAACAGCTTTTTCGTCAGTTATTTCTTTTATAGTTATTTTTTCTGTTGTAGTATATCAAAAACTTATTTCACTTCATAAACTATCGATAAGATCTCAGAGTCATTGAGCATTTACTGCAATAGAAAACAAACCAATTATTAGTATAAGAAGTAATGAGGTTGTTTTTTTCATTTAATTTAAAAAGAAATTAAAACAATGTGTTTTGTTTGTTATACCTAGCTTCATATGTTTTTCAAGAGATTTTTTATCCTATTCTTTCTACTTCTTTGGTTTCTTTGTGTTTTGTGTATAGTTTTGAAAGATATAATAGTTCAAATATAGCCAGACCGATAAAGCTTAGTATTCGAATAACTATTCTCAAAAAAGGATATATTAAAAATAATATCAATATAATAACTGGATATTGGATTGTTGGAGATTGAAGTTTTTCATTTATAGTTTTTAGTGTATAATCACAAATTGTGTTGTTTAATTTTTCGTTTTCTTGTAGAGTTTGTGTTATTAAAGCATCTTTTCGATTTTTGATTTTATTTATTATATTGTTCTCTTTTGGAGCACTTATTTCTATATTCTTACTAGCTTCAAAAAGATCTCAAAATGTTGATGTAAGAACAGTTTTTGTGGAGTTTGTAATTTCTTGGGTTTTGTTTCGACTTATTTTAAACGGTTTTGATACTGTGGCAACAACTTTAGCAGATTGATTGCTTAATTCTTGGCAACTCATTGGAAATTCGCTAAAAAAATTTACTATAACCGTACTGTAAACCAAAGCTAAAGCCATAGTAAATAAATATCATCCTACAAAAAAATAACTAAATCAATCAAATCATATATTTCACTCGGTTTGTCGATATAAATTATAGGCCAATAAACCAATTGTAATGTGAAATCATATGTTTGCAACTCGCATTGCTGTTGTTTGAGGTGAGATTATTATTCATGTTATTATTATTCATAATATTAGTCCTATAATCAAATATCTTGGTTTAAATTTGTAAATTTCTATATAAAAAAAGTGAAATGATATAAAAAAAATAAATACAGCTATTAAAGATAAAATCAATTCTTGATTATGAAAAAGAAAAGTGATTGCTGAGCCATAACTTGCAATTGTTATACTTCCTCGAATAAGAAATCTAATTTTTTGTTTTGTTGTCATATCTATGTTTTTATAAAAAAAGATAAGAAATAATTTGATCCCCATATAATAATATTATCCAAAAAGATATTATAAGTGTAGGGAAGAAAGGGATTGTGATTTTTTGTTTGTTGGCTATTGATATCGTAGTTTGTTTTTTTAGTAGTCAGATAATTCCAGCATAAATTAGTCATAAAATTGCCGCTATAAATATTATACTTATTATTATTTTTAGATGATTTTGTAGTGAAATATTAATTGCATTAAATTGTTCTATTGTGCTTACTAGTGCTCATAGACTAAATCAAAGAAAAATATCTCATTGTCAGAATCATTCTTGTTCGCTTTTATATTTGATTTTGATGTATATTTTTGCTCAAAAATAAATTAACAAAAAAATACTAGTAAAAATAATTGAAGCTATTACTGTTCATTGATAATTTCATATTAAACCAACAAATTGTCGGATTAAAATTCGTGCTGTTGTAAATATTCGTATTGGCATATGTAATTCGTGTTTTTTAATATCTTGAATAATTAATAACAATAATCACCAATTTGTTATAGCTCGAAAAATATAATACATTAGATGTAGTCATTTTGGAATAAAATAACTTCAAACATCAAAAACAAGATAGTATGAAAACATAAAAACCAATCCAGAAGTTATTTCCAATATTGGATATTGTCGTGAAATGGGCTTTTTGCAAAAACTACATTTTCCTTTTTGTAGTCAAAAACTTATCAAAGGAATAAGATTTTTTGCTTGAAGTCTTTTGTGACAATGTGGACATTTGGAAAATCCAAAAAGTATTCCTTTTATTTTTCTTCGACTAATATCGTCTTCTAATCTAGTTAAAAGCACTGATCATAATGATCAGAAAATTGTTCATAATAGGAAAACTACAAGATACATATTGTTTTTTTTATAATACAAATATTCTAGTTTCTTTTTATGGTTTGGATTGTTTTTTTCAAATAGAATTTTCTTTATCTAAATTTGCTTTTTTTGAGTTTTTGGTTTATAATTATTTATGGATTTTATTTTTTATTTCTTTTGTTATGATAAAATTGAATAGTTTACAAGATTTGAATTCTGTTTTGCCTAAAAAAAAGAGAAAACATGACTTTTATAAAGTATATGAACAAGTAGATCTTCCACAAAAAAGTGTGATGGTTCGTTTTTTGGATACATGAGCTCCTTCAAAAAAAGAATTAAAAGAACTTCTTGATAAGGATTTTGATCTTACAATCAAAACATTAAAAGATATCCAAAAAAAGCAATTAAAAGAAGCTTTGCTTGCTTTGGATACGTCTGATATTGTTTCTGATTATGTTCCAAATTATTCTAAGAATAAAAATATTATTAATGCAAATAAGATTGTAAATAACGCGTTTGTTAAAATTTTGGATGATTTAGACGAAAAGGATGTAAAAAACTTTGTAAATAGTGTTGATCTTTCAAAAAAGATGATGGAAGAGAAAGTTTATATGGGAATTGTATCAAATGTAAGTAAAGAATGATTAAGTGTTTCTCTTGGGAATAAATTTTGACATTCTGTAAGGTATGATATTCTTTATAGTAATTTGTCAAATTTTGCAAAAAATAAAAATTTTCATAAATGAATGACTGTTTTTGTTGATGTGAAAAAAGACCATACAAAAACTAGTTTGGTTTCTAGTAAAGATTTTGATAAACAAAGATTTGATGAAATTAAAAATATGTGAATTGAAATTGGTTGATATAGACCTATTTTTTATATGACAAAATCAGGGAAAATTTTGAAAGGCAAGATTGTTTCGTTGGGAGATGATGTTTTTGGGAAACAAGTGATTTTTGAAACAAACAAAGGTAAAAAATTTCCTGTAACTATTGAAAGTTTAAAAACATGAATGAGTTTAGCAAACAAAGAATACCATAAACATAAAGCTAATTTTCGCAATAAAAAGCCAATTAAGGTTGTTTCAAAAACCAAAGAAAAAATAGATTAAAACAATTCTTTATTTTCGGGTATAGGGTCCTCGATGCCAAGTCAGCGAGCGACCTTTTTTATTGTTTTTCGAGAAATTGCAAGTATTGTTAGGTTGATACCAATTGCCCATAAAAATCGTGTTCGGTTTGTCGGATTGATATATATTTTTATCAAAGATCAAAATATTCATAATAATAGAAAAACTCATCGAATTTTTGCTGTATGAGAGAGATTTTTGATAGGAGATATATTGTTTTTGTGTGCAACTATTATTGCTCAAAACATAAATAAAAATTCTATAATTAGTTGTGTGAGGACTCAACCAGCTAGACCTCGTTTGGGAATCACGAAGATTCATAGGGATACTCAGATGATTACTCCGACTCCGTTGATTCCCAAGAGGACATTTTGCTTATCAACTGTCACAAATAGATAATTATAAACTTGTTTTATAAAACTGAAAAACAAAACAACCCCCAAAAATGGTAAAATCTGATTGGATCACCAAAGTTGAATATTATCAAAACTTCCTATAAATTTTTCTCCTCATACAAATTTTATAATCTGATTTGAAAAGATCCAAAAATTTATAGCGATGCATCATCCAATTCGTAGTACCATATTCAACAAACTTCATATGTTTTTACGTTTTGTTTCTAATTGGTAGCCGGCTATTTTGTGCAACAAACTATTTCATAGTGATGAAGGAATTATCAAAAGAATTTCTATCAAGGATAGTGCCAAAGCCCATATTCCTGCATAATCAATCCCTTTTGATGTTGGAAAAAACCAACCTAAAAACATTAAAACAACCAATGTGTGAAAACTACTTAAATAATAAGATACTCAATATTTTCGATTATTTTTGATAATGTCTTTGGTAAATCATAGGTCAAATTTTATTTTGAGTGGGAGTATTTTTTTTGCTCTAAAATGTATTTCCAAGTTTTGTCATACTCAGCTTGCAACTACAGATATAAGTATCATACAAAATGCAGCGATAGAAAGTTTGGTTGGAGTAGAAAAATCTACGTATTTGAAAAAAAAGTAAACAGAAGGAACCAAAATTGTTAATTGAGATAATCTTGCTGTTATCAATGAAATACTCAATCATTTCATTTTCCAAAAAAGTTGTAATGGTAATTGTTGAATACCTGCAAACATAAAGCTTGCAGAAAAAACCATTCATAATGGAAGTCATCGAACAATGTATTGATTACTTGTATATGCTGGTAAAAGATATGCTACAATAATAGCAACTACGTAAACGAAAGACATTATAATTAATCTAGTTCCTACAAATTTTCCATATTCTTCTTTGAGCTGTGTGTTGTTTGGGTCTTTATTTCTTTCTTTGATTTCTCAAAGTCTTTTGACGGCTAGTACATATAATCATAGATCAGCAAGAGCTGTCCAAATTGCAAAATATTTTAAAATAGTAGAATAATCTCCATATCTTAGAGGACCAAGATACGGTGTCATTATTTTGATTGTAATAAATCCAAAAAGTGCACTAATAACTCTTCAAATCAATTGTCGAGCGGCGTCTTTTATTACTAATCTTGAAGACATTGAAAATTATAATTTTAAAATTCTTGCTAATTTTTCTAATGATGATTGATTATATTCTGATACCAATGGAAGATGGTCATTTATTTCTATTAAGAATTCTTTTATACGATCATTTTTGTCATGAATTGTATATATCATATATCATTTTTCTGTTATTAGTACTATATTTCTAATTTGTTGATTCTTTTTTTCTATTTCTATACTATATGCTCTAAAACTTCATCGTAAATAAATTTTATTGTTTATTATTAGATGGTTTTTTTCTATTTTTAATGAAATAATCTGGTTTGAAACAATACTATAATAAAAGTAAGCTCATAAAATAAAAAACAAAACAACTACACCAATCACATTTTGTTTCCAAAGAGATAATCAAATAATCGTTATCAAGACTAAAGCAAATAAAACATACCATCGTCTGTTTCTTTCAAATTTTTCTCCATTGTAAACACGAAGTGTCATTTTGTTTTTTAATAAATTAAAAATTCAGATTTTATATATTTTTGAATTTATATAATTCTACTCAATTTATCATACCTGTTTTTTCATCTTTAATGATTTCGTTTGCTTGTACAATAATAATTTTATCATCAAGAGAAATATTTCATTTGAAAATAATTCTTATCATTTCTTTACCAACTCTTTTGAGATTTTCATAATTAAATGATTGAGAAATTTTGTATCATCTTACTCATCGTAGCATATTTATGTATCTATATGTTTCGTCAATTTTTGTAAAGGCAATCAATGGAACTTGTGGTTTTAGGGATGATAATCTGGATGATGTATATCAATTTTCTGTATAAGAAACAATTGCTTTTACATTAACTTCATTTGTGATTCTGTATGCATTATAAATAATATAATCTCTTACCAAAAAATCTTCGTTTTCTTTGTAAAAGTTTCAAAGATTTTCGTAAGGCACACAAAGCTCATGTTCTTCTAATAATTCTGAAATATCAGTAATCATGTTTATTGTGTCTTCTTCTTTTAAAAGCGTGTTTAACATATAACAATCTAATTGTTGTCCACAATATTTTTTGATTTCTTGCTCGCTAATTGTTGTTCATTTACTATTCTTTTTTTGTGTTAGTCAAAATGTAATAACCAATGGTTTTCATTCTTGTTTACATCTTTTGAATATATCTTTTTCTGTTTTTTCATCCAAAATATTACCAAGTTTTTCCTTTACTAAAATTATTCAATCAGCTGTTTTTATTAATTCATCGATATTTTTTAATCATTCTTCTGTTTCTATCTTTGCAAAAACTTTCATTTTTTCACGATTTTGACTAGCAAGAAATTCTTTAAGTTCAAAAATATTGTCTTTTGAATTTGTCAAAGAAGCTGCTATTACGTGAATTCAATATTCTAGTCATCGTAATATATCTTTTTTTTCTCTTTCTCACAAAAAGGGTATTTCAATTTCAAATTTTGGAAAAGATACTCTGTCGTATTGAATTAAATCTCAACCATTAATAACCTCACATAAAACAAGATCTTCTTTTGTTTCTTTTACTTTTAATTTAATTCAGCTTTGTTCAAATGTTATTTCTTGACCTGGTTTTAGTTGGGATAAAAATGTTGCATCAACAAAAATTTTTTCGTTATGTTCTTGTGCATATTCAGAATATTCTACTTCAATTTTTTGTTTATCTTTTAATTTTATGTCTACTACATTTTTTATTCTAACATCGTTTCATCTAGTTTCTAGCATTATTGTTTTGCTATTGTCTAGTTTCATTAAAGTGTCTATGTATTTTTTATTATTGTCATCAAATCAACCTCATAAACTAATTTTGAACACATCAACCATATTAATTATTTTTGAAAGAACCGTTTCTTTTGCTAATGTTGGGCTTACTCAAGCAATTATTTTTCAGAAATGAAAATTAGTCATTGTTTTCTATGGAATTTAGATATTAAAAGTTCTTAGTGATCAACACTTAGAATTGAATTTTTAGATTTTGCTTTCATCTATTACTATAAATCATCTTTTTTGAATTGATTTTATGAGTGGTTTGTTTTTTATTGATGAAATTCCGTTTGCGTCAGTTTCTAGTTTGATTATTTCATCTCAAACTAATATTTGAACCGTTTTGTTTGAAAATTGTTGTGGAAAAGCAATATCTAGGTGTCACTTAGCCTCCATTATATCTACTTGTTCGTCTAGAATTGGAAGATCTTCAAATGATTTTACGTTTATTTTTAGTCATATATTTTTTTCTAAATCATTTATTGCGGTTCCTCATTTTCATATAATACGTCATTTGTAGCCTTCTGGAATATACAAATCTATACTAGTTCATTTTACTTTGGTGAAAAAATCACAAGAAATATGTTTATTTAATTTTTGAATGATTGCTTGTTTAGCATATTCAGAAACAGTATTTTGTCTTGATGCTCTTGCTGGATGTGGGCTTGCTCATCAACCTTCGTGATTATCTCAAACAGGCATTACTACAATTTGTTCTCCAAAAGTGTATATTTCATATTCTATGTTTTTTGTAAGAAAACTTGTAATTACAATTACTGGACGAGCTAACTCTTCTGACATCATTCATTCTGGAACTTTAACTGTAAGTGATAGAGTATAAATTTCTTGTATTTCTCATTTTTCTATATAGACAACTGTATCAATAACTTGCGGAATTATTCACATTTCAATTGTTCCCAAAAATCTTTGAATACTATCTACCGGTCTTGTTGCGTGAATCACACCGACCAATCAAATTCATGTTAATCTCAAGTCTTTATATAAATCAAAATCAGACTTGTTTCTTACTTCATCATAAACTGTGTAATCAGGCCTTGATAAAAGAAGAATGTCTCTTACTTCATCATGAGTACCATATGTAAAACTATATTGTACAATATTTTCTGGTAGTTGAAGATCACGTGGTGATTCTATTGTTTTTATTATTTTATTTTCTTTGTTGTAAACGTCGATAATTGCTTGAGCAAAAGTTGTTTTACCACTTCCTGGTGCTCAAGAAACTAATATTCATTTTGCTTTGTTTTTTAGTAAATCAAATGTCTCTGGACTTAATTTATAATCTTCAATACTGAGTCTTACAATGGGTTTTACAACCGTCATTTCTAATCAATCGGAAAGTGGTGGGTATACAATAACTATTCTGTAAGGTCATACTTGTGCTACTTTTGAAAGTTTTCTATCTATTTCTAGAAAACCGTCATCTCTTTGTGTGATTTCTTGATAAATAGTATCAATAAGATTTGTTATTTCTTGTTTGCTTATAATTTTCTCGTTTACTACTGGTTGTCGATTTCAAGGAGATCATTTTTTTTGTACTATTTTGCTGTTTTCTTTGAGATGAAGTGACATAGTGTGTTCATCAAAATATTGATCTAGAATAGAATTTCCGATAATTTGTTCCATAAAAAGATTGTTATTTAATAAAGATTATTCTACACATACTGGAGGTAATTGGCATCAATTTTCATCTGTTCCTTGGTCTTGAATAATTCAATTTGGACAAAAGTCTGAACTTGGTGGAGCATATTGTGGACATTCTTGTTGTGCTTGATTTATACATTCTCATATTGTATAATATTCTATTCATTTACTACAAGCACTACATATGTTTCCGTGTGTTTGTCAGTCAGATCAACAAACAGGCATATATTCCATTGTACACATTTCTGCTGCTTTTTGTTCTTCAGTACAATATATTTTTTCGTTATTTTCTGGAATTTGATTTTCTTGTTCGTTGATTATTCCATTTGTTTCGTTTTGATTTCCAAGATTACATTCTCCTCTAAAAAAAGCTCGTTCCTCACAAGAAGATCAGTCAGAAAACGTACAAATACCTATTTGTCATTCATTTCCATCTTTGATTTCAAGGGTTCAATTGTTCTCTATACAATAAGTTGATGCTGGATTTGCAATACCAACTTTTGAATCTTTTTGTAAAATTTTGTTTACTAATGTTTTTGCTTGTAAAACATAGGTGTTTTCTGGGTTTTCTTTTGTAAAGAAATATCCGAATACAATAATTCAACCCAAGATTAATCAAAAAAGAAAGTTTTTCATAATTTACTTGTTAATAACTAAATTTTTGGCGCCCTTATATATTGATTTTTTTTGTTTTTTCAATATAAAAACGCAATGACTATATAATAGTTCAATTTATACCTGCTTTTTTTGTAATGACTTTTGTCGTAAATACTATAAAACAAGATTCTAAAGAGACAAAAAAACCACAAAATATTCAATTTCTTTTGGATTTGAGTTCTCCTTTGTTTGCTAGAAAATTTATTGAAGAATCTTCTTTAGTTTTGCTTTCTTTGGGCGATTATAGTTGAGACTTAAATTCTTTTGGTCCTCTTTATGTAATTGTTTCTTTTGAAGCTAAAGAAATACGTGTTGTATCTACAAAAGATTTTAACTTAAAAAGTTTTGTTCTTCTTTTTTTAGGTTTGTGATTTGATGTAATTGATTGAAATTATTTTGTAGATCCACAAACTCCAGAACAAATTAAAAAAGTAATTGATGTTTGTAAAAAAGAATTAGAAATCCAACAGGAATCACAAAAAGATGCAGCAAAAGAAGAACAGGAAAAAGAAAAGAAATTTTATTATCAAGATGATTGACTTGAAAAAGCAAAAAATGTTATTGCTTGGTCTTTGGATAAGGTTAATTCTTTGCTTGTAGATAAATGAGCTTTTATTTCTGCAAAAGATCTTAGAACAATAAAAATTAAAGTTGAAGAATTAAAAAAAATGAGAATGTGAACAAATTATGAAAAGATAAGAGATATGTTGCAAGAGCTTTTTTCCATAGTTGATCGTATAGAAGAAGATTACTATGCTTCTTTGGAGGACTCTTCAGAAAAATTATTTGATTGAACTTCAGTTACGGCTGTAGATTTGGAGAGACAAGTATCTATATTAGAAAAAGTTCAGCAACAACAAATGTTTTGATGAAATGTGTCTGTAAAAAGAAAAGATTATGTTGCATTTGGAGAAGTTTTGATATATCTTATGTTTCTAAAAAAAGATTTTATAGAATTGTTTCAAAAAATATTATTGTATGTATATAGGATTTTTGATTTTATGCAGTTGGGATTGATAATTATTCTTGTTTTCCTTTGATGAAGTGTTGTTTATTTTTTGTTACTTTCTTCTTCTAAATGGTTGGATAATATATATTATTCGTTTTTTACTTTATGATTTTTATGATTGCTTTCTTTTTTGTTTTCTTATATAAAATCTAAAAATCCTTTGTTGATTTGAGTGCTTTTTGTAGTTATGATTGTTTTGTATTTTGTGTGAATACCTATTTTAAAACACACCTTTGCTTTATCTTAATTATTTTTTTATAAAACTATGTTTTTCTTGCTTGCACTAATTGTTTTGGTTGCTTGTGTGTTGTATTTCTATTTTTTGGGACTTTGGTTTTTGGCTTTAATTCCACTAATTTTTTTGATTTGATGATTTGCTTATGTAGCTATTAAAACGCCTATTTCTTTTTCGAAATTTGAACTTAGTAAATATAGTTTACATATTGCATGGGTAATTGTTTTGTTGGCAATATTTTGAATTTTATCTTTTTTGAATATAAACTTTCCAAGTTCTTTGTTGTATATGTTAGTTTGAAATTTTTTATTTTGGATTTTATCATATTTTTTTAATTATGATGATGGTAAAAAAATATTTCAATTCTGATATTATTTAATTTTGTTATTATTTGTGTTTATATGATTGTTTGTTTTTAATTGAAGCGAATTGAATTCATTTATAGTTATGCTATTGTCATTACAGCTTTGATTTATTTGATTTTTGAAATTTATATTGTGAATATTTGTAGATATAGAAGACACTTTTTTATATACTCTTTTTGTTAGTTGATTATTGCTGTTTTGTGTCTTGATTGTTTCTTGGTTTTCATCTTTATCAGCATGATTGTCTTTGATTAGTGTGATTTTAACTTGATTATATCTTGGTTTACGATGGTTTGTACAAAAAAAACCTGTTAATCATGGTCGTATTTCTGTAAGACGTATTTTGGCTTGAGAAAGGGTGACAAATAAAACATTTTTTTCTAATGAATTTTTGTCTAAAATGTATGACTTTGTAGTCGATATGCCACAAATATTTAGATATATAATAGAAATTCTAAATGTTTTGGTTGTGGTAATTTTATTTGTGTCTTTTGTAGCTAATTGGTCTAATATGTCTTGAGTAAATCATTTGTTTTATTGGATAGTAATTTCATTTTTTGTGGGTAATGTATTATTGCTTAAAAGAATAGAATATACTAGTTTTTTTCAGAATTTATTTTTGTTTTTTGTAATTCATTTCGCTGTTTATGTTAGTTTGTTTTCGTATTTTGAATCAAATATTAAATCTATTGTTTTGTGGTCTGTCGTTTGGAATATTATAACAAGTCTATGATTGTTTGTTCTGCCCGAAAAATACAAAGATTTCTTTGATCATAAAGATTATTGGTATTGGATTGTGGCTAGTATTATGTCATTTTTGGTTAATGTATTTTTGCTTTTGAAATCATGATTGGCTGGTGAGTTGGTTTTCTTTTTGTTACTTTTGTATGTTGGTATAGAATCAATGTTGGTTTTTTATGGGATAAAACATATATCAAACAGATTTCAAGATAATTCATAAAATTAATTTTTGTTTAATATATCTAAAGATATTTATTTTTTTATGTGTTTTTTATGAAATTGATCGTTGTTACAGGATGAGTTATTTCTGGTCTAGGAAAAGGAATAACTGCTGCATCTATAGGTAGATTGATGAAATCTTGTTGATATTCGTTGACTATGATGAAGCTTGATCCATATTTGCAAATTGATGCTGGTACTATGTCTCCATTTGAACATGGAGAAACTTTTGTAACAAAAGATTGATTTGAAACAGATTTGGATCTCTGACATTATGAAAGATTTATAGATGAAGAGTTGACTAGAAATAGTAGTGTGACAACAGGTCAGATTTATTTATCTGTTATCCAAAAAGAAAGAGAATGAAAATTCTTGGGTGAAACAGTACAGGTTATACCACATGTAACAAATAAAGTAAAAGATAAAATTCGTGAAGCTTCTGAGTGAAAAGATATAACAATTATTGAAGTATGATGAACTGTGTGAGATATTGAATGACCTCATTTTTTGGAAGCATTGAGACAATTTAGAGGTGAGTTGGGAAGAGAAAATGTTCTTTTTGTACATGTTGTGCCTGTTCTTCGTGTTTCTACTTCTGGAGAAATGAAGACAAAAGCGTTGCAACATTCTGTTTCCAAACTTAGAGAACTTTGAATTCATGCAAATGTTTTGGTGTGTAGAACCGATGCTCGTTTGACGCCTGAAATCAAAAAAAAGATAGCAATGTTTTCTGATTTGGATGAAAATCGTATTATAGAAAATTGAGATCAAAAAAGTATTTATAGTGTGCCTTTAAATTTTTTGGAACAAGGTTTACACAATATTATTACTCAAAGATTTTTTGATAAAACTGTTGAATGTAATCTTGATGATCGAAAATCGAAAGTTGAATGATTATTAAATCCAGTATCTGTAGTAAATATTGCTTTGGCTGGAAAATATACAAAACTTGATGATTCGTATATTAGTGTAGTGGAAGCTTTGAAACATGCCTGAGCATCTCATCAAACCAAAATCAATATTCATTGGCTCAATACTGAGCAATGCGAAGATAAAAATCGAGAAGTTTTTGTACAGAATTTTATCAAAGAAAAAGATATTCGTGGTATTTTGGTTCCTGGATGATTTGGAAATAGGTGAATAGAAGGTATGATAAATGTGGCTAATTATGCTAGAGTAAATAAAATTCCTTATTTGGGACTTTGTTTGTGACTTCAAATTGCGACGATTTCTTTTGCTAGAAATGTTTGTTGATTGCCAAAAGCTAATTCTACAGAATTTGATAAAAATACTCTAGATCCAGTTATAGATTTTTTGGAAGATCAAAAAAATATTACCAAAAAATGAGGAACTATGAGACTTGGTAATTATGAAGCTTATCTAAAAAATAGTTCAATAGTATCAAAATTATATAAATCTGATTTTGTTGTGGAAAGACATAGACATAGATATGAAGTCAATCCCAAATATCATGATATTTTACAAAATAATGGTTTATTTATTTCTGGATCATCAAAAGATTGAACATTGGCTGAATTTGTAGAAATTTCTGATCATCCTTTTTATGTAGCAACTCAAGCTCATCCAGAGTTTAAATCAACTTTGCAAAAACCACATCCTTTGTTTTGTGGATTTGTTAAAGCGAGTTTGTAAATAAAATTAAAACCCATTCATAGTCAAAGTAAGAGTACCGCTATAACTACCTGGTGCTTGATTAGCTGGTACATTAACCAAAAGTGATACATCATTAGTACTTACTTTACATATTTTATTGCTTTCTGAAGCCTTTGCAAAAATTTCATAAGGAGCACTATAAAATTGTGTAGGAGTTCAATTATTTCAAGTACAAGCTAAATCACCTTGAACTACAACAGGATCATGAGAGATAAGAAGATTACTACCAGAAATGGTATTTCATTTTTCGTTGGTTAGATCAGTTGTTTGGATAGTTAACGTCCACCCTCAATCAATACCTTGATAATCTTGACAATACCAAGCAGAAGGAAAAGTTCCTGAGAAGGTATAAGGGATACCAATTTTGACATCTTGAGCATTCATATCTAGGGATGTTCAGTAGATACATTCTGTCACTCATCAGGTGATGTTGAGGGAGATATTTCCTTCAGTTTGACCAGGAAGAAGATTTGTATATTCAATATCATCAAAAGTAGAAGCGTCAGCAGAATAGTCTTCATCAATATCAAACTCTGCATAAACAGTTTTTTCACCATATCATTCTGATAATAACCAAGATTTTGAACCACTATAAGATTCCCAGTCAGATCGATTAGAACCACTGATATTAGAAAATCTCATATATTGACTTCCTGATGCTGAAATAGTTAAAGTAACATTTTGAGAGGCAGTAGTAGAGTCATCATTGTTAATAACAAAAGATCAGATTTCTTCACCGATAGCAAAGTATGTAGCATGATCAGTAGTAAATTCTACATAAGGAACTCAATTGATATCTATTGCTGTTGCTGTAGTATGGAATGTCCAATAATCTGATAAATTTTGAGCATAATATATTTTTACTGTGTCGTTTATGTTTTTGCCCAAAGCAGGCATTCTGACAGTTACTGGCAGACTAAAATTTATACTCTTTGTACTATCTCCAAATTTGGTAAGAGCAACAACATTATCCAATCATTTAACCGCTCATGTAGTGATCAACAATGGTCATTGTAAAAGCCCAGTAAATGATTGTCAGTTACTAGTAAGTAATGTTCAGTTATCAAATTGCACTTCTACGGTGTTTTGATAATAATCTTGATTATATCCATTAGTGTTTTCAGATTTCATCACCGTTTTTGCTAGTATTTCATTTGTGACTCAAGGTAAAAAGCTAATAGGAGAAGATCAGATATAATAGCTTCCATCTAAATTCAACAATCCTCATCAAGGATTGTAACTTCTGTTGTTTAATCAGTCAATAAAGTCGCCTGAATTGTCTGTGTCTACGATACTACAGAAATTGTTGTCTGTATCTGTTTCTTTGTTGTTTCAGAAATAGATAGTAATAGGTGTTGTAGTACAAACATTATTTATATATAGATATTGCAGTATTAATAAATTATCAAAAGCATTGTTGTCTATATGATAAATAGGATTAAAATTAAGATATAAACGAGTCAAACTAGAAAGCCCAGAGAAATCGCCACTTTCGATAGAAGTAATTTGATTAGAATCAAGATATAACTCAGTCAAACTAGAAAGCTCAGAGAAAGATTCGCTTTCGATAGAAATAATCTGATTAGAATTAAGAAATAAACGAGTCAAACTAGAAAGCCCAGAGAAAGATTCTCTTTCGATAGAAGTAATCTGATTAGAATTAAGACTTAAATAAGTCAAACTAGAAAGCCCAGAGAAATCGCCACTTTCGATAGAAGTAATCTGATTAGAATCAAGATGTAAATAAGTCAAACTAGAAAGCCCAGAGAAAGATTCGCTTTCGATAGAAGTAATCTGATTAGAATTAAGACCTAACTCAGTCAAACTAGAAAGCCCAGAGAAATCGCCACTTTCGATAGAAGTAATTTGATTATAACCAAAATATAAAGTAGTCAAACTACTATGATTTGTAAATGTCCCTGGTGCTATACTCGTGATTTTTGGACTTTTATTGGAGAGATTACAACTTGTAGCACTTGTAGCACAATTATAAGGGGCTTGTGTGATGTTGGTGCTATTGAGTTCAACAGCAAAAGTAAAAGAAGAGAGAAGCCCAATGATAATAATACCTGCAGAAAATATTTTTTTCATTATAGAAATTATAAAAAATAAACTTATCCAAGTATATTCATAAAAACTTTTTTGTCAAAAAAACGAATAGTTTTTTGTTAGTTAGATTGCCACGATAACACTCGCAATGACAGAAAAATATCTCAATAAAAAACCAGTTACCACCTATTCAAACTTTTTGTCATACTTTTGTCAGTTTTTTTCTTTTTTTGGATTAGTAAAATTCTCGTGCTTTCATGAAAGAGCGAAAAATAAAAAGAAAAAAAAATGTTTAACTTAAAAACTAATGCTTATGAAAACAAAAATTGTTGTCCTATTGGTGATAGGAATTGTGGCTATGTTTGTAGCAGGATGTGAAAAAGACGATATTGTCATCGATGAAAATCAGAATCTTGTTGATGATGTCTTGTCAGATGAAAATCGGCCCAAATCTTTGGGGGAGTTTGTACCAGAAGATGATCAATTCTTCAAAGAAAATGTGTTGGACTATGATTATGAATCCGAAAGCAATATTCAGAAAAGCAGCGATGCTATGTATGATATTGTCAATAATGCACTTTCTGTTTGGTCAATTCCTACTTATGCGTTTCGGTGTTATGATAACTATAAATGGGCGTATAGGCATGTTCGACAGCCAAATGGAACTAGTTGTTCTTGGACTTCGTATGTAATTTGTACGGGAAATATTGCTGCGGTTTGTGGTCATGATTATCCTGTAAATGTTGATCAGGTATATTTGGTTAAAAATGGGTGTGGTGGTTCTAAGCTTATAACAAAACTTAGAGATTATGCCAATACTACCGATAGAAATATTGTAAAAGCGAGAACGATTAGTTTGCAAAAAAGCACAACAGAGTCCTTATCTGTTTTTAAAAAAATGATGCTTTTGATGTATGTAAACAAAACTCCTTTTGTGACTATTGCTATGTCTGGAAATTATACTCATTATGTAACAATTTATAGTATTTATTGGAAAAGAGGAATTATTGGATCTAAAATTTATTTTACTGATTCGTTGGATCCTGATCGAGGATCGTTTGATAAAAATGTAAAATATATGGATCTTTGGGATTTCTATTGCGCCATGAAAAATAATGCCAATAGTTATTATAATTTTTTGGAATTACTTCCTCGGTAATATGGTTTTGGGGAGGTTTACCTCCCCAGTTTCTTTCGCTTATTCTTGTGATTTTTTGTTTTGTTATTGTTTTTTTGAGAACATTTTATTTCTGTTCACTGTTTTTCTGATGATTCAAAAAATCAGAACGTATACGCATCTGGGGCTTCAAGGATATGAAATTGTGGTAGAAGCGGATGCAAATAATTCTATTCCTTCTATTGAAATTATTTGACTGCCTGATGCGGCTATCAAAGAATCCAAAGAAAGGATTAGAGCGACGTTTAGAAATGTCGGAATTACGATTCCCAATAAAAAGTTTATTTTGAATCTGGCACCTTCGGATATCAAAAAGGTTGGGACAAGTTTTGACCTGCCGATGGCAGTGGCACTTTTGTTTCTGATATTTGAGGATCATGTTTTTGTTCCAAGATTTTTCGGGGAATCTTTGTTTTTTGGAGAGCTTTGACTTGATTGATGTTTGAAGCCAGTTAATGGTCTTTTGCCTTGCGTGATTGATGCGGTGAAACGTGGCTATACGACATTTTTTATCCCAGCAGAAAATGTGTATGAGTTGGAGTATATTCCTTGAATAACCTTGTATCCGCTTGCTCATTTCCAACAAGTTTTGGAGTTTTTTTTGTATGGCAAGGAAATTGAAGCGGTAAATCAACCAAAGCAACTTCCTGAAATGAATTATAATGTTGTTTGAGGTGTTGATTTCCAGCATATCAAAGGACTACTTTTTGCTAAGAGAGCTTTGGCTATTGCTGCAGCATGATTTCATAACTTATTGTTGGTTGGAGCTCCAGGAAGTTGAAAGACATTGTTGAGTAAGGCAATCCAATGAATATTGCCACCTTTGTCATTTGAAGAAATATTGGAAGTAAGTCAGATTTATTCTGTTGTGTGAAAATTACACAAAGATCAGCCATTGATTTTGCAAAGACCGTATAGGCAAATTCATCATACGGCTTCTAAGATTTCTATTGTATGATGAGGTGCTGCGTTGACGCCAGGAGAAGTGAGTTTGGCACACAAAGGAATATTGTTTTTTGATGAATTGACTGAGTTTCCAAGAGAGGTTTTGGAAGTACTTAGACAGCCATTGGAAGATAGTGTTATAAATATTTCTAGGGTATCTGGAAGTATCCAATATCCTGCAAATTTTATGTTTGTTGCGTCGATGAATCCTTGTAAATGCGGATATTATAAAGACAAAGATAAGCCATGTATTTGTTCATTTGCGGATATCAAAAGATATCAAAGTAAAATATCTGGACCACTTTTGGATAGAATTGATATGATTTTGGAAATACCAAGAACGCCAGTTGATAATTTATTGGACGATAATTTGGAGGAAACTTCGGCAAATTTTAGAAAAAAGGTTTTGTCTGCTCGAAGTTATCAGCAAAAAAGATTTCAATGACTTTGATTGACAGCAAATGCTCATATGAAATCCCAACATTTATCTGAGTTTGTACCTTTGGAATCCGCGTGTACGGATTTTCTCAAAGAAGCTGCTTATAAACTTACTCTTTCGCCAAGAGTAATTCATAGAATTATTAAACTTGCTAGGACTATTGCTGATATGGAAGGAAAGGAACATGTCGATATTCCTTGTTTGGCAGAGTCGTTGCAATATAGAAATAGGACTTTTTTTGTGGAGTCAGAGTAATTAGTTTAGATTCCGACTCCAAATCATTTAGGTCGGAATGACAACATGGAGTAATTTATCTATTCAAGATGCAAGATCTTCTTTTATCTATTAAATATTTTTCTTATGCTTATCAAAGATTTTACTGATGTTCTTGCTTGGCAAAAAGCCCAAGCTTTTGCTGTGACAGCTATTACTACACTTGGTGGTAATGATGATATTACCTTGAAATATGAAATTATTAAAGCAGCATTAAGTGTGCCATCTGCTATTGCTGCTGGTTTTGAAAGACGATCTCAAGGTGAGTTCAAAGAATTTCTTTATCTTGCTAAATCAAAATCAGCAGAGGTTCGTACTTTGCTTTTGGTAGCAAAAGATATCCAAGAGATTGACCAATCAACCTGTGATGATCTTGTTTCTCAGGTCGAAGATGTTTCAAAACTTATTTATGGTTTTATAAAGACATTTATCGACAAAAAGAAAAAAACCACAGAAGCTGTGGCTTAGTTGCTGTGGATTTTATCTTGTTTTTTTCTTGCATCTTGAATAGATTTTTTGCTTATATTGTCCATTCGTTATGGATTATTGCTCTAATTTTCCACTCGTTGTCTTCTTGTTGGAGAACAAGTGTTAAACTTTTTCGATCCATTCATTCGTATTCTGGATTGATACCTGGTACAAAATATTCTATGGTTGAAACTCCTGTGTAAATATCTTCTAAATTGTTAATTGTATTTCCTCTTTGAAAATTTTGATCATAATGCTTTTCTGACATTTGCTCGAAATCAACATCATAGACATATCTCTTGAGATAGCTTTTGAAGGTCATCAAAATAGGATCCCCAGTACCATCTTCTGATCATCGTACATATTGTGTTTCTGATTCGAAAGCTTGTTTGAGTTCATCTTTTTGTAGTGTGATATGTGTGTCGATATCTACATAGCTATAAGGAGAAAAACGGATTCATTCTTTACTTGTAACCTTTGTTAAATTATCCATATTTTTGTCTTTGAGTGCTTTGATTGTATAGTCGACAACCTGTTTCTTGTTTGTTATGTCTATTTGAATTTCTGGTTCTTCTACAATAATTTCTTCTTTGATTTCAGTTTCTTCAGTAGGACTTATTGTGATTTTTGTACATCAAACCAAAATGATAGAAAATCCAAATGTGAAAATAATGATAAATTGTTTCATGATGTTTAATAAAAATTAAATTCTGATTTTATTTCATATGGATATTGAAAATAGATATAAATTCAAGCTTTGTTCTTTTTATAAAAAAAATCCCTCGTATATTTTGTGAGGGATTTCTATGCTTTGGTAATCATTTATGCAGCAGCTTCTTCAGTTGCTTCTTCAGTTGCTTCTTCTGTTGTTTCAGTAGTTACTTCTTCAGCAGCTACTTCTGGTGTTGTTGTTTCGTCTGTCATCTCTCTTTCGATTAGAAATTAAAAATCGCGTGTTATCATAATGATTTCATCACGACTGATATGATATGGTTTATTTTATAGAAAGCAAGCACTTAATCTGTTTTTTCTTTGTATTGATTTTTTATTGCCAGAAAGTACATATAGTTATATGTTTTTTTATTTTCTTTTTTCTGACTATGAAAGCAAAACCGAAAAAAAATTTGGCTAAAAAGGTTGTTTCAAAACAATCGGTAGCAAAAAAACCAGTTTCTGTTTCTAAAAAACCAGAGAGAAACTTTTGGTTATCGTTTCTTGCGATTGCTAATATCTTGGCTTTTGGTGCTGTAGTTGTTGTAAATTATTTGGCAACATCATTGCCTATTTGATGATTGTCTACATGAGCATTGTCAGATTTGTACCCAAATCTTTTTGTACCAGTTGGTATGACATTTTCTATTTGGGGATTAATTTATTTGTTGGTTTTGGGATTTGTGGTTTGGCAATTGGTTGATTTATTTAGAAAAAATAGTCTTGGGATTACAAAGAAAATTGGAATCTGGTTTCTTTTGTCATGTATGGCTAATATTGGTTGGATTTTTGCATGGCATTATCAACAAGTATTGCTTTCTGTGGTAATTATGTTGTTGTTTTTGGTTGTCTTGATTGTGATAGCACAAAAAGTTTCTATTGGAAAAAAACTGGGAAATTGGAAAGATAAATTGTTTTTACAAATTCCATTTTCTGTCTACTTGTGACGAATTTCTGTTGCTACTATAGCAAATGTTTCTACTTTTTTGGTTAATTTTGGATGGAGTATGTGGTGAATGACAGATGTCTTTTGGACAATTGTTGTGATAGTTGTTGCAGCACTTCTTGCTTTGATAAGTCTGTGGAAGAAATATGATGTTGTATATGCATTGGTTATAGTTTGGGCCTTTGTAGGGATTATTCTCAAAAGACTCGCTGTCGATCCTGTCTATGCAATGCCAATACTTTGGACACTTGGAATTTGTATAGCTGTGATTAGTGGAGGAATTTGATGGAGATTGCCAGAGTGGAAAAAAAGATAATTGAAATAAATTTTATATAGAAAAAAGAGGCTTTTTTGCCTCTTTTTATTTATTTGTTATTTCTTACCATTCCATTTCTTTGACCATTTCCTAGTCATTGTTTTTGTCCTGATCAATCTTTTTGTCCAAGTCAAAGTTCTGCTTTTAGTTTGTTGTAAGTTGTTGTATCGCCTTTTGCGTAAGCATCTCTCATAGCAATAAATGATTTGAATTGTGCTTCTGTTGTGATTTTGTTGAGCACACCTTTACCAGCCATAAGATTTTTCCATTCTGTGTAATTGTTTGTTTCCAATGCTTTTTGCATTGATTCGTGTCTTACAGGGTCTGTAGGATTTGGATTTTGAACTCCTGGTGTTCCTTGATAAGCAAATGTGGAAACAGCTGCTAATCACCCTGCGGTGATTAATCAAGCAAGTAGTAGTTTTTTCATGTTGATAGTATAAAAGAATAAAATTGCATAATATACCAATAGATATTCTCATTTGTATATATTATTGCGTGTGTAGTATACGGATAAAGTGTAAGAGGTGTGTAAAAGTTTTTAAATAAAAAATATAGCAGTTTTAAACTGTTTACTATAATTATAAAAATATAATTTTTATTTAGAAAATTTATTTTTTTTGTATTTTAAATATAAGTAGTAACTTATTCAAAAAACAATTAATCACAAAATTCTAATAATTATATGTAGCTTTCAAGTTAATATGTATGTTATAATAAATCATATTATAAGAAAAAATATATTTATAATTATTTTTTTATGTTTTTTTAATGATTTCATTATTTAATAAATCCAATGTATAAGAAAACTAATCCTAGTATAAATGAAAATATAGTTATTAATCGTGATTTTTTTGCTATGTTAATAGACATTTTCATCAGATTGTTTGGTAGAATGAATAGACTTAATCCTTTTATTGTAGCTATTCGTCCAATAATTGTAACAAGTAATCATCGATGTCGAGTCCATACATTGTATGAGAAAATGATAATCATTCCTACGATAGTTGTGATCCACGCAGCAAGAAATGTTAGTCCAGGACTTTTGATAAAATCATCCAAAAGTTTTTTCATAGATGAAGGATTAATCAGTGTTCATAATCCAATAGCTAAATAGACAACCGCTGCAAATTTTGAAATTAAAATAGCGTTTTCCATGAGAAAAAAAATTAAAGGATAAAGGTTGTATGAGTAGAAGATATCCTTTTTTTATATGTTTTCAAGAATAAAAAAAATCACAGCTTTTGCTGTGAAATGTTTCGGAGCACAGCAACGGAGTTGCGAACTTTTTTCAGTACAGTTCCCGACTATGATTTATGACAACTGCTAAATCTAGAGTATTTGGATTTTGGGGAATATAAGTGAAAAGTTTGGAGTCCTGTGTCTGACTATTGTGTAATCCGTGGTAAGGATGGTAAATTTAGGAGGCAAAGGAAATAAGTTTCTAATAAGAGCTAGTAATGCGAACTATATTAATATGATTTATTAAATTTGATAAAATACTATAATTGAAATGATTATGAAAAAGTCTTGATTTGTATTTTTTTATGGATATACATAAATACATCTATCTTGTCAAGATAATGTTTGACATACATCTTGTTGTATAATATATTTAATCCGTAATGGATACAAAAATGACCTATTCTACTAAAAAAATTGCCAAATTCTTTATAGAAAAGGCTAATTCTCAAAAAATAGAAACTTCTGATGGACTTATTGTAGAGTGAATTACTAACTTAAAACTTCAAAAGATAATATATTTCGCTCATGCATATTTTTTAGTAAAAACAAGTAGTCCATTAGTGGATGAAACATTTCAAGCTTGGAATTTATGACCAGTTTTGAAAAGTTTGTATATGGAATTAAAAGGTTTTGGAGATAATTCTATTTCTAGTGATGCTATACAAGAAGATATTAAAGATATTTCTACTGATGATGTTTCTATTCTTGATAATGTTTGGACCGATATGGGTAAATTTTCTGCTTTCGAATTAGTTAGAATGTCTCATGACCATTGACCATGGGTAGATTTTTATAAGGCATGAGTGAGTGATATAGAGATTCCAAATGATATAATAAAAGAACAATTTTCTAAAATATTTATTGACTAAATAAGAAATGGCTAAGCTTCTTTCAACAACAGCACATGATGCCATTCTTGCACAAACTAAATCTGATTCTAAAGTCAGATTTAGTTTTAAATATTGTAAGCTGAAGAGAAATTTTTGTTTAACAGAGCTTCAACCTACAGAGATAGAAAAGTTCTTTAAGAAATTATGAGAAAACGAAGACCTGACAACTCATCAATTTTGTAATAAAGGAAGAACTAACTGATGATTTTCTATCTATTCTGATAGTAGTGAGTCATATAAAATATTAAAACAAGAATTTCCCGCTTTTGATTTGTTTGGACATTTTTGGATAACCTGAATTCCCACTAAGGGTACATTTAGAATTATGGGAACTAGAAAGAATGAAACAATATATGTACTATTAGTAGACCATGAATGAAAAATAGATAAAGAAGCTCATAAATAAAAATTTCATATGTTATGAAGTATAAGAATAAAATAATTTTCAAATTATTTCAGACTTTTCTAAAAAATTAAAATCTAGAAGAAAAGAGTCTTATTTAGAATAAGACTTTATTTTTTGATATATTTTTATGAAAAAAGAAAAATTTGAAACTCCTTTGAAAAGTCTTCCTAAACTCTTGTTTAAGAAAAACGCTGAAGAGTTTCTTAAGAAAGATAAGAAGGATAAACTTACTAGAGAGGATTTGGATGATTGGATTGATTTGTTAAAATCTTTTACTAATTTTCTTAAATGGAGAAAAGAAGTTGAAGGCAATTAAAGTATATGTATTTATTTGAAATTAATAAAGGAAAGGGTATGTTCTGAATATAATCATTTATATTTCTTTTTAAGATATGACTCATTTTAAACCTCTTAATCGGTTATTATTTGATATGTCGGTTTATCTTAAACCAGAACTTTTTAATAAGGAATGGATAGATAATGTTAAAATAGATAAGCCAAACATTCTAATGCTTAATAGATATAATGAGCTCGTTTCTGCTATAAATTGGAGCTTTAATAAGGTGTTGAAGTATAAACTCTATTTTGAAGAGTTTTATCCAAATTCTATTAATATTCCAGAATATGAGGCACTAGAATATCATATCCACTCTTATCTTGAAGATTTAACCATTTTAAAGAATAAAATTGAGGTTTTTTTAAATTCTCTGAAAACAGATATTAGTAAAGTAGCAGATAATAAAAAAGAAGTAGTTGTCCATTATAAAACCTTGGTAGTTAGAATAAACAAAATATTCAAGGGGGTAAAAGAAAGTAGAGACCCTCATCATCATAAGGGTTGAAAATTTCTTGACGCTGATATAGTTGATGCCGAGGGGATGAGTATGATGACCAAATTTAATGAACTAATACCTGGGACTTTCGGTTCTGAGAGAATAGAACAAATGAATAAAAAAGCACAAGATGCTTTTAAATTAGCAAAAACCAAGAGAATAGCTCTAGCAATTGAGAATAATAGAAATATTTCTGATTTGATAGATGAGTTATTTTCGGGATTGAGACAAAATATTTATAAGTTATTGAACATTAAGCCAATGGAAGAATTCCTTGCTAAGAAATCTAAAGACATAATCAAATAGTCTTCTAATAAGAGTGGGTAATGTAAACTATTAACCCATCTAGGATGAATTAATTTTTAAAGAGTTGTCTTGAATTTTTATAGTAATAGACTATGTTTATATGGTATTTATTCTTTATGCGGATTATTATGTTTAAAAAACTTTTGAATTCTTTAAAAGCACAAAAGGTTAGTTATTCGGGTGTAGTAAAACATAATGAGCAAAATTATGAGTGAGCTATTGAAGATTATAATAAGGCAATAGAATTAAATCCAAAATTTGCTATAGCTTATTATAATAGAGGCTTGGTAAAGCAAACTCAACAAGACTATGAGTGAGCTATTGAAGATTATGATAAGGCAATAGAGTTAAATCCTAAATTTGCTATGGCTTATTATAATAAGTGATTGGTAAAACACACCCAACAAGAATACGAATGAGCTATTGGAGATTATGATAAGGCAATAGAATTAAACCCAAAACTTGCTATAGCTTATTACAATAAAGGGAAAATAAATTTTTATTTTGAACGCTATGAGTGAGCTATTGAAGATTATGATAAGGCAATTAAATTAGATTCGACAGATTTCGCTGCATATTCTAGTAGAGGAGAATCAAAATATCATTTAGAAGACTATGAGTGAGCTATTGAAGATTATGATAAAGCATTATATATAAACCCTAATAACGATAGCGATTATTATAATAGAGGTTTGGTAAAGCAAACTCAACAAGACTATCAGTGAGCTATTGAAGATTATAATAAGGCAATAGAGTTAAACAAAACAAACTTTAAAGCATATTACAATAGATGAAAACTATATTTGGATTTGAAGGATTATAAAAACACTATAAAAGACTTTAATATTGCAATCAAAATAAATTCGAAAGATATAGAAATTATGGGAGCTTATTATAATAGGGGTATGGCAAAAGATGGTTTAAAAGACTACAAATGAGCTATTGAAGATTATGATAAGGCAATTGCATTAGACCCTAAAAATATCTGGATTTCTGAACTTAAAAAAGCTAAAAAGATATCGAAGGAGAAAGAACAAAAGAAAAGCCTTTCATAGAGGCGGAATATCTTAGAGATACTGTATTCTTTCTGTGTTTTTATTGATTTACATAAATAACTATGTATTGGCAAACTATAATTTCATTTTTTTGAGGATTTTTTTTATGAAAATATTTTGCTAAGGTTAAAAAAAAGAAATATAATAATGATTTAAATTTAGTATATGAAATTAATCGTCGAATAACCGATATTCAATTTAAATTATTATTTGCAGATATTTGTTGAATAAAAACATCTGCTAAAGATTTAGATAAAAACATAAAACATCATATAGATAAGTTTATAGCTCGATGATGAAAAACATATAAAAAGTCATTAGAAGATATTACAAAAAGCAATAACCATAAAGATATTTATGAAGCATTTTTATTTGATAACGAATATGGTTTTTTTGACAAAAGCTTATCAGATTCAAAGAACTTCCCTAAAATTAAGTTCTTATCATTAGATTTATATGATAAACTTTATAGTTGATTTGAAAAAACTGGCGTTGAAGATTATTATGGTGCTCAAGAAATTCACAATCAAAGACGTCATCTCCTAAAAGAATGAATATATACTGATTATAGAAAATACAATGAATTTTGTTCTTATTATCCGGTTAACAGACGAGATAGCTTCCTCGATAAATTATTTGAATCTAAATATCCTTTTTATGATATTAAAGTTAAATCTCACTACATTGCTGGTCGAGGTAATCTACTAAGAGACTTCATTCGAAGTGATAATGAAAAAATAAGAGAATATAGAAAAGATTATAATGAGCATTTTACGATATTCAAAGACTTCTGCGACGACTTTGGAAAGGATTTCGTATTAAGACAGTGTTTATGAATTTCCTATGGTAAACAACATTTTAGTAAAGATGAAATTAAACATATAAATCTTTGGATAGATTTAGATATTTCTAATGTTGTTAATATTGTAAAACAACGAATATCTCAAATACCAATGACATTAAGTAATGAACAGAAAGAAACATATATAAAACAATTAGAAGACAACCTATATACAATATTTTCTGATGATAAAGATATACTACTGACAAACAATAACGAATCTCCTATAAAAGCTCGATTTGATTCAAGTGATTCTCGAGAAATAAACATTGTATTTAATACAAAATATATAAACTATTATTTTAATTTTGATGTCTATTTGTTTCTCAAAAACATAAATAGAAAATACTAAACTTTTTTAGTAGACACAATTCAATTGTGTCTACTAAAATACAAGACTAGGCTTATTACCTAGTCTTTTTGCTATTGATTTTTGGTATCATATCGTTAATAGTAGACTAAAGATATATATTTACTTATTAAGTCTATCAAAATATGCAGTTTGTCGAACCGATAAGAGATATAAAGAAAGTGACTCAGATTAAGAATATGTTGAGGGGAGAAAATAAGATTAGAGATTTGCTTCTCTTTGAATTGGGAATCAATTCAGCTCTAAGAATCTCAGATTTATTGGGAATACAAGTAAAAGACCTATTTGATGAACAAGGGAATATAAACGGTTTCTTTGATATTAAAGAGGATAAGACCAATAAAACGAATAGAATCACACTTACGCCCAAAGTCCAAGAGACACTGAAACAATACAAGGAAACATATTCTTTCATTATTGATAAGCCAGATTTCTATGTATTTTTTCATAGCAAAAGGAGTCCAAAGGGAGAGAAACACATAGATAGGAAGCAAGCACGAAAAATGATTCATCAATGGTGCGTTGATGTATGACTAAAGGGTAACTTTTGAGGGCATACATTAAGAAAGACTTGGGGGTATCAAGCAAGGCTAAACGCTATTCCTTTGGAGATAATACAGCACAAATTGAATCATAGCTCATTGGCAGTGACTCAGAGATATCTTGGGATAACAGCAGATGAGATAGCAGATGCTTGTAATAAACTAGATTTATAAAAGATTTATTCATTAATTATAAAAGATGACAAAAGGTCAAAATTTCAAATGAAAAAAGCCGACAAATACCCCTAAATGACCTAGCACTCAAGCTCAGGTTGATTTGAGAATAGCTGAGGTTTGAAAACTTCTTATGCAGGGGTATCAAAGATTTGAAATTGTTTCTATTATTCAAGAGAAATATTCTATCAGTTCACAACAAATAGATAGATATATAAAAAAGGTAACAGAGAGAATAAGAGAGTATAATAGTGAAAATTTAGATGATGATATAGCTTTAACCGAATCAATGATATCTGATATTTATAGATGTGCTAGGGAAGAAAAAAAACGAGGTAGTGCACTTAGAGCCTTGAAGTTAAAAATGGAACTGAAATGATTACAAGTACCAAGAAGAATGGATACTCCATGATGACTTTGTATAAGAGAAGAAGATTTGATTGAATACGGGGATGATTTACTCAATTCCGAAGAAAAGAAAATGGTTCAAGATATTACGGGATTGAAGGATTTATATTAGAAAAGCAGTGTTAATCTATAGAAAATGGGTTCGTTTTATAAAATAAACTATAATTATGACAAATGCACCAACAAGACATCATACAATACCATGTTCGTATTTACGATGATTTTCTCAAAATCTTCAATGAAGGGATAGTATGCTTTGGGTTTATGATGTTCACACACAAAAAATAAGAGAAGATAAAGTAGATAATTTCTGATGGTCTAGGGATTTTTATACAATAGAAGATGGGTCTTGAAATAAAATTTATTCTATAGAAGAGTTTCTTTGAGAAAATATAGATAATGTAAATAAAATTATTGAAAAGATAGATAATAAGAATTCACTTACAGACGATGAAATTGCTAAGTTGGCTTTATTTATATCATTTCAAGAGTTAAGGACTCCCAATAGGTTTAATCGGAATAATAGCAATGAATTAGATGTTATAAAAATGTCTTTGAGAGAGATTTTTTACCATTGCGAAACAAAAGAGGAAAGAGCTAAATCGTTAAATAATACTCTAAAAGAATACTTTCCAACATCAGATATGATTGGTAAGGAAGAAGAAATTATTGAAAAATACGAGAAATGAGAAGAAATATCGTGCAATAATCAGTTGTCTAACATAAAACAAATGCTCATGTTTGGACATGAAATAGCAGACTGGCTTTTGAGTCGTGCTTGGGTTATTATTCATAATGACAATGATAATTTTATAATTTCTGATTACCCAATTTATTTGGAATGAGATTGGGAAGGTCCTTTCGGTGTTTGATTTGGTACTGCAAAGACAATCTGATTCCCATTATCAAAAAAGTCTTATTTGATGATGACTTATGATTTCAAAATAAATGATATAAAAGTAGAAAAACAATATACGGTAAAAAATGTATATCAAAACACAGAAGATGTATTGGGCGAAGAAGATGCAAAAGGCCTTATAAATGGGTTTAACTACCAAACTTGTTGGTGTACGAACAGAAATATAGCAGGGAATGATAAAGATTATTTATTGAAAATTATTGCAGATGTAGACCAAGCAGATAAAAAACATTTAGGAAAATGTAATAAATCGAATGATTAAAATCTGATTTATTTTATTGAAAACGGAAAAAATATTATTATTTCTAATGTATTTTATCTAAACGATTTTATTTCTTACAACATATGGTGCGTCTTTGAGCAGATGTAAAAAAACTAATGCCACTATATATTGGAAAATAGTTCTCCGCAGACCGTTGACTGCGTTAAAAAAGAGATGTTAGGGATTCTACGTAGTAATTGAGTGTAATTACTTACATTATGAAACAATTAATCAATGCGTCTTGATTGAAAAAAAAGAAGGAAATTTCTACTCCTAAGAAGGAAAAAAAATCAAAATTGTCTGATGAATGATTGAAGAGTCTATTAGAGTCTTTTAATAGAGTAAAGAAAGAACTCCCTATACTGTAGAAATAAGAAATTGAAAAAGAATTGTGTTTGGATATAGTTACAATAACTTTATCTATATTTTTTTACGATGAAAAAGAAATATTTTCTTTATACTAGAGTCTCAAATGATGAGTACGAAAAAAGTATAGGTAATCAAAAGGATATTCTTGAAAAGATAGCCAGAGAGAAGACTATTTTTGAGCAGATTGTGACTCCATATTATGAGGAGCATAGAGGTTGAAGTGTCGCTTGAGATAGACCTTTGTTTGAGGATATGATATGAAAACTTGAAAATGATATGAAAGAGGCAGGGAAAAGTGTGGATAAGAGAAAATATTGATGAATTTTGTTTTTCAAAATAGATAGACTAGCTAGAAATGATAAGGATTTTGAAAGATTACTTAGGTTGTTGGACGCATGATATGAATTTATAAGTGCTACGGAAACTATCGAAAACACACCTACTGGTAGACTACTTTTTAGAATGTTGTCTTCTTTCGCTGTTTATGAAAGTGAAAAATTAAGTAATAGGCAAAGTATTGCCAAAATCCATAATCTTATTTTACAAAAATTTGATAGCCTTTGAGGAGATATGATAATATTTGGTTACGAATTGGATAAGGATAAAAAAGTTCAGATAAATACTAAACAATCTAATATAATTTCCAGAGCCTATGATTTATTTATAGAAAGCAACTGAAAGATTTCATATAAAAATCTATTTGAAAAGTTAAATAAAGAAAGTAATTGAGAACTTATAAAATATATAAAAGAAAAGTGAAAAACAACACCAGAAAAATTTATTAGAAATATCATCATAAATGAGACAGCCTTCCAATATAATGGATATATAGAGATTAATATAGGAGTTAATGATGAATTGATAAAAAACTACATAGATACAGTAACTGAGAAAAAATATGATAAATATTGATTTGTTATAGAGTGAGATTGTAAGATAGGAGGCAAGGTTAAGTTTGTCTATTTTTTGGATGAGTTGATGATAATCCCAGATTTTATATATAAAGAGAAAGAAATTATTATAAAACAAAGAGAATTTGAGAGAAAGCCTATTGATGGAAAGAAGGCTTTATTTGAAGGAATTCTTTACATTAAAAACAACTCTGAATTATATGAATTTTCTTGAAAGCCTGAGCAAAAGAAATGATTATATAATAATTATAGAAGGAAAGTCGGAGATGAAACATTTAACATTTCGGAGAAAAAGATAGATGATACAATCATCAATTCTAAGAAAGTACCAGTTATATTACATAATCTTCAGTCTCATCTTGTAGAAATTAAAAATCTATTGTTAGCTGGTAATAAAGTTAATATTTCAAAGGAACTAAAGAAGCTAACTGTTACCAATAATCTTTATAAGTGAGCTAAAGATAGATATGCTTCATTATTAGAAATGACAAATGGAGATATAGAACAAAATACAAAGCTTTTCAAAAGATATTCTGATTTAGAAAAATCAGTTAATGATAAATTACATTCTTTAGAACAAGACTCTATTTACGAAATTGAGAAATATTTAGAGATAATGAGGATAGAGGATTTAGGTAATCAGTCTAGTTTAATGAAAAGACTGGTCTATATTTCTCTTTTTGAAAAAATAGCTTATGAGCCCTTGGAGAAAGATAAGTTTAGAATAATTCTATATCCTTTTACCTTCTTGTCTGAATTTCTATGACTAGCAAATGAGATTGTTATATAGCCTATGTTCGTGTGAGTTCCTATGAACAAGCGGAAAGGAATTTGAGTGTCCCTTCCCAAATAGACCAAATACAGAACTATGCCAAGCAGTCCTGAATTTTGATAAGCAAGATTTATAAAGATGAAGGTCATAGTGCATATAAAGGTAATAGACCCGCTTTCAATCAAATGCTCAAGGACGTTAAGCATAATAAGACGTGGAGAGGATTAGTCGTATTCAAATTTGATAGACTAAGCAGGAATTTAGAGGATTTTATCAAGTTGGAAAAGATACTAAAAGACCATACTATGGACTTAGTTTCTGTGACTGAGCCTATGCTCAACAACTATCTAGGAAAATATATGGTTCGTGATATGCAGAATAGAGCTATCCTATATTCTGAAGAGCTTAGTTTTAGAGTAAAACTTGGTTTTAGAAAGAAAATGCAGATGGGTGGCTATATAGGTGGGCACGCTCCTTATGGCTTGAAGTGTGTAAATGGATATATTCTTCCTGATGATGAAAAGGCAGAAATAGTTTCCTTTGTCTTTGAAAACTATGCTACTGGATATTTTGGATTCAAGACTTTAGCAGGATTGGTAAGAAAAACCTTCAAACTAAAAATCTTTACTCACGCTAGAGTAGAGCATATTATAGATAGTTCAATGTATTGTGGATATAAGACCAAGGAATGGAATCTTTCTAACTCTGAATATGTTTTCTGGGGCTATGATAAGCCTTGAAAGTATACCGAAGTTTATCAAATGAAATATATAACTCCTATTATTACTAAAGAGCTCTACGATAAATGCCAAATAATTAGAGAAAAAAATAATGTATGCAAGGTGGAGAGGTCTGGGACGGCTAAATTTCCTAAGATATTCCAATGTGTATGCGGAAGAAATCTCAAAAGGGATGATAAAAAGGGGCATAGGTACTTTGGATGCACCAAACAGATGAATAACGTTTTTAGCGTAAAATGTACTCAAGGGTATACTAATTTTAACGTCCTTGAGCCTCAGTTCAAGAATCTATTATCAAGAATCCTTTTAACAAGCAATATTAGAGAAAAGATAATCAAAGAGACAGAAACAAGAATGTCCGCAACTGAGGGGCAGAGAAATGAACAGCTTCTATGTAAGTTAAAAGAATATGAACAGGTACAGAGTAAAATATCAGACATAACAAATAGCTATACTGCCTGAAGAATAGAGCAGGAAACCTTTGAATTGACTCTCAAAGGGGTTGGTGCTAAAGTTGCGAACCTAAAAACTGATATATCTCTTCTACAAGATACTAAACAAACTACGGAAGCAGGTCAAAAAGTTATTAGGTTTATGAATATCTTAGAAACATATGAGCAAAAGCTCAATTCAAAGGATAAAAACGAAAAAAGTTCGCAACTGTTTCCCATTCTTTTTAAGGGGGTTGCGAACCTTATTATAGACCGTTGAAACATTAGGTCTCATCAACTATATAAGCCTTTCGATATTCTCGAAAAGAGCGATAATTTACAATGGCGGAAGATGGGGGATTCGAACCCCCGGTACCTTGCGGTACACACCGTTTCCAACGGTGCTCGTTAAACCGCTCTGACAACCTTCCTTTTGATTGTGGTTATTGTGTAGGGAAAAGGTGTGATTTTTCAAGAAAAAATAAAAAACCCCTATAATTGAGAGGTTTTTTATCTTTGTATGTAATGAAATGGTATAGCTTTCGACTTTAACTGGCAAAGTAGTAATAGTTATTATTTACTTATTTTGGCAAAATTCCAAAAGAGAAGAAGGAAAAAAATTGTCATAATAATTGGTGCTATGATTGATAACCAGTTTTTCTTTTTTGGATGAAAGAATTTGAGGAGTAATGAATTTATAACAACTGAAACTGAGCTCATTGCCATAGCTAACCCTGCAAACTCTGGTTTGAGTGTGATTCCTCGTACAGCGAGTGCCCCGCCTGCTATAGGTATTCACATGCTGTTATACAAGAGCGCAAAGAACATATTTTGTCTGATTTTTCAAACCGTTTCTTTGCTGAGTTTGATGGCGGTGAGGACATCTGAGATATCGTTTTTCATAATAACTACTCCGCCAGCTTCTATCGCGACATCGGTTCATGAGCCCATGGCGATTCCTACATCAGCTTGTGTAAGGGCTGGGGCGTCATTGATTCCATCTCCTACCATGACAACTTTCCAGCCCTGTGTCTGTAATTCTTTTACTTTTGATGCTTTATGCTCTGGTAATACTTGTGCAAAAACGTTTGTTATTCCTACTTGTTCAGCTATTGCTTGTGCTGTTTTTTGATTGTCTCCGGTGATCATATATGTCTTGATTCCTCGTTTTTGTAAGGTTTTGATAGCTGCTGCTGAATTTTCTTTGATTGTATCTGCAACGGCAATTGTTCCTATCATTTCTTTGTCTGTTGCTATCAACATAACTGTCTTACCTTGTCATTCCATGTGTTCTATTTCGTTGAGGTTTTCTAGTTGTATTTTGTTTTCTTGTAGTAAGATTTTGGTTCAGCAATAAAAAATCTGGTTATTTATTTTTCATTTTACTCCTTTTCCTGGGATAGCTTGGAAATCGTGGATTGTTTGTATTTCTGTATTTTGGGATTGTCCATAATTGACTATAGCTTCCGCTAATGGATGTTCAGATTTGATTTCTAAGCTTGTTGTTATACTTATGATTTGTTCTTTGGTATAATTGTTTGAAGTTGTGATGTTTGTTACTGTTGGTTTTCATTCGGTAATTGTACCTGTTTTGTCAAAAATGATAGTGTCTATTTTACATAGGGCTTCCAATGGTTCTCATCCTTTGATTAAGATTCATTTTTCGGCTCATTTCCCTGTTCCTACCATGATCGCTGTTGGTGTGGCGAGTCAAAGTGCACATGGACAAGCGATAACTATTACTGCTGAAAAATAAAGAAATGCGGTTTCGAATGATGCTCAACCTACGGTTAGCCGAAGCGCAAATACGATGATAGCTATTCCGATAACTACGGGCACAAAGATTCCAGATACTTTGTCTGCGAAACCTTGTATAGGTGCCTTTGATCCTTGCGCTTCTTGAATCAATTTGATAATTTGCGCAAGAGCTGTTTCATCTCATATTTTGGTGGCTTTCATTTCAAAACTTCATAATTTATTTATTGTTCATCCAAAAATCTTTGAATCGATGGTTTTTTCTACAGGTAAACTTTCTCAGGTTAGCATTGATTCATCGATGCTTGAGTGTCATAATATAAGGATTCCATCTACAGGTACTTTTTCTCCAGGTTTAACTAAAATAATATCTCCTTTTTTTACTTGTTCTATTGGAATTTCCTTGAATAAATCGTTTTGTTTGATTCTTGCAGTTTTGGGTGCAAGGTTCATTAGTTTTGCGATAGCCTGTGATGTTGATCCTTTGGCTTTTGCTTCCAAATATTTTCATAAAACAACAAACATAATTAATAATCCTGCTACTTCAAAATATATTCCTGGAATCATCATTCAATCAAGTCATATTATTGATTGTTTTTCGTATATAAATATTGCAAGATGATAGAGACTATATATATATGCAACTCATGTACCAATAGCTATTAGGCTGTACATATTGAATGTCTTCATTTTGAGAGCAGATCGAGCTCCTTTGAAAAAGTCCGATCATATGATAAATAATATGGGTGTAGTACATACAAAAGATATTAAAGCTGCCCATGGCATTATACTTTCTTTCCATGGGAGTATTCAAGGTAAAAGATCGTAGAACATAAATATAATCATAGGTATACTCAATAAAAAAGCAGACCAGAATTTTTTCTTTCGATAGTTTGTTTCTTTGTTTCTTTTGTCCATTTCATTTGTTTGTTTGTCTTGAAGTTTTCATTTATATCCAGCTTTGTTGATAAGTTCTATTAAAGTGTTTTCTATGCCCTCATTGGCTTTGATAACTGCTTGTGAAGATGAGAAATTTACATTAGCTTCTTGTACTCAATCGGTTTTTTTGAGGGTATTTTCTATAAAAAGAGCACAAGAAGAACAGTGCATTCATTCTATATCTATGTTTATAAGTTTAGTCATGTTTATTGATTAGAGATTAAATTACTGTACTACGATTTGTCATTGGTACATTCACATTGTTCAACATACAATTGCATATTGTCATTTTTGAAGATTTGTGAATTTATAAACAATAGGCTGATTCTTTTTGATAGGGCGAATAGTTTTGTCTAATTTTGGAATAAGCATATTTACCATACATCATCTTCAATCACTATTTGGTGTGATAATAAATTCGTAATTTTTACCAGCTTCTAAAGTGATTTTTTGTGGTATCATTTGATATCAGTCATGTTCTATATTTATGGTTTCATATGGTAATGTAGAGTTAAATTGTTGTTCTATTATAGGTTGTTGTGGCGCTCTTGTTCAAAGTAATGTTCGACTATTATTGATCATAAATATTCCAAAAAATATTATAATCACTCAGATGATAGTGTGCAATAGCGTAAACTTTTTTTCTTTGATATATGAGCTTCCTAGTCCCAATCCAAATAAAACTGGCATTGTACCTAGTGCAAATATAGTCATAATCAATCCTCCTTGTAAAATATTTCCACTACTTATTGCAACTAATTGCATAGAAAGAGTAAATCCACAAGGAAGAAAAAAGGTTAGAGCCCCTATTATTGGTGCAAAAACAGGGTTTTTTGTTGTGAGAGTTTTTTCTGTTCGTTTTTTTGGAAGATGAATTCCAAGAGAGCTAATACTTGGTACTATTTTGAGTACGTGTAGTCACATCCATAATACAACTATTCCTACTATCAAGGTAAAAATACTTGTCATTGTTAATGAAATAGCGAATGTTTGACCTAGTAAACCAAGAATTGCTCCACCAATAAAAAATCATCAAATTCTTCCTAAATGAAATGATAGATGGGTTTTGATTAGTCATTTAGTTCATCTCGTAGTATCAGTATATTCTCAAAACCCAAGAACAATACTTCACACAATAGCTAAACATGTAGAAACAGATGCAATGATTCCTGTTAGAAGAGCAATTCCATATGATAGTTTTCCATCTGAAGATGGTACATATTGAGCGATATCTAATTTATTTCATAGTATTATCAGAAAAATAATAACGACACTTGCTATGATGATATTGCTTCGTTGTTTTTCTCTTTTTGTCGGTTTGTTTTGTTCTTTAGATGTAGTGTATCCTAATGATTTAATTGTTTTTTCTATTTCTTTGATGATGTTTTCGTTTTGTATTTCCAAATCTACAATTCCTTTTTTTACAGAAATATTTTTTATTTCTACTCATTTATGTTTTTCTAATCAATTTTTGATGAGCATTTCACATGACGCACAATGCATTCCTTTTATATATAAGGTTTTTTTCATTATAAAAATAAGATATGTAAAAATTGTAATGTACCCTAAAAGGTAAATCAGAATTTTTTTAATATCTTATATTAAATTAACTATAATTCAGACTAAATCAGAGAAATTGTTTAATTTGTTGTCTGTTTTTCGTCACGGAGGACTATGTATTATTGTTGATAGATGTGTAATTTTTTTTATTTCTTGAGTAATAAGATTGATTGGTGCAACTGAAAAATAATTCTGACAAAAGGTTTTGAGAGATAATTTTGTATTCGAATATTCGTTTGAATAAACAAGTTCGCAGCAATCTATATTGTTTTGGTCTGGTGTGTTTTCATTTGCACTGGTATGTGTTTGATGACAATGTGATGATGTATTTTGTTTGTGATCAAAAAAATCCATGGTACTTGCATGTACAAGAGCATTTGCTGAGAAAAGATATATTATTCAACTGAGTATTCAGAGAACTCTTTTCATGGGAGATAAAAGAAGATAAATTATTTGTTTTGAGCTGTTTTGACTATAGTAAGTATTTCTTGGATCATTTCGTGTTGTCTTTTTTTGTTGTCTGATTTGATGGCGTCTACAAAACAACAAGAAAGATGTCCTTCCAATAATTGTAAGTTTGTAGATTTAAGTAGTCATATCACAGCAAGATTTTGTTGAATAACATCTATACAGTATTGATCGTTTTCTGCCATAGTGATTATTTTGTCTAAGAGAGTTCTTGCTTTTTTGAGAGATGTAATAGTTTTTTTGTCTGTTTTCATTTGATTGTTCTGATATAAATTTGATATACCTATACCTAGGGTATAGGTGTTATAGTCGAAAAGAAAATAAAAGCAAGAGATTTTTGTTTTTTTATAATTGTTGTTGAAGTAATGCTTTATATTTTTCTATTTCTTGTTTGAGTTGTTCGTTTTCTTGTAAAAGTGTTTGTACTCTTTGTACTTGCTCTTGTAACATTTGTTCTAAATTAAAATTCTGATTTTTTAGTCAATTTAGTTGTTCCATTGTTTCGTTTAATTTTTTTTCTATTGAGATATTTCATAAATCTGCAAGATTTTTATTTTGTAAAGAACATCATGTTAGAAGTAATAGTGGAATAATTAGTAAAAAGAGTTTTTTCATAAGAAATATGGCAATATTTAAAAAATATTTTATTTTTAATACTTGATTCTTTTATATATTTATATGTTTCTTTATCAACAATATATATTTGTATTTATTGGGAAAATTTGTGAATTAATTTATAAAAAGCAAATAAGTGTTTGACTTTTATTATCTAATCTTTATAGGTATTTTTTAATAAAAACAAAAACAAATAAAAACTAAAACATATGGGAACGTCAGAGAATAACGAAGAAATTCTTCGTTTAACATCAGAAAATTTAAAACATAAGCAGACTATTTCCTATTTGTCAAAAATAGGTCAGTTCTCTTATAAAATCACAAGAAATGTTAATAAGGTATCAGATTTGACCGAGTTCTGCAAAATCATACATCAAGAATTAATGAAAATTATTGCATGTGAAAATTTTTACATAGCATTGTATGACGATAACAGAAAAGAATTTCATTTCCCTTATCACGTAGATAAATATGATAAGATTGATGATGATACCTATATGAAATTACCAGGTTCATTGACTGATTACATTAGAAGGTCAGGTAAAGCTATGTTGATTGACGATATCGTTGAAGATGATCTTTATCAAAAAGATGAAATTGTTAAAATGATAGGTGAACCTACTTCTATTTGGATGGGCACTCCTTTGTTTTCGGCAGAGGAAAATGTAATTGGCGTGGTAGCAGTTCAGAATTATGAAGATAAATCTGCATATAAAGAAGCTGATTTGTCTCTTTTGAAACAGGTATCTAGATTTATTGGTGTAGAAATTGAGCTTTTGCGGGCAAAGCAAAATGCAGAAAAAGCAAATAAGCTTAAGTCTGAATTCTTGGCTAATGTATCTCATGAAATTAGGACACCTATGAATGCTATCATGGGATTTGCTGGAATATTGTCTAGGAGTGTGTTGTCTTTGGAGCAACAAGATTATTGCTATATAATAGAAACCAATGGACAAAAATTATTGGATTTATTAGACGATGTTCTTGATCTTTCGAAAATTGAGAGTGGTAATGTTGATTTAAAAATAGAAGAGGTTGATTTAAAGCCATTTTTCCAATCTATATTTTTTAATTTTACAAATACTATTTCTCTAGACAAAAAAGAATCAATTGATATTGTCTTTTCCAATAAAAGTCCTGATATTAAAGTATATTTGGATCCAAAAAGATTGCAGCAAATTGTAGATAATTTGATTACCAATTCTATAAAATTTACAGAGAAAGGTCTTATAAAATTTGGCTATACTATTGTGAATGATTTTATAGAGATTGAGGTAAAAGATACTGGTCTCGGTATCGTCGAAGAATATAAAGATAAGATTTTTGAAAAGTTTTATCGTATTCAAGACGATAGATTATCAAAAAATGGTCAAGGGCTTGGTCTTGCAATTTGCAAAAGTCTTGTAACTAAAATGGGAGGAGAAATTTGGGTTGAAAATAACGATCCTTGTGGTAGTTCATTTCGTTTTAAACTACCTTATCGTCCTGTTGAAAGTGTAAAATCTTCTGATATCAAAAACAATACGGAAGTTTTTGAAGAATACCAAAAATTAGATTTTACTGATAAAGTCATTCTATTGGTTGATGATGAAAGTATTAATATTCTTTTGTTAGAAACCATTTTAAAGGCAACTAATGCAGTGTTAATTTCCGCAAAAAATTCTCAAGAGGCAATAGATTTTGTATTGGATCAAAAAATTGATTTGATATTGATGGATTGTAAAATGGATGGGAATTCCAAGGCAGGAATTTATGCAACAAAGGAAATTCTTAAACACAGGCAAATTCCTATTATTATGCAAACAGCTTATGTGAATGGTATAGAATTAGAAGCTATGCAAGCTGGCTGTGTTGGATATATTAGTAAACCTATTAATCATCATCAATTATTGTTGATGATTAATAAATATTTATAAATTTTGAAAAGAGGGGATTTTTCTCCTCTTTTTTTTATTTTACAGTAACACTTTTGGCGAGGTTTCTTGGCTTGTCAATGTTTTTTCATAGAATATCGGCTGTGTGATAGGCAAGTAGCTGTCCAACGATAACTGTGATAAATGGATAGATATCGTCAATTGTTTTTGGGATTTTTATGGTATAGTCAGATCCTTCTATTTCTTTGTCTGAAACTGCTATAACTTTTCCGTTTCTTGCTTTGATTTCTTGGATTGAAGATAGATTTTTTTCAAAAAGAAAATCTTGTGGACAAAATATCACACTCGGAATTTTCTCGTCAATGAGTGCCAATGGTCCATGCTTCAGCTCGCCAGAAGGATAACTTTCGGAGTGAAGATAGGTAATTTCTTTGAGTTTGAGACTACTTTCGTTGGCAATAGGAAATTGGTAATGTCTTCATAGGAAAAAGAAGTTATTGTATTTTTTTAATTCTTGTGCTAGTTCTCTGATTTGTGTTTGGTCTGCGAGGAGGTCTTCGATCATTGTGGGAACCTTGGCAAGTTCTCGCAGGATTTGTTCGTATTTTGCTTTTGGGAGAGCTCTCTTTTTCCCTAGAAATAGGGCTAATAAGAGGATACAGCTTAGCTGGGCAGTGAATGCTTTTGTCGAAGCAACTCAGATTTCGGCTCCAGCTCTCGTAAATAATCCGTAATCGGTTAGACGAGAAATAGTCGATCCTACGACATTTACGATACCAAAAGTGTGTCATCATTTCTCTTTGATCATCTTGAGTACTTCTATGCTATCTGCAGTTTCTCCTGATTGAGAAATGAAAACATAGAGTGTTTTTGAATTGACGTTGATATTTCTATATTCGTATTCGCTTGCAATTTCACAGGATGCAGGAATTCCTGCAAGGTTTTCCATCCAGAGTTTTCCTAGTGATCCTGCATTGTATGATGTACCACAACCGATGAATACAATATGTTCGAAATTTTCGTTTTGCATACCGTGAAAAGCTTCAGCATTTAATATTTTGTTTTGAAAATCTACTCTTCATTTAAAAATTCTTCTGATAATATTTGCTTGTTCAAAAATTTCTTTGAGCATAAAATGTTTGTAATTTCCTTTGGAGCTTTCTATTTCTTTGATGTCCATTTCTTCAAAAGGTTTTTGAGTTGGAATCCCTTTGGAAGTGACAGTATATTCGTTGTTTTTGATATGCAAAAGATCCCCATCTTCAAGATAGGTGAGTTGATCAACATAGCCAATAAGTCATTGTTTATCAGAAGATAAGAAAAAATTATTGTCTTTGTCGTGTCCGAAAAGAAGTGGACTTCCTATTTTTGCAGCGATCATTTCACCTGGGGCAAGCGGAGAAACTATCAATAAAGCATAAGCTCATTTGATAATCTGAAGTATTTTTTCTACGGTTTCCAAGAAGTTTCCGTTTCGATGTTCGGTCAAGAGATTGGCTATTACTTCGCTGTCGGTTTGTCCATAAAATTCGTATCATTTGGCGATAAGTTCTTGTTTGAGTTTGTGATAATTTTCGATAATTCCATTGTGGACCAGATAGAATTGTTGTTTGTTGTCGTAGTGAGGATGCGTGTTGTTTTCTGTGATTCCTCCATGAGTCGCTCGACGAGTGTGAGCAATTCCAAATGAAAATTGTTCTTCGGCGTTTATTTCTTTTTGTACTTTTTCTGAAAGGTTGGAAACTTTGCCGATGGCTTTAACTAGTTTGATTTCTTTTTGATTTCCAACTAATAATCCGGCTGAATCATATCAGCGATATTCCAATCTTTTGAGTCCGTTGAGGAGAATATTTTGCGCATGGGTTTCTTTTCCTTGATATCAGAATATTCCGCACATGAGTTGATCTTATGAGTTAAAAGTCTTAGTTTTTTCTTTCCAGTCTTTGAGTGTTAATCTCTTTATTTCTCCATGAATAATCTCTCCAGTAAGAAGTTTCCACAAAAGATAAGTAACTGCGCATTGTTCGCATTTTGTTCATCATCAAAAAGTACACCCTCACTCTTTTTCTCGGAGTTGTAAACAGAAGTTTAGTTCGTGGAGATAGGTGTCTTGCATTGAATGTTGTTTTGTGTAAAAGATTAGATTCCCGCAGCAACTGGCAAGGCGGGAATGACAATATGGATTGTCACGCTTACGCTCTCAATAACTTAGATTATCAAATAATTTCTAATTTGTCTAAGTCTCAAATTTCGTTTATGGTAATTAGGATGGCGTGTTTTACGATGAAACCTTTGCTTTTTTCTTGAGCGATTTGGAAAATTTCTCCAGAATTAAAAAGTTCTACTGTCCCTCTAAGTCTATAATAACCACCAATTACGCAAATATTTTTGTTTGCTTGGAGATTTGCAATTGTTGTTGTCATTTGACAGTTTGCGACAAGTAATTTGTTGTCGATAAATCAAAGTGATATTACGATGTTTGCATTTGGTTGGTTTTTGTTCGCTGTCGCGAGAATTACTTTGCTACCTTCTTTGAAATTTTCTTGTCGATTCATGGCTGGAAGGTTATGGGGTAAATTTTAGATTACAATATTTAGAATTTTTCATGGTATATAGATTATTTTTTTTGGTTCTCATGCTAGATGTGTGGAAAGTTTAGGGTCTGATTTTACTATTTGCATTACATCTTCCTGTGTTGTTTCTTTGTTGATTTCAATATCTCATCTTATTTTACCATTAAATTGTACTCAGATTTTTACTGTGTCTGAGACTAAATAACTTTCGTCATAACTAGGCCAAACTGTAGTAGTGAAAACAGAATAATTATTTCCTAAGTTTTCCCAGAGTTCTTCTGCGAGATGTGGAGCAAAAGGCGCTACAAGAATTACTAGTTTTTCAAATGTATCTTTGGAAATTATTGTTTGATCAGTTAAGTGATTTACCAAAATCATCAGCTGAGAAATAGCTGTGTTGAATTTGAATCCATCGATATCTTCGGTGAGTTTTTTGATCGTTTGATGAAGTTGGGTAAGATTTGTTTTTGGCTCTTCTTGGTCGCTGATTTTGTCTTTGAGAGCAACGATTTTATCTAGGAATTTTTTGATTCCTTTCATTCCATTTGTGCTTCGTGCAATTGCTTGTTCAAAAGGGCCCATAAACATTTCGTAGGTTCTGAGTGTGTCAGCGCCATATTCTGCGATAATATCGTCAGGAAGCACGACATTTCCTCGTCTTTTGGACATTTTACGACCGTCTTCAGCCATAATTAATCCTACTTTGTGATATTTTTCGAATGGTTCTTCTTTTGTAACAACTCCTATATCAAATAAGAATTTTTGTCGAAATCTAGCGTAAATCATATGTCTGGTTACGTGTTCTGCACCACCAACATAAACGTCTACATTTCCTCGGTATTTTTCATTTTCTGGACTGACGAGTTGTTTGTCGTTTTTGTTGTCCATATATCTGAGTCGGTATCGACTAGAACCAGCTCGTCCTGGCATGGTGTTGGATTCTCTTTTTGCTGGTTTTCCGCATGCTGGACAGGTGGTGTTTATTCGTTCATTGATGGCAGCAAGTGGTCATTCTTCTGTTCCTGTTGGCGCGTAATTTTCTACGTCTGGAAGAGTGAGAGGGAGATCTGATTCGTTCATAGGAACGATTCCACAATCATCACAGAAAACCACTGGAAAAGGTTCTCCTCGGTATCTTTGGCGGGAGAATACTCGGTCTTGGATTTTGAAGTTTGCTTTTTTACCTCCGATATTATTTTTTGATAATCGTTCTTGCATTTTTGCGATAGCCTCGTCAGAAGTGAGTCAGGTAAATTCTTTAGAATAGAACAGTTTTCATTTTCAAGTTACTGGTTTGTCGTCATTTTCTAAACGTTTTCTGGCATATTCTTGTGTTTTTAATTCATTTTCCGAAAAGTTTATAGATTCGTAACTTTGAAATGTTGTTTCTCAATTGTCTTCGATTTTTCTTTCTGTTCGTATTGTAGGGTGGATTACATATTTAATCTTAATATTATACTTCTTTGCAAATTCAAAATCTCTTTCGTCATGAGCTGGGACTGCCATCACTACTCAAGTACCATAATTTGCTAGAACATAATCTCCAACATAGACAGGGATTTCTTCTCTGTTGAAAGGATTGATAGCGTATGCTCCAGTGAATTCTCATGTTTTATCTTTTTGTAGTTCTGTTCTTTCGAGTTGTGTTTTGTACTTAGCTTGCTCTTTGTAAGCAGCTATATTTGCTTTGTGTTCATTCGTTGTAATCTGATCTACTAATGGATGTTCAGGTGCCATTACGACAAAAGACATACCGAAAACAGTGTCGATACGAGTAGTATAGACTTCGAATGAGAGAGAGTCTTCCATGGATTGCTTCGCTTCACTCGCAATGACTGATTCGTTTGCAATGACGTTTTGTTTTATGTTCATTTTGAATTGAGTACCTACAGATTTTCCAATTCGGTTTCTTTCGAGATCTTTCATAGACTCGTCCCAATTTAATTTGTCCAATCCTGTGATAAGTCTGTCTGCATATTTGGTGATTCTGAGTACTCGTTGTCTCATAGGTTTTTGTTCTACTTCAGATCCACAGCGTTCGCATTTCCCATCGTCAAGATCTTCGTTGGCAAGTCCTGTCATACATTTTGGACATCGATTGATAGGTTTGTAATCAACATAAGCCAATCTTTGATTATCAACTATTTCTTTGATTTCTAAATCAGATTTGTTTTGTTGTTTGAGTTGTTTTTCTAGTTCAGTAATAGGTTTGGCTTTTTGTTCCTTCTCATCATAGTAATGAGTGTACATTTTTAAGAAAATTCGTTGCGTTCGTTTGTAATAATCAGGGTCAGCAGTACTGAAAGATCTATCTCGATCATAGGTTAATCCTAAATCTTTGAGCTGGTTGATAAATGTATTTATGTTTTTTTCTGCAACAACTTGTGGTTTCATTTTGTGGTCTATAGCATATTGTTCTGTTCCAAGACCGAAAGTGTCAAAACCCATTGGATGAAGGACAGAAAAACCTTCTAGCATTTTTTTGCGTGCCAAAACATCTCCAGCAATATATCATTTTGGATGTCCTACGTGTAATCCAGCTCCAGAAGGGTATGGAAACATTTCTAGCACATAAAACTTTTTTTTATTTTTGTCTTCTGTGACTTTGTAAAGATTGGTTTCTTTTCGTTTTTTTTGTCGTTTTTCTCCAATTTCTTTGTGTGTTGCCATAAGTTTTGAGTATATGGGATAAATTTGTTGCGGTAAAAAAGATTTTAAGTATTTGTTGCTTGAAAACAAGATTTTGTTTTTGATTTTATAAAAAATTTCCAGACAAATAATCCGGAAATTTTTAAAATTGTTTGCATTTTTTTTGTGTTTTTTGTGAAGTTAAATGAAATTCTCCACAAACTTTGCATTTGTAAATTCTTTTAGGAATTTTGTTTTTGTTGCTTTTGTTTTTTATGTAATTCATAACTTCTTTTGCTTCTCTATATGAAGCAAATCCTTTTTTGCTGCACATAATTTTTTTGATTTTGTTCTCTTTTTTATATGTATTTTTTATCTTAAGTCAATCTTTTCTTTTATTTGCATTTTTGAGCTGAAAATGTAGTAATGATTCGATTAGATTCTATTGGATTGCCACGCTTATGCTCGCAATGACAAAAATGACATTTATTTTTATAATATACAATGTGAAAATTAGATTTTAAAGTGTTGAAACAGAAAGGAAAAGCGAGAGTTGGACAGATAACACTAAATGGTGTGACCTTGTCTACGCCTGTTTTTATGCCTGTAGGAACCAAAGCAACTATTAAGGGAATTCCTCTAGATCTTCTTAAAGATCCTAATTATCTGGGTCATGAAAATACGATTAAATTGATTTTAGCAAATACCTTTCATTTATATCTTCGTCCAGGTGATGAACTTATCAAAAAAGCTTGATGACTTCATACTTTTGAGCATCGAGATGGGCTTATTTTGACGGATAGTGGTGGATTTCAAGTATTTAGTTTGGGTCTTTCCAAAAGAGATGATCGTGGACAAAATAGTCATAATGTTGGTATAAAACTCAAAGAAGAATGAGTTAAATTCCGTTCTCCTATAGATTGATCAAAACATATATTTACTCCAGAAAATGTTGTTGATACTCAGATTAATTTTGGAAGTGATATTATGATGGTATTGGATGTGTGTTCACCTTCGTGAGCTGATAAAAATACTGTAAAAAAGCATATGGATATGACTCATCGTTGGGCAAAAAGAGCATTTGATCATTTTAAACCAAAATATGATGAGGCTCGTGGTGTTTTGTTTCCTATAGTTCAGTGAGGAACGTTTCATGATCTTAGACAGGAATCAATTGATTTTCTAAGTCAATATGCTTGGGATGGAATTGCTGTTGGAGGAGTAAGTGTTGGTGAAACAAAAGAACTTATTCGTGATGTGGTAGATTATGTTGGTGATAAGTTGCCTGCTGATAAACCTAGATATTTGATGGGTGTTGGTACACCAGAAGATATTTTGCATGCAATAGAAAACTGATTTGATATGTTTGATTGTGTACAGCCAACAAGAATAGGAAGACATGGAATATGATTTTCTGATAATGGAAATATAAAAATAACAAACGCTAAATATAGAGAAGATTTCTCGCCTCTGACTGATACCTGTGAGTGTTATACGTGTAAAAACTTTAGTAGAGCATATATTCATCACTTGATGAGAGAATGAGAGATGCTTGGCTGAATTCTATTGAGTCTTCATAATATTTCATATTTACATACAATGTTGGAAAAATGGAAATCTGAATTTTAAAAAAAGAGTAGCGACTTTGCTACTCTTTCTCTCTTTTATTATATTATTCTGTTGTTGTTTCATCTTCGTCTTCATCTTCATCTTCGTCTTCAGTTTCGTCTTCATCTTCAGTTTCGTCTTCGTCCTCATCTTCATCCTCATCTTCGTCTTCATCATCACTAATTTCTGTTTCATCTATAACATTTCCGTCTTCATCTACTATTAATAACCCTAATTTATCTTGAATAAGAAGTTTAATATCAAGAATCATTTGTTTAGATTCTTCTGTTTTGGCTTTATCAGCAAGATGATCGATTTGTGTTAAAAGGCTAGTAAGAAACCCATTATTGATTTTTCCAATAATTCATCTTAATCTTTCTGCTCTAGCACCAACTTTTACGGCTTTTCTTTGCATAATTTGTTCTTTTTTTTGGAGTTGTTGCTCTCTTTTTTCTTGTCGTTTAGCTTTGTTTCCTGTTAATGTGCTTCCTGTTTCTGTAACAACTGTTTCTGATGAACCATCATCAGTGGTTGATGTATCTTCTTGGGCAAATGTTAATGCAGTGAAACTTGCTCCAAATAAGATAGCCAATAATAGTAATTTTTTCATAGTGAAAGAGATTAATAAATAAAAATAAATATCCTTCTACAAATGTAGACGCACAAAAGTTAAAAAAATTTTCAGATTTTAATTATTTTTGAAAAATACAAAATTTTAATCAATAATTTTCGTCTGTGTTTTTGGAGAAAAAGTATTACAATAGCGAAGGATTTTGTTTTATCTAAAGTTATTAATTTATAAGTATGAGAAAAATATCCTTCTTTGCTGTGTCTTTCTCTTCTGTGTCAGATGAACAACTGGTTTTGGAAATACAAAAATGAAAAGTTGATGCTTTTGAGGAATTGTATGAAAGACGACACAAGAAAATATATGCTTATCTTTGGAACTTCCTAAACTATAATTATGACGATACTGTTTCATTGACTAGTGATGTATTTATAAAACTTTATGAATATGTTAAAGAAAATTCTTTAAATAATGTTAAATGATTTATTTATCGTCTTGCGCATAATTTGCGCTATTGATTGGATAAGATCAAACAAGTCTTACTCAAGCCTGTCTTTGGATCAAACTTATTTAAAAGAGACTTTGTCGTATGTGGATGAGCATAAAAATAGTCTTGATTCATCTTTTAAACAAAAACTTTTTGAACAATTACTTACTTATTTAGATGCACAGCAGAGAGAAATTCTTTATCTTGCTTATCAAGAAAAAAAATCATACCAAGAAATTGCAGATATTATTTGAATTACTAAAAATTCAGTTTGAACATTGATATTTAATGCAAAGAAAAAGCTTAATGATTTAGCAAAGCATCATTGAATTTATCAAGAACTTTTATTTTAATTATTTGTTGTTATGATTTATAACTTCCCAATTCCCAGAGAGATACCTTATGAAATCAAACAAAATGTTATGAATAAGGTTTTTCCTAAAAAATGATCCTTGGTGAAAAGAGCTTCTTTGGTAAGAATTTTTTCTGTTTCTTTGTCTTTTTTGGGAATAATGGTTTTATTTTCTTTTTTGTATATTAAAAACTATTATAATTCGCCATTGGATTGATCATCTTTGCATATTGATGAAAAAAATATTCCAATACAAGAATTTATATCTTCAGAAATAGATGTCTCTCAACAGATTATATCTTCGGATTATGATTCAGAAGAAGTTGTTGTTAAGTGAGAAGATTTGGACGATATTGAGATGCTTATTTTGGAAACAGAAGATCTTTTAACAGAATTGGAATTCTTGATTTAATTTTTATGCTATATATTATGAAAAGCTTTTATATTGTTTGTATATGTTTGTTTCTTTCTAGTAGTTTTTCTTTTGCAAAAGGAATAGAAAGAAGAGAAATAAGCAAACCTGAAATTAATCAACAACAAAATTTTGATATACAAAAAGAATCTAAATCAGTAAAATCTGATTTATGTATTTCGTGACAAAAATTGTTGATCTGAGATAATTTTTCTAAAAAAGCTCAAGAATCTTCGAATAAGATACTTTGATTAGTCGTTTTGGCTTCTAAAATAAATTACGATACCAAAAATCTTTCTTCTTTAGCTCAAGATCTTCAAAATATTTCATATCAATTATCAGAAGATTGTGTATTGTCTGATTTTCATAAGCACCGTGAACAAATGAGGGCAACACTTAATTTATTGAAAATAGAAATTTCTTCACTTAAAAAACATATTGCTAATCTACGTAATAGATAAGTTATAGTTTCTTTGATTACATAGATTTATAATATTTATATAATTCACGAATTGTAAGAAATATTAATCATCATCAAATTGGAAATAATCGAGCATTTAAACTCATTGGTCAAAATCAGAGATAGTTGTTTATTGGAGAATAAATTAATATAATTATTGCAACAATTCCCAAGACAAAAGATCGTAATAATTTTTTGTTTGATCGGAAATATTTGGTGAAAATATGTTGTTTTTCACTTGCTCTACGTGAGATAATATTTGCGTACTGACAAAAAACGATTGTTGTGTAAGTGATTGATGTGGCTGTCATATATATACTATCAGTTGTTGTAATTGTGGTTGGAGATCAATGAAATATAATTAGATATAAATAATATGCTCCATATGCTAAAAGTCCCATTAAAGCTCATGATCGTATTAGATCAATAATATTTTTTTTATTGAGAATATGATTTTCTTTTTTTCTTGGAGGACTTTTCATTAGTTTCTTTTGTGCTGGATCTCGAGTTAGAGCTGTTAGTGGTCACATTTCTCAGATGAGATCAATGGCTAATATTTGTACAGCGCTTATTGCTATTGGTATGTTTGTAAAAGCTTTGATTACTAAGCTAATAAGAATAGCAAATAATTCTCAACCATTTGATGTGATTGAAGATAAAATTGTTTTTTTGAGATTTTGATAGATGATTCTTCATTCTTGGATAGCATAGACAAGTGTATTAAAACTATCATCAAGCAATATTATTTTTGAAGCTTCCTTTGCTACATCTGTTCCTATTTTTCACATAGCGACTCAAATATCAGCACGTTTAAGAGCTGGTGCATCATTTATACCATCTCCAGTAACCGCAATAATATTGTGTTTTTTTTGTAAAAGTTTTACTATTCTTAGTTTGTCTTCTGGAGCAACTCTTGAAAAGATAATTGAACGATTGTTTTTTATTATTTCATAGAGGTTATAATCTGATAATTTTTTTAATTCATTATTTGAAATAAGTTTCATTTTTCAATCACCGTCTAATCATATATTTTCTGCTATAGCTTTTGCTGTTGGTCAGTAATCTCAAGTAATCATAATTATTTTGATTTTTGCATCGCGAGCTGCTCTGATTGCGGCTGGGACTTCTGATCTGGCAGGGTCTATGATAGCTACGAATCCGAGGAAACAAAGATCTGATTCTGCCAGTGTCATTTCTATTAATTCTTCATATTTATCAATTTCTTTATAAGCAAATGCAATATTTCTCATTGCTTGTGATGATGTTTCGTTTATAGAATTATATACCGATTCTTTATATTTATTAGTCAGATTTTTTTGTTCTTTCCCATTATAATATGTTGTACAATTTTCTAATATAGTACGAGGAGCTCATTTCACAAAGACTATAGTTTTACCATCAATATCGCGTATTGAAGACATCATTTTTCTAATAGAATCAAATCAGAATTGATGATATTGTTTGTTTTTTTCAAGAAGTGATTCTGTTTCTATATTATATTTTTTTGCTAATGTTAATATTGCTCATTCTGTAGGATCTCCTAGACAATACCAATCTGGATGATCATCATCGGGTGGGTTTATTTTTGCATTTGAAGCAAAAATTCAAGCATGCAATAATAATGTTAGATGTTTTATTGTATCTGTTTGTTTTGGTTTATTGTTTGTTTTTATTGTTGCTTTATCTTTTGGAATTCATTCTAAAATAGAATTTTTTGTTCCTGTTATAACTTCTCATAATGGTTCGTATCATGTTCATGTTACTTCAAACCATTGATTGTTTATAAAAATTTTTTTGACGGTCATTTCGTTTTTTGTCAGAGTTCATGTTTTGTCAGTACATATAATATTTACAGAACCAAGTGTTTCTACAGAAGCAAGTTGTTTAACCAAAGCTTTGTTTTTTGCTAATCTTCCTGCTGCTAGAGAAAGTGCTATATTTACCTGTGCAGGCAATCATTGTGGTACCATAGCTGCCGCTATCCCGACAGCAAAAATAAATGCTTCCTGTAATGAAAAATTGGCAAATAATGCTATAATAACCAATATCACACTAAGAATTAATGTTCCAATTGTTAGTCTTTGGGCTATATTTTTCATTTCTAATTCAAGGGGAGATATTTTCTGTTTTTGTTCTTGAGAGAGATTTGCTATTTTTCCTAATTGAGTTTCCATTCCTGTTGCTATAACAACTCACCAAGCAAATCATGTAGCAACTGTGGTTCCCATAAAAACACAATTATTTCTTTCTGCTAGTTCGACGTCTCATTTGATAGCATGGGTAAATTTACTTACAGGATTTGATTCGCCGGTAAGAGCAAAATCATTGGTTTGAAGATTATTGTTCTCAATAATTCTTAGATCAGCTGGAATACTGTCTCCTTCTTCTATGTAAATAATATCTCATGGAACTACTTTTTCTACTGCGATTTCAATTAATTTTCCATTTCTTTTTACTTTTGCATGAGAATGTACCATTTTTTTTAAAGATTCTATAATTTTTTCAGCTTTTGCTTCCTGTAAATATCAAATAATTGCATTAATAATTATGATTGCTCCCAAAATTATAGAGCCCCTATAATCTTTGAGATACAAAGAAATAAGCATAGCTCATGTTAGGAGTATGATAAGCACATCTTTAAATTGTCATAAAAATTTAAGTCGATTTTTGCTTTTTTGTAGACTTTCTAATTTGTTCTTTCAGATTTTAAATAATCTTTTATGAACTTCTTTTTTTGAAATTCAATTTTTGTTTGATCATAAATATTCTAGTGTTTCTTCTATAGAATATTGATAATAATTCTGATTTTTTTCCATGTTATTTCTCTTTGAGAATTTTGTAAAGCAGAATAATCTCTATACAATTTACCATCAAAGCTGTTCATCAATAGCTTATAAAAGGTAAAGTAAGTCATGTATTTGGCATTATTTTTAAATTAACACCAATATTTATAAAGGCTTGTATTATAATAAGAGATATAATTCAGACTCCAATTGTTTTGCTATGTTCATTTTTTATTGTATGAAGTCTAGAGAGGAAATAGTATGCTAGATAAAAATAAAGTCATAATAAAATTAGATTTCCTACAAATCATATTTCTTCTGAATAAGCTGCGAAAACAAAATCACTTTGTGCTTCTGGTATATATCCAAATTTTTGAAGTCATTTACCATATCATTTACCCAAAAATCAGCCACCTCCTATAGCCATTAAAGCTTGTTCGTTTTGTCGTCAAATTCATCTTTTTTGCTCATCTACATTAGGGTTTAGAAAGTAGGTAAATCTTTTTTGAATATAATCAAATTTTGGACTAATCGATCAAGCTATTGTTCATACTAATATTCCAGATATTATTGTTCAAAATAATATAAACATAATGTATTTAAATTTGATTCAAATATATCGACAAAGAGTAAGTCATGTTAGTCAAAGAATTAGTAGTGTTCAAAGGTCTGGAATTAATAAAAAGATAAATAAAAGAATAATATTTATTACAATAAAACTTGAGAAAAATTGTTTTTGATTTGCTATATCGCGTTTTTTTATTAACCAAGAAGATAAGAAAAAAACATATCATAATTTAAAGAATTCTGATGGTTGCATACTAGGCAAAAGAGGCAATGAAATCCATCATCTAGCTCAATTTAATACCATTCAAATTCCTGGTACAAATACAAGTATTTGTAACAACATTAAGAAAACACCAATTATTACGATATTTCTATTTTTTTGAAAAATTTTTATTGGAAAAATATAAACCCCCAACGCCATTATAACTGCTATAGCTATATTTTTGAGTTGTCTTAAAAAATAGAAATAGTTTGAAGGATCATCAGTTCGTTTTCAACTGGCTATTAGTTTTAGCGTTAGTGTAAAAGATTCGTGAATACTTACACTATATATAGCCAAAAGTCAGAATATAATTAATATTATTCAGATTATAATTATTGGCATTATTTAAATGATGTCATAAAGTTTTTGGTCGAAAGTCTTTTTATAAAAAAACACATTCGAAGTGAATGTGTTGAATATATATTTATCCAAAAGATTTGCAAAGATAAAATTAAATTTCAGATTGACTATTGTGAATAAGCGGATTGTGACAACGAAATAATAAACTTATTATTTCTGGATTAGTTATTTTATCTACTCATATTCACATAGAATTTAATCATTCGGTAATTAGATTACATCTAGTTTCCAACATTTTTCTTCATTTTAGAAAATCTCTATATCTTGCGACTATTTTTTCTGCATCATCTTTGCTATTTAAGACATCTAGAAATTTTGTAAACCATGATTTGTTTATTTTTTCTGCATCTTTTTCTCATTCGTAATAAGGAACTACAATATAGAAATCTTTGGTATATA
>JAQUVI010000008.1 GCA_028693445.1 Candidatus Absconditabacteria bacterium
GGATAATTAGTAGTTATCCTGCACTTGCACAGAAGAAAGGTTAAAAAATGTTTGAAGATTTTTCACCAAGTGAAATACAAAATGCATCCAAGACAATATATGAGCATATACTTCGAGATTTTAATATTCGTGGACAATTAAAATCTAGTAATTCTGTAGATGAAATGCCCAAAGACTTACGTGGAACCATTTTTTATCAAGAAACTTTTGAAGCCGGAAATTGGAATAATTGTGATCTCACGGATGTAAGTGGCAATGGTACGCTCTTTAGGAAAAATGATTTTTACCAATCTCTATTCAACAACGTGTCTATGCAATATTGCAACTTTTCAAATGATATATTTCAGGAATGTAATTTTTCGGGTAGCAATTTTGCTAATAGCACGTTTGCCTATTGTGCTATTCAAAAAGGGGCTATATATGGCTGTTCTTTTGTGGGTACTGAATTTTATTCGGGAATAATCAGAGATATTTCAATTTCTTCTTCAACTTTCGAATTATGTCATTTAAGAAAAATGCTTTTGGAAGACCTAGATTTAAGGCAACTAACATTAAATTATACTTTTTTTGAAAATGTAATAATGAAAAATGTGTGTTTGCCATTTATTCAAATTCCATATACCTTTAATGGACTACAATATGTTTTTAGCACAAATGATAGTATTACCATTTCCTCTCATAATCCTAATAAAAAAAAGATAGAATTGGATGAATATAAGAATATGATTACTGATTTTACTATTTTTTTCAATGAACAAAATCAGTATTTTCCGCTTGTGAATTGTTATATTGTTCAGAAAAAAATTGATTTAGCTATTGAATGCAATGAAACAGGACTAATAAAGAGTGCTTCGCTTCATGATTTTCGTTCTTTATACTTTTACTGCATCCAGGCTTCACAAATCTTGAAAATATCCAGAGAAAAAAGAATGCTATTGTATTCAAAAATCAATTCAATTTTATCAGATGAAACATTATATGGCGGAGAATATCATCAGTTTTATTTATATTTTCCTAGAATCAAACAATTATTATTTGATACTCCGAATAACAATCCAGCCATGACATTGACACTTCATACAAATATAGAGCCTGATGATTATAACAAGTTATCTATACTGCTTTCTTCAATAGAACAAGCAACTCGAAAGAGGGGAATTATATTAGATAGTAAACATATCGAAATCCGACACAATTCTCCAAATATTATCGACTTTTTTTGCTCTGGTCAATATCAACAATTAGTTGATAATCTGCAAGGTATATATTGTGTTTTAGAACCAATTATTACAGATTTGGCAAACATTATTACAATTGGTGGAGTTGCATGGAAGGGCACAAAAATCTTATACAATGAAGTGCATAATAAGCAGCAAAAGAAAAAAGAATCAACTAATATAAAAAAATTAAGGGAAGAAATAAATCAACGATTTTTAAACAATGGTAACAGCAATGAGTCTCCACTGATTAATGTAAACATAGAAAAAATTATTATCGGAGAACTCATTGATTTAAAAGAATATCTAAAAAAAACCGGAATACAAATTATGGGGATTGATATCCAATTTTTAGATGGTAAAGAAGATCCTTTAGATAATCTTTACCATCATTCTTTCTACTAACCAGTTAGTTTTCAAAAGGCAAACTCAGTGTATTATTTTGACATGCAGGGCAGTTTGGTCCTAAATGAAGTGAATACTTTTCACAAATAGCAGTACCTTTTTCATAAATTCTTTTTAAATAATTATTAGAAGGTGGAACAAGATTTTCTGTGCTTGTTCCTGAAATCGGTCTAAACACGGAAAGAATTGGCATAACACCTATTTTGCAGAGTTCCTCTATTCCTTTTAACAAGGACTCTTCTGACTCAAGTCCAACAATTAGAAGACTTCTAACATTGCCTGTTGCGCCCCAGATGTTTACTGCTTCTCTTAGTATTGAAAAGTATTCTTCACGTGGTATTTGTCCTTTTCCCGGCATATATTTTAAAGCAGTTTCAGGATCAAAAATTTCAATATTAAATCCTATTTCAGTTACACCGGCGTTGTAGTATTCTTTTAATACTTTTTTTTCGATTGGAGGAAGGCTCATAACATAAATATCCTTTGGGCTTTTTTCTCGAATATGTTTGACAATTTTTAATATATTTTTATATTCTATAGTTCTTGGTTCTGAACCTCCACCTATAAGAAAATGCCTAAAAGTATTAGCTTTTTTTAAATAGAAATCAACAACATCAAGAATATCATCAATTGAAATTATTGATTCACTAGGGACAACCTCGCAAAATTTACAGCCTTTTGATTGCTTTTTTAAATAGCATGACAGAGTATGGTGTACACGTAACCGGTCAGTTGCCCAAAAACATACATCTGAAAACTTTATATTTGATTTAATTATATTGTGACAAAACATATCCTCTAAATCCAAAGTTACTTCAGTAATTATTTTATCATAAAACACTAATACTAATTTATCATTCTCTTGAAGATCAATTCTCCATGGGGTGAATTCACTGAATTTTAGGTCCTTGGGACAATTTATATACAAATCATTAAAAATCGTTAAATCTACTGCGCTAAAAACCGCATTTCGAATTTTTCCATATTGTTTTATGAAAAACTTTGCCTTATCTGTAATTATCACACCTTGGTTTAAAAGAGATATTTTAATTTGCAATTTGTCTTTTTGTAAAATTAATTTATACAATTCGTCTTTTATATCAAAAAGATTCTCATAAGTATTTACTTGATTATCAGGGCTAATAGATGTGCAATTTGTTTTAAAAATCATTTTGAACATATACACATTTTTTTGAATACTGTCCTTTATAGAATATCCATCTTTAAATACTGACACAATTTCACTTATCTTCTTCTGGTCACTTAATAAACTATAAGATTTATTCCATGTACCTTCAATATACGAAATCATACTATATGGTACAATTAATGAATCCAAAAGTTTTTGTGTTGGTAATTCATTGTTGCTAAATGCTGTTATCTGCATTTCTTGCATAGTTGGAAATTTCATATTTTTTAAGGCCATGTTTAGCAAATGCGTAGATGCTTGAAAACGCGCATTTGTTTCTACGAACATTATTTCTTCCTCTGTTATTATAAAATCAAATCCAACAATCCCTCGGTATCCTAATTTTTGAAGATATTTCCCCAATTTTTTAGTGTATTCCTTTAATTTAATTCGATAATCAATGCTTAAGTCTTGAAAAGTAATAAAGTCAGCTCCTAAATAGAGCATTTTATTATTTATTATTTTCATTATTTGAACTGAACCAGGAAATAGTAAAATTGATTTTTCTCCAATAATTAAGTGAACATTAATTGGGATAGATTTTTCGTAATATGGTGATATCATAAACTTCTTTCCTAAAAAATGATTTAAATCATTGGTATGAGTAAGATCAATGATATGAGTCCCATATCCTCCCGATGAATTATTCTCTTGAAAAATAAATTTACAAGCATCCTCAAATAATGTTGAAAAATCAAAGTTTGAAAAATAAACTATTTCCTGAAACGGTACAATTGGAACAAGACTGGAAAAAATTTTTCTTGTAGCAGATTTATCTTTTAAAAGTTTCAATATATTTTCTTTGTTGCAACAAATTATGGAATTTTTCATTTTGTCTGGTAGCGAAAATCCAAATTCGGCATTATAATACATAATTTTGGCATCAGGATACTGCAATTTTAATTGTTGAATTCCAGTAATCCAGAACGAATCATCTACACATTTTGGTATATTGTGATCAATTCTTGTTTGATTTGTAGCACAATAAGCAATGTTGTTATTTTGATTTGACCCCATTATTGTGACAGAACCACAAAATAAATCTTTACAATCATCTATATCAGATTCTCGAGGTCCAACCCAAATTAAATTGTTAGAATATTTTCCCTTGCTTTTAATGAGTAATTCATCTACTGATTTTCGTGAAGTTATTTTCCCTATTCCGCTTGGATACCCAAATGCTACAGCTGCAACAAGTTGCCCATCTTCATAATACTCATTACAAATTTGCTGATAACACGAAAAAATATCACATATCCATAAACTTCCGATTCCTAAATCTGTTGCTTTTAAAAGCATATTCTGAATAGCAGCTCCAATGGCCTGAATATTGGTATAATCAAACAATTTGTCTTCTTGTCCCAGTAATTTTATACTTGGGTAGTGGTTGAATACTAATATAATTGTATCTGCTTTTTCCATTGTTTCCAGTGAATTTTGTTCACTATTAAATTCTCTGAGTTTCTCCTCATAAAGCTTTGAGGATGAAGTTTGAGAAAATGCCGTCTTTATCATATTTACAAATTCTATTTTCAAATTTTGACGTAAAACGATAAATCTCCACGGCTGTCGATTTTTAGGTGACGGAGCTAATCTTGCAGCATCTAAAATCTGATCAATTTCAATATCTTTCAAAGCATCATTTTTATATGCACGGCAACTATTTCGCTCTGTTATTGCCTTGTCTAACTCCATGATTTTTCCTCCCATTCTCATATTGCAGGATAACTACTAATTATCC
>JAQUVI010000009.1 GCA_028693445.1 Candidatus Absconditabacteria bacterium
TTGAGGAACTCCTTTCATTTGAGACTTGATAGCCTGTTTCATTACAAAATTTTTGAAAAATCCCATATTTTTATTTTTAATTATATTAATAAACTACTTTCACATAATAACAAAAACTTTTACAAATTCAAACTTAATTTTTTATTTTTGATATTGAGTAATTAAAAACCGAGGACTCACCTTTTCTCGTCGCCTGCCTGCGCAGGCAGGCTTTACTCCTCCTCAAGGAGAGACCTCCGTTTTTAATTATTCGTATCTCAAAGCTTCCATCGGACTCTTCTTCGCAGCCTGACTTGCTGGATAAATACCAAATATCAAACCAATCATACTAGAAACAACTATACCAATGACTGCAGAACTCCAAGGAAATACAAAAGTCCAACCCAAACTAAATAATGATGAATTTAATATAAGCATAGCAATATAAGACAAGAATGCTCCTAAACAAATACCTATCACGCCACCGACAGAAGTAAGAATTACAGATTCAAAAACAAATTGTTTTAAAATATCTTTATTTGTTGCACCAATAGCTTTTCTTAAACCAATTTCTTTTGTTCTTTCAGTAACAGAAACAAGCATAATATTCATAATCCCAACTCCACCAACAACAAGAGAAATTGTAGCAACAGCAACCAAAAATAAAGTTAAAATATTCATAACTGTACTAACCATTTTTAAAGCATCAGCTTGGCTTGAAATACTAAAATCGTCTTTTTCTGGATCAGTAATATTGTGATTATTTCTCAAAGTTAATTTAATATCTTCTATTGTTCTATTTATATTTGCTTCTGTATCAGCTTCTACAATAATATGTTGAAAATATTTTTTACCAGTAATATATTGTTGTGCTGTTGTATAAGGAATAATTACAGTTTCATCAAAGCTTACCATCGTTGAACCTTTCTTTGGTAAAACTCCAATAATTTTAAAATTTCTATTTTTTATTTTTATTTTTTTACCAATGACATCTTGAGTATTTTCAAATAATTTTTCTTTTACTTTTGCACCAATAACCACAACATCGGCATAACTTTTTACATCATCTTCACTTAAAAAATCCCCTTCTTCTGGACTCAAACTATACATTCTTTGACCGAGTTCATTCATACCGTATAAAGTCGCTTGAAAAATTTCGCTTTCATAAGTTGTATTAACTCCAGAAAAAACTAAAGGCATAACCCCTGAAATATAAGGAGCGTTACTTTTTTTCTCTAAAGCATCAACATCTCTCTGTTTCAAAGAATCAGAAAAAATTACAGTAAGAAAACTAGACATTCCGCTTGAATCTCTTCCTGGTTTAATTTCTATAATTCTTGAACCAACTGTTCCTTGTATCTCACCAACAATCAAATTTTTTGCCCCAGCCCCAAGTGACATTATGAGAATGATTGAGGAAATACCTATAACAATTCCAAGAATAGTTAAAGCTGAACGAGTTTTGTGTGTCCTTAAACCATTTATTGCTATTTTTATAACGTGATGAATTTTCATAATATTTATTTAACAAAACAACTATTTTTAACGGTATTTCTATCTGAAACTTTTTCATCACAATCTACTTGACCATCGTGAAGTCTGATTATTCTCTCAGCGTATTTTGCTGTATAAGTTTCGTGTGTTATCAAAATAATTGTATGGCCCAATTCAAGATTTAATCTTTGAATAATTTCAATAACTGATTGCCCAGATTTTGAATCAAGGTTTCCTGTTGGTTCATCTGCAAAAATAACTTCTGGAGAATTTACAAGCGCACGAGCTATAGCAACTCTTTGTTTTTCACCACCTGAAAGTTGAACGGCTTGGTGATTTATACGATGTTCAAGTCCAACAGAAATAACTGCATCTTTTGCTCTTTTATCCCATTCTGATTCTGGAATATTTGAATACATTAAAGGTAATTTAACATTTTCCAAAACACTTTCGTGAGGCAAAAGATTAAACGCTTGAAAAATAAAACCTACTTTTGCATTTCTAAATTTTGCAATTTCTTCTTGATTAAAAGAACCTATATCTTTCCCGTTAAAATAATATGTTCCATCAGTATGATTATCCAAAAGTCCTAAAATCTGTAAAAGTGTAGATTTTCCTGCGCCGGATGAACCCATAATAGCTACGAATTCACCTTTCTTTATAGAAAGCGAAACACCACGAAGAGCTTCTGTTCTTGTTCCTTCGTTATCAAAAACTTTCCAAATATTTTTTACTTCAATTATATTCATTTATTTTTATCTTTCGGAAAATTATCAATCCTAAAAAGTCGGTGATGCAAGTATTTTGTCTCCTTCTTTCAATCCAGAAATAATTTCTACATAACCACTTTCCCCTCTCAAACCAGTTTCTATTTTTACATCCATTGTCTTTGTCTCATCAATAGTATCTACAAGTTTAACGTACTTTTGATTATCAATCGTAAATACAGATCTTGCTGGAACTGCCAAAACAGAACTCTTCTGTGCAGTTAGAATATCTAGGTTTGCTGTCATACCAGATTTTATTCTTGTGTCTGTTGATGAAGCAAATTGTAAAGTAATTTTGTAAGTAGGAACACTTTCAATAACTGTTTCTCCTGGGTTAATTTTTAAAACAGATGTTTCAAAATATACATCAGAACCATAAGCATCAAGTGTTGTAGTAGCAAAATCTCCTATTTTTATTTTTGAAATATCAGCTTCTGGAATATAAGCATCAATATTGTATTGTCCATAAGAGATTACAGATACTGCGGTTACTCCACCTAAAATATTTTGCCCAACTTTTGCATCAATTTTTGTTACAACTCCACTGATTGGAGAAACTATAATAGATTTATTAAGTCTTGCTTGTGCATAATTTACATTTGCTCTTGCTTGTTCAACCATTGATTCTTGAGCTATGATTTCATCTACTGTTGCACCAGTTTTTGTAAGTATAAGCTGACTATTTGCAATATTTAAAGCAGATACAGAAGATTGATATTGACTCTTTGAAAGAGAAAGATTATTCACTGCTGTGTCCACACTAAGTCTAGCTGCTGAAACATTTGCTTTCCATAGATTTATAGTAGTTTGATCCACCATATTATCTGGAGACAATTTATTTACAGCAAAAGCAAGATTTTGCAAAAAGTTTTGAATGTAATTTAAATTATTTTTTGAAGTATTAAATATCAAATTAAAATCTGAATTATCGCTAAGATATTTTATAGAAGCACTCCATGAAGTTAGTTTTTCTTCTATTCCTATTCTCTCTGCCACAATATCATTTTCAAGACCTTGATCATCTGTTTGGAAACTTAATTTTACATTTGCAGTTCTAGGATTTGTAAACATTACATCAGTATAATTTCTAATAGAATCATCAGCTTTTGTATAAGCATCACGAACAGAATTTAAGAAATCTATTTGTGCATTTGATAAATCATTTTTTGCTTTTTCTACTTGTGATTCATATACAGCAATTTGCTCTGGCGTAGAACCATTTTTTAAAGCAGATAGATTTGCCTCAGCGATTTTTAAACCAGCTTTTGCTTGTTCTAGGGTTGCAAGTAAATCTGCATTTGAAAGTGCAACAAGTATTTGTCCTTGATAAACTTTATCGCCAACAGAAACTGGAATACGAGAAACTTGACCTCCTGCTTCAAAAGAAAGATTCAAATCTGAAAATGGTTTTACATTACCAGTAGCACTAACCTGTTCTATTAGATTTTGCTTTTCAACAACAACTGTTTCAAGAACTTTTGGTTTTCCTCCAAAAATAACAAACAAAAGGATGATAACAACCAAAACAATTAGAGATGTCCACCATTTATTTCCTATCACAAAATTTTTAATCTTTAAAAAAACATTTTTGAAAAAATCTTTCATATTTTATTTATTATTTAATATTTTAAATGAGAAACTTACTCGCTATTATATCTTGAAATATACTTTTTAACAATTTATCAAAAATAACCAAATAATATAACTATTTTTTAGCTTTTCATGCTTACAAAATATGTGTATAATATAAGACGATAAGTTCAAACTTATACTTTTTGACTATTTATAGATGTTAAAAAGTTTGGTCGATAAAATTATACTTAAAATATTTATGGAACCAATTTTACAATCAGAAATCTTTTTTTTCATAACATCAATCTTTGTAGTTATTCTGACAATTGTTATATCTATTGCAGGTTTTTACATAATTAAAGCTATGAAAAATTTTTCTGATATATCACATAGTTTGAAAGATGTAGTACACGACACAAGCGAGAATATTGAAGAGTTCGTGGAACAAGTTACAGAAAGTCCAATTTTTAAATTACTTTTTTGGAAAAAATCAAAACATAAAAAAAGTGATAAATAATTAATAA
>JAQUVI010000001.1 GCA_028693445.1 Candidatus Absconditabacteria bacterium
ATGAAAAAATTGTTTTCAATTGTTGCTACACTTGCACTAGTTGCTGGAGTATTCGCTCCTTTAACAAATGCATCTGCAGCTTATTCTGACGAATTAAATGGAGCGTATGATTATGCCTACGGAATGGGTATAACTACTATGTCTTCTATCGACAACGCTGATATGTATGGAAGCCTTACAAGAATTGCTCTTGCTAAAATGGTTTCTAATTACGTATTAGAATTATGATTACAAACTGCTGACACATCTGCTGAATGTTCTTTCGCTGATGTATCTGCTACTTTAGATGCTCAATATGGTGATTGAGTGACAAATGCTTGTCAACTTGGTCTTATGGGAGTTGGAATCGAAAATTTCAGACCATATGACGCAGTTACTAGAGCTGAATTTGGTACTGTTCTTTCTAGAGCTATCTGGGGAGATGCTAATAACGGATCTGATCCTTATTATGTAGATCACTTAAATGCTTTGAAAGATGAAGGTATTATGACAAACATCTCTAACCCAAACATGAAAGAAGTTAGAGGTTATGTAATGCTTATGATGCAAAGAGCTGACGAAAGTGGTGTTGCATCTGGATTACCTGCTGTTTGTTCAACTCCAGAAAACATCTTGGCTTGTTCATTAGGTTTGGATTCTTGTCCAGCTGAATGTCTAGAAGACGAAGAAGAAGAAGTTGTTCTTCCTGGATTTGCTACAGTTGCTAGAGTTGGATCTACAGAAACAAAAGATACTCCTTACAATGCTCAAGGTGTAAAAGTTGGAACTATTAAATTGACTGCTGGTGACAATGATTCTACGGTTTCATCTGTAGTTATCGCTAGATCTGGTTTAGGTCAAGTTTCTAATGTTTCTAACGTTTGGTTAGCTAGAGGTGATATGATTACTGATCCAAGAACCTTCAGTACATCTTCACAATCTGCTACTGTTAGATTTGCTCCTGCTTTGAATATTAAAGCTAGATCATCTATGGAATTTGATGTATATGTAAGCTTAGATGGAACTGCTCTTGATGCTCAAAACAATACTCATACATTTGCAGTTTCTGCTGTTAATGTTGTAGATGGAACATCTTCAGGAACTCCTATAACTTTGAATACAGTTAGAACTACATCATTTACTGTTTCTACAGTAGGTGTTGCTGTTGATGCTGGTTCAGTTACAAATGGAAAAACAAATCAACTTTTTGCTACAGTAAAACTTACTCCAGCAAAAGAAGGAACAATCAAAAGATTTGTGGTTTCAAAAGGAGCTGGTGAAGATTATACAAAAGTTATGGCTAATGCAAAAGCTTACTTCAACAATGAAGAAGTTGGTACAGTTAGCGTAACTACTGACAAAATAATTGTAAACGGTCTTAATATAGCTAGATTAGCTGGAGAACTTGCTGCTATCGAAATTAAAGCAGATGCAGTTTATGTTGGTACACCAGCTAGTACTACATTCAAAATCGAAAATTCTTCTGATTTATCAGTAGAAGAAAAATCTTCTGGATATTACATGCCTTCTTCAACTTTGTTGCCAACAGCATCAGCTTTGGTAAGCTTAGGAGGTATTAATATCACTACTACAAAGAAAACTACAGGAACTCAAACAGTTGCTCCTGGTTCTTCAAATGTAGAATTGTTCAAAATAGAAGTTAAATCAGATGCTGAATTTGACGTATCTGCTTATGACTTCCTTCTTACTCCTACTACTGCAATAGACCTTACTGATTTTGTTGATGAAAAGGTTACTATCTATGTAGATGGTGTTGATTATGAATGGAAGAGTACAGATGGATTAACTAAAGCTTACACTGCTAATGCAGACAGATTTACTGTTACTCCTTCAAAACCAGTTATTATTAGAATCGTTGGTAATGTAAAATCAAACGCTCTTGTAGTTCCAGCTTCTTATCTATTCACAATGAATATAACTGAAGTTAAAAACGTTTCAAATGGAAATACAATGGTTGCAACTAAAACACAAGTATGAGATACAACATCTTTGAAAAATGGAACACTTGTTGTTAAATCTGCTAGTGTAGCTGCTCCTTCAACTCGTACAGTTCATGCTAACGGTTCTGAATTGGAAATTGGTAGATTTGGACTTAAAGCTGAAGCAGAAAGAATAACTGTAAGAAAACTTACTGTTGCTAATGTTGGTACATTAGCTGATTTTAATACAGCTCTTTCATCTGTTAAATTGATAAATGTAGCTACAAATCAAGAAATTAGTTCTTCTGTAACTATCAATGCTACAGATATCGTATTTGATTCTATATCTATCCAATTAGAGAAAGATGTTGAAATGAATGTAAAAGTTGTTGCACAAACAAATGGATTTGATTCTGTTTTGCATTCAGAAACAATAATATTGAATACAACTGTTAATACAGCTGATAAACAATCAGGTGGTACTGCTACTTTTGCTCCTGCAACAATAGCTGGAACAGCTACATATAATCTTGGAATACAAGCTCCAGAAGTTACTCTTACTAAAAAAGATGCTAACACATTTGTAGTGGTTGTGAAAAATGTAGATAGCGAATCTGATCTTAGCTTAGAATCTATTACAGCTAGAATTAGACCAGTTGCTACTGAAAGTTATGGTGCTTCTTATTTCTTAAGAGATAATGGATCTGCTATTACTGATAGTACTTCTCTTGGTGCTAACATCAGTATTGATGTTGGAACTGTTCCAGGTGCTGCTACTATATTATCATTGGCAACTCCTCAAGTTATTTCTAAAAATGGTTCTACATACACTTACGAAGTTTATATAGACTCTGATTATGTAAATCCAGTTAATCTTCTTGGTGAAGTAACTGCTGTTACATACAATCTTGGAGTAACTGAAGCTTATCAATTATCTGCTCAATAATATCTAATTATTGACACATATAACCTCGCTTCGGCGTGGTGCAAAGAACCCTTGGACTTTTATCCGGCAGAATTGCGGGACCGGTCTGAGGGTTTTTTGTGTTGTTGATTTTTTTGTCCTAACTTTGTCAGTATTTTTCTAGAAATAGATCTGTAAAGTTCACTCGCTTTACTTCGTAAACTAGGAAAGATGAAAAAGACAACGGCAATCAATGTCCAATGAGTAGCTATTGGTATAGTAGAAACCAACCAAGAAAGTTATATTAGTTTGACTGATATAGCTAGGTATAAGAATCCCAAAAGTGATTTGGTTATTCAAAATCGAATGAGAAATAGAAACACTATTGAATTTTTATGATTACGAGAATCTATAAATAATAAAAACTTTAAACCCCTCGAATTCGAGGGGTTTAGAAAAGAGGCTGGATTAAATTATTTTCTTATGAGTCCAACCAAACGAATAAAAGTAACCAATGCTATATGAATAATAACCAAATCTTGAAAACATTTATGATGAACGTATGCACACAAAGATATAGCTTTGGAATTTGCTAATCGAATTTCAGTTGAGTTTAGACTTTATTTCATCAAAGAATTTCAAAGACTCAAAGAACAAGAAGTTAAATCATTAGACCGAGATGTAAAAAGATTTCTGACTAAAATGAACTATAAAATTCATACTGATGCCATCAAAGATAATCTGATCCCCAAAGAACTTTCTCAAGACGAGATAAATTATATTTATGCTGATGAGGCAGACGTTCTAAATAAGGCATTATTTGGACAAACAGCAAAACAACGAAAAGATCAGAACTTGGATAAAAGAGGAAATATGAGAGACTATGCAAACATAGAACAATTAATTATTTTAGCGAACCTAGAAAGTATAAATGCAGAATTTATCAAAATGTGACTAAATCAATCCAAACGTATTCAAATATTAAACCAAACAGCAATTAGCCAAATGAAATCATTAATTCAAAATCAGAGTAGTATTGTTTGATTAGAGAGTAAATAATTATTGACACATATAACCTCGCTTCGGCGTGGTACAAAGAACCCTTGGACTTTTATCCGGCAGAATTGCGGGACCGGTCTGAGGGTTTTTTGTGTTGTTGGGATTTTTTGTGGTTGTTGGCGTGGTTGCGGGGTTGTGTGGGTGTTGGGTGTAATATGGTGGGGTGTGGGGTGTACTCTAAGTCATTGCGAGAAGCCAAAGCGACGTGGCAATCTATGCGACTATTTTTTTGTCCTAAAGGCACTTGCCCCGCAGAATTGCCTGGTCAGTCCCGCTAAAGCGGGATAATTTACAACAGATCCAAAAATTATTTTTTTCTTTTTTTGTTGCTTGAAAAACTTATACAAATCTTTATAATGTACTTGGTTTTATATTTAACCAATAAAAAATGTTTACAGATTATATTCATTATCTTCTAGCAAAAGCAGCTTATGAAAAAGATGAAAACTGATATATTGTTGCAAGTGTACCTTGATATCAAGGGTTTTTTTCACAATGACAAAATATAGAAGAAGCAAGAGAAAATCTTGTAGATGCTATTGAATGAGTTGTTTTTCATAAAATACAACATAACGATAAAAAAATAATTAAAGAAATAAAAACATTTATTTCCAAGCAAAATTTGCAATATGCCTAGATTGGTTCCATTAAAACCAGAAGAAATTATCAAAAAATTAAGAAAATTATGATACGAATGACCTGAATCATGAGGTAGACATTTACATATGATCAAATGACCAAATATAATACCAATTCCAAAACATTGATGAAGTGAAATATGAGTTGGTTTAATATCAAAGATCATTAAAGAAGTATGAATTTCTAGAAACGAATGGATAGAATTATAATTAATCTCTTGTAGATCTAATTATTGACACATACGACTTTGTCTTCGGGCATCGTTCAGAAAGACCCTTGGCTTCGGCTGAGGGTTTTTTGTGTTGTCAAAAAAAGATTTGATTTTTGTATTTTTTCTTGTATAATTGTGGAAATTTATATTGTAATTAATAAGTAATGGATGAACTTAATACAGGTTTATTAATTAGTAAATTTGATAATATCAAAAATATAGATAGTTCTGTAGAATGGCGAAGAGCAAGAGATCTTCAAAAATTGCTTTGATATACAGAACGAAGAAATTTTTTCTTGGTAATAGAAAAAGCTAAAGAATCGTGTAAAACGTCTTGATCGGTTATAAAAGATCACTTTGTTGATGTCAACAAACCGATAATTGGTGGTAAGTGATCGATCCAACTTGTAGAAGATTTTATGCTTTCTCGTTTTGCTTGTTATCTTATTGCTCAAAATTGAGATCCAAGAAAACAAGAGATAGCTTTTGCTCAAGCTTATTTTGCTACACAAACAAGAAAACAAGAGATTTTAGAAAAATATATGGTAGAACATCAAAGACTTTTGAGTAGACAGAAATTAAAAAACACAGAAGCGGAATTTCAAAAGTTGGCATACGAAAGATGAGTTAATTGAGACTGAATAAGTAGAATAAGAAGTAAATGAGATACTGTTTTGTTTGGAGGTAAAACAACTCAAGATATGAAAAAATCTTATTGAATAAAAAGCTGACCCTTAGCTGATTATCTTCCAGAAGTTACTATCAAAGCAAAGGATTTGGCAACAGAAGTAACTAATTATAATATGAAAAACAAGAATCTTAAATGAGAGGATACTATAACACACGAACATATAAAAAATAATCAATGAGTTAGAGAGTACTTGATTCAAAGTTGAATAAAACCCGAAGAATTACCACCATCAGAAGATATTAAGAAGATTGAAAGAAGACACAAAAAAGACGAAAAAATAATTTCCAAAAGATGATTAAATTAATCTCTCTTGGAGATCTAATTGTTAGACATATATAACTAAACCAACCAAAGAATCTGTAAAGAAATTGCTTTGGATTTGTTAAGAATACCGCTGATTTGAGAAATTGTAAGTCATTGGAATTGAAATGAATTACAACTTTCGAAAACAAGCGGTATAACCTCGCCTCGGCGTGGTACAAAGAACCCTTGGACTTTTATCCGGCAGAATTGCGGGATCGGTCTGAGGGTTTTTTGTGTTGTTGTTTTCTTTTGTCCTACTTTTGTCAGTTTTTTTCTTTTTTTGTATCTGTAAAGTTCACTCGCTTTACTTCGTAATATAGGAAAAATGAAAAAAACGACAGCGATCAATGTCCAATGAGTAGCTATTGGCATAGTAGAAACCAACCAAGAAAGCTATATTAGTTTGACTGATATGGTAAAAAATTTTTGAGACGATGCTATGATCTATAGTTGGATGAGAAACAGATCTACTTTACAATTTATTTGATTATGGGAACAGTTACACAATCCAAATTTTAAAGGTAACGAATTCGAGACCTTTAAAAAAGAAGCATGATTGAACACATTCAATTTAACACCAAGAAAATGGATAGAAGCGACTAATGCTATATGAATAATTTCAAAGGCGTGAAGATATTGAGGATGAACTTATGCACACAAGGATATTGCATTTGAGTTTGCCTCTTGGTTAAGTCCTGAATTTAAACTTTATCTTATCAAAGAATTCCAAAGACTCAAAGAACAAGAAGTCAAAGCATTAGATCGAGATGTAAAAAGATTTCTGACTAAAATGAACTATAGAATCCATACAGACGCTATTCAAGATTATCTTGTGCCCAAAGAACTTTCTAAAGACGAAATAAACCATATTTACGCCGATGAGGCAGATGTGCTAAACAAATCATTATTTGGACAAACAGCAAAACAGCGAAAAGATAAGAATTTAACAAAAAAATGAAATATGAGGGATTTCGCGACAATAGAACAACTAATAATCTTAGCAAACCTAGAAAGTATCAATGCAGAGTTTATCAAAATGTGAATAAACCAATCCAAACGTCTTCAGATATTAAACCAAACAGCAATTAGCCAAATGAAATCATTGATCCAAAATCAGAATAGAATTGTTTGATTAGAGAATAAATAATTATTGACATATATAACCTCGCTTCTGCGTGGTGCAAAGAACCCTTGGACTTTTATCCGGCAGAATTGCGGGACCGGTCTGAGGGTTATTTGTGTTGTTGGGATTTTTTGTGGTTTTTTGTTGTTGGCGTTGTTGCGGGGTGGGTGTTGGGTGTAGGGTTGGGTGTGCGTGTAGGGTTGGGTGTGCATGTGTGGTATTTGGTGCGTGTGCGTGTATGGTATGTAGAGACGCGATTAATCGCGTCTCTAACCGTAACCGTAACCGTAACCGTAACCGTAACCGTAACCGTAACCGTAACCGTAACCGTAACCGTAACCGTAACCGTAACCGTAACCGTAACCGTAACCACGCCAAAACATTATTATCAACCAACAAAAATCTTTGTCCTACTTTTGTCAGTTTTTTTCTTTGTAAAATTGTATATAGTCCGCATATTTAATTTTTAACTTATAAAAAATGTGCGATATTGTAATACAATCCTTAAAAGAAACCATACAATCCTTGGACGAAAACCAAAAATTAGAATGAGAAAGCTTTGTTTATCGATCAAAGAAAAAAATTAAAATACATTTCAAAAAGATAGAAGGTATTTTTGTACCACATAAATGAGAAATATACTATGTTCAGTTATGAAAAAATATTTCTACAGAATTAAATAAGAAAAGACCATGTATTGTTTGGAGTGAAAAAAAATATAATGCATGATGAAATCTTCTTATATTACCACTGAAAACTTATCGTAATAAATTTCAAGAATGATACAATGTTGTTATAGACTCTACCAAAAACAACTGATTAACAAGAAAATCAATAATTACAATAACAGATATAAAATCAGTTTCAAAAAATAGATTTTGAGGTAAAATATGAAACATTGAAGAAAAATATATGCAAATTATAGATCAGAAATTACAAGTTATTTTATGATTAAAAAAACCCCTAAGCTACTAGAACTTAGAGGTAGATTCGCCCAATGTCTTGGGAACTAAGGATACTTCCTTAGAGATGATGCAATTATAACAAAAACATTCCAAATTGCAAATCAAAATAACCTCACTTTTGCGTGGTGCGAAGTCCTCCGCGAAGTCGGGGGCAAAGAACCCTTAGACTTCAGTCTGAGGGTTTTTTGTGAAAATAAGCAAAGAATCTGTTGCTTAGTTGCTTGTACCCTTTAGGGTGCTTTGCTATATTTGAACAATACCGATGTGTTGAGTCGCCATCAAGAAACCAATCGGTGTTGTGTTGTCAAAAAAAGATTTGATTTTTATTTGTAAATTGTTTATAATTGACGTGTTTAGCTTGTAATCATATAAAAATGTCAGGTATAAATAACACTATCACTGAAATTTCTTTATTTGATGTTTTTGAAGTTAGAAAAATTCGATACAATGAAGAACGATATTTTCCCATTAATGATATCGTTTTTGTTCTTACAGAAAGCAAAAATGTTGTTGATTATATCAAAAAATTGAAAATTAGAGATAAAGAGCTCTTGAAAGGATGGGGACAAATTGTCACCCCCCTTTGGGTAGATACCAAATGATGACGCCAAAAACTCAACTGTACCAATACAAAATGAGCGCTTAGAATCCTCCAATCTATCTCATCTCCCAAAGCAGAACCATTTAAACAATGGTTGGCTTCACTTTGAAATGAAAGGTTGGATGAAATTAATAATCCAGAATTATGAATTCAAAGAGCAAAAGCTAGAGCTATTGAGATACGAAGAAAACAATGACATGATGAAAAATGGATTACAAAAAGATTACAAAGTATAGATACAAGAAATTCTTTTACAGATTTACTCAAAGAGAGAGGAATCAAAGATTGGTTTGAGTATGCTTTGTTGACCAATAAAGTTTATAGTGTTTGATTGTGAGTACCTGGTTGAGCGTCGGAATATAGAAATATAAAATGAATCAAAAAAACAGATAATCTTAGAGATCATATGGATAATTTGGAAATAGCATTAGTTGATTTAGCAGAAGCATGATCCCAAAAAATTATGGAAGAGAAATGAAGTAAGTGATTTGAAGAAGTCCAGGATGCTGTAATTATATGATCATGAGTCGCATGAGAAGCTAGAGATACTATAGAAAAATATATATGAAAACCAATTATTTCTGATAAAAATTATAAACCGGATTCCAAAAAATGATTAAATTAATCTCTCGAGATCTAATTGTTAGACATATATAACTAAACCAACCAAAGAATCTGTAAAGAAATTGCTTTGGATTGGTTAAGAATACCGCTGATTTGAGAAATTGTAAGTCATTGGAATTGAAATGAATTACAACTTTCGAAAACAAGCGGTATACCCTCGCCTCGGCGTGGTACATAGAACCCTTGGACTTTTATCCGGCAGAATTGCGGGACCGGTCTGAGGGTTTTTTGTGAAAATAAAATTTTGTTGTGTGCAGGGTTGGTGTGGTTGCGGGGTGCGGGGCGGTGTCGGTTGGGATGTGTAATGTGGTTGCGTGTGTGCGTGTATATGATATGTAGAGGCGCGATTAATCGCGCCTCTAACCGTACATCATTTCATCGTTTTGTTTGTTGTTTCTTTGTCATCCCTAACTTGATTGGGGATCTTAGCTGAATGTTTTTTTTCATGGGGATGATATAGATGACCAATCTGGATTTCCTCTCCAAATTGCAATCCAAACGGTATCAGTAAATCATTACATTGTATTGAATTTGTCAAAAATATTGTTAAAATTCAGACACATTTATGATTTAACTATAAAAAGATGGAAATAATAATAAGAAAAGATGGGGAATGATACATAGCAGAAGTAAAATCTAAACCAAATATTTATGCTTTTTGATATTCAAAAGAAGAGGCTTTGAGTGAGTTAAAAAATGTAGTAGATATGATGGTTGATTTTTATTCACAAGAAATGTCTTTTCAAAAGAAAGTTAAAAAGTTTTTGATAAACAAATCTTATACATATGCCGTATAAATTCCGCGATATAGAAAGAAGGCTCAGAAAATTGTGATTTGATATTGTAAGACAAAAATGATCTCATGTGATTTTTTCTGATTGAAAGATAACTTTCCCTGTTCCAAACCATTGATGAAAGGATATATCTCCATGAGTAGAAAAGAAAATTCTAGAATTCATCTCCAAAAATAAACAAGATTTTGATAAAATTTTAGATATATAACCTCGCTTCGGCGTGGTACAGAAAAACCCTTGAACTCCGGTCTGAGGGTTTTTTGTGTTGTTGGATTTTTGTGGTTGTTGGCGTGGTTGCGGGGTGCGGGGCGTAATTTGGTGGTGCGTGTGCTGTGCTCTCAGTCATTGCGAGCGACAGCGCGGCAATCCATACGGTTATTTCTTTGTCCTAACTTTGTCAGTTTTTTTCTTTTTTTGTATCTGTAAAGTTCACTCGCTTTACTTTGTAAACTAGGAAAGATGAAAAAGACAGATGTGATTTTTGATTTGTGGAATGGTAAAAAGAAAAATATAGAAAAAGAAACATCCAAAAAGATAGTCAAAAAAAGACAGATTCGATTATATTATGTTTGAATTAATGTATGAAACGAGGAAAGCAAAGACAACCCTTTTATTAGACCTTGCTTGATTGTAAATAATTATTTTAGATGAGATCTTGTTTTAATTGTTCCTATGACGACCAAAATAAATACAAATCTCAAAGATATTTATTATCAGATTGATTGAACTAAATATTGATTAAACAAAACCAGTTATGTCTTATGTAACCAAATAAAAGTAATAAGTAAAAAAAGATTAAATAGAAAACTAAATGATACAGATGATATCTCTCTGCTAAATAATGATGTTTTTTTGGAAATTATAGAGAAATTAAAAAGTTTTATATAAAAAAATCCCCTGCAGTATTGCAGGGTCAGGTGGATACGCAAAAGCTATCCTTATTTGTACTATAATTATAGCAAAAGATTTGTGAAATGCAAATCAAAATAACCTCGCCTCGGCGTGGTACATAGAACCCTTTGACTTTTATCTGGCAGAATTGCGGGACCGGTCTGAGGGTTTTTTGTGTTGTCAAAGTCATTGCGAGGAGCCAAAGCGACGTGGCAATCCATGCGGTAGTTTTTTTGTCCTAAAGGCACTTGCCCGCAGAATTGCCTGGTCAGTCCCGCTAAAGCGGGATAATTTACAACAGATCCAAAAATTATTTTTTTCTTTTTTTGTTGCTTGAAAAACTTATACAAATCTTTATAATGTACTTGGTTTTATATTTAACCAATAAAAAATGTTTACAGATTATATTCATTATCTTCTAGCAAAAGCAGCTTATGAAAAAGATGAAAACTGATATATTGTTGCAAGTGTACCTTGATATCAAGGGTTTTTTTCACAATGACAAAATATAGAAGAAGCAAGAGAAAATCTTGTAGATGCTATTGAATGAGTTGTTTTTCATAAAATACAACATAACGATAAAAAAATAATTAAAGAAATAAAAACATTTATTTCCAAGCAAAATTTGCAATATGCCTAGATTGGTTCCATTAAAACCAGAAGAAATTATCAAAAAATTAAGAAAATTATGATACGAATGACCTGAATCATGAGGTAGACATTTACATATGATCAAATGACCAAATATAATACCAATTCCAAAACATTGATGAAGTGAAATATGAGTTGGTTTAATATCAAAGATCATTAAAGAAGTATGAATTTCTAGAAACGAATGGATAGAATTATAATTAATCTCTTGTAGATCTAATTATTGACACATACGACTTTGTCTTCGGGCATCGTTCAGAAAGACCCTTGGCTTCGGCTGAGGGTTTTTTGTGTTGTCAAAAAAAGATTTGATTTTTGTATTTTTTCTTGTATAATTGTGGAAATTTATATTGTAATTAATAAGTAATGGATGAACTTAATACAGGTTTATTAATTAGTAAATTTGATAATATCAAAAATATAGATAGTTCTGTAGAATGGCGAAGAGCAAGAGATCTTCAAAAATTGCTTTGATATACAGAACGAAGAAATTTTTTCTTGGTAATAGAAAAAGCTAAAGAATCGTGTAAAACGTCTTGATCGGTTATAAAAGATCACTTTGTTGATGTCAACAAACCGATAATTGGTGGTAAGTGATCGATCCAACTTGTAGAAGATTTTATGCTTTCTCGTTTTGCTTGTTATCTTATTGCTCAAAATTGAGATCCAAGAAAACAAGAGATAGCTTTTGCTCAAGCTTATTTTGCTACACAAACAAGAAAACAAGAGATTTTAGAAAAATATATGGTAGAACATCAAAGACTTTTGAGTAGACAGAAATTAAAAAACACAGAAGCGGAATTTCAAAAGTTGGCATACGAAAGATGAGTTAATTGAGACTGAATAAGTAGAATAAGAAGTAAATGAGATACTGTTTTGTTTGGAGGTAAAACAACTCAAGATATGAAAAAATCTTATTGAATAAAAAGCTGACCCTTAGCTGATTATCTTCCAGAAGTTACTATCAAAGCAAAGGATTTGGCAACAGAAGTAACTAATTATAATATGAAAAACAAGAATCTTAAATGAGAGGATACTATAACACACGAACATATAAAAAATAATCAATGAGTTAGAGAGTACTTGATTCAAAGTTGAATAAAACCCGAAGAATTACCACCATCAGAAGATATTAAGAAGATTGAAAGAAGACACAAAAAAGACGAAAAAATAATTTCCAAAAGATGATTAAATTAATCTCTCTTGGAGATCTAATTGTTAGACATATATAACTAAACCAACCAAAGAATCTGTAAAGAAATTGCTTTGGATTTGTTAAGAATACCGCTGATTTGAGAAATTGTAAGTCATTGGAATTGAAATGAATTACAACTTTCGAAAACAAGCGGTATAACCTCGCCTCGGCGTGGTACAAAGAACCCTTGGACTTTTATCCGGCAGAATTGCGGGATCGGTCTGAGGGTTTTTTGTGTTGTTGTTTTCTTTTGTCCTACTTTTGTCAGTTTTTTTCTTTTTTTGTATCTGTAAAGTTCACTCGCTTTACTTCGTAATATAGGAAAAATGAAAAAAACGACAGCGATCAATGTCCAATGAGTAGCTATTGGCATAGTAGAAACCAACCAAGAAAGCTATATTAGTTTGACTGATATGGTAAAAAATTTTTGAGACGATGCTATGATCTATAGTTGGATGAGAAACAGATCTACTTTACAATTTATTTGATTATGGGAACAGTTACACAATCCAAATTTTAAAGGTAACGAATTCGAGACCTTTAAAAAAGAAGCATGATTGAACACATTCAATTTAACACCAAGAAAATGGATAGAAGCGACTAATGCTATATGAATAATTTCAAAGGCGTGAAGATATTGAGGATGAACTTATGCACACAAGGATATTGCATTTGAGTTTGCCTCTTGGTTAAGTCCTGAATTTAAACTTTATCTTATCAAAGAATTCCAAAGACTCAAAGAACAAGAAGTCAAAGCATTAGATCGAGATGTAAAAAGATTTCTGACTAAAATGAACTATAGAATCCATACAGACGCTATTCAAGATTATCTTGTGCCCAAAGAACTTTCTAAAGACGAAATAAACCATATTTACGCCGATGAGGCAGATGTGCTAAACAAATCATTATTTGGACAAACAGCAAAACAGCGAAAAGATAAGAATTTAACAAAAAAATGAAATATGAGGGATTTCGCGACAATAGAACAACTAATAATCTTAGCAAACCTAGAAAGTATCAATGCAGAGTTTATCAAAATGTGAATAAACCAATCCAAACGTCTTCAGATATTAAACCAAACAGCAATTAGCCAAATGAAATCATTGATCCAAAATCAGAATAGAATTGTTTGATTAGAGAATAAATAATTATTGACATATATAACCTCGCTTCTGCGTGGTGCAAAGAACCCTTGGACTTTTATCCGGCAGAATTGCGGGACCGGTCTGAGGGTTATTTGTGTTGTTGGGATTTTTTGTGGTTTTTTGTTGTTGGCGTTGTTGCGGGGTGGGTGTTGGGTGTAGGGTTGGGTGTGCGTGTAGGGTTGGGTGTGCATGTGTGGTATTTGGTGCGTGTGCGTGTATGGTATGTAGAGACGCGATTAATCGCGTCTCTAACCGTAACCGTAACCGTAACCGTAACCGTAACCGTAACCGTAACCGTAACCGTAACCGTAACCGTAACCGTAACCGTAACCGTAACCGTAACCGTAACCACGCCAAAACATTATTATCAACCAACAAAAATCTTTGTCCTACTTTTGTCAGTTTTTTTCTTTGTAAAATTGTATATAGTCCGCATATTTAATTTTTAACTTATAAAAAATGTGCGATATTGTAATACAATCCTTAAAAGAAACCATACAATCCTTGGACGAAAACCAAAAATTAGAATGAGAAAGCTTTGTTTATCGATCAAAGAAAAAAATTAAAATACATTTCAAAAAGATAGAAGGTATTTTTGTACCACATAAATGAGAAATATACTATGTTCAGTTATGAAAAAATATTTCTACAGAATTAAATAAGAAAAGACCATGTATTGTTTGGAGTGAAAAAAAATATAATGCATGATGAAATCTTCTTATATTACCACTGAAAACTTATCGTAATAAATTTCAAGAATGATACAATGTTGTTATAGACTCTACCAAAAACAACTGATTAACAAGAAAATCAATAATTACAATAACAGATATAAAATCAGTTTCAAAAAATAGATTTTGAGGTAAAATATGAAACATTGAAGAAAAATATATGCAAATTATAGATCAGAAATTACAAGTTATTTTATGATTAAAAAAACCCCTAAGCTACTAGAACTTAGAGGTAGATTCGCCCAATGTCTTGGGAACTAAGGATACTTCCTTAGAGATGATGCAATTATAACAAAAACATTCCAAATTGCAAATCAAAATAACCTCACTTTTGCGTGGTGCGAAGTCCTCCGCGAAGTCGGGGGCAAAGAACCCTTAGACTTCAGTCTGAGGGTTTTTTGTGAAAATAAGCAAAGAATCTGTTGCTTAGTTGCTTGTACCCTTTAGGGTGCTTTGCTATATTTGAACAATACCGATGTGTTGAGTCGCCATCAAGAAACCAATCGGTGTTGTGTTGTCAAAAAAAGATTTGATTTTTATTTGTAAATTGTTTATAATTGACGTGTTTAGCTTGTAATCATATAAAAATGTCAGGTATAAATAACACTATCACTGAAATTTCTTTATTTGATGTTTTTGAAGTTAGAAAAATTCGATACAATGAAGAACGATATTTTCCCATTAATGATATCGTTTTTGTTCTTACAGAAAGCAAAAATGTTGTTGATTATATCAAAAAATTGAAAATTAGAGATAAAGAGCTCTTGAAAGGATGGGGACAAATTGTCACCCCCCTTTGGGTAGATACCAAATGATGACGCCAAAAACTCAACTGTACCAATACAAAATGAGCGCTTAGAATCCTCCAATCTATCTCATCTCCCAAAGCAGAACCATTTAAACAATGGTTGGCTTCACTTTGAAATGAAAGGTTGGATGAAATTAATAATCCAGAATTATGAATTCAAAGAGCAAAAGCTAGAGCTATTGAGATACGAAGAAAACAATGACATGATGAAAAATGGATTACAAAAAGATTACAAAGTATAGATACAAGAAATTCTTTTACAGATTTACTCAAAGAGAGAGGAATCAAAGATTGGTTTGAGTATGCTTTGTTGACCAATAAAGTTTATAGTGTTTGATTGTGAGTACCTGGTTGAGCGTCGGAATATAGAAATATAAAATGAATCAAAAAAACAGATAATCTTAGAGATCATATGGATAATTTGGAAATAGCATTAGTTGATTTAGCAGAAGCATGATCCCAAAAAATTATGGAAGAGAAATGAAGTAAGTGATTTGAAGAAGTCCAGGATGCTGTAATTATATGATCATGAGTCGCATGAGAAGCTAGAGATACTATAGAAAAATATATATGAAAACCAATTATTTCTGATAAAAATTATAAACCGGATTCCAAAAAATGATTAAATTAATCTCTCGAGATCTAATTGTTAGACATATATAACTAAACCAACCAAAGAATCTGTAAAGAAATTGCTTTGGATTGGTTAAGAATACCGCTGATTTGAGAAATTGTAAGTCATTGGAATTGAAATGAATTACAACTTTCGAAAACAAGCGGTATACCCTCGCCTCGGCGTGGTACATAGAACCCTTGGACTTTTATCCGGCAGAATTGCGGGACCGGTCTGAGGGTTTTTTGTGAAAATAAAATTTTGTTGTGTGCAGGGTTGGTGTGGTTGCGGGGTGCGGGGCGGTGTCGGTTGGGATGTGTAATGTGGTTGCGTGTGTGCGTGTATATGATATGTAGAGGCGCGATTAATCGCGCCTCTAACCGTACATCATTTCATCGTTTTGTTTGTTGTTTCTTTGTCATCCCTAACTTGATTGGGGATCTTAGCTGAATGTTTTTTTTCATGGGGATGATATAGATGACCAATCTGGATTTCCTCTCCAAATTGCAATCCAAACGGTATCAGTAAATCATTACATTGTATTGAATTTGTCAAAAATATTGTTAAAATTCAGACACATTTATGATTTAACTATAAAAAGATGGAAATAATAATAAGAAAAGATGGGGAATGATACATAGCAGAAGTAAAATCTAAACCAAATATTTATGCTTTTTGATATTCAAAAGAAGAGGCTTTGAGTGAGTTAAAAAATGTAGTAGATATGATGGTTGATTTTTATTCACAAGAAATGTCTTTTCAAAAGAAAGTTAAAAAGTTTTTGATAAACAAATCTTATACATATGCCGTATAAATTCCGCGATATAGAAAGAAGGCTCAGAAAATTGTGATTTGATATTGTAAGACAAAAATGATCTCATGTGATTTTTTCTGATTGAAAGATAACTTTCCCTGTTCCAAACCATTGATGAAAGGATATATCTCCATGAGTAGAAAAGAAAATTCTAGAATTCATCTCCAAAAATAAACAAGATTTTGATAAAATTTTAGATATATAACCTCGCTTCGGCGTGGTACAGAAAAACCCTTGAACTCCGGTCTGAGGGTTTTTTGTGTTGTTGGATTTTTGTGGTTGTTGGCGTGGTTGCGGGGTGCGGGGCGTAATTTGGTGGTGCGTGTGCTGTGCTCTCAGTCATTGCGAGCGACAGCGCGGCAATCCATACGGTTATTTCTTTGTCCTAACTTTGTCAGTTTTTTTCTTTTTTTGTATCTGTAAAGTTCACTCGCTTTACTTTGTAAACTAGGAAAGATGAAAAAGACAGATGTGATTTTTGATTTGTGGAATGGTAAAAAGAAAAATATAGAAAAAGAAACATCCAAAAAGATAGTCAAAAAAAGACAGATTCGATTATATTATGTTTGAATTAATGTATGAAACGAGGAAAGCAAAGACAACCCTTTTATTAGACCTTGCTTGATTGTAAATAATTATTTTAGATGAGATCTTGTTTTAATTGTTCCTATGACGACCAAAATAAATACAAATCTCAAAGATATTTATTATCAGATTGATTGAACTAAATATTGATTAAACAAAACCAGTTATGTCTTATGTAACCAAATAAAAGTAATAAGTAAAAAAAGATTAAATAGAAAACTAAATGATACAGATGATATCTCTCTGCTAAATAATGATGTTTTTTTGGAAATTATAGAGAAATTAAAAAGTTTTATATAAAAAAATCCCCTGCAGTATTGCAGGGTCAGGTGGATACGCAAAAGCTATCCTTATTTGTACTATAATTATAGCAAAAGATTTGTGAAATGCAAATCAAAATAACCTCGCCTCGGCGTGGTACATAGAACCCTTTGACTTTTATCTGGCAGAATTGCGGGACCGGTCTGAGGGTTTTTTGTGTTGTCAAAGTCATTGCGAGCGGCAGCGTGGCAATCCATGTGGTTGTTTCTTTGTCCTAACTTTGTCAGTTTTTTTCTTTGTAAAATTGTATATAGTCCACAAACTTTATATACTAACCAAAGAAAATGGACAACAAAAAGGAGTTGTTTGATATTTGGAATGAGGAAAAAAAACATGTTGCACAAAAAGAACAGAAAATATATTTTAAGGAAAGAGATGTATTTTTCATAAGTATGTGAAAAAATATATGACGAGAACAGAATGGTAAATGAAGTAAATTCGCAAGACCTGTAATAATTATAAAAAAATTTACAAACAATTTATTTCGATGAGTAGCATTAACAACCAAAAAGAAAACATGAATCTATTATTATGAATTTGATTTAAAAAGTAATAAATGAAAAAGAATAGCTATTTTATCTCAGATAAAACTTTATGACTCAAAGAGAATGTTAAGCAAAATCTGATTTATTGATGAGAAAGATTTTTTATATATAAGAAAAAAACTTACTGAACTATTGCAGTAAGCATGTTTTCTGTCCCAACATAAGTTAGGACGATCCCGAAGGAGTTTTTGTGCCTGTGCCAGATAGTCCGGCAAAATGGGACGAACCCTTCAGACACAATTAATTATAACAAAAACTTTTCAAATTGCAAATCAAAATACCCTCACCTAGGCGTGGTGCGAAGTCCTCCGCATAGTCGGTAGATTTTAACCAAATATTTCCTTGTATTCTCTTTATAAATATGTAAAAATATCAGACGATATGCCATTAAATTTATCAATAATAATCAAAATACAAAAAAAGTCTGATTTTTCTTCATTTTCTCTTGAAATTAATTTTCATATTCATATAGTGTCGTACGCGCAATTTTCGCATTATCTTTAATTATTTGAAAAATATAGTTTATGCCTACTATTAATCAGCTTATCAAAAACGGAAGAAAAGAAAGGAAAGCGAAGTCAAAAGCTCCTGCCCTTCAGTTCGGTATCAATAAACTCAAAGGAAACAAAAAAGTTGAAAAGCCTGCTCCATTTAAAAGAGGAGTATGTCTCAAGGTTTCTGTTATGGGTCCAAAAAAACCAAACTCAGCTCAAAGAAAGTTTGCCAAAGTTAGACTTTCAAATGGAGCAGAAGTATTGGCATATATTCCTGGAGAATCTCATACTTTACAAGAACACAGTGTTGTTTTGGTAAGAGGATGAAGAGTTAAAGATCTTCCATGAGTGAGATATCATATCCTTAGAGGTAAATATGATGCTAATCCAGTAGACAAAAGAAGACAAAGCAGATCATTGTACGGAGCAAAAAGACCGAAAGCTGCTGCTAAATAATTATTTTAATCATTAATAATCTTGATCTCATGATTGATCAAAATCAAAAAACCACAAAAATAATTAACTTTATTATGAAAAGTGGTAAAAAGAGTGTTGCAGAAAAAATATACAACAAAATGCTTCAAGAAATCAAAGCAAGTTGACATATGAATCCTTTTATTGTAGTAGAAGCTGCTATCGAAAACGCTGCTCCTACAATTATGATAAAATCAAAAAGACTTTGAGGCTCTGTATATCAAGTGCCAGTAGAAGTAAAACCAGCAAAAAGATTGTTTTTCTCTATCAAATGGCTTTTGGATGCAGCTAGATCAAAGACAGGGAAACCTATGTACAAAAAATTGGCTGAAGAAATTTTGGCTGCTTACTCAAATCAATGATATGCAGTAAAGAAAAAAGAAGAAGCACATAAAATGGCTGAAGCAAACAAAGCTTTTGCATATATGGCAAAGTATATCAACTAGACTTTTAGATAGATTAGGTTTTTAGACAGATTAGACATTTTAGGTTCCTAATCCATCTAACCCATCTAATCCACCATAAATCCTTTAATATTTAAATTGTTTACAATGTGAAATACAAGTGGTGCAAAATATAAGCACATGTTATATAATGTAAGTCGAGCAAGAAGAAAATCTTGAGATAAACTTAAGAAAGCTATAGAATGGTATATTTTAGTATTGAAAAAAGAAACATTATTGGGTGAAACCAAATGGGTAATCAACACAAAAAAATGTGCTGAAGCTAGACTCAAAAAAATGTGAATTACCAAAAATATGGTAATAGAAACATTAGAAAGAAAAGGATTGAAAGATTTATTATCTAAAATAAATTAAACTATGGCTAGATTGAAAACAAACGCAAAAAGAAAAGTAAATAAAGCGTTGGTAAGAGTAGAAAAAACAGTGATTATGGATGTTAGAAAGTCTCTTGAACAACAAAGAAAACGAAAAGCTAAAGTAATGAACAAAAAAGGTAAATAATTTTATTCATTGATTTTTTTAAAAATGAATTTTGATAGACTTAAAGCGGTTCACGCGCAAAATAATGTAAACATATTAGAGGTAAAGCCTGGAATGTTTTTGGAAATTCACGAAAAATTAAGTGAATGAGACTGAAAAAGAGTTTGGAGATTTAAATGACTTGTGATCAAAGTAAAAAATCCAAACCAAGCTGATGGTACTTTTACAATCAGAGGAACTGTTGCAGGAGTTGAAATAGAAAAAATATATCCTCTATCATTCAAAAAATTTGAAAAAGTGTTGTTGTTGGATGAATACAAAGTAAGAAGAGCAAAATTATACTATATTAGAGAAAAGATTTGAAAAGACGCTAGAATGAAAAGTAAAATAACTGCAGATAGAAGAAACAAAAACATTCTTAAATAATCAAACTTATATTTTATTCTTGTTGTAAATAAATGAAACTTAACGTAAATATTCGTCAAGGAGAAAAATCAAAAGATTTGAGAAAAGAAGGAAATATTCCAGCAATAATTTATGGAAAACATCTTTCTGCTCCTGTATCTGTTTTTTGCAAAAAAAACGATTTTATCAAAAAATTCAAACAAGCTTGATATTCTACAGCTTTGACATTAGAAGGTAAATGAGTTGAAGAATTGGTTCTTGTACAAGATATGCAATTAGATCCAGTTAGTGATATTGTTTTGCATGTAGACTTCTTGGCTGTTAAAAAAGATGAAAAAGTAAGCACAGAAGTACCTGTAATATTGGTTTGAGAAGCTCCAGTAGAAAAACTTGGAGAAGGAAAAATCCAATTAATAAAAGATTTCGTAGAAGTTGAAGCATTCCCTCAAGATCTTCCTCATGATATCAAAATAGATATTTCAGTTATAGCTACATTAAATGATGTTGTGTTTGTAAAAGATTTGAAATTATCTGACAAAGTAAAGATCCTTGATGATATGGAACAACCAATCCTTACTGTAGTTACATTGGCTGAAGAAGTTGAAGAAGAAGCTCCAGTAGAAACTGCTACAGCAGAATGAGAAGCTTCAGCAGCTCCAGCTCCAGAAGCAAAATAATAATTTTTAATTGTTTTTATTCCAAAATATGGCAAGAGTTTGTGACTTTACAGGAAAGTGAACAAAATCCTGAAATACAAGATCTCACTCTATGAGGTCTAGCAAAAGAACTTTCAAAGTAAATCTTATTTATAGAAAAGTAAAACTAGATGATGGTTCTACTGTAAGAATAAAGATTAGTTCTAAAATATATAAAAAACTCAAAGGGTTCATCTAAGAACCTTTTGTTATGGGGTAGTAGCTCAGGTGGTAGAGCAATAGCCTTTTAAGCTAGTGGTCTCGGGTTCGAATCCCGACTACCCTACCATAGTAATTCTTATTAATCAAAAATATAAAAGGTATCCAGGAGATTGGGTATTTTTTTTATAAAAAAAATCCCACCAAAGTGAGATTTATACATATATAACTTCTGGGGAGAGGGATACGGAGAACATCTCTTGTACTTTGTCTTGGATTTCCCCAGCCAGATTTGCGATTTCACGTCATGTGGCTCAACCATAATTTACCAATATCAAAGCGTGTTTATCATAAACTCCGACCTTGCCTTTTCTGTATCATTTGAATCTAGCCAATTCTATCAATTGTCCTGCAGAAAGTTTTACATAAGCTGGATCATTTGGAATATCGAAACTCACTAAATGCACAAAATTTGTTCTCAATAAAGCTACTCTTTCTTTGGAGACAATAGGATTTTTAAAGAAGCTTCCAGCCGTTCAAAGTGTTTTCCAATCAGGAAGTTTGCTCGCTCTGATTTCTGATATAGCTTGAGAAAGTGTTTTTATGTTGATTTCTTTTCCACTATCTGCGATATATTGTTGGACATCTTTGTAGTTTGTATTTAGTATATAATCTGGAGTATAAACATCCAAATTAAATCTGACTCTTGTAATTAAAAAATTATCCTTGAATTGTTGTTTAAAAATGCTTTCACGATATCAAAATCCACATTCGCTGTTTGATATGGTTGTAGTTTCTTTTGTTGCTGTGTTGATTCCAGTAACCGATACTATGCGGTCTTTTGCCTCCATTCCATATGCTCCAATGTTTCCAAATGCTGCTGCACCAACACTAGAAGGTATAGATATCATATTTTCTATTCATGCCCATCATTGATCTATAGTTCGTTCCACAAAATTATTTCGATCTTCACCAGCTCCAACTTCCACAACAACATTATTATCATTTTTTTCTACTATATTTTTTCAGAATATATTTATTTTTACCACCAATCAATCAAAATCTCTAGTAAATAAAACATTAGCACCAGTTCCCAAAAATAAATGTTGATTGTTTTTCCATTCTCATGTTTCCAAAAGATCCAAAAAATCTGATTCAGAATTTATTTCTACAAATAGTTTAGCTTTTGCTTGTACTCAAAATGTTGTATATCTAATTAAATCAGCATTTTCTTGAAAATTTAGCATAAGAAAAGATGAAAAATAAATGGCGGGATTTTCAATATAATCAAAAAAAATCTGACTTCAATTGAATTTTACAAACTAAATCATAAAACAAGTCAGTATTATATTTATTTATAAAAATTTTTATGAACATAGCAGGATTACTTTCAAACCCAGATTTCAAAGAGAAACATATTCTCCAAAAATTGATTATGGAGTACACAGAATGTTCTAGAGAAGAAATGTGGATTAATTGAGATATAGAGATTTCTCAGGATATTTATGATAAAATTATCCGTGGATACAAATTATCTACTGAAGAAAAAATGCCTTTGGACTATGTTTTGTGACATGTTAGTTTTTTTGGAAAAGAATTTATTGTAAACGAAAATACACTCGTTCCTCGTCCAGAAACCGAATACATGGTCCAAGCTGTCACCGAACATATCCAATATTCCAAATCCTCTAATCTATCTAATCCCTCTAATCTATCTAATCCCTCTAATAATCTAATCCTAATGGACATCGGAACTGGTTGTTGAGTTCTTTGAACTTCAGTTCTCTTACAAAATCCAGAACAAATTTCTACGGTATTTTTTACAGATATTTCAGACAAAGCCTTGCTTGTTGCCAAGCAAAATGTAGATAAACATTTGCAATGATTCAAACAAGAAATGATTTTCATCTGGACAGATTTGCTTGCCTTTGTGGACAATTACAAAGAAGTTTGGCAAGATAAATCAATAGTTCTGGTAGCAAATCTTCCATATATTCCAGAGCAAATGTTTGATCAAAACTCTCCAGAAAATGTCCAAAAACGAGAACCAAGATTGGCCTTTGTATGAGGTGAAGACTGACTTGTTTATTATAGACAAATGCTTGATCAAATGCCCGAGGCGATGAAGAAAACCACGATTTGTTTCTTCGAAATGATGACTCGACAAGTCGAAATCCTCGCCAAAGAATACCAAAAAGATCGACACTTTGAGGAAGTGAAGACCTTTCATTTCAATATTAGAATTGTAAAAGCGACATATAGAAATTAGAACATTGGTGACACTTCGTTATTAGTAACGCTTCGCTTTAGAATTAAGAATTATAATAAACTAAGTGCTAAAAACTAAGCGGCTTGTTTTACTTTGTTTCCACCAAACCAAGAAGCAAGTTTGGATTGTTCTGTTTCCATTTTCTTATAGTTAAATTGGTCGATTCATTGATTTCTAGCTTCTTCCAATATTTTTTTACAATGATTATTGAATACTTTTGCAGATCGTTTATTGGCTTTGAAAAAATGATCAAATAATGTTCATCAAATAGCATATCATGCCGCAGCTCACACAGCTCATCAAACTATAGTTCATAAAACAGGGACAGCTCATGTTCAAAGTGTTGCTCATCAGAATCCCAACGCAGTAGCAGCTCCAGCTTTTCAAAGTGGTTTTCCAAAACTATCTACAAGTTGTAGTCAAAATATTTTTGCTTTATCATACCAAGGAAGCTCTTTTCATTTTGGTAGTTTTCCTGCTTGATGAATAAAAAACATAGCACTAAATGCTCATGAAACCGTGTCGCCACCAGGAAGCCATCCAAGTACTGTGTCTATTCCAAAATTGTCCATAATTTTTCCATATTTTTCTGTGGTTTTCTGTATTTCTTCTATATCTTTTTGGTCTTCTAATTTCATGTTCTTCAAAGAAGACTCAGAAAATATATTTTGAATTTCTTGTTTAGCCCGTTCTTTTTCTATATCATTTCATTCGTTCAACATTCATTTCAATTCTTCAGCTTCATTATTTTGTGCATTTCTTTGTTGGGCCAATTGTTTTGTATAAGTTTTATTATGTTGTTTGGTTTCTTTGTTTAATTCTTCAGCTTCTTGGTTTGTAGATAGTTTATTTTGTTCTTCATACATAATTTCTTGTCATAGGTCAGCAGAGGATTCTAAAATTGGTTTGATATTTTGAATTACAGGCAAGGCTGGTCTAAGTTGTGGAATAACCATAGCAGCTTTTTCCAAAATCCACAATTTATTTTTGATGTTTTTTGCATCTTTTTTGATGTTTTCCATAAGATCTTCATTTGCGATATTATCTGGTTTTTTTAGTAATCAAAGATGTATCATAAATCTAATTCCAGCAGACATAGTCTCAAAAGAATCTTTTGTTAATTGTTCTTTAAAACTTTCTTTTTGAAACAACCTAACCAAAGGACTTCTAAAAGGAGAACTGATAGGGTTCATTATTTTCATATTTCTTTTCATGCTTCAAGTCGTAGTGAAAGCATAATCACCATCTTTATAAATTTGCTCTTTTTCTTTCTCAGAAAAATTATTCCAAGTATTGCTAAAATCTTGGAAAAGTGAATTATTTTTTATTCTATCAAGAGAATCTTTTACAACTTTTTTGCTTTGTTCTTGATTGACGTTGATATTTTTTGCTATATCAAGAGCTTTGTTTTTGTCCAACATTTTTATTTTTTAAATAATAAAATTTAGGCTTTTGCTTTTATGTGAAGTGGAATTTTGTCTTCGCCATCTTTAATATAAACTTTGTAAGATGTTTTCTGTCCTTCGTAATAAGGTGAAATGATACTAAGAAAAATATCTTTATTTATCTTAGTTATTTGTTCTTTTGTTTGTTCTTGTCATCGAGCTTTTCAAGTAGCCTCTATAGTAAGATTTATTTCACCGTTTTCTATTTTTATTTTTTTAAATTTTGTTTTTATAATAGTTGCATCTACTTTTGCTGGAAATGATCTTCATGTTTCGACGTCTCTTTTGATAAATTCATCAGTTTTTAATCATAATTTTTTATCTCAAAACAAAATAGACTGAGATCATTCATCAAATCAGATTTCTTTTGGACATCATTTCGCTTCTAGATTTGCTTTGTCTGGTCAATAATTTATTTTAATAGGATATCTTGTAGAATCTTTTATGCTTTTGGTAATATGTTCATTTCTTTTTTTGATTTCTTCTGTTGTCAGGTTTTCTGTGATTTCATTATCTTGTTCTGACTGATCGTTATCTTCGTCTTCTTTATCGTCTTTTTCTTTTTCGTCACCCAAACCAATTTTATCTTTGAAATTATTCCATCTTTCTTCTCAAACAATCGCTTTTACACCCAAAAAAGCACCAACAGATAACGCTCAAATTCCAAGCCACTTTCATACTTTATGATATCGTTTCTTTTCTTCTTTTTCTTCTTTCTTTTCTTCTTTTTTCTTGAAAAGCTTTCTTAATAAAAAAAATCATCATGTAATACCAGCTCCTCGCCAAACCTTTTTTTTGTTTTTCTCTCGCCAAGAACCTTTTAGTTCTTCCATTTCTTTTTTGAAAGAAGCTATACTATTACTTTGTTCTATTTTTTTTAGTTGTTCAACGGTTGTGATTTCCAACTCTTGTTCTTCGAGTTTTTTTTTAATTTCTTCCTTGTATAGTTCGTATCTTTGTTTCTTGTCTAAATGATCATCATCAGTGGTTTTAATTTCTATTTCAAGTTTAGCCAAAAAATTACGAAAATTTTCTTTTTTCATGTTTTCCAAATAATGTTCTACATTTTTATTCATTTCCAAGATTTACTAAGGTTAAAAGATACATCATAATTATATCGCTAAATCCCAAAAAAATCAAAAAAAACAAAAAAATCCCCAACAAGGGGATTGACTTATATCCAAATTATAATCTATCCTATCATTCCAGCAAACAAATCTTCTTTGCTTTGAAATTCAATTTTGATTTGAAGAGGAGAACCATATTCTTCCGACAATAGTTTTTCTAGATAATCTCTATTCTCATGATTTTCCAAAGCCATTTGAGCAAATTTATTAATTATTTTTACGTTGGCTACTCAATTTTCCAAAGAAGAAATAGAGCTAAGATCTTTTAGACTTTTTTGCAAAGAACCTTTCTCTATGCGATTTACAACACGCGTCCAAATATCAGGGTTTTGTGCATTATTTGTTGGTTGTTCTTGTTTAGTTGATTGATTAGATTCAGAGTTTTCTTGGATTTTTTCTATAACAGGTTCTGATTTTTCGATAGAAGTTATTTTTTCTTCAATCTTTTCAATTACAGGCTCTGGTTTTTTGTCAACAACAACAGGTTGTACAATAGAATTTGTTCCATGAATATGTTTATGTAATACTATTTTATAGATAAGCGCTGGATAAGGATAATTTCTAATTCCTGCCAAAATTTCTCCAAATTGTTCTGAAATTTTGATATACAGATCCATATTTTCAAACAAATGCGCATCCAAATACATCAATACTTGTTTGGCAAAATGTTGCAAATCTACGCCTTTATCAGTCAGTTTAGATATTTCTTCAAATAAGGCATCTTGGTTTTTATCTACGATATATTTTATAAACTCAATGATCTTTTGTTCTGATGCGACACCCAAAAATTTCATTACATTTTCTTCGTTTAGGTTTCCCAAAATACTTACTTGATCTACATATTTTACAGCATCACGTACGCATCATTCAGACAATTTTGCTATAAGTGATAGAGAATTTTCATCATATTCCAATCATTCTGATTTACATATTTCTTGCAAACGACCTACCATTTCCTTTTCAGGAACTTTACGAAAATTAAATACCTGACAGCGAGAAATAATTGTTTCAGGAACTTTTTGAATTTCTGTTGTCGCCAAAATAAACGCCATATTTTCTCTAGGTTCTTCAATAGTTTTGAGTAATGCATTAAAAGCTCATTTAGATAGCATATGTACTTCATCTATCACATAGATTTTCTTTTTTAGTATTGTTGGAGGATAAAGAGCTTTGCTAATAACTTCGTCTCTAATATTGTCTACTCCTGTATGAGAAGCAGCATCTATTTCTACATAATCCAAAGTTTTTCCTTCGTCAATAGTTTTACAGTTTGCACATTCATTGCAAGGATTTCAGTCTTGAATATTTTGACAATTCATAGCTTTTGCAAGAATTCTGGCACAAGACGTTTTCCCTGTTCATCTTGGTCAAAAAAATATAAAGTTGCTATGACTGCCTTTATCACTTTTGATTTTTGCTTTGAGAATTCCGGTAATATGGTCTTGTCCAATAATTGTATCAAAATTTTTTGGACGATACTTGTTGGCTAGGGACATTATTGCGTGTTTATTGTTAAAAGTTGTTTGTTTTTATGATAAGTTTAGAACTTTGTCTCTCTGAGTTAAACGAAGAGAATAAGCTCTCTTATTCATTTCGACTTCGCTCAATGAGACAAAGAGACTACGCTCAATGAGACAAAGAGAATAGGCTAAATGAGACAAAGAGAATAGGCTAAATGAGACAAAGAGAAAATCTAAACCTGAGTCTAAACATTCCTTTTCATTTTTCAATTTGAATATCAGTAAATAATCCCTATATCAGAAAATGTTTATTTCAAAAATTAATCATGCCAAAAATATCATATATCGATCATATAGCCAAGCTTCTTCCCGATCAAGAAGTCGAAGCATTTCAATCATGCTATCTACAAAAGCTTCCCAAAACCATCAAAGTCGTGACATCGAAAATACCAACAAAAGACTTTATTAAAATAGTTGGTGATATGGGTTGGGAATTGGAACAAACAATACAATCTGATGTTTTTTATGTACGTAAATTTACTGATTCAGCTACCCTTGGCCAACACTTTTTACATCAGGGATGATTTTTTTATATTCAGGAATTGTCGGCAAGTATGTCGGCGCCGCTCTTGGATGCTCAGAGATGAGAGATAATCCTCGATATGTGCGCGGCGCCAGGCGGTAAAACAATTCAACTTGCGGATACCGGAGCATTCGTAATCTCAAATGAACCTCTCAATCCCCGCCGCAAAGCCCTCATCTACAATATCAATAGAACTTGAATGATCAATACGGCAGTGACCAACATAGATGGTAGTCGTTTCGGTCAAGAATATCCAGAATTTTTTGATAAAATATTGGTTGATGCACCTTGTTCGGGAGAGTGAATGAGCTACAAAACTGGTGGCCCTATTTCTCGAAACGAATGACTGATAAAATCCCTCGCTAGGATACAAATTAAACTTTTGGAGTCAGCAATTGATGCATGTAAAGTTTGATGAAAAATTGTTTATTCAACTTGTACACTCAACGAAATCGAAAACGAAGAAGTAATTTCTACAATTACAGAAAAATATAAAGGAGTTGTCGAGTTGGAATTTAACAAGAAATATCGACCACATCGTGATCACTGCGGGGGATTTTTTGTCGCGGTGTTTCGTAAAATCGATAGAGACGCGATTAATCGCGTCTCTACAAATAAAATAACACAAAAAATCCCCCTCAAAATCCCTGATTTCAACATCTCAGACAAACTACAATCCCAAGTAAAATTATACCTCACTGAGCAATTCGATGTGTCAAAGATACATTCAAACTCATTATTTTACTCAACCATCAACTCAATATATCTCACTACAACTGATTATCTTACTCTTCATAGCAAACTTTCATTAGATAAAGTCTGAATTCCTTTATTTGATGTTGGTCGTGATGGAAAACGGATTCCTGTACATTCACTATGAAATATTCTGGGAAATTTGGCTTCAAAAAACGTATTAGAACTTTCTGATCAACAATCTCAGGCTTACGCAGAGAAAAAAGACTTAAAAATAACTCCAAATATTCAGACCACAATAGATAATTTTCTCCTATTAAAACGAAAGAATTATGGTTTCTCCTTGTCCAAGAAAGTAGGTGATTTTCTCAAAAATAAGTTATCCTAGATATATCAATGCTTTTTTTGACGATAAAATAATACGAATTATCCATTGATATATTTTTGCTGTTATCTATAATTTTTTTGACAAGATTTATCTGATATAGTAAAAAACAATGATTCATCCACACGCACTTATCTATTCATCTCATCAAGAAATCACTATAGGAAATCTCAAAGAATCAAATTACGATCCTAGTATTGATACTAGCCTTGTTGCCCATTGGATGGATACTCGTGAGGTCAAAGCAACCGTCGAATGAGATATCGATTATCCTAGTAAACTTCTCAAAATTACCTCCAGACCATATATTCTTTATTACAAGTGAAATCTAGATCTTCTCAAAAAACCACTACTTGGTATTGTTGGTCCAAGAAAACATTCTGATTTTGCAAAATCCATGGTCCAAAAACTTATACATCAGGCTACTCATCACGATTTGGCTACTATTTCTGGATTGGCTATGGGAGTAGATCAACTTGCTCACAAATTTTCTTTGGAAAATAATATTCCTACGATAGCAGTTTTGGGTTGATGATTTTCTCATTTTCTCAAATCAAGAGACCATGATCTTCTCCAAAGAATTATCGCAAATTGATGACTTATCATCTCAGAATTCAAGCTGTCGCAAATTCCACAAACCTATACATATCCACAAAGAAACCGTATTATTGCAGGCTTAGCTGATGTCCTCTTTCTCCCCGAAGCCAGCAAAAATTCTGGCAGCCTCATCACCGTAGAATTCGCTCAAAAACTCCAAAAACCTATCTACGGTACCCCAAATCTCAGCTCGCCATCTATGAGCGAATGACTTCACGAGCAACTCCAAAATGGCTGAGTGAGAGCACTTTTGGACATCCCCGCTATGTTTCAAACTCATTTTTCCGTTGACCAGAAATCCACTGGAGGAGTCCGCTTATCTCTGTTGCCTAGTTTCGATCCAGATACTCAGCAACTTCTAGATTCTTTCCAAAGCCAGTCCTCACTTACCATTTCCACCCTCCTCCAACAATGATTCCCCCAAGAAAAGATCTATCCCTCACTTGCCCGTCTAGAGATGGAAAACATAATTCACCAACAAGAACCAGGTATATACAAGCTTTTGTAAACATTTACTTGGATTTTTTTTGTAAAACCATAAAACCCAAAACAATAATTGTTTTTATCACAGTTTTTTGTTATGCAGAAATTTAGTAGAAAAAAATGATTTACACTTATAGAAATGCTTGTAGTGATTGTTATTATTGGGACTTTGGTTTCGGCATTGGTACCTAGGCTTTCATCTGCTAGAGCAAAGGCAAATGATATATCTATCAAGGCTGATTTACAACAAGTAGCCACGGCTTTGATTTCTTATCAGATAGATAAATGAAACTTTCCTAGCGGTATCAAATTTTTTTCTGATCATAATTTTCAAAAAGTGCTTATCAAATGATGAATGAATTCTATCCCTTCTATAGGTGATAATCAACGGACAGGTATGGATACCCAATTAGCAGCCGGATATATGTATTATCCTATGAAAAAAAACGGAGCAATCAACAACGGTTTTCTCCTTGTAGCAAAAACAGAATCAGAACAAATGTCCAATTATGTATATTGTGGTGAAATAGCAGCAAGAGAACAATGAGATATTGATGTTGATTTGTTGCAACTTTGTGATAGCGTAACTTTTGGCGAATCTTGTAACTCACCTGCTTGTATAGCAAAAGAAAAAGCAGATCTTAGATATATCTATAAATATTAGAAAGACCAATTCAAATCTAGTTTTTTAATACAATAAAGCCTCCCAAAAATTTCCTTGCAAAATATATAAAAAACTATAAACTACGGCAAACATTTTATTTTTTATGTAACAAAACAAATGAAAATTTTAGGTAAAAAAAGATGATTTACCCTTATAGAAATGCTTATCGTTATCGTAATTATCTGAGTTCTAGCATCAGCATTGATACCAAGACTTGGTTCAGCTAGAGGTAAAGCAAACGATGTAGCTCGTAAAGCTGATCTTCAACAAATAGCAACAGCAGTTATTTCTTATCAAATTGATAAAAATGCATTTCCATGAGACGCAAAAAATCTTACAGATTCTGGTTTTCAACAAAATCTTAAAGATGGAGGAATGGCTAGCATCCCAGTGGGAGATACAAGTATAGTATGGACAGGAATGGATAATTTATCAACTAGTGGATATATGTATTATCCAATGAAAAAAAATGGTTCAGCAGATAATGGATTTTTGTTGGTTTCAAAAACGGAAACAGAATGATGATCTAATTATGTATACTGTGGAGATGTTGATCAGATTGTTGCTCTTGACTGATCAACAGACGTAGATGATATAACATTATGTACTGTTTCTGTTGGCGAAGATTGTGGTCCTTGTCCATATTCTTGAGACAAAGCTCAACTTAGATATATCTATAAATACTAAAAATATCTTACTTTCCAAAAAACTCCGGTGAATGCCGGAGTTTTTTTATCTCAAAATTTCTCAAATTTCTCACCAGCTCAACTTTTCCAATCTTTCTCCTTCTAGTTCTTTTGGGATATTCCGTTCTTTTCATTTTTTCTTTTTGAGCATGGTTGCTATAGATCTGAGTGTCTTCCTCGAATACGGAGCAAAATCTTCGAGAAAATTTAGTAATTTATTAAAACTAATATTAATTTCTAAGTTCTTCCTTCTAAGCTCTATAAGTGCACTCGTCACTTTTGGGGCAGGGGAAAATGCTTTGGCAGGGACAGTCTTGAGATATATCACGTCGTAAGCGAAGTTGGTTATCCACCAGAGATATGATTTTTTCGCAGCATCTGTACAAAGCTTATCTGCCACTTCTTTCTGTACCATAAAAACCCCTCCTACATAATCTTGCTGCCCCTCGCCAAAAAACTTTCTCAAAATCGGGGACGTGATATAATACGGCAAGTTTCCTACAACAAGGGTTTTATTGGCTTCCTTTCATCTCTTTTGAAGCTCTGCATTCACATCTACATCCAATACGTCAGCATGAATCACACGGACATTTTCCAGTCATTCTACCTTCAATTTATCCTCAGCAATCAGATTATTATCTCTTTCAATTACAAAAAATTCTGGACTTATTTCATGTATAAGTTTGGTCAATGATCATTTTCCTGGTCCAATTTCGATCAGTACTTCACATCACGATTTCTCATAAATATCCTTGATTTTGTTACCAAGATAATGTCTGATTTTGGTATCTGTTAGAAAGTTTTGTCCTAGATATGTCCCCAAAATATTATAAAAACAATATAAAACTATCAAGGTCGATGCACAGCGACATTTTTCAAACTCTAAGTGAAAATGGAAAGCTATGTTGTTAGCCAATAGGGACCCCTGGAACTGTTGGTGGGTAATTGGCTTGTTTATCTAGAGTAATATGGAAGAATATCTGGTGGGAGCTCTGCTAGCGACTAGACTTTTTTTGTAACTTTTTTGTGGCAATGACAAAAAAGTTAATAAGAAAAAGAATATACAAAAAGCTTATATTTACTTGCTCTTGAAAATCAATAATTCATTAGTACAACGACAAGTAACTTAATTAATTATCAATAAATAATGATCAAACACGTACCTGTTCTCCTCAACGAAGTCCTCCAAAGTATCCCTCAAAATGCTCATTTTCTCGTAGATGGAACATTGGGACACGGCGGGCATACGCAGGCAATCTTGGAAAAGTTTCCCCAGGTTTCCGTACTCTGAATCGACAGAGATCCCTCGATTTTTCAAGCAACCCAAGAAAAATTACAGACATACGCAGATCGTTTCCAAGCAATTCAATGATCATACGCAGATATGGATACCTTACAAACAAAAAAACCAGACTATATATTATTGGATATTTGAGTAAATATGCAACATTACAAAGACACATCACGCGGATTTTCCATCAAATGAGATGCCCAGTTGGATATGAGATTTGACCCTAGCCAATGAATCTCAGCACAGCAACGAATCGCCAGAGCTTCCGCATCAGACCTAGAAACCTGTTTCATCGACTACGCCGATTTCACGCCCCCAAAAGCCAAAGAACTTGCAAACGCAATTCTTCGTGCAAGAAACAAATCTCCAATTGTTACAACTCGTGATTTAGTCTCTGTTTTGTATACTTGTGGCTTGTGATGACCAGCTTCAAGCATTATCTTTCAATCAATCAGAATTGAAATCAATCAAGAACTAGAACAACTCAAAATATTCATCCAAAAGTTGCCCGAACTTCTAAATCCTGGTGGAAGATGTGCAATTATCACGTTCCACAGCATCGAAGATAGAATAGTAAAAAATGCCTTCAAAGCCTTGTCAGAGACAAAAGAACGAAATCTTTATAGCAAAAAAGCAATCCAACCAAATTATCAAGAAGTCCAAAAAAACAAAGCTTCTCGCAGTGCAAAATTTAGAATTATCGAAAAAATATAAAATCGTTTCAAGAACACTTGCAAAACAGATATGTTTTCATTAGAAGTAAATATGTAAATTAAAATCAATAAATATTCTAAGTTCTAAATCCTAAGACCTAAGTTCTATCCATGAAGACATTTGCCTTCTTACCTACAAATTCAATCAAAAGTTGATACGAAAGTATTCTGATAAAATATAGAAATCAGGATGTTTTTATGGATTTGTTAAAAATTTGAGTATTAATTTTTGTTTTTCTTTTTTGTATGTTTATTTATTTGCGTTATGTAAGTCTGTCTTCTACTCACTGATATTTTTTGAGACAAGAAAACCAAAATCTAAACAATGTCTCATTTCAACATGAAATTTTCAAAACTCAGATACTTGATCAAAGACAAAAAAATCGAGAAAAGTTAAATTCTACAAAATCTGCCAAGAAAGAGGTAGTAACTGTAACTTCACAAATAGTTACAATTCCTGTAATGACAGAATTATCTATGAATTAGTTCCCGCAATTTTTTTTGGTCGGGAATAAAAAATATTCCAAATATAGATAAGTGCCTATAATTCTATATATCTATTTATCTATTTAACTTGTCTCAATGATCGATATTATTTTCAAAACGCTTTCAGACAAAAATCGTAGAAGAATTATTCAACTTCTCAAGCAAAAAGAAATGACAGTTTCAGAGTTACTTACTCATTTTGAAATTACTCAAGCATCACTTTCTCATCATCTCGATATTCTCAAAAGATCGAATCTGGTTATTGACGAAAGAAGGGGACAATTTGTTTTTTATTCACTCAATCAAAGTGTTTTTGAAGAAACAGTTAATCTGATTTTGAATTTGTTAGTATAGATGTCATTTCCGCATTGTTTTATTGGGGCGGAAATCCAGATTGATTAGCTAGATTCCCGCCGCAAATTCTTAAAGCGGGAATGACAGATAAGTAATAAATATCTAAAGAAAAATTTCACATCATATCAATCACTCATCTCATATTTTTACCATTTTCATCTCGTTGAGATTATATTTTCCAATAGCTGTTCTTCTAAGCTGTGTCAAAATTCATCCGAGTCAAAATTCTTGACCAAGCCAATATCAAATAGATCTAATATAAGTTCCAGATCATACATGCAGATATAATTCCAACAAAGGAAAATTATAGGAAATAACTTTGCTTTCAAAAGTTTTCATTATCCTTTTTTCTGTCAAAACTTGTCCATCTCTAGCAAGTTCATACATCTTTTTTCAGTCAATTTTTTTTGCGCTAAATGGTGTCAATGGAAGCTCCTTTTCTGGGATGAGAGAAGATAATTTTTCCTCAATTTCCAATTGGCTTGGAGCAGCAATAAATTGTGTATTTTTTGTAATTCAATCTTTTGTAAATTCATATTTTTCGTGTTGTTCTCGATAGTCGACATCCCGTGTATCGCTCATTTGAGAAAAATCTATAATTGTTTCATATTTTTTATCTAATCATTGAATCTGAGTTAACAACTTGGTTCATTTACCTATTCATATTATCAGAAGTCCTGTTGCCAATGGATCCAATGTCCCACTATGTCAGATTTTTTCTTTTGGAAAAGCTCTTTTGAGTCTACGAATTACATCATAGCTAGTGATTCATGTTGGTTTATCGATAGCAACAAGCATAATTTAATTTTACTTTGTAAAATCGTTTTGTCATTCCGACTTAAAGAAATTGGAGTCGGAATCTTAGATGTTTACTTTAGATTCCCGCTCCAACTGGCAACGCGGGAATGACATATAAGATCAATTATTTTAAAAAATCTTTAATATTTACTCATTTTTCTTCTGCAATGCGAAGATAATTTTTGAGGAGTTCTATTGTTGCTTCAACATCTTGAAAAGCTCTGTGAGCACGAGAATTTCTTATACCAAAATGTTCGCATAAGACGGCTAAATTTCTTTTTGGTAATTCGGGAACAAGATGTTTAGCAAGGTTTCTTGTACATAATGTTGGGTTTGAAAAATATTCTCCAAAGTGAGCATAACGAGCGTGGTTTAAAAATCATAGATCAAAAGAACTATTGTGGGCTACAAAAATATCATCTCCCAAAAAATCAATAAAATTGGGTAATATGCTTTGTATAGTAGGTGCTTCAGAAATCATATCATTCGTTATTCCTGTCAATTTAGTAATAAAACTAGGAACATGTCTTTGTGGATTTACCAATGACTGAAATGTTTCAACAATGTTTTTACCATCAAATCTTACAGCAGCAATTTCGGTAATTCCATGTTTATGAGGACTCAATCATGTTGTTTCAAGGTCAATAATAACAAAATTCATAATTGTTTTTTATTACAGATAAATTATCCGAGCAACTATACAAAAAATAACAATATATGCAACCAATAGTCATCCTTCTTACATATTTCTCCCAAAAATGGTAAATAATCAGACTTTTTTTGTCACAATTTGTCTACTTATTCGTATACATGAGTAGAAAGTTTATTATTATATTACCCATATGAAACTCCAAGAATATTTTAATCAAAAGAAAGACCATTGATTGTCTGACATTGAAAAAATGGATGTCTACTATGCAATCATGGATAAAAACATGAAAAAGTCTTTTCAAAGAAAAAGGTCTTTTTTGCATGTTAAATCTTTTGTTTATACATCATTCTTGTTTTTCTTTTTGGTAGGTTTTTATGGAATGTATCTTTTTCAATGACCATCATTAGATGATAGCGAAGGTTATATTCTTAGTCGTTTAGCAAATACAAATGTTGTTCAAGCAGATTTTGTAGCAAAGATAGTAGATTTCAATGGTATTTTTTATATAGAACAATGAGGAAAAACAATTCAAACAAGTAATATAAAAGATTGAGATATTGTTATTCTCAAACAAAATGCACAGGTAATTTTTCATATAGACAATGATACAAAAGCAAAAATAATTGGTCCTGCAAAATTCGTAATCAACAAAACAGCAGAAATGTCTTATAAAGTTGCTATGTTGTATGGTGAATATGTAGAAGTTTCATCTTTGCAGAAAGAAAACAAACATATGATAGAGTTGGCTATTGATGGTCTTTTGGTAGCTCAAGGTGAAAATAAAAAGCCATTAGATTTTCAATTAGTTAAACAAGGTAATGGTCATGTTATCAAAAATAATTGAGCAAAATTGTTGGTTACCTCTGATGATCAAAAATCAACAAGCGTAGCAAACAAACAAGTTTTGTCTGTTCAATGAAATGATATATCATTGTTTGATAGTTTTGATAAATTTGCAAAAGCAGTAAAAGAAAAAGATTTGAGTCAAACATTTACATTTGTTGACACTATAAAAACACAAGAAGAATCAACAAATTTAGATCAAGAAGAAGAAATAAAGGAGTTGGATTGAGAAGAAATTCTTAATATAGAAGAAAAGGATGTTCCAAATATAGATTTAGGTCTATTTGATGATCAAAAAGTAGCAACTCCAGAACAAACTAAACTAATTGAAACACAACTTAATAAACGATCTTTGCAAGATAATATTGATCAGTTAGTACTGTCATACAATGAATCAAACGCATCAGTTTTCAATAGATCGTTTGGTGATTTAGAAAAAAGAATATCTATTATAGCAAAATCGTTTCAATATGAGTATACTTCTATAAACTGATCTGAACAAGAAAAAATCCAATCAATTATTTCTACAATAGAATCTTTGGCAGATCATATCAGCAACAAATTTTTGTTGCCACCAAAATATGTAGAAAGCTTGAGAGCTATTATCCCATTGCTTTCTCCTCTCAAAAATCTTCCTTTTGAAAAGGTTAGTGAGGTAGAATCTGATGAAATATTATAATTTACAAAAATAAACAAGAGGCTGATGGAAACATCAGTTTTTTTGTTGAATAACAACATTGTTTATATAATAACATAAGTAATAAATATTTAGCAATTAATCAAAAAAATGTTATTAGCTAGTTGTCCCAGTGATTGAAGAAAATTGAGATATTTGATAAATTGATTATTGAAATCTTGATTAGTACAAGAGATTAAGAGAATAAACTATGTAAAGTCTTATTATCTTATAGAAAAAACTATAGAGAAAAAAGAAGAAAAGCTTCTTATTATTGTTTGATTAGATAACGAAAAAATCAAGCAATTTGTCCAAAAACAACGACCAGAAGTTTCTTTTTTATCAGGTTTGTAATTTTTATATAAAACTTTTCTATGGAAAATATTGCTCTCAATAACATTCCCCAAGAGCCATGAGTGTACTTTTTCAAAGATAGAAAGGACATAGTTTTGTATATTGGAAAAGCAAAAAATCTCCAAAAAAGAGTGGCGCAATATTTTGCGGCAGGATCAGTTTGGAAACAAGATATGATGCAAAAAGCAGAGAAGGTCGATTTCATCGTTGTCCAAAATGAATCGGAAGCATTATATCTAGAGGACAACTTAATCAAGCAACATCTGCCCGAATACAACAACCTGCTCAAGGCGGATAATAGCTATACTTATCTCAAAATCACCAATCACGAATATCCAGAAATCTATCTAACCAGAAAAAAGATTCCAGATTGATCAATATATATCTGACCAAAACACAACACCCAAGAACTCAAAAAATTACTCCAATATCTAAGACAAATTCTCAAACGGAGATGATGCAAAAACACACAATTTAAACAAAAAAAACTTTGTTCAGATTATTATTTTGGTTTGTGTAAAGGACGATGTGCGTTAGCAGATCTTGGTTCTTACCAGCCAATAATTTCTGCGATAACTTCTTTTTTCAAATGAAATACCAAACCGATAGACCAAGAAATTCGCCAACAACTCAAGGATGCGATCGACAATCAACACTTCGAACGAGCGGGGAAACTGAGAGATATTTTGTTGTCATTGCAAGCATTTACTGAGCAACAAACCGCGGTTATTGCTTCGCCAATCACTGGTCATATACTGGAAATTAGAGAAATTTGAGACCGACGAGTCTATGTTGTTCTTTATCTTTATCAGTGAAAAGTCATCGATGTTATTCGTCAAAAAATTAATAAATCTGATTATGATAAGGATTCATTATTAGCAAATCTAAGCGCAATCTACAATTCATTTACGCCACTAGACGATCATTATGTAGCATTAACCAAGAAACTCAAAAAGGCTGAAAAAGAGGAAATAAATAAATTTTTCCAGCGCTGCTTCGAGTCCTTTGTCGTGTCGACATCTTTCGAACAAGAAAATCTTTTAAACGATTTACTCTCGACACTTCAAAACAGATACGCTTTCAAAAACTTTCCTTATCGTATTGAACTGCTCGATATCTCGCACCTATCGGGCTGACGAGCAAGTGGCGGAATCTCTTGTTTACTAGGAGGAATACCGTATTTCAAGGGCTATCGCAGATACAAAATATCTTCCAAAGTCAAACAACAAGATGACTACTCAGCCCTCAAAGAAGTCTTGATCCGTAGATTTCTTGGCGACAAAGAACCCAATTTGCCAGATGTTTTCATCCTTGATTGATGAAAAGGACAACTCAATGTTGTCAAAGAATTGCTACAAGAAAAGCCGGATTTCCAAGAAATCTTCGACAAAGTTGTTTTTGTCTGACTATGAAAATGAGCAGCCAGAAAAACCACAAATATCGGTAAACAAAAAGCTTGAGAAGATATTACCGAGAAAATATATAGCTTTGATGCTTCCTTAAAAATCAAGGAAACCAAAGTTATTTATGATGACGCAGACAAAATCTTAATCAAACTCCGCAATGAAGCGCATAGATTTGCAAACGTTTATAGACAAAAACAAATGAGTAAGGAATGGAAGTAGTAATAATTTTTTCGCAATAAAAGACAACAAAATTCATTTCTCATTAAGGCAGTATTGTTGTTGAGTTTTTATGTCTAGCTTAGATTTAATTCCTGCTTTGACTACTAATAATGTTGTTTTTGTAATGATTCATTTCTTTTGTTTGTCTTCTTTATTGCTCGAGTTATCCGAGTTATAAACTATTTTTTCTTGAAAATTTTAATCACAGTATAGGTTCCAGTCACAATTGCTATCCCTGCGTAAATCATCCAGTTAACTTCTGTTAAAACTGGTATAACCGTTGCCAACAATAAACCAATTACTACCAAATAAATTTTCAATACTGCCCAATCCCAAAATCATAATTTTTTTACTCCATCCATAGCTTTTTTGTAAAGTTTGATCATTATATTTTTGTAAAAAAATAAAGAACTACTTTGGAACTTTTAATTTTTACCCAACATTCTAAATACCAATGTTCCAAAAACTAAATACTAACGTTCTAATTTCTTATACACCACAAAATCCAATTCTTCTCAAACCTCTCTAGAAACCTCTACAAATTTATCTTCAAACGCTGGGAAGAATGTATCTCCATCATATTCTTTTTTGATTTCTGTCAAATACAAAATATCGGCTTGGTCTATAAATTGCTGATATACAAAAGCTCATCATATTACAAAAAATTCTGAAACTCATTCACTTTCTAATTTTTCCATCAACGCAGGGATACTTGTGTAGTATTCTACTCATTGAATAGGTTCCTTGCTTAAAACAATATTCCTTCTATTGGGAAGCTGTCTTCCAAGCGATAAATAGGTGTTATATCACATTACTATAATGTTTCCTGTAGTTATTCTTTTGAAATGTTGTAAATCTTCAGAATAATGTCGTGGTAAAGTATTATTTTTGCCAATAACACGATTTTTTGCCATTCCAGCGATAATATTAATTTTCATAGAAAATATTTTATAAATAAAAAAAGGGGAATATTCCCCTCATTGTTAGTTTTTTAAAAGAATAATTCAAGCTATACAGCAATTTCAAATTTAATTGTAGGATGTGGATCGTATCCTTGAAGATCAAAATCAGTATATTGCCAATCCCAAATACTTTTCCAATTAGTTAGTTCAAGTTTTGGTAATTCTTTTGACTCTCTATTCATCTGTTCATTAGCTCATTGGATATGATTTTCATAAACATGTACATCTCCCAAAGATCCCATCAAAATACCAGGTATCATATCTACTTCTTTTGCCAAAAGCATCAAGAGCAAAGCATAACTAGCAATATTGAAAGGTAATCCCAACATTGTATCTACAGACCTTTGATTCCAAGTTAGATTCAAAACTTTATTTCATTGATTATTTATAGTTACTATTACTTGCCAACTATAATGACAAGGAGGCAGAGCCATTTGATCTAATTCAGATGGGTTCCATGCATTTACAATCATGCGTCTATCAAATGGATTGGTTTTTAAAGTTTCAACAACCTTTTTTACTTGATCTATATTTTCCATCCAATCTCTCCATTGTACTCCATAGATTCTACCCAAATCATCTTCTTCTAGCATTTTCTTTTTTGTTTCTTCATCATGTCCATAAGCAACTTTTTTTGGATTTGCCCATTCGTCCCAAATGTGACAATTGCGATCTTGAAATCGTTTTTTACTTGAGATTCCTTTTATAAATCATTCCAATTCAGCAGCCAAAACTTTCATAGGAACTTTTTTGGTTGTCAACAAAGGAAATCCATCTGCCATATTGTGTTTAATTGACCAACAGGCGATAGCATAAGTGCTTATGCCGGTTCTGTTTTCTTTCTTTGGCGCTTTTAGAATTTCTTTTACAAGTTCCAAATAATCTCTGTCGAGTTTGTTCATCTTTTAAAGGACCAAAAGAAATAAAACTTTATTCATATTTTTTTAGATTTTACTCTCTCATTTTTTGAGGGTATAGTTTTTAGATATTAAATCAATCAAAAAATCTGTAACATTTTTACAACAATTTCGTAATATATTTAGATATGTAATTTTTATTTTTTATTTCTTATTTAATGAAAACAAAAACATTAATTCTGACAATTGTTTGATTGTCGTTCTTTAGTTTCGGATCAGCTACATTTGCAAACAATGCTTGTACAACTTATTATGATGGTTGTAATACTTGTAAAGTTGTAGATTGAAAAGTTGCCTGTACAAAAATGGCATGTAAAGCAACCCAAAAACCACAATGTATTGATGGTATAGAAATAGAAATTATGCCAGATATTCCTACATCATCATCAGAAAAAGTGGAACGAATTCCTCCTTATTATCAAGGTGGTAAGACTTATAAATTTGACGAAAGATCAGTAAATGCTTTGAATCTCAAAGACAGCTCATTGTTGAAACTTAATTGTGACTGAGCTGCTGTTCTAAAATCTCTTGGATTTGCAGGAAATACAAAAATGTTTTCTGTAGGTTTAGAAGAGGGTATATTTGATTATACGTTTGATATGAGAAATTGTAGTATGCGAGGAAACAAAAGAAATTATGTATGGACAAATAATTCCGTTACCGAAAAAACTGCTATCGCAAAAGCAAAAGAATTTATGAGAAGTTCATTTTTTAAAGGAAAAATTTTTGATAAATATGGAGAACCTATCGTAATGTATAAAAATACCAACGGTGGAGTGATGCCGTATAGATTAGAAAAATCAGATTCTAAAATTATGTCTGATATAGAAATTGATCCAACAGATACAGGAATCTTGGAACCAGAATTTGTGTCATTTAGTATATTATTTCCTTATGTTATAGATGGAAAGCCAGTTTATAACGCCTATGGAAACAAAGTTTGAATTACAGTTGAAGTTACAGCTGAATGAGTAACTAGCGTAAATGCTCAATTACTTCCATTTAAATGAGCAGTAAGATCTTCAGAAAAACTGACAAATGAAGACGTTATTTCTTTTGTAAAAAGAGGTGGAAACAATCCATTTCGAGGAAATCAAGCAGAAATCGAGCTTCAGAAACCAGAGAGAGTAAATGTACTTTTCAATGTGTGGAGAAACAATATCAACGAAATATATCTTTCTTCTGGAATCAGATTTGGAAGCAAGGTTAGACTAGACCAACGAAATCCAAATAATTATGAAATGATAATTTCAGATTATAAGATTGGAAACGGCGCTTATGGGTATTAAAATAGCTCTTAGTGCTTAGAGCTTAGCTCTTAGGTTTATAACAGAATCCCTCAGAAATGAGGGGTTTTTCTTAAATCAAAAAAAACTGCCAAGGGAATCCTTGTCAGTTATGCGTCGTAGCATTAATACCAGCCCACAACATCACTGGAATCTTTTTTAAAGATAAAGATCATAACTTTTTTGCACCTTACTTACTGATTTTCACCAGATTTCAGGTTTTCCAGGTATTCATTTTTTGTGATGAGGCACCCAGAGCTAATAACAAGTTTTTCCTTCATCGCAGGGTTAAGCGATAGCCTTCTAGCTATTCTATCCCGTCTTTCCTGCCCAAAATGAGGGTGTGTTTGCCTATTTTTTCTGAAACTAGGTTTGTTGGTTTCCATATCAATAAGTTTTAGGTGTGTCTTGAATATAAACAAAAAAACACAAAAGTCAATAGCTTTTTGTAGAATATGTTGTAATATTATGGCAACAATGTGTTTGCCTAGGTTAAAACAGTTTTTTATTGTTTTTAACTTTTTCTCTTGCCTTCTTTTTTTCAAATCTTACAATCAAGATAATATTTTCTCTTATACATTTCGACTACACTCAATGTGACGAAGAGAAAATAAAATTAATTCTTAACTAATTCCAATGTCCGTCTACTCTTTTTCTCAACTCCAACTATTCCAACAATGTCCTCGTAAATATCAGTACAAATACGTTGATCAGGTCAAAGAAAAAGAGTTTGAAAGTTCGCCAGATTTGATATTGGGGCAAAGCGTGCACAAGGTTTTGGAAAACCTTTACAATAATGTTAATGTTTTCAAAATTCCAAGTCTAGAAGATGTTATGGAAGATTTTCACAATACTCGAAATGAGGAAATGGAAAAAGCAACCAAAGAAAAGCCACTACAAATCAAAGGACAACAAACTTTGGAAGATTATATTAGAAGAGGTGAACATTATGTAAATGCATATTATAAAAAATATTCTCCATTTGAAAATGTCAAAGTTATTGCAACAGAAAGCATGATGCATTTTCAATTAGACAAAGATGGACAAAAGAAATTTCGTGGCGTGATTGATAGAATCGATAAAGATGGTGATACCTTTATTATAAACGATTACAAAACCAACAAAAACCTACCGCCAGAACAAAAGCAAGAATACATAGAGCAGCAAACGCTTTATGGTTTGTGAATCCAACAAAAATACGGAAAATATCTCAAAAATATAAAAGCCAGATTGCATTATTTACATTTTGATATTACTGACGAACGAGAGATTACGGACGAAGTTTTGGCTCCTATTGTAGAGAAATATTCTAGCATTATCGAGTGAGTAGAACACAAGAAATTCGCCTACAATATGGGGAACAAAAGGGCTTTTGAACCAATTCAAAACGAGTATTGTAAGTATTGCGAGTATATGACGATTTGTCCCCTCCGGGCACATATGAAGTACGATGATGAGGTGATATGAGGAGAACTGGGAGAAAAAACGGTTAAACACCTAGTCGACGAATACGTCCAGTTCTCCAAACAAGAATCCGAATCAAAAGCCCAAAAAGAGCTTCTCAAAGATATGTTGGTAGAATATCTCGAAAAAAAATGATTCCTCAAATTGTTTGGAAATACTTACAAAATCTCCGCTAGCCAATGAGAATCAATTTCTATAAAAGATAAAGATTTGCTTTTGACAAAACTTCAAGAACTTGGAATATTAAACGAAGCTTTGGATATAGACAGATTTAAAGTGCAAAAATTAGTAAAAGAATGAAAATTAGATACCACAAAACTTGATTGATCTGTAGAGAAAAAACCAAGTCGAACTTTGAGATGAAGTAAGTTATAAAAAACCCCTGCTTATGCAGGGGGTTTAGATAGTAATTTAGTTTTCAGATATCAAGGAAAGAAATTTTTTGGCAAAGTTTTCAATATCTTCTTCCTTATATTTTCCTTTAAATAAGATATTGAAATTTTCTTCTTCTGTGTAATCATCGCCAATATGGTCGATAAAATTTCCTATTTTCTTAAACTTAGCATCGAAAGCATCCTCATGGAGCCTAAATATAAGTGGTGCGTTTCTTTTTACAAAACGCATAGCCTGATCTTCGCCATGTTTATCCAAAAGAATTTTTGTTTTTTCAGATACATTGGCCAAAAAGAGTTTTTGCTTATCTATCATTTTGTTAAAAACTTTCGTTATAAACGAAATTATAAAAAAAGAAAAGACAGCAAATAAAGCTAAAATAATTAAAAAAGTTCCTGGTTCCATAGTTTTTTGTTTTTTTTGTTTTTTGTATTATAAGAAAAAAACAGGAAAAGTCAATTAAACTATTTTTTTTAGTGGAAAACTATGTTTCCTCTACCAATGAATTCTTCTTCCTCATCTTCATCCGGTTTATCTGCGATTTCTTCCTCACATTTGGGACAGTGTTTTATAAAAGGATCCTGAAGTTTAATAGACTGAACAACCATAGGTTCAAGATCTATTGATTCATCTCTAGCATTTATAACAAAAATTTCTTCTTCGCTTGTTTCTTGTTCTTCTTGTTTAATTTTTTCATCAATAACAAATCTGGCAATATATTCTGGATTTTCAATTTTTCTTGTGTAGCTTGTTCAACAACGATCGCAAACATCTTCAATGTTACACAAAATATCCTCCAAACTTACATACAAAGAATCTTGATTTAATGATTTCAAAACAACAGTTCATGATATTCCTTTTTTATCAAGCCCAGGCAATTCTGATGTTAATTTTCATTCAAATTCAATAGAATCTGATTTTCATCCTTCTTTTAATAAATCTCCAACTTTGATTACAAAACTTTTATCTTTCATTTATGCTAAAAAAATGTAAAATAGCTTTATCTATATAATACTTAACTATAAATTATCTTTTTGCTTTTGTTTTTCAATATCTATGCAAAAAAGTCGAACTATCAAAACAAGTAAAATAAAAGAAACACCATTGTTTAAATTTTTTCTCCAGAAAATAGATAGAAATGTTTCATCAAAAAGCATTGTTATTGTTTGAGTTTCTGGAGGAGTAGACAGTATGGTACTTAGCTTTTTTTTATATCATTTTTTTCTTCAAAAATGATATCCATTACAAAATTTGATTTTTGTTCATCTAAATCACAGTGTGAGAAAAGATAGTTTTGATGAAGCAAAAAAAATACAAAAATGGTTCTCTTCTTGTAATTTAGAATATCTTATTAGAGAAGCCGTCTCTAAAGAAAAGGAAAATGACCTTAGAAACCGAAGATATGAAATTTTTCATTACCTCATGAAAAAACATAAAGCCAAAGTTATTTTTCTATGACATCATTTTGATGATCGTGTAGAAACCAGTTTGTTAAATATTAAACGTGGGTGTGGAATAGACGGTTTTATGTGAATTAAACCAAAAGAGAAACATCATCTTTTATGATGAAAATTGGTAATCAGACCATTGCTTGATATTCGTAAAAACGATATTATCAAAGAATCCAAACTTCAAAAAATTCCTTATGTTCAGGATCAAACAAACTTCGATTCTGATGTTAGCAAAAGAAATTATATAAGAAATCAGATTCTTCCCAAATTATATGAAGATCCAAATTTTGAAATAATGTTTCGTCAACGATATCAAAAATATGACAGCAAACCAATCCAAAATAGTATTTCCCCAATAACTAAAAGCAAATTTCGATGAGTAAAATCAGCATATGTATTGTCTATTCCAAGAAAAGAAATTAACTGAGACCTATTAAAAGGCGTTTTGAAAAAATTAAATAGTAGTTGATGACTTACCAAAAAAACAATAGAAGATTTTTTGAAATTTGTTCAAAACGCAAAAAAATGACGAAAACAAATCAATAAAACTATCATTATGATAGCCCACGAAAAAGTTTATTTTTTTGAAGCGAAATCCGGTTTCCGAGAAAAAACCGTTGATAAAAGCAAAAAAATAAATAAAGAATGACTTGTCGAAAGATATCCACAAAAAAATGATAAATATAAATGAAAAACTCGAAACAAATATTGTATTACAGAAAAAATCCCCCTATTTTGGAGAAATTTTATTCCAGTAATTGCACAAGGAAGCAAAATTATTTCTCGAGATAAAAAAACACGAAAATCCTCAACTGTCTACTAACTTTAACACTAAAATAAAACATAATGCTAGATTATATCCAACCAATTATCAATCAAATAACTTCAACACGATGATACATTATATATACTCTATGAGCCAAAACTGGACGAACTCCTTGGATAGTTGAATATGTTATTGTTCTTTGAATTCTTTATATTATTGCAGTTTATATTCTTCACAAAATATATCGTTTTTTTGTTTCTTCCACTAAAAAACAAAAGGCAGATTACTTTCTAGCTTGTGACAAAATTTTGTACGAATTTCAACTAGAAAGTTCAAAAAATTATCAAGATTTAGAACGGATAAAAGATATAACAAAAAAAGCTTCCTATGAGGAATCTTATAAATTTTTTGTAGAAAAAACTACTGAATTAGAATCTGATGTTTTCCAAAAACAACTCAAAAATACATATCAATCTTACAATAATGCACTTAGGAGAAAAACTTTTTGTGGTATTTTTTTGTTACTTATTACATTGGGTATATATAAATTATTCTTGGAAAATTAATTTGGTATAACAGGTAGTCTTTGATTACTTCGCTCTTTTTCATATTGTTCTGTTTTTTCTGAAATTTGATGTTCATCAGAAGTTTTTTTATCTGTCTTTTTTGATCAACCAGAAAAAGTACTCAATAATTCGCGAATACCCAACATCATTAAACTTTCTTTTTTAGCAATTGTTTTTGCTAAATCTTGTGTTGCTAAATCTTGTGTTCTATCTTCTAACTGATTAGTTGTAGTCATATTTATTTTTAAATAATTAAATTTGTCTAATTATATGCTTTTTTTTCAAAAAATCAAATATAGAAAACAAATCAAACAATCAAAAAAAAGGTTCCAGTAAAAAACTGGAACCCTCTAATTTTATTTACTGGCATCTTTATTTGCTACGCCAGATCTCTTCACCATCCTTTAAAATCCAAAACTCTTCTTTTGCTTTAATTGTTCCTTTGCTCCAGAATATTGCATATCTGGAACCACTTTTTAATAGGGCAATAAAAGGAATTGAACCTTGAGGTTGTGTAGGAAAACACTCTTTGTCCACAATAGATATTTGTTTATCAATCGCTAGGTTGATATCATCAAAAACCTGATCAATGATAAATTTTCTCAAAGGAGATTCATCTATTTGGTCAAAAATATCCATACGAATATTTTCCTCTTTTACACAAGGAAAGCGTTTCTTAAACAGAATTATATCTGTTAGATATTTTTGATATGCCCCAAGCTGGATTTCTGCTTTTATAGAATCTAAACCAAACTCATTAATTTTTACAATGAGTTGTTGTCTTGGCGGCAATGAATCAATAGGTACTTCTTCGACAATTTGTTTTGTAATATCAGGCAAACTGTCCTGAACAGGAATCGAATCCAATTGTACAATAGTAGTATCAGGGGGCGCGATAAGTTTTGGCTTTATTAGCTGATAAATATCATATCCGCCTATACCATTAGAGCGGTTTGATGCAAAATAAATCGTTGAATCATTATATTGACGATAATCTTGATCATCAAATTCCGTATTGATAGGATAAGGAAGTTTTTGTGGTTCTTCCCATATCTCATCAATCAGATTAGAACAATAAATATCAAACGTACCATCTCGATTTGAACTAAAATAAAGTTCTCTTCCAGAAGGAGAAATCCATAAACCAACTTCATCAAAAGGAGAATTTAATGTATCTACAGGAATCGGTTTATTGGTACCAACTTGAAAATAGATATCATAATTACCACTACGATTGCTCGTAAAGTAAAGAGAATCTCCTTTTGTAGCAATACTATTTTCATCCCAATCAGAAAGTATAAATGGAATCTTTTTTAATTGTTTGATATAAATTTCTTGTTTTCTTGGTGCAACAAAAATCTCACCATTGTCAGGGAAATAACTTTGGTAGAAAAAGAAATTAGAATCGGAACAACCAACTAATGCACTATTTGCATCAGAGTTTGCCTTATAACTAAATTTCTTTATCTTTCCAAAACTAGTATCCACAACTAAGGTATAATAGACCTTTTCTGTGTATTCAAGTAGTTTGTCTTCCAGAGAATTTCTTCTCATAGAGGTAAACAATAACATACTATCAACCAAAAAAGGTCCATAATCATCAGCAACTGAATTTATTGACAAGTTTTTGGCTTGCCAAGTTGAATCCAGTTGCTGAGCAAACATACCAAAAAAACAAAAAATTGCAGATAATATTAGCAATAGCTTTTTCATGAGCCACTACCTTTAGACGTTTTTGAATAAGGCAATTTCAACATCAAAACTATTTCATGCTTGGTAAACGGATAGTTGTATTGTCCAGTTGTACCAAATGAATAGGAGCCACAATATCCAAATGATAAATTTTGAACATTAACTCCAAAACCACCTTTTATCACAAAAGAAGAAGCATAGCCAACGGTAAACAACAAATCTTTATTAAGAATGAATTTACCTGATGCGCCATACATTATTCCTTTTAGGTCTTGAATATTGCTACTCATAACATATGCACTACTTTCTAGTAATAACACATTTTCCAATAAGCTAAAGGTATACATACCATTTGCAACATAAGTGATATTTGTTTTATTTTCAAACTCACTTACCATCCAATTGGTTTGTTTTGGTAACAAATTATATGCAGCCAAACCAACATAATACCTATTAACTTGAGAAAACGCTATACCAAAATTAGAATTGAACCAGTTGCCTGATTCAGAGCCTTGAAGAATTGGATCACTAGGATCATAAACTTCTACTCGGTCTCTCATTAACTGCAGCTGGTTAAAACCACCACTCAATCCAAACGAAAGTTTACTTCCTCCAATAGGTACGTGATAAATAAATGTTGCCTCGGCTGATAAATTATGTAAAATACCAGCTTCTTGTGAAGCTATTTTAAAACCACCAGCCACTCTTTTATTGTTAAATGGCGATGTCCCCCAAAGAAAGAAAGATTGTGGATGGTAATCATAAGCCCCCATTTCTGTTTGATATAGAGTACCTATTTTCACCATTTCATTATAACCACCCAAACTTGGATTGGCGAGATATGGATCGTAACCACTTCCCGTTTGTGCAAATACTCCCGTTGATAATACTACCAACAAAGAGCAAATTCTGAATTTATTTTTCATTTAAATTTGTTTTTGTCAGTTAGCACTAATACAACACAGTTATTGTTTTTCTAAATTCTCTTGAGGTTCCATTATCTTTTGTTTGTTTTATGTAAACAAAGACAATAGTTCCAGATGGTACTAAATTATCTGAGGTATTTTTTCCATCCCAAGAGATTGAACAATCGTTTGTTTCAAACAAAGTATTTCCTAATCTATCAATTATAATAACTGAAACGTCTGAATAATAACAAAGATTATTAATATCTAGAATATCATTGATACCATCACTATTTGGCGTAATTACACTAGGAATACAAACCTCAGTTCCTGTTAATATTTCAACAGAATCAATTGCTGTACATCCGTTAGAATCAGTTATTATTACGGAATACCAACCAGTGACTAATGAATCAATTTCAAAACTAGTCTCGCCATTTTCCCAAAGATAATTAAGTGGGTCTAAACTATTTTCAACATAATTTACCCAAACTTTACCATCTTCAGCTTCTGGACAATAAGTTGTCTCAGTTCCAAAGTGAATACGCAATCTTTCAATGGGTTGGGTAATAGTATAGTTTTGATTAGCGGTACAACCATTATCATCAGTAATAAGTATAGAATAGGTTCCTGCTCTAAGTCTTGTTGCTAAAAAGTTTTCTGCAGGTTGTAAAATAGTTACAGTTGTATCTTGTCCTAAGTAATCTTCTCCATTAAGTACAAACGTGCTATTTGGACCAGAAGTTCCACCGTTTACAGTTATTCCTATTTCTCCATTACTCCCTCCAAAACATTTATTGTGAAGAAGATGAGGATACATAATAATTGGTAATTGTTGAACAAAAGTAATTGTTGTATCAAAATCACAAGTACCATTGGAAATAGTTACCAGATGCTCTCCTATAGGTAAATCACCAAAACTTGTTGTATCATCAAATGAAACAGTTTGAGTAATTCCATCTACAGTAACATCAAGATCAAAAGCTTCCAGATTATGAACTCTTATTGTTCCAAGCTCGTCGTTACAGTTGATGGGAGTGTTTACAAATTCAAATTGGAAATTTGTCGGATTAGTTAGTGTCCAGGTTGTGTCAAAAACACATCCAACACTATCTTTGAGATGTAAGTCATAAACTCCACTACCAAGATTTGTTATAGCATTGGTATTATTATTCATAACTACGTCATCTTTTTTCCAGACAAAAGAGTTTCCTCCATTTCCACCTACAACAGTTGTTGTAATACTTGCATTGGAATAATTATAACAAGCAACAGGTATAACGATATCAGTCACATGAAGTCGAACTGGTTCATTTACAATAACTGCTGGCGGAATAAATGTACAACCATTTTCATCAGTTACTGTTAATGTATAGGTACCAGCGGCAAGATTATCAATAGAAGCAGTGGTTTGTCCACTGTCCCAAGAATAATCCAGTTGGCCAGTCCCTCCATTAAAGTTAGCAGTAATTGAACCATTATTGGATTGAAAACAAGTCAGATCTTTTCCAATTAATTCACCTTGAATAGGTAAATCAGGCTGAAGAATAGTTACACTTTGATCCAAAGAACATCCCGTAGAATCTTCTACATGGATATTGTATCTTCCAGCAAATAAGTCAGTCACTGCATCATTGTTACTAGAAAATCCGCTTGGACCAGTAATTGTGTAATCAAATTCACCCCAGCTTCCTTCAGCAACTGCAGTAATACGACCAGTATTATCACCAAAACAAGAGATGTTTCTTTGTGTCCAAGTGATTTTTATAGGTGTAATTACGCTGTCTACAATCCAAGAATATCTAAATCCTTTATTGTCGTTTGTTACAACTTTAAAGATATTCCTTCCTGGATAAACATCTGAAGAAAAGCTTTCCAAGGTATCTGACGTACTTGTTCGATAAGGACGAGGACCAGACAATAGTTCTACAATAGTGATTGTATCTTCAGGAAATTGTACAACAGTTGGTAAATTAGCTGGTACCAAAACAGGTCTGACATCACTTATAGGAGCAGTGCTACGATAGCATGCTGTATAGTCAATATCAAACGTAGTTGTAATTCCTGAAGATTCTCCAACACTAACAGTATCATGTCTTTGACATCCATTTAAATCAGTAAGAGTAATAAAATACGTTCCTGAATATAAACTGGCAAAAACATTATTAGTTTGTGTTTTTACTTCTGTAGTTGTACTATCAATCAATTCATAAGCCATCCAGCCAGTTCCACCACTTGGTGTAATAGCAATACTTCCGTTTGGCAAAGGCCAATTGGAATTTGGTACTATTGCATACGCAGCAGTGATTGGTGTTGGATCAGTTAAATCATAACTAAATACCTGACTTACAAGTAAGGCATCAGTTACAGTTACAGTATAGTTACCAGAAGGCAACCCTTCAATAGTTTGTTCTGTGCTTGCTGTATTCCAGAGATAGGTATAAGGACCAGTCCCAAAATCAGAAACCACAAATAACCTTCCCGTGGCTTCGCCAGGGCAGTATATTCCTTGTATCTCTACAATCTGAGTAAATGCAAAATTACTCAAAAGGATAAACAAGGAAATCAAAATCGTTAGTTTTCTCATCATTTTTTTAAAATTTGGTTTATATTTGTTAATAGTTTATTTTTTGTTAAATAACCGCTGAATATGCCAAAAAAATAGACATTACAGCCATCATATAATATGTAATTATTAGAATAAAAAAGTCAATACAATATTGGGTTTTAATAGAATAAAACAAAATTTAAATCAGATTGATTTTTTTGTAAAATTTCCTATATTATCACCTCAGCAAAAAAAGTGCTATTTATTATTAACATACGAATATGGATTTTGACCCAAAAAAGGATTATTATAAAATATTGGATATTCCAGAAACAGCTACAGCGGAAGACGCAAAGAAAGCTTTCAAAAAAGCCGCAGTAAAACATCACCCAGACCGCTGATGAGATAAAGCAAAATTCCAAGAGATCAATGAAGCTTTTCAAACCCTTTGAGACGAAAAAAAGAAATCTCAATATGACGCTTATCGTAGTTGATGATTTTGATGATTTGGTGGTGGTCAGTGATGATTTGATTTTTGATGATTTTGATGATGACAGTGAGGTTTCGATTTTTGATGAGTAGATCTTGGAGATATTTTTGGTAGTGTTTTTGGTTGATGATTTGGTTGACAACAATCTAGAGCAGAATCATTTAGTGGTGAAGATATTAAAGTTGGTATAGAAATATCTTTTGAAGAATGATTTTTGGGAGTAACCAAAAAAGTTACTTATACTAGAAAAGTAAAAATGTCAGGGATTGATGAAAAACAATGTTCTACTTGTAAATGACAAGGAAGAGTTTCTAGAACTGTACAAACACCTTTTGGAATGATGCAAAGTCAAACCGTTTGTCCAGATTGTGGAGGTGTTTGACATCAATATACCAAAGATGGTAAAAATATTACATCCCCATTTGAAAACAAAAAAGAAACTATTGAAGTAAAAATCCCAGAATGAATCGATGATGGTGTATATATCAAATTTGCAGGTAAATGACATCAATGATTAAATGGTTATGATGGTGATCTATATATTAAGATAATTATTAAGCCATCTTCATTATACGAAAGGAAAGGAGATAATCTTTATATAAAAATACCTGTTACTATTTTTGATATGGTTCTTTGAGCAGAAAAACAAATCACTCACCCAGAAGGTAAACTCAAAATAAAAATCCCAAAAGCTACTCAAGTATGAGATATGGTGAAAATATCTGGAAAGTGATTTGTAAAATGATGAATTTTTGGTAAGAAAGGTGATTTATATTTGATTCCTAAAGTAGAAATCCCTAAAAAATTAAGCAAAGAAGAAGAAAAACTTTGGAAAGAGTTAGCTTCTATGTAGTTTTTAGGACTTAGAGGGTAGAACTTAGAGATCAGGAGTTAGATAATAAACGAATATATAACAAGAGAGCGCTTGTATTTTTAGCCGTTAAGAAAATGCAACAGCGAACGGTTATATATCGTTTTACTTAGAACTCAGACTTTAAGAATTTTATAAATTTTATAAACAACCCATGCTCATAACCATTACTTGAAAAGCCTGAAGTGGAAAATCTACTGCAGCCAAAGCTCTTGCAGAAAAGCTTTGATACGAATATATTTCTATTTGAAGCATGAAAAGAATTATAGCACAGCAAATGTGACTTAGTATTCTAGAATTTAACGAGCTTTGAGAGCGCCCAGAAAATCAAAAAGAATTTGATTTCAAATACGAAGATTATCAAAAAAGTTTAGACCCCAAATCAAAAATTGTTTTGGAAAGTAGATTATGATTTTTTTGTCAGCCAAAATCTTTTAAGATTTTTTTAACTGTTGATGAAGAATCAGCAGCAAAGAGAATATTTAAAGATAAGAGATCTACTGATAATTATATTTCTTGGGAAGAAGTTTTGGAAAAGACAAAAATAAGAGACAAAGAAGATGTCCAAAGATATCAAAAATTATATTGAGTGGATTATAGTGATCACAAAAATTACGATTTAATTTATGACTCTACAGATAAAACAATAGAGGAAACAGTAGCAGATATTATAAAATCATTTGATATCTGGAAACAAAAAAACCAGGAGAGATAAAAATCCTGGTTTGATATAAATTAATTTTTTTTAATAGCATTTTTGTTTATTTCTTTCGCTAGTTCAACTAAGTAGTAAATGTTTTCGCTAGTCAAAAACGAAAGATCCTCATCATCATTTTCATTTATTGATGATGATAGTCAGTTTTTTTTGTGTTTTATTGGTTTGATTGGATACTATTCTTTTCGCTGGAAAAAACAATAAATTTTATTACAGTAGAAAAACTTTATATTTCAATATCTAAAATGTTTAAATCAAAACAATTTTTCGTAGCACTTGGATTAGCGATCTTAATATGAGCTCTTGTCTGAGGTGTATATATTACACAAAAAAATAATCTTCCAGAAATTTTTGATTACGTACCAACAGGTATGGATCAGGTTATGATAAATCGAGCAGAACAAAATATTCAAAATAATACAAATATGCTAGTTGAAATACCGCAAGCTGTACAAGAGCAATTTCAACAAATCAAAGTTATGTTGATAGCTCAGGATGAATCATTTTCTTGAGAGCAATTACTATTTATTCAAACAAAATCTGGTTTTTCTCCAGAAAATTTTTTACAAACTATCAATCCAGAAGACGAAACAATATCAACATATCTTCGTTTAGCCGATGGACAATATCTTTTTGCTCCACAAAAATTGGTTCAAGAATATTCAAAACCCACAAAAGAAGAAGCTCTTTTTTATCAACCACAACTCAAAAAATATATTTCAAAAATAAGAAGAAGTTCTTTGAGTGTTATATCGCACAATAATGAGTTATTGAATATGCAAAAGCAATATTCATCATTATTAGATTCTGCAGAGTATTTGTTGATGCATATCTCTTCAGATAAATGAAAATTTGATTTTTCTTCTTACGTATTATTTTCCAAACCACAGACATGATTGCAAACGTTGTTTAACCCAGAATTTAAATCAAGTTTAACAGAATCTACAATTGCATATTTGGAAATTGGTAAAATATTGGCATGAATTGATTTTTCTTCTCAAGATTGAACATCTTCAATGTATGCTGAATTAGCAAAAAAAATATTATCAAACAATCTTGCTATAGTTGTTAGTAAATGAGCAAATATAATGAATTTATGAATAACTATTTTATCAGAAGATGAAACATTATTTTCAGATTTAGAAATGTTTTTCCCTTTTGTTTCATTGCGATTACAAGAATATTTTGGTATACCAGAAGATCAAATAACAAGTGTTCAACAACCAGGCAAAATTTGATATGATGTTATGATTCAAGGAATTCAAAAGATTTGAATTTATTTAGAAAAGTCAGATAATGAAACAAAACTAACTATATGAAATCCAATCATAGAAGGTAAAAAGAAAAAATTTCCAAAATATTCAAAAAACACATTAGTGGTTTTACATGTCGATATGAACCAACTTTTGTGATTGTACAAACAATTCGCAAATATTTGAGCAAATCCATGACTATTAAATGAATCTCAACAAAACGCATTAGACCAAATGAAAGATAAAATATTATATTGAGAAGTTTCTGTTGATGAAGAAAAAATTAGTATAGAAGGCTCTATAAAATAATCGTTTACTCAAACCTTAGTGAATGAAAAAACACTTATCAGAATTTCAGAAAAAAATAAAAGCTACTCCTTTTTTGTGAAGGACTATTATAGTTTTATATTGTATTGCTTTGTTTGCAAAACAAATATTTCTTTTTTTTACGTATAAACATCTTTTTATTTTTTCAAATTATTTGGAGTTTTTTGTAAGTGATTTTTTGCTATTGTTTTTCCTTTTGTGACTTCTGGCTATAAATTTTTTGTTTAAAAAATTGTTTATAAAAATAATAAATAATCTGATTATGTTTTTGATATTTCTACTTTTTATAGTAGATATTTTTACCATATTCTTTTTCAAAAGCAGGGTTTCTGTTTTTGATACAGTTCAATTTATGGATTCTTCTGCACAGATGTTTTCTTCTATTATACCAATAGTTATACTAGCATTGGTTTCTTTATTAGTTATTTTTTTCTTCTTTGTGCAGAGTAAATTTTTCCAAAAATATCAAAAACTTTTTGTTTCAATTTATTTTTTGTTATTCGTTTTTTCTTATATATGAGTTATAATAAATTCTCCTTACGGTATGAAATCTATACCAGAAAATGTACTTTCAATGAATTTCTGAGCATTAAAAGATGGTCAAAAAATAAAAGAAGAAAAATTTGCTACTTATCAAGATTATTTTACTTTACAAAAATGACTTGATAAAAAACCAAATATTATAGTAGTTTTTGCTGAATCATTGTCTGCAATAGATTCTTTGAGAGTTTGATGAAAAAATGACAACCTTACTTATTTTGATAAAATTCAAAAGGATTGAATAACATTTACAAATTTTATTTCCAATGGTTGTACTTCTGATACAGCACATGTTTGACTATTATTGGGTATAGATCCAATGAAAATGCTTTGACCAAATATAACTGCATATTCTGGATATAAAAAGCCAACAGAACCATTACCAAAATTTTTTGGACAACAATGATATGATTCTACTTTTGTTAGTACTGTAAGTTTGGATTTTCTCAATCAAAGAAATTTTCTTTCCGGTGTTGGTTTTGATAAGATTATTTGAGAAGAGTATTTCAAAGATAATAAAAAATATGTTTTTAAAGCAGCTCCGGATTATGATTTATACAACAAAGCTTTGGAAGTTGTAACCAATAAAACGACGGATCCATATTTATTGGTTTTACAAAATATTTCTTTTCATAAGCCTTATGATACTCCATATGGTAAGACAGAACAGGACGCTTTGAGATATTCTGATAGGATGCTTTATTATTTTTATCTTCAACTCAAAAAAGCGAACTTTTTTGAAAACTGAATCTTGGTAATCATAGGTGATCATAGAAAAATGGAACCATTGGAAGAATGAGAAAAAGAAACTTTATGAGATTTTCGATACACAAGATCGTTGGCGACAGTAGTTTGAAAATGAGTAAAACCATGAACAACAAATCCAAATATTATTCAGCCAACAGATTTTTTTTATAGTTTGAAACAATTAATTTGAGAAGATATGCACTTGAGCTCAAAATTATTTAACTATATTTTTTCTTTGGATAAAAAAAGAGATCGATGATTTGTCTATTGTAAATATTTTGATACAAATCAATACGCAATTATTTCTTCTACAAATACAGGTAAAATATTTAATAGTCTTTCTGAAATTTCTACATCACATCCTTTTGTCTATGATTATATTTCATCTTATCTTTGATTCCAATATTGATCATCAAATAACATAATAGAGCAAGATGATTTATTGTTGATTGCCCATAGATGAACTCCTTACAAATCCCCAGAAAATTCTTTGCAGTGATTTTTATTGGCAAAACAAAATTGAGCTCATTCTATAGAGTTGGATGTTTCTTATACAAAAGATAAACAAAATATTGTAGCGCATTGAGAGTCTATGTGATGAACTGTTTGTTGAAAAAACTATTTAGTTTATAATCATTCTCTACAAAAACTCAAAAAAGAATGCCCATTAAATAATTGAGAAATATTAAAATCTTTGGAAGAAATGCTTAGAGATTTGGATTGATTATTTGATTATTATTTTGTAGATATCAAAGTTTATAAAGAAGATGATGCAGAACAACAAACACTGGATGTAATAAATACAGTAAAAAAACTTGGTATGCAAGATAAAGTGATTATCAGTAGTTACAACAAAAAATCAAATTATATTCTATGATCTCATCATGATGTTTTGGCATGACGAGACGCTTATACATTAAACGAACGAGACCTGCTTCCAAATATCAATCATCAATATTATTTGATACCTTATGAATTTGTCTCAGAAAATACAGCTCAAGAACTAGCTGATATTGGTAAAAAATTAGTTGTTTATACTGTAAACAATACAGGTGATATAGAAAAATTATATCGTCGATGAGTTCGCATGATTATGACAGACGATATTCCCATGATGAAAGAATGGCTAGAAAATCAAAGAAAACCAGAATCAAAAAATTAGAAAATTATTTCAAATAAATTCCAACTTGAAAAAACAAACAAATACTATAAAAGGATAGACAGGAAATAAAAATTCTGATTTATCCTTTTTTGTATATATCGAAAATGGCAGAAAATTTAGTTATCGTGGAGTCTCCTGCGAAATCACAAACGATTAAAAAATTTCTTTGACCAGATTTTGAGGTAAAAGCGTCCTTTGGACACGTAGTAGATCTTCCTCAAAAATCACTTTGAATTGATATAGAAAATAATTTCCAACCACAATACGAAGTATCACCAGACAAGAAAAGAGTAATTTCAGAACTCAAATCTTTGGCAAAAAATGCCAAAAAAGTCTGGATCGCTACCGATGAAGATCGTGAGGGAGAAGCTATTGGACGACATGTAGCAAATCAACTTTGACTAGATATTAAAAAAACTGCAAGAATAGTTTTTCATGAAATTACCAAGAATGCTATACAACATGCAGTAGAAAATCCAAGAACTTTGGATATGCATTTGGTTGATGCTCAACAAGCTAGAAGAGTACTAGATAGACTTGTGTGATTTGAGTTATCACCGGTGCTTCGAAGAAAAATTAAAGCAGGTCTAAGTGCCTGAAGAGTGCAATCAGTTGCAGTAAGATTGATTGTTGAAAGAGAAAGAGAAATCCAAAAATTCCAATCAGAATCCAGCTTTAAAGTAGTTGGATTTTTTGTGTGAGAAGTAAAACAATCATTTAAAGCTGAGCTTTCAAAAGAATTCAAAACCCAAGAAGAAGCACAAAACTTTTTGGAAGAAATAAAATCAGCACTATATAATATTTCAGATATTGAAGTGAAACCAGGGAAAAAATCTCCTTCTGCTCCATTTACTACTTCAACACTTCAACAAGAAGCAAGTCGTAAAATGGGATTTCCTGTTGCTAGAACAATGCAAGTTGCTCAAAAATTATACGAAGCAGGGTTGATTACTTATATGAGAACTGATTCTGTAAATCTTTCTGAAACAGCAGTTAATGCTTGTCAGCAAGAAATAACAAAACTTTATGGAAAAGAATATTCAAATCCAACATATTATAAAACCAAATCAAAAGGCTCTCAAGAAGCTCACGAATGTATCAGACCTACGCATATGGAAAATTCTATGGCATGAGACGATCCTCAACAAAAAAAACTTTATGACCTTATTCGAAAAAGAACATTAGCATCTCAAATGGCTCCTGCAGTAGTTGAAAAAACTAAAGCAACAATAGATATTTCTTCAAGTAAACTAAAATTTATTGCAACAGGAGAGGTAATAAAATTTGAATGATTCCTCAAAGTATATTTAGAATGACGTGATGATGAAGACGAACAAAATCAAGAAGGTATGTTACCAATTTTAAAAGAATGAGAAAATTTAATTTCAGAATCTATTTTAGCTTGAGAAAAATTCAAAAAACATCCACCAAGATATACAGAAGCAAGTCTGGTTAAAAAACTCGAAGAACTTGGAATTTGACGTCCATCTACTTATGCTCCGACAATTTCAACGGTTCAAAAAAGAGGCTACGTAGTCAAAGAAGACAGAACAGGGGAACAGAGATCTTTTGTAGAAATGACACTAAAAAACGGTGAAATCACTACGGAAACCAAAACCCAAATTACAGGTGCTGAGAAACAAAAGCTGTTCCCAACAGATGTTGGAATGGTTGTTACAGATTTTCTTGTAGAGCATTTTTGAGATATCATGGATTATAGTTTTACTGCAACAGTGGAAGAAGATTTTGATAAAATCGCAGAAAATCAATTGCAACGACAAGATATGATGTTGAATTTTTACTGATCTTTTCATGCATCGGTTGTTGATACTCTTTGAACAGCAGAAAGACAAAGTGGTGAAAGAGACTTGGGAATTGATCCTGTAAGTTGAAGAAAAGTTATTGCAAGAATTTGAAGATTTGGTCCTATGGTACAAATTGGTCACCAAGATGAAGAAGAAAAACCAAAATTTTCGTCACTTCCTGCAGGTAAAAATATAGAAACAGTTACATTAGAAGAAGCGCTAAAAATGTTTGCATTACCTAGAGTTGTAGGTAATTATGACGGTCAAGAAATGACTTCAGCAATTGGTAAATTCTGACCATATATCAAATGGGGTTCTACTTATGCATCTATTCCTCGTGATGCTGAATATGATGTTTTTACAATAACTTCTGAGCAAGCTGAAAACTTGGTAAAAGCCAAAGTTGAACAAGTTAAAAATAGAAATATAAATATATTTGATTATGAATGAAAACAAATTGAAGTACTTAGATGACAATATGGTCCATATATAAAATACAATAAAAATAATTTTAAAATCCCAAAATGATGAAAAGATGCAACAGATCTTACGCTTCAAGATTGTATAGCTATCATAGGTCCAAAAGCGCTTGGTTCAGAAACTCCAACAAAAACAACAAAGCCAAAGAAAAAATCACCAGCAAAAAAAGCTTCACCTAAAAAGAAAAAATAATGTTTTACCTTCGATATGAATATCTATCAGAAAGTTTTCCAAGATGTAATGTTTTCAAAGTTCGTGATAACAAGGAACTTTTGCATTACACGATACATGAAGATCTTTCTAGTATTGTTAGACAATCATCAGAATATCCAAGATACGAACATTTTTTCTTATTGGATGAAAGTAGATTTTCTTTTTTTAGATGTGATGTAAATCATATTTTTGAAGAAGAGATAACAATTCATACACTCAATGAGCTTTTAAAAGAGAAAATAAGAGAAACAAAAAACAATCATCAGATTTGATGAGAAGTTGTGATGAGCCATATTGACACTATATTTGTAGATTGACAAGAAAAGAAATTTCTTATTTGACAAAAAGGTCAGATTTTCTTTAGATTATATATTGTATTTTTGGCAAAAACGAGTCTAAATATCTTTGATTCTGTCTATGGTAAAACATTGGATAAAAAAAATATCAATCTGATTCCACAATCATTGTATACCTTGCTATTTTTGAGAAACAACCTCAAGAAAGAAAATTTTGTGTTGCTGTATATTACCGAGAGCTACGCAAAAGCAATTACGGTAAAAGATGGTTTTTATGATTGAATCGATGTATTAAACCTTTGATTAGGATCGCTCAAACAAATGTACAAAGATAATTGAGTTGTCCAGTATCGATACAAAGAATATCAAGCAATCGAAGCAAATCCTCTTGCAAAAGAACTGGTAGTAGAAACATTGGAATTTTATTCACAACTCTTTTGCAAACGATTACTCGAAAAAAACCTTGGCGGTATGGATATTATTGTTATTTCTCCGATCACCAAAAACGAACATTTCATCGAGACATTCAATAAAGAATATAGAAAAATGAGTAACAATTATATAGTTCCTTTCCATCATTCAAATTCACTAAATTCTTTTGGCAAAGAGCGAGAACCAGAAGATATGGACAGCTTGGTTTTTGTAAACCAAGAGGATAAAATTAGAAAATTTATATTGTGAGAATAGATTTATTTGATTGATATTGGGACTCGTTTCCATAGTATTGGTAAGCATTTAAATTTTTAATAAAACTTTATTTATGAATCTACGCGAAGACCTAGAAACCCGTGGGTTTCTCAATCAATTCACTGATGAAAAATTATTTGATCTCTATACCAAAGGAGGACAATCTTTTTATATAGGATTTGATCCATCGGCAGATTCTTTGCAATTAGGAAATATGTGCGGAATTATGGCAGCGGTACATTTGATGAAATATGGAAATAAATGTTATTTCTTGGTTGGTGGCGCAACTGGTATGATCGGTGATCCCAGCGGAAAAGATGCCGAGAGAAACTTTCTTACCGAAGAAAAACTCCGCTCAAATGAAGCCAAAATTTACTGACAATTCAAAACATTCTTAGCTCGTCTCAAAGATGAATTTGGGATAAATTTTGAATTTGAAATGGTTAATAACTACGACTTTTACAAAGATATGAATTACCTTAAATTCCTTGGTGGGGTAGGAAAATATATCACCGTAAATTATATGGCTGCCAAAGAATCTGTAAAAAAAAGATTGGTAGATCCTGAATTATCTATCTCTTATGCAGAATTTAGTTATATGCTTATTCAAGGATATGATTTTGCTTATCTTTACAAAAATCATGGTATCAAGTTGCAACTTGGAGGTTCTGATCAGCGATGAAATGTGACAACTGGTATTGAGATAATTAGAAAAAAATATGACCAAGAAGCTTATGGTTTGACTATTCCATTGATTACTGATGCTACAGGAAAGAAATTTGGAAAATCTGAATGAAATGCTATTTGGCTTGATCCATCCAAGAATAGTCCATATTTTGTATATCAATACTTTATGAACACAACTGATCAAGATGTAGAAAAATATCTCAAAGTTCTGACATTGTTAGACTTCGATACTATAGCAGAAATTGTTGCTAAACACCAAGAAAATCTATGAATTAGATATGGACAAAAACGTCTTGCTGCAGAAGTTGTTGCTGTTATATTTGGTAAAGATGCAGTGTCTCAGGCAGAAAAGATTTCTGAAGTTTTGTTCGGTACTGATGATAAAATAGAAATAATTACATCAATGACACAAGAAGATATCGATGCTTTGATTCAAGAAGTAGGGTCAATTCCTGCTCCTGCAGAACTCAAGGTTCTTGATCTCTTTACGCAATCAGGTCTTACTGCTTCCAATGGAGAAGCCAAGAAAATGATGCAACAATGATCATTGTATGTAAACGAAACCAAGGCGGAGGATACGCAAAAAACCTTTACAGACACCGACTTCGTCAACGGAATCCTCCTCCTCCGCAAAGGTAAAAAATCTTTTAAAGTTGTGAAGAAATAGTTGAGTTTTGATTCAAAGCTCAATAAAGTTTTAGTAGGCATGGATATTAATTCTTTATTAGCTGAGCAATAAAAAGAATAAATAAAAGAAGGAAATCATCATCAAATCAACGTTTTTTGTAGCCAAAAAGCAGCGATACAATTGTAATTAGACTATGATTCCAAACACGATATTGCCTTGATGATTGATGAATTTTATTTATTTTTTATTGCGAAGCATTTATTTAGTTCAAAATGACAAATTAATTATATCTTTTAATCTTTTATAAAACCTTATGAAAAAAATTATTATCGCTACACTAGCTATCAGTGCTATAATCCTTACAGGGTGTACTCAAAAAACTCCAGAAGTAGATTTAGATACATTTGCTCAATGTCTTACAGAAAAAGGGGCAACGATTTACACAACTCAAACTTGTGGATATTGTCAAAAACAAAAAGCAATGTTTGGTGATAGCCGACAATATATCAACAATGTTGATTGTAATGCACAACCAATTATTTGTTCTCAAGAAGGTATTCAATGAGTACCAAATCGAAAAATAAACTGAGAAGATCTTATGTGATTACAATCCTTGGAAACTCTAGCAGAAAAAACAGGTTGTGAAATTTAGTTTCTCTTGAATTAAACAAGGAAAACAATAAAAGTCTATACGAATGACCTTAAAAGGTCAGAATTTTATATTTGTATGTGTTGAAGATGAAAATTGATAAAAAATGGATATTTTTGGGGCTCTTCATTCTTTCTTTATTTTTGGTATTTTTTGTAGGAAGAACGACTGATCCTGTAACTGGTAAAAGACAATTATCTATTACTACAGATGGAGTAAAGTATTTTAGAAAAGGATTGGATGTGTCAGGAGGAACAAAATTGATATATAAAATTTGATACGAAAAATATGAACAAATTTATACAGATGCAGCAGAACTCAATGCAGTCAAAAAGACTATCGAAGATATTATTTTAAAAAATATCGATAAGAGAATTTCTAGTCTTGGAGTAAGTGATTACAAGGCTTATATTCAAAGGCTTGATGAACAAAACTATATTAATGTAGAAATTGGTGGAATTGCTGATCTTGATCAGGCAAAAGAAATTATTGGTAAAACTTTGGAATTAGAATTTAAATTAGAAAATAAAGAAGCTATTACGCCAGCAACAATTGCGGCTAGAAAAGCAATAGCACAAAAAATATTGAATGAGAGTAAAACAAATCCAGATTTGATGTCTAAAATGTTGGAATGAAGAGCTTCAGAAAATATTTATATGTCTTTTTATTCTTGAACAATTGATGAGCTTCCGTCAATATACAAGGTTAATCAGCAAAAATTGGATACTATCAAAAAAGATGATTTTTCACAGCTTTTTGAAGGTGTTTATACAACAGTAACAACTCAAGATGCTCTTGGAAATGAAACAGGAGTAGATCTTAAATGATATTCTTTCTTTCAATTAATTGACAAATGAACAGCTGTAATTTCATGACAAGAAGAAAAAGTATATCAATTATTGGATGTCTTTGTACAAGATAAAGTAACTTGGGTACAAGCAATTGATGATAATTGAGATGTATTGAATGGCGCTTATTTTAGATTTGCCAACACATCAACATCTCAAATTGGAGAACCAGTTGTTGCTATTAATTTCGACGAAAAATGAAAAGAAATATTCTGTAATCTTACTGATAAAAATATTGGTAATCCTATGGCTATTTTTATTGGTTGAGAACTATTAACATCTCCAGTAATTCAATCAAAAATATGTTGAGGTACAGCTCAAATAGATGGTTCATTTACTAGTGAATCAGCTAAAGAACTTGCAACAGCGCTAAATGATTGAGCAATGCCTGCGCCACTTATTTTGATGCAAGAAGAAAAAATCAATCCTAGTTTGGGAAACAATGCTCTTGTATGAGCTATGATAGCTGGACTTATTGGTTTTATAGCAATAGCGGTAATGATGTTCATATTTTATGGATTCAAAAAAATGATTTTGACAACAGTTACTTTATTGGTATTTCTTACTTTGTTGGCTGGATTTATTAAAATTACTGATTATGCATTATCTTTGAGTTGAATAGCTGCAGTTATCCTTGCTATAGGTATGGCGGAAGATGCAAATATCTTGATTTACGAAAGACTCAAAGAAGAATTAGAATCATGAAAATCTGTTTGATGAGCAATTGATGCAGCAAGAGAAAGAAGTTGGTCGGCTATTAGAGATTGACAATTAAGTACAGGTTTGATTGCATTCTTATTGTTTACTGTTGGTACTAATATGTTCAAAGGATTCTGATTTATGATGCTGGTAACTATTGCTTTAACATTGTTGGTTAATGTTCCTTTGATTCAATCTCTTCTTCACGCATTTTACAATAGAAATAAATAATTTATAATTTAAAATTTACAAATAATGGCCACAAAATTAGATGTATCTGAAATAAAAAAATGAGCAATATTGGAAATTAATTGAGATCTTTTTAGAGTTGTTGATGTTTCTTTTATGCAATGTCAGCAAAGACAAGGAAACTATACTCTCAAAATGAAAAACTTGGTAACTTGATGAGTACAAAACACTCCATTTAGATCAGGAACAACATTGGATAAAGCTGATGTTATAACAAAAAATGCAGTTTATTTATACAATTCTGGAGATAGTTATTCGTTTATGGAAAACGATAGTTGAGAGATGCATGACTTGAGCAAAGATTCTATCGAAGACGTAGTACCTTACCTCAAAGAAAATATGGATTTGTACTTGATGGTATATCAAGGTAATGTGTTGAACGTAATCCTTCCTGCTACAGTAACTTATACCATCGCTTCTACAGTTCCAGGAGTAAAGGGTGACAGAGCTCAAGCTGGTAAAAAACCAGCTACTTTGGAAACTGGTTTGGAAATTATGGTGCCATTACATAAAAATGAATGAGATGAAGTGACGGTTAATACAGAGACAGGAGAAACAGTTTAGTTCTAAGTCATTGCGAGCAAAGCGTGCCAATCCAATAAAAAATAAATTATAAAATATAAAAAAATCTTCCTGCTTTGGGAAGATTTTTTTGTTTAGGCTGTTTTATTTAATTTATCTAATAGGAATTTACCAATTCTTCATGAATTAACAACATATGTATATTGTTCATTTTTATCACGATACATCTGTCATTCGTTTAGAATTACATGATGTTTAAATTGTTCTACAATATTGTTGTTTCATGTAAGTTGTTTAACTTGCTCTATTAATTCTGAATTTGCTTTGTTTTTAGCGGAACTCATATTTTCTGATGAAGATGAAATGCTGTTTTTATTCGGATTTTTATTAGTAAAAATAATATCTCAATAATTATTATATTTTATTTCATATCATTTACTTTTTAATCCATTTTCTAAGGCTTCCTTTATGTTTTTGTTTTCTAAATTATTATCAATAGTTTTATTTATTTCAGAAACTTTGTTAGTTGGACCATCTTCTTGTTTTGTTTCAGCAAAATAATCAACTTTATCAGTATGATCATAGGGGTTGTTTATATTATTTTTGTTATCTTCTATTTGATTGTTAATTATTTTTCAATTATTTATTTGAATTTTTAATGGCTCTTTTTGACTGTTTTTTTCTGTAACAACTACTGTTCATGTTCAATTAATATTATCCAAAGAAAATCATTTAGATTGATCTTTATATGTTAAATTGGTTTCTATGTTTTCAAATTTATAAGATATATTTCATCTATCAATCTGAGTTCGCTCCGTCATTGGTGGATTATTAATAAATGAATCAAGTCCGTTAACCAACATGTTATTAGTTGTAGAAGCAAAAAGAGCTATTTTTGATTCATCAGACTCAAAGAATTGTTTAATTTCTTCATCAGTTTGGTCTGCTTCAAGTGTGATTGAATTTTCTGTTTGCGCTAAAATCTTGTTATTTTTCTCATTTGCTGTTTTAACAGTGTCTATAATTTTTTTATCGCCTTCGAATTTTATTGATATTTGTTCGTCTTCATTGTTGGGATTAGATATCTTATTTGCATAAATTTTTGTTAATCATCAGTTGTTTTGTTCAAGGTTTATAGTTATTTCTTTTTGTTTTCATCAGTTTTCTAGATTTTTTTCAGTTATGTTTACTGTTACAGGCAGTGGATTTTTATCTATTATTTCCCATTTGCCTGTATTCATGTTTAGTTTATTAAATTGTGTGTTTCAATCTGTTGAATCGTATCTAGCAAAAAGTTGATTATCTATTTTTGCATATTTAAATCCTTTAGCTCATCAGGAAATTTCTTCTCGTTGAAAATCAGGAGCTTGGTCAAATTTAACCTTCTCTTCAGGTGGAAGATTTTCTGAAGTTTTTTTAATAGTGGGTTTGGTTTTGATATTTTCAATAGTCGGTTTAGGTTCAATAGGTTTAGTCTTAATTTCAACAACAGGTTCAATAGGTTTAGGTCAAACCTCAGCTTTTATCTTAATAACATCTCCAGGATAAATCAATCCTCAGTCTGAGCGACGATTTTTTCATTTACTGTCTTTTCAATCTTTAAACAAATCAGAATTTAAATCTTTTATTTGAGATAAAGTTATTCATTTTTCTTTTGCTATTTTTGATAGTGTATCTCATGGTTTTACAGAATATTCAGTCGTTGATAAAGTGTTTTTTAAATCAACAACAGATTCTCTATCTTCTTGTGGAAGATTTTCTTGTTTAAGTATATCTTCTGTTGTATTTTCAATCTTTTGTTTTTCTTGTTCGTCTAAATTTTTTATTTGGTTTTCAAAATTATTCTGAATATTTTCAGAAATATTTTCATTATTATTTTTAATATCTTCTAGATTTTTTTCATAATCTTTTTTCCCTTCTTCTTTTTCTTGCTTTAGATCTATTTCTTTTTCCAAAACTTGTTCACTACCCATTTTAACATTTATAAAAAAATAAAATTACATAGTTTCCAATAATTTATCTAGTTCATCCAAAGATGCTTTGTCTTGTTCTTGTGAGATGTGTTCGGCTTCTTTGACTTTTGCGAGGTATTCTTTGAGTCACATAAGTTTTTTCTTTTCGTCAGCTTCTTTGACTTGTTCCAGAGAGGTGTCGATGGTCTTGATAATAAGATCCAAAATAGCTTCATCGACTTCCATCTGATTGATGATGATAATCCATGCTCTAGCCAAATTCCAAGTATCTTTGAGCAACTCAAGAGCTTTTAGTACGTAGGTTTTTTTATCCATTTTTTATTCTTAGGTTTGTAAAGTGGTTTTGATAGCTTTGTTATATTCTTCGACATCCCTTTCGACTACGCTCAAGGCTTTGGCTCAGAATGAAAAACAAAGTTGTTTATGTCATAATGAAGTTGTTAATTTTGAAATGATATACACAACAATTATAATCCAAAATGTGATTTTTGTCAAATTTTGATTGATTTTGTGTATTTTATATATAAAAATATTTAGCTAAAAACAAAATTATGGAAACATGTATTATAAATCCAGAAAATTCTTTGAGAATAATCGATGTAATGGAACGTTTTCATGGAAATGAGGATCGGATTGTGGTATTAATCAATCAAGATCCAATAACAAATTTGACAGTTAGAGAAAAATTATTTTTGGGTGGTGCCGCTTTTTTAATAGAAGGAGATTTGTTTAATGATAAATCAGATGTGGTGCGCCAAGAAATGTATGAAAAACTCTTTTCAATAGGAAAGAGGTTTGTTAAGGAGAGACTTTCTCTCGATGATCAAGAAATAGCATCTTTAAGGGTTTACGTTTCGTAAACCTTTTTTTAAAATTTTTCACTTGAAATTTTCCGAGATTTTTCTATAAATAGCACGTAAATAGTTTTTGTGATATTTTATATTGTATTTTAATTAAAAATGACAGAAAAAGCACAACTTATTCCATTGGAAGACCACATTTTGGTGGAGGCAATCGAAGAAGAAAACAAGACAAAATCAGGTATTATCCTACCCGAAAGCAAAGAGAAACCAAGCAAAGGAAAGGTAGTTGCTGTGGGAAATGGTAAAATTCTTGATAACGGAACCAGAGCTCCTATCGATGTAAAAGTAGGTGATACGGTTTATTTTACCAAATATTCTCCAGATGAATTGGATGTTGATGGTACCAAATATTTGGTAATAAAACAAAGTTCTATATTAGCAAAACAAGGATAATTTATTTAGTCATTTCAAACGGCAGTAAAGCAACCTATTGAAAATTAGTTATTTCAGTTTGATTACCACGCTTCGCTCGCAATGACATCTCTTTTAATTATAATTGTACCAATAATGTCACAAGAAAATTATGAAAAAGAAGTTAAGAAATTACAAGAAAGACTACAATTCGAAGATATTGCTGATGATTTGATAAAAGATATAGAAGAAACATTACGTGACGAAAAAAATATTAATCAAGAAAAAGAATCAGATTAATTAAATTCTGAATTTTAAATTTTAATTTTAATAACAATGGCAAAAACAATACATTATGGCGATGAGGCTCGCAAACATATGTTTCATGGAATTGAAATGGTAGCGAATGCTGTCAAAGTAACTATGTGACCAAAAGGAAGAAACGTAATTTTGGAAAAATCATACGGTTCTCCAACAGTAACAAATGATTGAGTTACTGTAGCAAAAGAAATCGAACTTGAAGATAAAATGCATAATATTGGCGCTTCAATGATCAAAGAAGCAGCTGAAAAAACCAATAAAGAAGCTGGAGATGGTACTACTACGACAGTTGTTCTTGCGCATGCAATGGCAAAAGAATGACTTAGATATATTAGGTCTTGAGTAAATCCTTTTGCTCTTGGAAGATGACTTCACAAAGCTGTTTCCAGACTTATTGAAGATCTTGCAGCAAAAGCAAAACCAATAAAAAATAAAGAAGAGATCAAACAAGTAGCGACGATTTCTGCACAAGATGAAGAAGTTGGAACATTGATTGCAGAGGTTATGGAAGAAATCGGAAACGATTGAACTATTACTGTAGAAGAAGGTAAATCAATTGGACTTACCAAAGAAATCAAAACAGGAATGCAATTTGACCAATGATATAGTTCTCCATACTTCGTTTCTGATCCTCAAAGAATGGAGGCGGTTGTTGAAAAGCCATATATTCTGGTTACTGACAAAAAAATATCATCGCTAAAAGATATTCTACAACTTCTAGAAAGTGTTGCTATGAGCGGTAAAAAAGATTTTGTAATTATCGCTGAAGATGTAGAAGGAGAAGCACTAGCTTCACTTGTTCTCAATAAAATCAGAGGAATGCTAAATGTTTTGGCAATCAAAGCTCCAGGATTTGGAGATCGCAAAAAAGAAATGCTCAAAGATATTGCAACTGTGACTGGTGCGACATTGATTACAGAAGAACTTGGACTTAAATTGGAAGATGCTACGATAGATATGCTTGGTAAAGCTGATAAAGTTATTTCTACCAAGGACAATACAGTTATCGTAGACTGAAATGGAGAAGAAAAAGAAATTCAAGCAAGAGCAGACACAATTAGAGCACAATTGGAAAATACAACATCAGAATACGACAAAGAAAAACTTGTTGAAAGATTGGCAAAACTTGTTGGAGGTGTTGCGGTGATCAAAGTTGGGGCTGCTACAGAGATGGAAATGAAGAACAAAAAATATAAAATTGAAGATGCACTAAATGCTACGAGAGCAGCAGTACAAGAAGGAATTGTTGCAGGTGGAGGGGTTGCATTACTCAAAGTTGCAAAAGTATTAGATACGCTTTCATTCGATTATGAAGATGAAAATATTGCGATAGAGATAGTAAAGAATGCTATCCAATATCCAGTTATCCAGATCGCAAACAATGCTGGATACAAATGAGATCGAGTAGTAGAAAAGATCAAAGAAGAAAAAGATTTTAATCATGGATTCGATGCCAAAACTGGAGAATTTAAAGACTTAGTAAAATGAGGAATAATCGACCCTGCAAAAGTAATTAGAGTTGCTCTGGAAAATGCAGTTTCTACTGCAGCTATGTTTCTTACAACTGACGCAGTCATCGTAGATTCACCAAAGAAAGAAGAACCACACGTTCACGCTCCAGCTGGTATGGGTGGAATGTGATGAATGGATATGTATTAGAAAATTTTATGATAGAAAAAATCTCCCGATTGGGAGATTTTTTGGATTATAGACTTTTTAAAAATCGAAATTTTTATTATAATTCATTAATTATATCAGTCATTGATGATTGACCAGATTGTAATCAACTTTTATTTAAAAAATCTCTTATCATTCAGTCAACTCTAAGACTAGCATCCATTCTATTTTTTTCAGGAGTTCAAATTGCTATTGTACTAGGGTTGGTTTTATAGTTATTTAATGTTGTTTTTATTTCATTAATTTTATCATTTATTAGTTTTTCAAAATCACTAAATTTTTGATTGTTTCAGAATTTATTTTTATTTTCTATAAATTTTTCTTCTAATATTTCTAAAGTTCGTTTTTCATAATTATATTTATTGTTTTCATATTCTACATTTAGAGGGGCTTTATGTCCTTCTAATATAGAATTTATATTGTTCGATACATTATTATTTACGGTTTCTTCAATAACTTTTTCAAGATTTATTTTATTATTATTAATCGATACTTTATATTTATCACTACCTATAGATACTTCTTGAGTCATTAAATTTGCTTCATTATCGAAACTGATTTTAATTTCATTATCTCCATCTTTGAAAACAATAGAAATTTTTTCTGAATCAGAGAAATCAAATTTTCATCAAGTTATAGGCTCTCTTCATGAAATTACTAAGTTATCTCTATAGCTTAAGAAATTTTCTACTATTTCTTCTGAATTATGAACTACAACAATTTTTGTTTTATTGGGGTCTATTGTGGGAATTTCATAGATATTGTATTGTTTTTGATTTATTTGTAATCTAGGATTTGAATAATCAGAGTTAAATATAATATCTAGTTGTTTTTCTCAGATTTTTCATTTTACTAAAATATCTCAATTAGTAAGTTTTTCAGTAGTATCCAAATTTATATTATTATTATTTCCAGTAATATCATATTTTGAGTTTATTGTATTTAATATTTCTTGGTTTCCTGTTTCTATTCAATCATTTTGCGGTGCAACATATCATTCTTCCCAAGGGAATTGTTTTAGATCTATATCATTAACATCATTAGGTTGTGGATAACTACTATTTTGTAGTCCATCATGAGTATAAGCCCAAAATTCATTAAGAAGATTTGATTCTGGAGTATTCCCTGTTGGATATGCGGTTGTTTTAATTTTTGTTTTCAAAGAATTAGAATCTAACGATTCTATAAAATCCATTCTTTTTTGTGAAGTACTTCCATCATTATCAAAATGCCAAGTATATGGTATATCATTACTTTGATAAATAACTTTAAGAAATTGTTTCACTTTTTCTAAATTTTCTGGTTTATAAAAATAATTTTTCCAAAGAGTATAATATTCTGAATTGTTTTTTATTTTTGATTCAAATTCTGCATGGCGAAGTTCATGATTGGCTTCATTTACATCCATATGTTCTACTATTGTTTGCCCATCTTTGGCGATAGAGATTTCAGCGCCATCTGTATTTTCTAATTTTTTAGCAAATAATACGTTAATAAATTCTTCACCTCCAGCTTTATCTATATATTTTTTTTGAGTTGCATCAAAAACAATTATTTCTTTTTCCAATAAATATTTACAAAATTTCTTAAAATTTTGCATATCAATATCTTTTAATTCTGAATTATTCTCGACTCATTTGAGTATTGTATTAAGTGTTTCCGCGATATCCTTTATACTATAAGATACACATCCAGAATCTCTTTTGTCTTGAGATGTAATCATATAATTTACAGAACTATAAGGCATATCTCCAGTAGCAATTATTACAGGAGCCAACATTTCTTCTATTGTTTTTTGATTTTCGGATTCAAAACAAAATAGTTTAGTTTTTGTGCTCTCTTGTAATGACTGTAATTCACCTAATGCTGTAATTTTTTCTCAATTCATTCATTGTAATTTTCATTTTAAGTCCTCATAATTATAGACTTCGGCATTTAATTCATTTCCTGTAAGCCCTTCTGTCTCAGTTTCTTCCTTTTCTGGTGGAGTAGGAATAACAACTGGCTTATCTGATTTCTCAGTTTTTTTTACAGGTTTTGTTTCTTCTTTTTTTGGAATTAAAGTGATTATTGTTTTTGCTGTTGGTCATTTTCACAAAATCCTTTCTTGTAAGTCAAAAGAATCTTTTCAAGAAATTAAAGTTGGATTATAATATCGTGTTTTTAATCAAAAATCAAGTCTAAAATTAGGATTAAATCCTGATAAATCCTCATCTGTTTCATCAAATTCTATTTCTACAGTTTTTCCGCCAATATTACTTTTTAAAATAACTTTACTAGGTGTTGTTAAGGTTTTGTCAATTTTTTCAGCAGTTCGATCTCCTTTTGGTAAAATATATTGTGCTCCTATTTCTGCTAAAAGTTTCTCGCTTTCTTTTAGTTTATCAGCAAGTTTAACTTTTGGATTTAGATCGATTCATGTAATAATAGGCTGCTGATTTAATTTTTCCAAAATTTTGGTCAAAGTTTCTTTTCCAGCTCGTCAATCTTCAACTAATTTGTTATTTGGATTGTTTTTATTCCATTGTTCTTGAAAATCTTTTACAGCTTTTCGCGTATTACTTCTAGAGTAAATTTTTTCTTTTTCTGCTTTTGTGGTAACAGCTCTTCATTCAGTTTGATCAGAACCTTTCATATATATACCATCAATTACTCAAGGCTTAAATCCTAATTTTGTCAAAGCAATTTGTAGACTTAATGTTAGTCCAGCTCATTGTTTTTCAAAAGCTTCTGTATGTCATTCTTTTGATATAAAATCAACAGTATCTTGTAAAACATTTTTTACGTGATCCATTGTGAATTTTTGCTCCATAATTTCGTCAGCATTTGAAGTGTTGATTATAGAATTTTTTAGTGTTTGCAAATCTTTATTGCTATCAGCGTATACTTCAGCAATTTTATTTTTTACCCAATCTTTTTTGTTTACGCTTTCATGAATATCTGTAATTTTTTCACTCATTTGTAAAAATTAATAGTAAAATCCTTACTATAATTGTAATCCAAAACGTAAAAATTGCAAATTTTTGAGAAGAAAAATCTGTTTTTTTAATTGTAAGAAAAATAGTTGATCAGAAATAGATTCCCGCCGCAGCTTCGCAACAAAGCGGGAATGACACGGGACAATAGATTCCCGACCCAATTTCTTGAAGCGGCAATGACATAAAAGAAAAATGCCCCTTTTGAGGGCATTTATGTCTTCCATTTTTTTTTATTTTAAGTGGATGTTCAACCTCATTCTTGTTCTTCTTTTTCTTGTTTTAGTTTGGCTTTTACTGCGAAAACTACGACAAGACCAATAAATCCAAAAACAATAATACCCAAAACAATAAAAATTATTTTTAATCGATTAGTTGATTGCTCTCACTGTTCTACTGGAATATCATCTGGCACTGCTCTTATATCGGTAGTATTACAAAGATCACTTGGAATAGAGTACAAACTCATAATTTTACATATATTTGATACAACTATTTCATCCATATCGGTTTTGTCTATTTGTGTTGTTGTTGGTGTTTGTCATTCTGGGGCAACACTTTTACTAATCACATTTACTATTTTCTGTAAAACTTCTTTCCTTTTGTCTTGTTGACTGATATTTAAAGAAGCATCTCATTCGACATTTTCAAATTCTTTAAATAATCAATCAATATCTATAGCAAGGTTTGTAGGTAAAATAGAAAGAATATCTTGCTTTGCAATACCATATTCTCCAAGTCATTCAGCAGCTGCAGTTGATCTGTTGGAAAGTTCCAAAAATATCTTTTTGAGCATATCATCTTGTTGTTCGTTTAATTTTATAGTATTTCTTCAAATATAATCTTTTAGAGAAACAACATTTGAAAGAGTTGATTGTGTGTCAGAAAGATTATCTCTAGTGGATTTTAACATATCTTTGAACGTTCTATTGGTTCCAGTAAATCGTTCTGGTCAATTAAGTTCTTTCAGTAATAAACTAATCTGATCATATACTTTTTTATTTTCTGGACTCAGGGCAACTTCAAAATCAATAAATCAAACCATAAAATCTTTGGATACCAATTTTTTGTTTCTATCAGAATAATAAAGTCTTCAAACTATGCTATCATATTGTGGTTCATATTTCTGTTGATATAACATATTACATTGAAAATCTGCATCATCCAAAGGATTTCAATTTCAATTTGAATCCTCGCTTACATCTGTATCAATATAACAAGGACCAAGATTTTCGTTGTGTTTTATATAAAATAATATTGTATTTTCCAAACTATTACCCACAAAAAGTTCTATTCAACCAGTTGTTATAGTAGCTTCAGGTATAGATAAAAATTGATAGTCTTTTGTTGTTGCGCCTGTTTCTACGTTAATAACCAATCTTTTTTTTGCTTCATTTGCATGTTCATCAGATAAATCTATTGATGCGAAATATCTTCACGGAGCAGGATAAATGTAAGAAAAAGCAGAACCTGTTTTTACTGCGTTTAAATCAGTACATGTTTTTACGTCAGGACAAATTCTTTTTTGAGAAATATCTCCAAGGCTTACATCTCTAAATATTGCAAAATTACCATCATTTGCAAATAATAATCTAGGTTTTAGGCCGTTTCTTACTATAATAGTTCATCATTGTGAAACTCATCTATATCATCTATAAAGAACTGATGCTCTAGGTCTAAAACCACTTACCTCACTAGGTTTTGTATAGGCATATGTTACACGATCTTTTTTTGTTACCAAATCCCAAGTTCCATCACCATCAAAATCATAATAAATGGTTCTCTCTTTTACAAAATCTGGTCTATCAGAAATTACTTTTGATATAACCTCAAATGTTACCTCATCTCCAACTTCAACAGCAGAACTGCTCATTCTAAGCGTTACCAACGGTACATCTGGTCTAGATGAATCAGGAGGAAAAAATACAATAGGTCAGTTTCAAATTATTTCTTGGCTAGATATTTTTCATTCATCATTATCATACATCATTACACCAAAAGAATATTCACCAGGAATTTTTGGCATAGAGAAAAATGCATAAGGAATATCTCCTGGAGTAATTTTTGTTTCAATAAATCTAGTAGGATCATCTTTGAGATAATAATACCATTTATAATAAGAAATAAATCAGTCAGGATCTACTGTATTTGTAGCAGAGACTTTTACTATCAAAGGATCAAACGGGCTGTTGAAAATATCTCTTACTTGTGTTTCATTGAATCCTACTCACATTTGATTTCCATATTGAGGGAAAAATAATATAATATTGTCCAATTTTGGTAATGAGTTTACCACGCGAAACCAAATTCTAGCTGTATTATTTTTACCTATTGATGTATCTTCTGCAGTAAGATCAATATAATTACATCATAATTCATCAAATTTATATAGGAAAGTTGTGTTTTTATAAATTTCTTTATTTCTTGGCTGGAAGAAAAATTCTAAATCTGATTTTTCTCATTTGGTATTTACTGACAATTTTGGATCAATCAATACTTCTTGATATCTATCAATCTGATATGCTGGATGTTCAACAAATCACGAAATAGGATCTCATTCTCTACATATTTCATTTTGAGTAAGAATAATATTGCTTTTATCAAAAACCTCAAAACCAGCTATTGGATAATCTTTTTCACCCACAAATACTGTTTTAGTTATTTCATTATAAGTTTCGTTTTCTCAATTTACCTTTAATCTTACATTGTAAATACCTGTCTTTTTATATAGATGAAATATAGTGTCAGATTGAATTGTTCTTTTGTCATTATCTCAAAAATCCCATTCATAAGACAATATTGGTTGATTGGTTTTTACCGTAAAATTCATAGAATTTCATCGTGTCATTGCTATTGGTGTAGCTACTATTTCAGGTCTCAAAATAGATTTAATTTCTATTTCTTTTTCTAATTCAGACATTTTTCAATACTGATCTTTTACCATAAGTTTGTATTTGAATTTTCATATAGAATTAAATTCTGCAATAATTTTTCCATTTTTTTCTTCTGTAGAAACTATATTTACTTTTGCTGTCTCAGGGAAAAACCATTGATATTCAAGACTATCTACACCATTTGTTTTGTCCATATCAGAACTAATTGTTGCGTCAAACAAAAATTTTGAAGGATGCAATCGTTCATTGGATGGATTTACTGTAAATTGTGGAATAGGTTCTGTAGATTCTACATAAACTTGTACAGTATCAATATTTGTTTGTCCAAGACTATCTTCAACAGTTAGTTTTATAGTATAGAAACCAGGATTTTTAAATTGTTGCTTAATATCTTTTCATTGATATGTTTCCAATTTATTTCCGTTTTGATCAAAAATTTCCCAAGTATAAAGCTTTATTGATGAGACAACAGAATAAGATGTGCCTGCATCAAATCCAAAAGCTGTTGAGGTGTTTCCTTTTTCTGGTATTTGTTTTATAATTGCAACTGGATCTGATGAAACAAGATCAAAGGTCTCAGTTGTTTTATTGTTTTCGTTGTCAAAAACAGTTAATGTTACTTTGTATTCTCATTTTCAAGGAAGTGAGACTCTAATTAATTCTGGTTTTCCATCACCATCTCTAGCGTATTTAAAACCATCTCTTGAAGTAATTTCCCAACGATGAGCAATAATTTGTCTTCATCACATAGCAATAGTTGATGTTGCATCAAAAACTATTCATTTTTCAGCTTCCATAGTTCATATTTTAACTTTTATATTTTTATCCATTTTTTGTCCGTTTGCATGGACAGATGGAATTGCTGATTTTGGTGTAACATCGATAGAAACTGTTTGATCTCCATCCAAAATTCATTTTTGTTTGTTTGAACTTCTGACAGTTAAATGTACTATATAATTTCATTCTTTCTCGAATGTATATGTCAAAACAGGTCAATTACCTATAATCTGATCAATTCAATTTATATCTCTATAATACCAAAAGAAATTTCTAGAAGGTATGGTCTCATTTGATGGATCTATACTTCATCTTCAATCAAAAGTTATAGCCAAAGGTGCTGGTCATGTTTTTGGAGATGCTGTAGCTTTTGGCGATGTTGTATATTGAGAATTGATTTTTTTCAATACATCAGTAAATGGTTTATAGCAATTAGACATAAATGATGAAAATAATGATCTATACATAGGATCATTTTGAGAAATGTTTCAAAGCTGACTTGATAATAAATTACATTGTTGATATGTCACTTTAAATGCATAATCTTGAGGTAATTTTGGGAAAAGATTGGTGAAACTAGAATTTAATTCTTTAAATTTGTCAGGATGTATGTTATTTCAAAGCTTTGTATAAGCATCAATTTCTACAAAAATTCCCAAAACCTTTTCCCATGATTCTTTGATTTCATAGTTTGCTATATATTCGTTTGGAACTGCTGCTTGCGTCGTTTCTTTGATTGCCAAAAAAGATATTCATGCCAAAGAAAACAATCCAACAATTAATGTTACGACAAAGTGATGTTGAAATTTGTTCATATATTAGAGATTACAACTAAAAATCTTATCTAAATTATACTTTTTTTCTCTTATTTTTCAAAGAACAGGAAACAATTCTGATTATTATTGGTTGACATTTTGTTTGTTTTTGCTGGGATGTTGGTTGGTTATGTTTTTGGATAGCTAAAATAGGTGAGCGCTTACATTTGCCTGTGTTTTCTACCATTAAGAAAATATCCCATCGAAGCAAAAAATAAAAAATGTTTAATTCTCTCGCAATAAAAAACAAATAAAATTCATCCATCATCAAGGCAGTATCGTGTTTGGAATTGTAGTCTAATTACAATTGTATCGTTGCTTTTTGGCTACAGATGATGTTGATTTGGTGATGATTTCCTTCTTTTATTTGTTTTTTTTATTGCTCGAATAATCAGTCAGTAAAGTTTATAAAGTTCTTAAGGTTTAAATGCTAAGTACTAAGCTCTAAGTTCTAAACTCTAAGTTCTAAGCTCTAAGCTCTAAAATATAAACTAAACTTAACCTTGAAAACAAAAAACCATTTCCTACAATCCAAGGAGCCAATATTTTTTATATTGTTATGATTTTTATAAAAATGGACATTACTCCATATAAACAACAAATGCAAAAGGCAATTGAATACCTAGAAAAAGAATTAAAATGACTTCAAATGTGAAGAGCATCAGCTTGATTGGTAGAAAATATTGAAGTAAATCTCAGTTATGGATGATCATTAAAGATCCCACAAGTATGACACATTACAATAATGGATGCTCAGACAATCAAGATTGAAACCTGGGATAAAGGAGAACTCAAAAATGTAGAAAAAGCAATTTACGATTCAAATTGTGGCTTGACACCAAAAAACGAATGATCATATATTATAATCAAAATTCCTCCTTTGACGCAAGAAAGAAGACAAGAAATTGGTAAACAAGTTAAAGCAATAGGAGAAGAAATCAAAGCTCGTATTAGACTTGTGAGACAAGATGCTATGAAAGATACCAAGAAACAATTTGATGACAAACTCATTGGTGAAGATGCACACAAAGCCAACGAAAAAGAAATAGACAACTTGGTTAAATCAATAAACGACAATATAGATTCTATCGTAAAAATAAAATCAGAAGATGTTATGAAAGTATAATTTAAACAGTAGATTTGTATCTATCTTAATTACTTTTTGCTTCGTCACTCTGAATGTAATGAAGAGTATAAGCAAGGAAGTTCTATTATGCTCTTCGATAAACTCAGAGCGACAAAGAGAATTATTAAGTATTTAAAATTTTATCTATAAAAACTTACAATGAATATTTTTTCACTCTTATTTACAGAAATTTTATACCGTCCAATTTTCAATTTGATGGTTGTTTTCTTGGCTATTTTTTGATGAAATTTGTGAATAGCTATCATCCTGTTGACAGTTATTACTAGATTAGCAATGATCAAACAGACATCTATTGGAAACGATATGCAAAAAGGGATGGGTGATTTGCAACCAAAACTTCAAGAAATTCAAGAAAAATACAAAGACGATCCAAAACAACTTTCAGCAGAAACTATGAAAGTTTTCAAAACTCATGGTAAATGACCCCTCAAAGGTTGTTTGATGATGTTGATTCAAATACCAGTTTTTATCTGACTTTTCACAGTTATTAGAAAAATATCAAATAATCAGATTCCAGCTGAATGGTTATATAGTTTTATGCCATTTGGAGCAAAATACCTAGATCCAGCAAACATCAATCATATGTTTTTGGGAATAGATTTATTGGCTACAAAAAACATTGTTTTGACTGTTGTTGCTGCTGTGTTTACTTTCCTTCAAATGAAACTTACAACAATTGCAAAACCTATGACTCCTACAATTCCTGGAGCCAACACCCCAGATATGTGAAAAATGATGTGATTTATGAATATCTTTATGGTGTTTATGATAGGTTCGTTTGTTTATGGTACTCAAGCTTGAGTTGGACTTTATATAGCTACAACATCAATATTTAGTGTAGCACAATATTCTATCCAATACAGAGCATTACTAAAAGTAAAATTTTTAGAATGGAAAAATAAAGGTCAAAATATGATAGTTGGTAAATAATTTTCAGTCATTACGACTTTGTCTTCCCAGCATTGCCAGTTGGAGAGCAGGGATGGAGTCGGAATCTAATATAAAAAACCCCTGATTAGTTTCAGAGGTTTTTTTTGAAAAAAAGATTAAATTTATTTTTTAAAATTAGAAAGATATCATTCTTCAAATTCTTTGAGAATTTCTACAAAATATTCTTCATAATTTGGAATCGCTTTTTGACAAAGAGCATTAAATCACTGGCTATCAGCTTTTGATAAAAGTAATTCAGCTTCTTCTCTTTGTTCTGGGGCTAGTTTAAGTGCTATTTTTGTGATAATACGTTTTAATAAAATAGGTTCAATTTCTTTGATCAGATCTTCATGATCTTCTGGATGAAATCATGCTTCAATAAGCATATCTACGATAAATTCTTGAATATTATTCATAATATTTTTGTTTACATAAATAAAATTATTTTCCTGTTAACCAACTGTATGTTGGTGTTGGAGATGTTGATGCTGGATTGTTTTTGTCAGTAATAACAATAGTTGGATCTGGTACAGGATCTTCTTGTGTTGTTTCTATTGGTTTTCAAACCTCATTTTTATTTGGTTTCATCCTTTCTATAAAAGTATTTGCAAAGACCGGCATACCAACTCCATCTAGCCAATAATGTCTATTACAAATTTCTTCTGGGGTAAATATTGTTGTTCATCAAACGGTAGTCATTTTTGTAAGTTGTTCTGTTAGTCTAGATCAAACTCAACTATCGTTTCCTATAAACAAATGACCATAATATCACATTTTCATTTTTTCTTCAGCAGTGAATGTTGCGATACTATTTGGATCGGCTATAAATTTTTGTAAGTCTGCCAAGATTTTTGCTCATTCGCCTTCGTTTATCAATCCAATTTTTGGACTAGATAGGAATGCTTCAGCTGTTTTTGCTGCTGGACTTGTTGATGTCAAAGAATTTATGTTCGCATCCAAAAGTTGTCTTTGGAACTCACTTCATCATTCATTCAATGTCCATAAAGTATCTTTCATAAAATCATGCATCCATGAATTAAGCTGTGTATCTTGCCATCACATTTCATTTTTTACAATAGTTCGCCAAGCATGTTGATTGTATCAATCTGCACTAGCAGATGTAGGGGCGTTTTTGAGAGCATTTTCGATATTAGTTATGTTTTGTTGTGTTGCTCACGCATTTGCAAGAGATGTTTTAACTTCTTCATGTAAAGCTAATTCATCTGTTCAAGGTACAACAATTTGAGTTCATCCACACGGGTAATTACCGAAAATTCAGCTACCCAAAACATATTGAAGTCCTACTGCTGTTCATGCATAAAGCATACCTGCTCATATTCCATATTTCAATTCTAGATTTCTTCTTTGAGTTTTGAAATTTTCCATAGAAGTATCATAATCTGTTGTCAAATCTCCTACCAAAGAAGTGTATTGTGTGTTTCATCTAATTGTTGCAATATCTGTTCCAAGTTTTTCTGCTCACTGAGTAATTGCGGTGTAAAGATTTCTCATATCGATTTCTACTTTTGTTTTGTCTTGTGATGCAACAAAGTTGTGTCCAGTTTTTTTGTAGTAATCAACTCTCGCCAAACCATTTGACAAATAATTACGAAGTGCTGCCTCTTCTGTAGGAGGTAAAGCACCAGGAATAGCTACAAATCTATTGATAAATTCTGTCAGTCTTGTTGTATCGGCTACGTTTTTTTGTGTTGATTCTTGATAAAGTTTGAATTGTCTTTTTGCTTTATATTTTCTCCAACTATACCAAGGAGCATTATTCATTACTGTTTTGATATTATCCATAGCTTGTTTTTCTATATTTAGACCATGTGTTAGGCGTTTTTCTTGTCCTTTTTGTTCTTTGGTATAATGGGATGCTTTTTTGGCAGCGGTCATCATTCCTATTTTTGTAGCGATTAGTCATGTGGCAGTAGCTGCTCATGCAACTCAACCTATCAATCATCCTGTTGCCAAAATTCATGTACCAGCCAAGATGCTTCAACCTACAGTTAAATATGGGTGTCTATCCATCCATGCGCCAAATTTATACCAAAATCATCTTTCTTTGTCTTTGTTGTTTATTTCATAAGCACCTGTTGTATTATCCAAAAGTTGTAATTGCATTTGTAATGTTTTTACATCTTCATTTAGTAACCCTTGTTGATGTTTTATAATTTTGTTGATTTCAATTGGATCGTTGATATTATCCAGAATTTTTTGTATATAGTTAGGATAATTCTTTTTGGTTTCTGTAAAATATTTTCCAGTGATTGTGTTTAGTTGTGTTTGAAAATTTGTTGCATTATAAGTAGTTCCTGTAACTAATAATTTACTGATTTCATCTACCATAGTGTACTCAGCTTTTTCATTTTTTAGTTTCAACAAAATATTGGAAGCAAGATAGTCCATATTATTATTTCCTATAATAGCTGTCACTGTAGGATCTAGGCGTAAAATATTATTAAATTTTGTCTCAAAATCTCTATCCAACATATTGGTAGTCAAAAATGTTTTACACAAAAGATCTATATCTGGATTTTGATGATTAGTAAGTCTTCTTGTTATTGCGCCATTCCAATCTCCATCACTAGATTCCATTTCATGTCTATCAGATGCAAAAACTACATCTTCACGAGTAAGATCTACATTTCATTTTACTGATGAAAGATGCCTATTTCTTCTTTGTTGTCTACGAAGAGATCTAAGAGCAAATGTTTTCATTCTTTCTCGAGCTTTTCGAGTTTTTGCATCGAACAAATTTAACTTACCCAAAGCTTCATACTCTTTTCTCGCTAATTCTTCAGCTCTATGATTTGCTTCTTCAAGATGTACGCTTTCTACATTTGAAATGGTTGCAGTTCGTTCTTTTTTTTGAGTGATTGGAGGAGGGGGAGGTGGTGGTGGAATAGGATCATCATCTTCAATATGAGGATCTAAAGCTAGTTGTTCTTTATGACGAGGTAATATTTTCTGAGGTCATGGTCAAGGATTTAAAGCCTTTTGTTTTTCATCTTCAATATGAGGACCTATTTCTTTTTGTTTTTTTCTCCTTACAACATGATAAACTGTTTTATCTTTTACTCTATTTTGAAGAGCTTCTTTATAAATCAATAATCTTTCTTGTTCAACTACTTCAAGATCTCACTTACTTGATAATTGATTGAATAAATCTTTTAGTTTCTCCAAAGTCATATCTTCGGATAATAAATTTTCTTTTGCTATAAGTCTTGCTAAATCTATAGGAGCAAGTATTCAATCTTTTACTATTTTTTGTTTTTCTTTTAGTTCTTCAATTTCTTTTATTATTTTTTCTATAAATTCTGTATTAAACAATCATCCAGAAAGATTTTCTCATAATTTAATATACTCTACGTCATAACCAGCTTTTTTTAGCGATTCTTCACATATTTTTGCTTCAGTTTCTAGTTCTTCTTCTGATTTTATATTTTTTCATGGTTCATCGTTGTTGATTTGAATCCAATATTTTTGATCCATAGGCACATTTTCTGGTCGAGAAATAATAAGCATTTCAGAAAATTGTGTATCTAGTTTTTCTAGTTCTTTTTTGTCTCACTCATTTTGTAAATATTGTTCCAAAAAGTTTGTATAAATTTCTTTATTTTTTTTGATATCAATAAAAACCCCAGATTGGATTTCTATTTCTGAAATATTCGAAAATCCACTTCATTCTCTAAGTTCTCTGATTTTGTCTGCCAAATTATCTCTATTTACCAATAATCATTTCCTCAAAATTTCTTTTGATTCTGGTGTCTTTTCTACGGTGTTTTCTTTTTCATCTTCTTTAGTCTCTTCAATTTTACTTGTTCAATTATTTTGGTTTTCATTACCATTATCTTCGGTTTCAGGTTTTAAATTATTTTCATCTTCTGTATTGTTTTTCTTTGCTTTTCTTTCTTCCAATTCTTTCTTTTTTTTAGCAAGAGCTTCATCTATTTTTCTTTGCTCTTCTTCTGTTCGTTTGATTAGAGAGAAAAATTTGTTTTTGCGTTTTTTTTGCAATAATTCAATTTTATCTTTATATGTTTGATCTTGATTTAACTCTTCATAAGCTTTTTCAGCTACAACTTTATCATCTTCAAAGGTAATCATATTACCACTATCCAAAATCAATCTTTGCGCCAAAGCCCAATCAGTCCCTTCTATTCATTTTTGATTATTTTCTCACAAAAAATAATGGTAACTATCAAAAATATTACGATAACTATTTTGATCGATTGTTATAGCGTTTCAATCAACTTTTACTTCATTTGGTATATTTCATGTTTTTTTCCTTGATTCAAAAATTTGATACGCAATATCTCCAATTTTCATTGGTTTGCGCTTGTTTAAACCAAGTGTTTCAAAAACCTCAAGCTTTGCTTGAGCAAGAATTTTTTCTTCTTTTGAAGCATTGCTTTTTAGAAGTGATTGTTGATTTAGAAGATTGTAGGTTGGCTTACTCATGATAAAAAAATATTAATAAAATACCTTAAAATAATTCTACTTCCTTTTCTCAAAAAAAGCAAAAAATCCTCCGGAGTGGGGGATTTTAAGGTTGACATTTTGTATAAAATATATATTACATTCTTCTATTCATTGCTTTTATCATTCTTCACATAATCATTGGATTCATAAAAATTTCTTTGGTTTCTTCTGGTGTACACATACGTCTTCATCCTCTTGCATCTACATCATCAAGTTCTGTCTTTCTTATTATACGATTATTTCTACCATTCAAAATATTCCCTGGATCTTCAGGAGTAATAACACCAAATTCTCCATCTTCATCCAATACATAAATATTTTGTGTCAGAGGATCGCGAACTCAAAAATTACTACGATTTATTTTATTATTTTCTCTAAGTTTTTTCGTCATTTCTTCATAAAAAGCTCAAACAATTTCTCTTTCCATTCCGTCAAATATTCTGATTTTATTTTTTCTATATTCCAATAATTTTCATAGATTTTTGCCTGAGATTTCTATATCTCATTTTTTCAAAGTAATGTTGTTTTTTTCAAACGAAATTTCCACATCCCCAACATTTGTTGTAAAATCAAATTGACGAACAGTTCTCAGATTCATAACTGTTTTGATAGGAGATGTCCAGAAAGAATTTGCAGAAACATTGGTCTTCAATAATCTAGACCTAGTTGCGTTTCTATAATTCTCGTGATATTGATTCATTGAAAAATTAAAATGATCCATAAGAGAATCTATAGCTGTCTGCAATGATCTACTATTTCACATTCCATGGAATGTATTTGTAGTCACAAAAGAATCATAATCAAATAGTACATTTTCTGTCCTTGTTCCTCATGTATCATTTGTTTCAATTAGAAAAATATTTTCTTTGTTCATTATTATTTCTCTTTGTAGAGCTGTACCTGGTACACGATAATTCAAAGAAAAGTTTTTTTTCTTTGATATTTGTATCATACTAACCATCATGTTGTAGACAATATGAGCCCTAACTTTGAAATCAGGAATGTCAGGACAATTGAGAATCTTTCTTGCCAAAGTAGAAACTTCTCATTGTTTTAACGTTATACTTTTTCTTCTATAACGTTTATCATTTTCTGGAAAATCTATAGTCACATTTATATTGTTTTTTCCGCTAATATTTGTTTTGAGGTCGTATTTTACAGGTTCTGGATTATTTAAATCAGTGATTCTAGAATTGGTAGAAATGTCGACAGATTGGTCTTTTATTTCATGACTTGCTCAGTTATAAAATCTCATATAGCTTACATCAGGACGACCAAAAGGGATTCATAAAATACGTCTTCTTCTATGTTTTATCATTTGATCATTGGCTCAAATATTTCATTGTATAGCATCATTGATTCTTGCACCTCAAACAATTTCATTATCATTTCTTCTTTGTTCTATTGCTGTCAAAAAACTACTTAATTCTGTTTTTAAACGCATATTGTTTGGTACAGAATTTGTCAACAATTCATTTAATCCATATTTTAGATATTCTTGTACGCTATTGTTTAGGTTATTGTGTACATAATTTTGATAACTTATATTGTCCCTGATTACATTTGGATCATTATTCCAAGTGCGACTATCATGTGCAAACCAATCACGAAATGTGTTGTAAGTGTTTATATTTGTTATGCTTGTTGCAATAGGTCAAGTACTCAAAAAATTTCTATATATTTGTTGATAAAGTTCTTCTTTGATTTCGTTTTCTTTACCATTTTTTTTACCATATTCTTCAAGCTGTGAAAACCTGATTCCATCAAGATGTTTCAACGCTTCAAAAACTGTTTCTCTTTGTAGAGAAGGAAGTCTGTTGTTGTATTGTGTTACTAATTCGTTTTCTACTATATTTCCTGGTGCTGTTGTATTGTATGTATCAATTTGTATTTGACGAAGTGCTAGTGTATCCATAGGAATTGGTGCCGGTCCATTTCTTAATTGTAATTGAAATTTTTTATTGCATACAAGATTAACGTTGTTTACTCAAACAGCGGCTGCTGGATAAGTTCCATTGATAGATAGTTTAAGTGGTTGAGAGAGATCAACAGTTGGCGGTGTTATTATTAGATTTGTGAGATCAAGAGTTCTAGTACCTAAGTTAATTCATGAAAGAGTAGCTGTTTGTCATCATATTTGGATCGTATAATTTCCTCCTGTAACAGCTAAGGGTTGTCATTGATCATCACATAATGTATAATTTGCATTTGGGTTTCAAGGAGCTGTTTTAAATAATCAATCTAAATTCTGATTAATATTTGCTATTCATGCTCTAGCGGTTCAAACAGGTGTTGTAATATCAAGGTCTACATTTCCCATTCTTGATCAAGTATTGAAATAATTTGCATATGTTGTTAGGTTATTATATTCTGTTTGTCTATTTATTACATTTGTAGATCATGCTCAAGGAAATAATGCTGTACCACCAGTTATTCTAAGTAAATTAGTTCTATCTCTTCCTATTTCGGCACGTCTTGTTGAACTTGATGCCCCTGTGGGTAGTGCTGCTTCATCAGTGTTTAATTGAGTAATTTCATTTGCAGCATCAGCAACTAAAGCTCATGTTTGCAATCTATTTCTCACATTTTCTATATCTATTTTTACTTCATCATCTACAAAAAGATTATTCCCTGTGTGAAGATTATTGAATAAATCCAAAGATCTTGCAGCAGTGATTTTATTTATTTCAGAAACATTAGACAAATCATTAAGTTTTGTCTCAGCTGTTTTCAGATGTGTTTTTGCTTTAGTATTGTCACTCATTTTTCCTTATAATAAATAAAACCTATTTTCCTCCTTTTTTATAATTCCATTTAAATTTTCCCGCATATTTTTTCATATCTTCTTGATATTTTGCCCAGATTTTTTTCATAGCTTCTCCTCATGATGGGAAGTTTAGAATATCGAATCAAAAATATTTCAGAGATCTTCAAGCCATTTTTAGTCAATTTCGTGTTGCTCTAAAAGGATATCTAATTAGATTTCCTGCCTGTGTAGATGTTTTTCCCAAGAAAGAACCGATTGATCAAAAGAATCATTTTTTCTCTGATTTCTCTTTTTTCTTATCTGCTTCAATATCGTCGCCTTCTTTTTCTTCTGATTTTTCTGATGCTTTTTTCTCGCTTTTTTTCTCATCATCTTTTTTATCTTTTGATTTTTCTGATTCTGGTTTTTTTCCAGATTCTTTCTTGTCTTCAGGTTTTTCATTTTTATCTTCAGACTTTTTTTCTTCTTTTGATTCTAACTTTTTATTATCTTTTTTTTCATTTTTTTTCTCATCATCTTTTTTATCTTCTTTGAGTTCTTCTTTTTTCTTTTCAACTTCCTTTTTTTGTTTCTCTGATTCTTCGTGTTTTTTTACATTTAGATCTAATCGTTCGTACATATCTTTGTGAATTCAAAGTCTTTCAACTCATTTACCATCTCTTAAAATTTCCATAGCTTCATCATAAGATTTTGCATCTTTGAAATTGTCTGGTAATTTTTTTTGTAAAGTTTCAAGTACCCCTTTTTTTGTTAAATCAGTAAAAAGTGTTGCAAAATCTTCTTCTTGCTTTTTAAAATCCTTATGTCATTTTACTTCTCATCTTGGTTTTTCTGGTTTTATCTCTTTTTCTTTTTTCCCGCTTTCAATTTTTTTCTTGCTTTCATCGACATCGGTGCTTGGTTTGTTTCCTGCCATAATATATTTTTATTGGTTAAAAGTTTGCTGTATCTTCAAGTTTTGCTTCATGAATTTCTTTGTCTTCTACTAGATAATCCGTTATCAAATCATTTGCAATTTCCTCGAGCATAGTATAATATTTTGATACATTAATCTGACAATACTCTCGGAAATACTCTTCACTTTCAGATTGTTCTTCGATTTTTTTTAAATCTTCTTCTGTCAGTATTTCACTAAGTTGTTCATAAAAAATATCTTCTACAATTGATTCTACAATATCTTCATCAAGATAATGATCTTCTATTGGAGATATTTCTTTGATAGTATCTATAATATATATAGCAGCTTCTTTTGGGGTTGGTAGCATGGTAAAATTTTATTTATAAAGTTATGCAGCAATTTTAGTTTCCAAGGGTTTTGATATTTTATCAAAATATTTATTTGCAGACTCAGCAACCTCTTTTTTAATTTGTGTTTTTAGTTCTTTTACTGTAGGAGAATCATTATCTTGCGGATTCATATCATTTATTGCTTTTTGTATAGCATTTTTGTTTTCTATTATTTGTTTTTCTCACATAGTAGAGAAGTTTGTGAGGTTTTTCATAAATAAACTAGCTTTTTTTAGACTAGCCTTTATTTTTCATCATTTCCAAAACCTAGTTTTTGTCAAAAAATAAGCCAAAGCTTTTTTTGGATTTTCACCAAAAAAAGATTTAAACTTATTTAGAGTTTTTCTAAGATATTTACGCCTTCCTTTTTCTACAGGATTTATAATTCTGATCATTTTCTCATCTTCCATAAGTTTTTCGTTGTATTTTTGTTCTAATTCTTTCTTTTTTTCTTCACTTTCTTGTAGCTGTTTCATAAGATCTTGCATTGTCTTGTTCTGGGTAGAATTGTTTTGTTGGTTTTTAGAATTTAATTTGTTGTATTCTCTCATATGAGATTCCAAAAGTTTTTTGATATCACTTTTTTTAATATCTCATTTTTTGTTCAAAAGGTTTTGTATTTTTTTTAGGCTTGTTTCATTCTTTTCGCCATTTTCTTTGTTTTCATAATCTCTATCCAAAAGCTCGTTTGTCAATAAACGTATTTTTTCTTTATCTTGTGAAGAAATTGCATCAACAAGATTCTTGTTTAACTCAGCCAAAGACAAGCTTTTAATGTTTTTTTCTAAGTTGTTTTGATTGTTGTTTGATGAAAGGCCGCTATTATTCATTATAAAATTTATAAATTTAAAAGTCTTCAAAACCAATATTACTCGACAAAAAAAAATTGTCAATTTCCCCAAAGAAAAATCGATAATTAAAATTGACATAAGATATAAATATGATATAGTATGTTTTTACATGCTATTAACTATTTTTCTTGTTCTTAATATTTTCATTCTATATTTCATTTTTTTGGTTATTCACCAAATAGCAAGAACAAAAACTCATAAACCAACAACAAGAAATGCCATTTGCATTCCAAATATTGTAGAAATAATACCAAATCCAATACTTCATGCTATACTTCAAACTCAACCAACAAATGTTTGTACCCCAGTTATAGAACCAGAATTATTTTTTGTTGAATGTTCTGTAATTAATGCAGAAATAGCTGGTCTAATTATCGACAATCCCAAAGAAATTCCAAATGAAACAATCATAATTCCCAAAAATGAATGTTCAAAAGCCAAGAAAGCATAAAGAAAAGATAAAAACAATAACACTACTGCTACAAACAATTTTTTATCAAAACGCTCACTCCAAGTTGCGGTAAAAAAGTTTGTTAAATATGGTAATCTCATTAATGCAAAAAGAAATGCCACTTGTGGAAGTCAAAGGTTGTTTTCTACAGCAACCAACGGAATAAAAAGAAATCAAACATATGATAAAATATTAAACAATCATTCGAAACCAAGAGAATACATAAATGAACGAGATTCTGATTTTAATACAATAAACGTTCTAATAAATGGTTTTAATGAAAAAACTCTTTTAATAAAATCCAACAGAAAGCTGTCTTTTCACAAAATTTCTTTTATTTGTTTTTTCTTTATGATTGGTATTTTTTTATCACTAAATAATGATAAAATAGTAAACAAAACAATAAATAAATATAGATAAGGTAAGCTAATCCATTTTACCAAAAACGCTCAAATGACAGCTCAAACCACAAGTGCTGCATTCATGCTTGAGAAATAAAGTCATCGAGAATTTTCGGAATGATGTTTGTCTGTTGTTGTGCGAATATATGATTCATAAGTTATGTAAAGAGTCGCAGAGGCTATTCAGTTAAATACTACAGCAATCAATAAAATTTGATGATTTCTCAAAATTCAAGCCAAGAAAAACAATATACCACAAATTATATACATTATTTTACTCAAAAAAATTACCGCTTTTCTATCTGTGTTGTCATTTAATTCTCAAATAGGAAGTGCAAAAAGTAATCTGCTAAGTGGTAAAATAGCTCCAATTAAAGATATCCAAAAAACATTATTTATAACTTCTTTGATATATATAGAAAAATATACTTCTGCCCCAAGTCCCCATCAAAAAATAAAAAGAAACAAAGAAAATGAAATAGCTCTTATAGAAAATGGTATTGATCACAGCTTTTTTTTGACAATTGATATTAATCAATTATTTATTTCTTGGTCTTTGCTTTGAAATAGTTTGTCTTTTACAATAACCAGTTTCTTGTTTATATCTTTTGCAACGTCTTCTGTTTTTTCTTTTATTGTTTCGATTTGCTCTTGGGTTGTCTCTTTTGCTTCTATTAAATTTTCTTTTACAATATCTTTGGCTTCAATCAAAGATTCTTTTATGTCTTCTTTTGCTCTTTCTACATCTTTTTTGCGGAAAATTTTATTTTTTTTTGCAACAAATTTTTCTTTGGCGTTTACAAAAAAAATTTTGGTTTTTGTAAAAAAATTATCTTTTCTTTTTACAATATTCTCTTTTGTTTTTTTGATTTTTGATTTTATAGAAGCAAATATATTCTGAATTTTTTCAACACTAAAGGTCTTTTTTTCTTCTACAGTTTTGTTTTCCTTGTTCATATATTACTTTTAAATTATATTAAAAATTTCTTAACCACATTTCCAATTATAACAAAAATTTCTTTTCTGTCAAAAAATCCTCGAAAATTTGCAAAATTTTGATTTTGGTGTAGAATTGAGAGTGAATTTTATTTGTTAGAGAAATAATGGTAGGTGGCTTATGAGAAAACAATATTAGCTATTCAAACGAATGATTTTATAAATCATCTTATTTATCTGAAATAAAAAAAAATGAACAAACAGAAAAAGTAGATGGAAAAATTTCTCCCCAAGAAAATATACAAAAAACATTAGATAGTTTAAAAACAAAATCTCCTGATGAAACTAAAAGTATAATAAGTAATATACCGATAGAATTATTAGTCCTTGCTTATAAAAATCCTCAGCATCTCAATTGACTAAGAGATTTTCCTTTGGAAAATAAGATTGCAATAATCGAATTATTAGGAGAAAACACAAAATTTCTAGATGCAGTAAGACAATGAAATCAAGTAGATACCGATATAAGAATTACAATTAAAAGAGCTATTTTTAATACAAATATAGAATCAGAAAATAAAGAATGGATAAAAAAAATTGTTACATCATCAAAGGAAAATAGAGAAAAAATAGGTAAAATAGAAAAATATTTTGTAGTAAGTCAAATTATAAACTGATTGGGATATGATCGAAATGTTATATCAAAAGATAAGAAAATCATAAAACAATCAACAATAGAAAAGGAAAACTATCCGGATGATTATACTTGAATATGAACAACTACAAATGAAATTATAGCAAGATGTTTTTTAAATAAAATGTTAGATGTTTGAAAATATCTAAAAAATGCTTCAAAACAATGAATAATTAGCCAACAAAAGTTGGATATTATTTGGAGCTATGCTAATAGTTGATGAAAATTAGTATGACTCATCAGATCTTTATCTTACTTAGATGAAGAAAATCAAAAAAGAATCAATAATTTAAGTGATTCTTGATTATTGGTTTTCCTTGATAAATTAAATAATGATCCAGATATAAAAGAAAAAATTAATAATATAATAGGATATTCTGTAGATGAAAAATTTGCAAAGAGAGTTGCACAACTACTAGTTACAGAGTCATCTATACAAAATATTTTCAAAATAGCTGAACAAGAGCTTAAAGATAATCCCAATTTTCAATCAACAGAAGAATTTCAGAGAATAAGGAATGATTATATTACAGGGAAAGCTAAAAAATTATATGAAGCAAAATTAATAAAAGAGTCGCCAGATTTATTAGACGTAAACTGATCTTTAAAAAAGAGAAAAATAGAAGAAAAATGGAATAGTTTATCGAGTGAAGAAAAACTAGTATATCAAAAAGAAGCTTCAAAATTAAATTCACAAGAAGAACTTAATATTTTCAACGAGGTCGCCCAACGTGGAGCACAGAAAGCTACAGAAGAACTAGCTAGAGTAAAAGCAAAAAAAGATGGGGTTGATTTTGATCAACTTACAAGTAATGAAAAGCAAATAAGAATGTATGATGTGTCTGACGTTGCTGTTAAAAATTATATTGCTCCATATACAAGTAAAGAGAGAATGATTATTGTTGAACAACAATTAAACACTGTTCGCAATCAAAATGATCAAGAATTATTGATTGCTGCTGAAAAATACGGATTTTCAGGAGATCTTAAGAAAGTTCGATGAGAAGAATATTATCAAAAAGTCGAATCCCAATATCTACAATCATACGATCAAAATTTTTCACAAACAGAATCTAATTATCAAAAATCTAATTTGTGATCAGTTATAAACGGTGAAATATTCTGAAATATAAATAATGAGAATAAAATTTTTGGTGATAGAAAAATTTCAGAAGAAACTTTAAAATGATGATTGTCAGAAGAGGATTATAAAAAATATTTTAATAAAATTTATCCTAACGAAAAAATAAAAAATACAGGAGAAATTGAAAATACAAAACAAGAAAAGCCAAAAGATGGTTTATACAACGACACAAATAAAATAATAAAAAAGGAATTCAAAAACAGAATTATTTATTTTTTATGAAACTGTTTTGATGTAAAATTAGATAATGAATCTCAAGAAACACTTTTAAAAAGTTTTAATTTCGAAGAAAAAGATTCTTGAGAAAAAAAAGATAACTGAGAAATATCTCTTACATGAAAAGATAAGAATGGTAAAAAAATTAAAATTTATTATAATACAGAAACATGATTAGTTAATGTTGGAAAGTGGATAAATGTTGATAATAATTCAGATAGTGTAGATATAGATAAAAAAGATGAAAATAATTTATCTTTTGTAAAATGACCAAGAATAGATGATTTTTATGACAAAGCAAAACGCATATGATATTCTGATATCTTGAAGAATGACAAAATAAATTCATCTGATGACTACAAAAAAGAAGTTATCAATCAGTTGAAAATTTTAGCACCATTGGAAAATCAATGAGATATTGCAAAAGAAGAATTAAATAAAAATTTCCTTATAAATATAGCTTTACAAGATGTTGCCGATGTAATATGAATAAGAGATTTGGTTGAAAAAGGATCTGAAATTAGCTCAGAAAATAAGAAATTATTTTCTCTTTTATCAAGAAGTTTTTCTACATACGATAAAAAGCAAATAGATGATTTTAGAGGTGTTTTGAAATTTATTACAAATTATAACGAGGAAGTCTTATCTAAAAAAAACTTAGATAAAAAATCACCTCAATATATTGACAACCAACTTGATGATCTTGAAAAATCTATATCAAACGATAATTATAAAAACGTTAAAGATGTAACAAAGATTTTGTTCGAAAAAATAAACAAAGAAAAAGAGTCTTGATCATTTAATGGTGGTGTGTTGAATAGTTTTTTTAGTTCATTTTTGAGTAATAAAGAAGGTTTCTCATGAAGCAAAAACTCTATTATTGATACGAACAAACTTTTAACATATCATGAAGATCTTTCTCAAGAAAACAAAACAGATCAAGAGGTTGAATATATATCTGTTCTAAATGAAAATATGTCACCTTATTTAGCAGAATATTGAATTGATGAAGATTTGAAATTAGTAAAGCCCAACATAACATAAAATCATATTTTCTCGCATTGCTTTTTTCTCGCAAAAAACTAAAATCAAATCGCTAATTTTTATGTAAACAAAAATCCTATGCAAATTTGACTTGTGGGTTCTACAAACGTCGGGAAATCAACATTATTCAATAGATTAATCAGACAGTTTAGAGCAATTGTAACTGATATTCCTGGTACCACAACAGATATTTTATATCACAGCACCTCTATAGATGATTTGGGGGATGTTGTTTTTGCCGATAGTCCATGACTTTTGGAATTTCATGACGAACGACCATTTATCCAAAAAATCATAGATGAATCACATGTTATACTGTTTGTAATAGATGATGTAGTCGGTATAACAGCCAAAGAACAACATATTTTCGAATATATTCAAAATTCTAATAAAAAAAATCAGACTATTTTGGTTATCAATAAATTGGATAAAAAACGAAAGGAAGCAGAAACAGAGCTTGCATTGTCCGAATATTATTCTTTGGGATTTCAAGATGTTGTCGGAATTAGTGCAAAGACCAAAAGGAATCTCTGAGAATTACAAGATATTCTTATCAAGAAAAAATACCTTTTGGAAAGCACCAAAAAGAAATCAAGAGAAGATGAATTTACAGACAAACAAAGAGTTTCTAGAGACAATGGAATCCCTATTGCAATCCTTGGTAAACCAAATGCTGGAAAATCAACATTGCTAAATACATTAGTCGGGAAGCAACTTTCCAAAGTAGAAAATATTCCAGGCACAACTCGTGATTATGTAATTTGATCATTTAATATATGAAATATCCCTTATACAATTTACGATACGGCATGAATCAAAAAAAATTCAACCATGCATGTGATCGAAAAAATTGCATTCAAAAAAACTATGGATATGCTCGAATATGTGAGACCTGTTGTAATTTTTGTAATAGATGCAACATTGGGTATTTCACACAGAGATATGACCTTGTTGGAAGAAATTAATCGCCTTGCATTACCAATTATTTTTGCACTCAACAAATCTGATCTTCTTTCCAAGAAAGAAATGGAGAATATAATCAAAGCTACTCAACGCATGATGGATTTTGCAAAATATATTCCAATTATGCCGATTTCTGCACTCAAAGGAACATGAACAAATGAATTTTTTACGTTTGTACACGCACTTCGTAAAGAATCAGAAAAAAGAATCGGGACAACAGAACTCAACAAAATTATTACTACAGAATTTTTCCAAAGACCACCAAGGTTTCCCAAAAATAAAATTTGTAAAATTATGTATATAACACAAGTTGATATAAACGCACCAACTTTTCTTGTTTTTGTAAATCACAAAACCAGGGCAAATTTTTCATTTAAAAAATGGATAGATAATTCTATTAGAAAACATTTCTGATTTGTTGGAGTTCCTCTCGTGATTAGATTCAAAGACCGCAAAGAATGAAACGAAGATCGTTCTGCACCAGGAGAATCAATAGAAACATTGGAAAAAATCAAAGAAAAACGTGCAGAAGAAATGGAGAGAAAACAAAAAAGAGTTTTAGTGAAGAGAAAAATTAAAAAAGCAAAATAATATTATATAAATATCCTATTTATGATTATACAGCCATCTTACCAAACATATCTTGACGCCAAACAAATTCTCACCAACTGAGATCTTGTTGCTTTTCCTACTGAAACAGTTTATGGACTTGGAGCCAATGCACTCGATATATTGGCAGTTAAAAAGATTTTTGAAACAAAAAAAAGACCACAAAGAAATCCTATAATTGTTCATGTAGGATCTATTGATCAAATTGGAGAATATGCAGAAATAATTTCACCGTTCGAAGAAAAAATCATCAATACACTTATGCCTGGCCCAATAACAATTCTCCTCAAAAAGAAAAAAATTATTTCTGATATCGTGACTGCGGGGAGCGAATTTGTTGGGATAAGAATCCCAAGTAATAAAGTGGCATTGGATTTTTTACAAACGGTTGAGCTCCCCGTCGCTGCACCTAGTGCAAATATTTCTACCAAACCTAGTCCAACTTCCGCGCAAATGGTGGAAAGTTATTTTCACGAAGCGGTTCCTATGATTATTGATGGTGGGGCTTGTGATGTGGGTATCGAATCAACCGTTGTCAAAGTTGAATGAAGCCGTATTGTTATCACAAGACCCGGGTTTATTACCGCCGAAGATATTCAATCACTTTTTCCAGAAAATATTCAAGTCGAATATGCCCAAAGCATCTCAGAAATCACGCCATGAAATATGTTCAAACATTATTCTCCAAACTCAAAAATACAATTATTACAAAATACAAATCAGATTCCATTTCCTTTATCAAATAGCAAAACAGCAATCCTCGTTACTCAAGAACGAATTGACAATCACAAAGACCGAGTTACCCAGTTCGTGGCGCAAAACTGATCCCTGTATCTTCGATGAACTAAATCCCACCTCCTTACCTGCGCCAAATCACTTTTCTCCTTCTACCACCAAGCCGACAAAGATCATATCTCCGATTTATTCGTCGAGCCCCTGGAGGAAAAATGACTCGGCTACGCCATCATGAACAGAGTCAAAAAATCCACTGAGTAAAATAGATCTTAAAATTTATATGTCATTTCCGCTTTGTCGGTTGGGGCGGAAATTCAAATTGATCAGCTAGATTCCCGCCGCAGTTTCTTGAAGCGGGAATGACAGAAACGATAAATAACTTTATAAACTAATATTAACTATGAAATCAATTTTCAAAAAAACCATCCTACTAATAATTTTAATCTGACTATTCCTTTTTATAGATCTTCTCACAAAATATTTTTTCTATGATCTCAAAATAGCAGAAAGTTTATTATTTATCAATCCAGTCCTAAATACTTGAGTTTCACGATCAATACCTGTTCATGCTATAATTTCTATTGCTATAGCAATATTCGCATTAGTCTTATTTATTTGGTTATACTTTAAAAAATATATTTCATTAATTATTGCAACACTTCTAATTGCAGGTACACTTTGAAATATGATAGATAGGATTCGATTATGAGGAGTTAGAGATTTCTTGATGCCGTTTGATTGGTTCCCTGTTTTCAATATCGCAGATATTTTTTTAAACCTTTGAGTTGTAGCTTATCTACGAAAAGAATTTTTTACTTGAAAAAACAAATTGAAAAGTTAGAATTAACCAAACACGTATTTTATATTATTAGAAAAATATTATGCACTACCAAGGAATCGTAAAGTTTATTTGACAAAAGGAGTCAATTGCTGAAGGCGTAGAAAAACAAACTATCGTTTTGGAAGAAAACACAGACAGAGAATTCAAAGGAAGTCTAGCTGTAGATTTCTTTAGAGACAAAATCCAATTATTGGAAAATGTAAAAGTTGGTGATTTAGTTACAGCTCATTTAAACACAAGAAGTAATGAGTCGAAAAATCAACCAGGAAGATATTTCAATAGTATTACTTGCCGAAGAATCGAAACAGGAAATCAATGAGCTCCTGCGCAATCTTCAAATGATGATTTGCCTTTCTAAATCATCGATGTCATTTCCGCTTCGTCAGTTGGGGCGGAAATCTATTATCATATAAGCCTCTCTTGTAGAGGTTTTTTTTGTTTTAAATTAATTGACTTTATTTTACTTTTATTTATAATAACAAAAATATTTATAATTTTATTAAAGATTAAATGGCTAATAAACCAAAAATTCTTTCAAATGGATTAGATCAAGTTGCAAAAAGAGGCGAACGATATAGACAAGAATTATTGAAAGAAGATATTTCTCAACAAATTAAAGAATCTTTTGATGGTGAACCAGAACTTCCTATGTGAGAAAATGATTTTTTTATTGATGCAGAATCTGATAAATCTGTTGTTGATCGGTTTTTAAAAAATAGCAAAGGTCTTCCTATGGAACAAATTGGGAAAATGTTAAAAGATAAACAAATTATTTCATGTGAATTATTTAGAACAAAAAAATTAAAAAGTAGTTGGAATACAGCTGTATGACCAGCAGTTCCAATAGATACTATTTCATTGGGATCAGTATTGACGCAAAAAGATATTCCCATAGATGGATATGATATTACTTATATTACTTTCAGAAAACTAAGAACAGTAGGTTGGCCAGAAGTAAAAATATCTTTACAACAAATAGGTTTTCCTGGTGAATGATCAATGTTGCCAAAATATGTAGTATTTCATAATGAATTAACAGAAAAAAATATTGAAGAAATAAAAAATCTTTCAATATGATCTATTATTTAAAAATAAAGATACCCCCTTCATTTAGAGGGTTTTTTTTATTCTTGTAAAAAATGTTCTAAACAGAAAATTTTCTTTTTTGATATTTGATGGGAATCATGGAGGATTTCAACCAAGAAATTTGAAGGGACAAGATGTTTGTCTATTTTAGTAAGACGTTTTTTCAAAAAAGAAAGAGATAAATATTTACCAGCAACAAACAAAAAAACCGTTGGATGAATTGATTTTACCATAGAAAGGAAACTAAATAAAGTAAGTGGTGTTTTAACTTGTTGTTCGTAAAGAAGTTTTTTTGGAAATGGGAAAAAATATCCCAAATCATGATACATCATCCATCTTTCTTTTGCACAAAATTTTCCTATCCAAACCGGCATCCATCCAAGCCATCTTAGAGTGCTATTATATCGTATAATATCTGGTTTTCGGTCTTTGCAAAATCTCCATAAAAGAAAAGAATCTACAAAATTAAAAACCCCCCATCATATTCCAAATAATTTTTTTATTTTCCCAAAGATTCCTTTTGGTAAACTTCTTCATCGAATTTTTACTTCATATCAATGTGCCTCCAAAAGTTCTTTTACATCATGAATATATGTTTCAATACCTCAAACCTTATTTATAAAATCGCTTACAAGCAATATTTTTTTATGTTTGCCAACCAAGGGAAGCAATTTTATAATCCGATTTTCTTTACTATAATTTTTTGTATCAACAATAGGTTTTCTTTTTTTTGTTTGGTCTTCCAACAAATTTAACACACAATTAAACAATTTTTCATCAGTACAAAGTCATTCACAATCTTCCAAATTTAGATCGTCTTCTATAAATGGAACCAATCCTCCTTTTTTATATCAAATTACTGGCAATCACCAGGAAATAGCAGTCAAAGCGGTCAATCAAAATGTCTCCAAAAATGTTGATGGCATCAAACAATAATCGCAATTTTCCACATATCTTTTGATCTCAGGCAAAGTTTTCCACCCAAAAAAATGGATATTTTTTGATTTTTCTGCCAATTCTTTTAGCTCTTCTTCATAACTTCCGGCACCAAAAACAAATAAAGAGAAAGGCAGATCTCCTCTATACAAAAACATACGAATCATGCCAAGAATCGCATCAAATCATTTTTCCCTCTCTAATCTTCCAAAATATAGGAATCCTTTCATAGTATGGTTTATAAAGTTGTTAAAGTTCATAAGGTTTAAAAGATGTTTACTGTTTTTGTGGTTCTGAACAACTTCTTGCTTTGTCACTCTGAATGTAATGAAGAGTATAAGCAAGTTAGACTTCTCTTATGTTCTTCGACTATAACTCAGAACGACAAAGAGAATTAAGATTATAAATCAACAGAATTATGTTTTTTCCATTCCTCAATTTTCTTTGTATGTCCGCTCAAAAGAATTTCTGGGACTTTATATCTTTCTACAATATCTGGTCTTGTGTATTGCGGATATTCTAAGTTATTCATATTTTTTTCTATACTATAACTTTCATCTTTTCGACTATTTTCTTCTTTGATTACATTTGGAATCAATCTTACAATGCTTTCGGTCATTGTCATAGCAGGAACCTCACCTCCAAGAGTAATAAATTTCCCTAGTGAAATTTTTGCAAAATGTTTTGGATATTGGTCTATCATATATTGTTCAAAACGATAATCGATTCCTTCATATCTTGCACACACAAAGATAATGTGTTTCATTTTTGCAAATTCATGAGCATGGTTTTGACAAAATATATCTTTGCTTGGAGAAAGAAAAACTATTTTTCGTTTTTTACATCTTTTGCTAAGTTTGTTTGTTTTGATAACTGATTCAATAGCATCTATCAATGGTTGAGCCTTCATAAGCAATCAAGTTCATCATCCATAAATTTCATCATCCACTTGTTTATGTTTGTCTTTACAAAAATTTCTAGGATTTACAGATTCAAACCAAAGTAGTTTTTTTTCTTGTGCTTTCGCAATCAATGATGTCGTCAAAAAGCTTTTAAATATTTCTGGAAAAATAGAGATATAAGTTATTTTCATGGATTAGAGGGGTTAGGTAGAATAGATATTCTTTTTGTTGCTCTGAGCTAAAACCGAAGAGCATAAGAGATCTTATGATTGTTTCTATTCTCTTCACTGTGTTCAGAGAGACAAAGAAACAATCTAATTTTGTCTAAATTAAAGTCCTTTCGCAATATACTGGACAACTCTAATAATAGAATACGAAGAAACAACAATCAATAGTCCAATAAAAGAATTTTTGATTCCAGCTTTTGCTTTTGTTGGATCTTTTCCAGTTGCTCCTGCAAAAATAAACATCAAGCCAGAAACTACTAGTGCAATTGTCACAATAGTTCATATGAAAAATGTAGCTGATAATAATATATCTTGTACAAATAATTCTGGAGAACTAGCATCAGCTATACTTGTTCTAATACCCAAAAATTGATAAATATTAAATTTGCATTGTCAATTCAAAAGACAGTCTTGATCCATTGTTATTCACATAGGTTGCTCGTTTTGAGCAAAAGATATTGAGTTAAACAAACCTATTATTAAAATTAAAAGTCAAAATATTTTCTTCATATATATATAAGGTAGAAAAATAAAATCAGATTCTAAATTTTGTTTCTTATACATATTTTAGTTTTTATTGCAAATCTAATCTCTTTTGTTAGTATATAGTCTACTAGTCATTAGTTTGACTTTAAGATTTTCGACTTTAAAACTTTTGATTAAACCATGTTCCTACTAAAAGATAAACTTCGTCAAGTTATATCAAAAAAGCATCTTACAAAAAACATGACATGAGTTATAGCTCTCAATGCTGTTAGAGATTATTTTTGATTTACAAACAATCCAATGTTGTTGGATTGATCTTTGAGATTTGATATTCTTTTTATAAAGACAACCCAACAACATATAAAGATAAAAATTTTTCAAGAAAAAAAAGAATTACTCAAGAAAATAAACGAATCATTACAGTCTGTATGATACGATAAAAATATCAAAGATATTCATATAAAACAAAAATAAAAATTCCCTTGCATTTTTTGTCTATATTTGTATACAATGTTCCGCTTCGACAATTTTTGTGTTACAAAAATTTGTTATATATTAATAATTAATAAATCGTTATAAGGGCATATAGCTCAGTTGGTTAGAGCGCATCTCTGATAAGGATGAGGTCGGTGGTTCGAGTCCACCTATGCCCACCATATAAAAATAAGCCAGGGTAGCTCAGTGGTAGAGCAGAGGCCTGAAAAGCCTTGTGTCGGCAGTTCAATTCTGCCTCCTGGCACCATTCTTATCTAGGATTTAGAACGTAGAACTTAGATGGTAGAAAAAATCTAAGCTCTAATTACTAAACCCTAAGTTCTATAAAGTCTCGGGGATTAGCTCAGATGGCTAGAGTGCCTGGTTTGGGACCAGGAGGTCGCGAGTTCGAGTCCCGCATCCCCGAATGTCTACATTTGTCTATTGTTATAATCGCTAGTACAATGATCTATTTCTTAGATTAATTACAGCGAACAACGTTTCGAAAACAGTGATGTGCTCAAAATAACGAGCAATCATAGGTTACGAGACAAAACTTTTTTTTACAAAAAAGACTTGCAATAAAAAGACAAATCAGTAAACATATTCAGATTGTTAAAGTATTTAATTTTAATTTTTTAATACATTTTGTTATGGCAAAATTACACGTAAATGTAGGTACTATCGGTCACGTAGATCATGGTAAAACTACATTAACAGCTGCAATTACAACAGTTGCTGCTACAAAAGGATTTGCAAAAGCTACTGCTTATGATGCAATCGACAATGCTCCAGAAGAAAAAGCAAGAGGAATTACAATCAACACAAGACATGTTGAATACGAAACTGACACAAGACATTATGCCCATATTGATTGTCCAGGTCATGCCGATTATGTTAAAAACATGATCGTTGGTGCTGCTCAAATGGATTGAGCTATTCTTGTTGTGGCTGGAACAGATGGTCCAATGCCTCAAACTAGAGAACACATTCTTTTGGCTAAACAAGTTAATGTGCCAAAAGTTGTAGTATTCTTGAATAAATGTGATATGGTTGATGATCCTGATATGTTAGAACTTGTTGAAGAAGAAATTAGAGATTTGTTGAAAAAACAAGGATATGGATTGGATACGCCAGTACCTATTATTAGAGGATCTGCTTTGAAAGCAGTTGAAAATCCTACTGATGCTGAAGGGGCTGCTAAACCTATTTGGGAATTATTAGAAGCTCTTGATACTTATATTCCAGTTCCAGTAAGAGATAATGAAAAACCTTTCTTGATGCCAGTTGAAGATGTTTTCTCTATTAAAGGTAGAGGAACTGTTGCTACATGAAGAATAGAAAGAGGTATTATAAAAATGAACGATGAAATTGAAATTCTTGGTCTTGGAGCTGAACCACAAAAAACAGTTATTACAGGAGTAGAAATGTTTCACAAACAATTTGATACAGCAGAAGCTGGTATGAATGTTGGACTTCTTCTTAGAGGTATTGATAAAGATAATATTGAAAGAGGACAAGTTCTTTGTAAACCATGAACTGTAAAAGCTCACAAGAAATTTGAAGCTGAAGTATATGTATTGAAAAAAGAAGAAGGTGGAAGACATACTCCATTTATGACATGATACAGACCACAATTCTATATGAGAACTACAGATGTTACTTGAAATATTACATTAAAAGCAGGTGTTGAAATGATTATGCCTGGTGATAATGCGAAAATAGATGTTGAACTTATATATCCAGTTGCTATGGAAGAAGGTTTGAGATTTGCAATTAGAGAATGAGGAAGGACTGTTGGAGCGTGAGTTGTTACAAAAATTTCTGATTAATTTATTACTTAGAGCCTGGTTCCGTTTTTGCGGAGCTAGGACCTAAGTGTTAAGTTTTTTATTTACTTGTTTTTTGATATGTCAGAAAAGAAAATAGTCGTTAAAACTAAAAAAGATACAAAGGCGAAATTGAGAATTAAGTTAAAAAGTTATGACGCAAAAATGCTAGAATCTTCTGTTGGAAAAGTTATTGGTTTGCTTATCAAATCATGAGCTGAAGTTAAATGACCAATACCTTTGCCAAAAAAAAGAAAATTATATACTGTTTTGAGAGCAAATTTTAAACATAAAGATGCTAGAGAGCAATTTGAAAGAATTACTTACTCTAGAATGATAGATGTTGTAGAAACTGGCTCAAAAACTATGGAATATCTCCAAAACTTAGCAATACCTGTTTGAGTTATGGTGGATGTTAAGGTTTTTTAATCTAGATTTTTCTTTTAATTTAATGAATAATTGTACTAATGAATAAATGATGATTCGTGGTAAAAAAACAAGAAATGACAAGAGTTTGGGTTGATGATAAATTTGTCCCAGTAACTATAGTAAAGGTTATGCCACAAGAAATAGTAAGATATAAAACAGATGAGAAAGATTGATATACGGCAGTAGTTATTTGACTATGAAAAAAAGAAAAAGAAACTAAAAAATGAAAAAAGATAGTGTACAAAGATACTGTAGAATTTAAAGTAGAATCTGATTATATTCAAAACAATCAGATTGGTAAAATTTTTGATTTAGATATCGTGCAATGAATTGAATCAGTTGATGTTGTTTGAGTATCAAAATGAAAATGATTTCAAGGTATGGTTAAAAGATGTCACATAAAAGGATGATGAGCTACTCATGGTCATAAGTTTACAAGAACTTGAGGTTCAAAAGGAAATAGAAAACCAAGAAGAACCTTGAAATGACATCCTCATGCTGGACATATGTGAGTTGATCGTGTTACTTTAAAAGATATTAAAGTGTTAGATGTTATAAAAACAGATAAAGAACAGCTTATTGCTTTAAAATGATCTTTGCCATGAGCTTACAATGGTATGTTAAAAATCAATTTAAATTAATTATTGTGTCTTTGAAATTAATTCTTAATTCTTAATTTATATAAAAAATGGTATATTCTGTAGATATATATGATAAAAAATGAAAAGTTGTTTCTACCATAGATTTAAATGGAGATGTTTTTGCAGACGAAAATATAAATGAATGATTGATTCATGAGTATGTTCTTTTGCAATCAAGTAATGCTCGTAATAATATTGCTTGTACAAAATGAAGAGGTGAAATAGCATGATCTGGAAGAAAAATATTTAAACAAAAAGGGACAGGAAATGCTAGGGCTTGAGATAGAAATTCACCAGTAAGAAAAGGTTGATGAGTTGTTTTTTGACCTAGATGAGAAAGAAATTTTGAAAAAGCTATGAATAAAAAAGCAAGAAGATTAGCATTAATGGGTATTATTACATTGAAAGCAAAAGAAAAATCTATTTTATGATTAAAAGATTTTGATCTATCTAAGCCAAAAACAAAAGATCTTCTTGATGTGGTAAAAAACATTTGAATTGATGGTAAAAAAACATTGTTTGTTTTGGGTTCTAAAAATGAAAATATTGAAAAATCTTTAAGAAATATTGTAAATGTAAAATATATTACAATAGGGTATCTTAATCCTTTGGATATAATGTCTGCAAAAAAAGTTGTATTCTTTGAAACAGCTTTAAATGCAATTAATTCAAAATAGTTTATTTGATCTTACGAAAATAAGCATGGTATTCACTAAAAAATTACAACAAAGAGCTAAAAAAAATATTGAGAATAAAATAGTAAAAAAATTCTCAATATATGATGTTATTTTGGCTCCTATAATAACAGAAAAAACATACAAATTCCATGATGCTGCAAACAAATATTGTTTTAAGGTACACAAAGGTGCTAATAAAAACGATGTAAAAGCAGCTATTCAATATTTGTATAAAGTTACTCCTGAGTCTGTAAACATAGTAAATGTTGTTTCAAAAAATAGAACTCAGAGAGGTTTGGTTAGAAAGGCTTATAAAAAAGCTGTTGTTACTTTGTCTAAAAAAGACAAAATAGAAATCGGATTGTAAGATATATTTATGTTTTGATTAGTATTTAAAAATGGCAATAAAAAAGTACAAACCGTATACGCCTTCTAGACGTTTCATGGTTGGATATGATTTCAGTGATTTAACATCTAAAAAACCAGAGAAATCTTTGGTGGTTTCTTTGTGAAGAACTGGATGAAGAAATAATCAATGAAGAGTTACTTCTAGATGGATGTGATGAGGTCATAAAAGACTATACAGACTTGTAGATTTTATTTGATATGATAAAATAGACATTCCAGCTAAAGTAGCGTCTGTTGAATATGATCCTTATAGAACAGCAAGAATAGCTCTGTTAAATTATGCTGATTGAGAAAAAAGATATGTATTAGCATGGAAATGAATTGTTGTTGGTGAAGAAGTTATGTCAGGAAAAGATTCTCCTATCAAAGCTTGAAACAGAAAACAGCTAAAAGATATTCCAGAAGGTATGAATATTTTTGCCTTGGAAGTGACTCCTTTCTCAAAAGGTAAATTGATAAAAACTGCTTGATCATATGCTAGTATTGTTGGTAGAGATGAGCAACAAAAAAAAGTGTTTATCAAAATGCCTTCAAGAGAAGTAAGAAAATTTGATGAAAATTGTTGGGCTACTATATGAGAAATATGAAATGATCAACACAAAAACATTGTTATTGGTAAAGCATGAAGACAGAGATGGATGGGTAAAAAACCAAGAGTTCTTGGTAAAAATATGAACCCTGTTGATCATCCACATGGAGGTTGAGAATGACACTCTCCTATTGGTTCAAAAAGATGACCAAAATCATTTGCTTGAAAAAATGTTTCTGCAGGAATTAAAACTAGAAAAGGTGGAAAATGGTCTACAAAATTTATTGTTTCTAATAGAAATAAAAAATAATTACATATTTTAATTATTAGTTTATATCATGGTAAGATCGCTAAAAAAAGGTTTTTATGTCAACCCAAAAATAGAGAAAAAAGTTCAAGGTATGGTTTCGTCTTGAGACAAAAAAGTTATAAAAACTTGGGATAGAGCATGTCAAATTACTCCAGATATGTTGTGATTTACATTTGCTGTTCACAATTGAAAGCAATTCGTAAGTGTATATATAACTGAAGATATGATGGGTCATAGATTGGGAGAATTTGTTCCAACTAGAACATTTAGAGGTCATCCATTTTAATTGACTTTGTTTTAAATCTAAAAAAGATTAATTATGAATAATAGTATGTCAGCTACATTGAAATATGCATTGGTTTCTCATATAAAAATGGAACTAATGGCAAAGTTAGTTAGATGAAAAAAAGTGCAAGAAGCTTTGGATGCATTGCAATTTTTACCAAAAAAATCTGCAAAAACATTACATAAGGTTATTAAATCAGCAGTTAATAATGCGGTAAAAAATGCAAACAAAGATATAAATTCCTTGTATATCCAAACTATTGATGTTTGAGGTGCTCCAAAACTTAAAAGAATAAGATTCACATCAAGATCAAGAATTAGTCATTATGCTAAGTATAGATCTTTTGTGAGAGTGGTTTTAAATAGTAAATAATCTTTGATATGTGACAAAAAGTAAATCCAGTTTGAATGAGAGTTGGTATCGTAAAGTCTTGGCCATGTGAATGGTATTGAAAAACAAAGGCTATGTGATCTGATTTTTTCGTTGAAGATATAAAATTAAGAAGATTTATAGAAAAGGCTTTTCCTAGAACAGGAATTTCAAAGATTGTTATTAGAAAAACCAATAAAGAATGAGAAATCATTATATTCACTTCAAAAGTTGGTGTTTTGATGGGTAAGCAATGAGCAAAAATTAAAGAATTTGAAGACGATCTAAAAAAGAAATTTGGAAAAGAATTTAAGGTAGTTATAAAAGAAGTTAGAAATCCAGAATTGTCTGCTAAAATTATGGCTGAATTTATTGCCGCTCAACTTGAAGCTAGAATGCCTTATAGAAAAGTAGCAAAAAATGTTCTTCAAAAAATAATAGAAAAATGAGCTGCTGGTGCAAAAATTCAAATTTGATGAAGACTTGGATGAACTGATATAGCAAGATCTGAAAGATTTATTAATTGAAGAGTGTCTTTACAGACATTTAGATCAGATATTGATTATTGTCACTTGCAAGCTATGACAAAGTATTGAGTATTATGAGTAAGGGTTTGGATTCAAAAATGAGTGTTAAACACAAAAAGCTCAGCAAATAACAATAAAAAAATAGTATTATAAGTTTTATTTAATGTGGATGTATAAAAATGTTGTTAACTCCAAAAAGATGGAAATACAGAAAACCAATAATTAGATCTTTGAAATGAAAAAGTACAAGATGAACAAGTGTATCATTTTGAGATTATTGATTGAAAGCTATAACTAGTGGTTATATTTCCAATAAACAAATAGAGGCAGCAAGAAAGGTTATAGTTAGACATATAAGAAAAGTTGGTAAAATATGGGTTAGAATATTTCCTGATACGCCATTTACTAAGAAATGATTAGAAATGCCGATGGGTACTGGAAAAGGAGATGTAGATATTTACACTGCTCCAGTAAGAAAGTGAAAAATATTATTTGAAATAAGTTGATTAGATGAAGAAGAAGCAAAAAAAGTTTTGATTAGTGCATCCAAAAAGCTCCCAGTAAAAGCAAGAGTCGTTGCAAAAGGAGAAATAAGATAGTTTTATTTGTTTTATCATTTGGTACAATGAAGTGAAAAGCATTGTTTATGAAAGAGTTATCTTCAAAGTCAGTAAAAGAACTTGTAGATATGAGAAGAAAAATGAAAAAAGAACTTTTTGAGTTGAAGTCCAAAAATGCAATAAGAGGACTAAAAGAAACTCATAAAATTTGAGATACAAAAGTGAAGATAGCTAGGATAAATACTCTTTTAGCTCTTAAAATTAAAGAAAAATATGGCAATAATATGAAATAAGAACATAAAGGAACTTATCTGAGAGGTTATCAGTGATAAAACAGATAAAACTCGCATAGTTTTGGTAAAAACTGTAAAAGTTCATCCATTATACAGAAAGAGATTTATCGTAAGAAAAAAATATTATGTTCATGATGAACAAAATGTTTCAAAAATATGAGATATGATAAAATTTAGAGAAGTAAAACCAGTTAGTAAACTTAAAAGATGGTCTTTAGTGGAAAAAACTAGTTAAAATATATTTATTTGTTTTTTAAAAAGCAATGTTAAAAACTGAATCAATTGTTACTGTTGCTGATAATACAGGAGTAAAAAAAGTTAAAATAATCAGAATATTGAAATCTTCTATGGCAAGAACTGCAAGAATAGCTGATATGGTTGTGGTAGCTGTTCAAGAAGTTGCTCCAACATCAACAATTAAAAAATGAGAAGTTGCTCAAGCAATGGTAGTAAGAGTAAGAAAAGAAATAACAAGAAAAGACTGAACATATGTGAGGTTTTGAGACAATGCTGTTATTCTTATGTCAAAAGATGCAAAAGGAGAAGTTAAGCCTATATGAAAAAGAATATTTGGTCCTGTTGCAAGAGAATTAAGAGATTTGTGATATAGAAATATTACTAATATGGCCGAAGAAGTTGTATAGTAAACAAAATTATATCGGCTTTTACATTGTTATATTTGTTTAATGAAAAAATTAAGATCTGGAGATCCAATCATGGTAATCGCAGGAAAATATAAAGGGAAAATTTCATCTATAGAAAAAATAGACGAAAACAAAGTATGGGTAAAATGACTTAATGAGGTAAAAAGAGCTATGAAATGAAAGGGGTTTGTAAAAAAACACCTTCCTATAAATATTTCCAATGTGATGTATTATGATGAAGTATCAAAAAAACCTTCAAAATTAAAAATCATATCAAATAAAGAAGGTAAGAAAGTTAGAAAAATAGCAAAAACAGACAAAGAGATTAAATAATTTTATTGTGTTTAATTTTAAAATACATGAGTGCACTAAAAAAGTTCAATAAAGAAGTTGTTCCTTCTTTAAAAGAAAGGTTGGGAGTAAAGAATATAAACTCAGTACCTAAACTAGAAAAGGTTATTGTTTCTATAGGTATTGGATCTTTGGCAACTAGAAAATCTATGAAAGATTTTGATGAATTTGAAAAAAATATAATAAAAATAACATGACAAAAACCGACATTAATCAAATCTAGAAAATCTATTTCAAATTTTAAATTAAGAGAAGGAATGCCTGTTATGTACAAGGTAACTCTTAGAAGAGATAGAGCTTATGATTTTTTGGATAGATTTGTTAGAGTAGCGCTTCCTAGACTTAGAGACTTCTCTGGATTGTCATCTAAATCTTTTGATCCAAAATGAAATCTAAATATTGGATTAGCAAATTACAATATATTCCCAGAATTAGATGTTGATGATGTAAATATTCCTATGTGAATACAAATCACTATTGTTACGTCAACAACTAGTACAGAGAAATCAAAAGCTTTGTTGCAAGAATTGTGATTTTTGTTTAAATAGTATAACTTTAATTTATATTAATCATCCTAATGGCAAGAACTGCATTGAAAGAAAAACAATGGAAGATGTTTGAAAAAAGGTTTATAAAAGGCCAAGATTTAAAACATCCTACAAAATATTACAACAGATGTAGATTATGTTGAAGATCAAAATCATATATCAGAGATTTTGGTATTTGTAGAGTATGTTTGAGAACATACGCAAGAGAAGGATTAATTATGTGATTAAGAAAAGCAAGCTGGTAAAAATTTTTTATTTTGTGAATGTTGCAAGTAATGAGTTATGTTAATGCCCCTATTCATGATTTGTTAATTAGAATTAAAAATGCTTATATGGCAAGAAAACCTATTGTCGAATGAGTATCTTTTTCTAAATTTAAACAACAAGTACTTGAATTATTAAAACAATATGGATTTATCAGAGATATTGAAATTATCGAAGAGGATTGAAAAAAGATGATAAATATTCATCTAAATCCTGTAAAAGATTCTGTTAACGATATTCCAAATGTGAAGTTTTATTCAAAACCTTCTAGAGCTTGGTATGTAAGATCAAAAGATATTCATACAGTTGCTGGATGAAAAGGTATTGGTATTATTTCTACAAGTCAAGGATTAATGGCTTCTCATGTTGCAAAACAAAAAAAAATATGATGAGAACTTATAGCAGAAATTTATTAATTAAAAAATAAAATCTGAAGAAATATCTTTGTTTAGATATTCGTTCGACGTTTTATTAGTAAATATACATTATGTCAAAAATTGGTAAGAAACCTATAATTATAAAAGATGGTGTTGAAATAAAAATCGACAAAAAAACCGTATTTGTAAAATGACCCAAATGAGAATTGTCTTATACTTTACTTGATGGCGTAAATGCAAAAGTAAATGAATGAGCTATAGAAATAAGCATAGAAAGTGATGACAAGAAAAATCTTCGAGGATTAACAAGAACGCTTGTATCAAATATGGTAGATGGTGTTACTACAGGATTCGAAAAGAAATTACTTGTAATGTGAGTTTGATATGCTGTAAAAAAAGAATGAAACGCACTTCAATTATCTTTGTGACTTTCTCATAAAGTTAAATTTGAGGTACCTTCATCTATACAATCTGAAGTTGAACAAGACGCAAAAGGTAATTATGTTATTATTCTAAAAAGTATAGACAAACAACATCTTTGAGAAGTTGCTTCAAAAATTAGGGATCTTAGAAAACCAGAACCATATAAATGAAAGGGTATTAGATATTTTGATGAAGTTGTTAAATTAAAAGCTGGAAAAACAGCTAAAAAATAGTTTAATCTGATTGTAAATATTTATTTGTATTGTATTAAAATCATGCAAAATTTGAAACCAACAAACAAAGGGAAATTAGCTAATTTCTTGAGAAGAAAAAATAGGGTAAATGCTATCATAAAATCACAGCATCCTGATTTTAGAATTGTTATAAATAGATCAAATAGATATGTTAAAGCTCAATTGATAGATAAAACTTGAAAAATTATTGGTTTTGTTTGTGATAAAGAACTTAAATGAGAAAATAAATCACAAAAAGCTCATGCAGCATGATTGGAATTAGCAAAAACAATTAAAGATAAAAAAATAGAAAAAGTTGTTTTTGATAGAAATGGTTTTTTGTACCATGGAAGAGTAAAATCATTTGTTGAATGATTGAGAGAAGGTTGAATAATTTTGTAAATATTATTTATTATATAATTTATTGTCCCAATGAAAGGTGGAAATAAAGATAAGACAAAAAAAGAGTTTGATGAACTTTTGTTAGAAGTAAGAAGGGTAACAAGAGTTACTACATGATGAAGAAGAATGTCTTTTAGGGCAACAGTTTTGGTTGGAAACAGAAAATGAAAAATCTGACTTTGAGTTGCAAAAGGAGCCGATGTTTCTATCGCAGTATCCAAGGCTTCTCGTGAAGCATACAAAAATATGTACGTTGTTCCTTTGACAAAAGACAATACAGTTCCTTATATGACATCTACAAAATATAAATCATGTTTTGTTAAATTGTTACCAGCAAAAGCTGGTACTGGTCTCAAGGCATGATCAGCTGTTAGAGCTGTTTTGGAATTAGCATGATACGAAAATATGTTGTCAAAAATAGTATGATCAAATAACAAATTAAACAATGCTATAGCGACAATAAAATGACTATCAAGTTATAAACATAAAGATTTTTTTGCAAGTATGTTAACTAAAAAAGGTTCAAAAGCGGAAGATAATACAACAGAAGTAGTGGATAAGAAAACAACTGAAAATACACAAGAACCAAAAATAGAAAGTAAACCAGTATCAAAAGCTACTCCAAAAATAGAAGAAAAAATAGAAAAGGTAGCCAAACCAGCTGCAAAAAAACCAGCTGCAGAAAAAGCGTCCAAAGCAGAAAAAAAACCAGCTACAAAAACAGTAGCTAAAAAATAACTTTTAATTATTGTGCTTATAGCCAATGGAATTACATACACTTAAAAAAAGCAAATGAATTGTTTGAAAATCAAAAAGACTTTGAAGATGAAATGGTTCTTGAAAAGGAAATTATTCTGGGAAAGGTCTTAAATGACAAAAATCAAGAAGTGGTTCAACAACAAAACCATTTTTTGAATGATGACAAACTTCTATAGTTCAAAGAATACCAAAAGCAAAATGATTCAAAAGACATTTTAAACTTATCAAAGAAGTAGTTATTGTAAATCTTTGACATCTTGATAATGATGTAAGAATCGTTGAAGGTATGGAAATAACAAAAACAATTTTGAAAGATTTATGATATATCAAAAAAGCTACATCTTATGTTAAGCTTCTTGGGAATTGAGATTGGACTAAGAAAGTAACTTTTGTTGATATAGATTCTTATTCAAAATCAGCACAAGAAAAAATAGATAATCCTTCTGCAAAAAAAACACCAAAAAAATCTGCAGAATCAAATGTTGAAACAAAACCAGTAGCAAAAAAAGTTACTGCAAAAATAGAAGAAAAAGATGTTAAACCAGTTTCAAAAAAAACTGAACCAAAATTAGAAGATAAACCAACAACAAAGAAACCAGCTGCAAAAAAGGTTGTAGAAAAAGCATCAAAAGTAGAAAAGAAACCAGCTACAAAGAAACCAGCTGCAAAAAAAGCTAAATAGTTTTAATGAATTACTTTTTTATTCATGCAGAAATTTATCAAAAAGGTTCAAGATATTTTTGAAAATAAATCACTTAAAAAGAAGATTATATTTACATTGGCAATGTTGGCTTTGTATAGACTTTTAGTCTTTATACCAGTTCCATTTGTAGATATTACTGCGTTGATGAGTAAAACTATCGATGCAACATGATCTGGACTTTGATATTTTGTGATGCTTCTTTGATGAGCGTTGGATAGCTTTTCTATCATAGCGATATGACTAGCTCCATATATCAATGCATCAATCATTATGCAGCTTATGTGATCTGTTATTCCAAAGTTGGAAGAACTTACAGAACAAGGTGAAGCTGGACAACAAAAAATTCAACAATACACAAGATATCTTACATTACCATTGGCATTTGTACAAGGTATTGGAATGGTATATTTCATAAATTATATGTTGGGTGGAAATATTATTGCTACAACATTACCAAACATAATTCTTTCTGCTTTTGTAATGACAGTTTGAGCAATGGGACTTATGTGGATATGAGAACTTATAACAGAAAAATGAATTGGAAACTGAGTTTCTATTCTTATATTCGCTTCAATCGTTGCCGGAATTACTCAACAAGTTTATTGAGAAGTTTCATGAGCAACTAATTTGTGGTGAGTATTGGTATTTATGTTGGTTATTGTCTTGTGATTGATATTACTTTCTATATTTATTTTAAAATCGACAAAAGAAATTCCAATTATATATTCTAGAAGAGGTAAAGTACAAGAATCATCATTTCTTCCAATTCCTATGAATCCAGTTGGAATGATACCAATTATTTTTTCTATCGCATTTGTTTCGTTCCCATATCTTCTTTCTAAATTGATTGTTCAATTTCAACCTATGAATGAAAGGCTTATGGCAATGGCAAATTGGATAGAAGTAAATCTGAATATATATACACAAAATCCTGGACCATTAGCAATATTATTCTATTTTGTTCTTATAGTAGTCTTTACGTTCTTCTATACTCTTATTGTATTCTCTCCTGATAAAATCAGTGATAATGTACAAAAAAGAGGTTGATTTATTCCAGGAATTAGACCAGGAAAAGAAACAGCAAAATATATTAATTGAATTTTGATGCATTTATGTCTTTGGTGAGGTATTTGATTGGCATTAGTAGGTATCTATAGTTATATCTGGACATATATACCATTTGTACAAGATATTATACAAGCAATCTGATCTCTTCCAATGGTAGTTACAGGTTCATGAGTAATTATTATAGTATGAGTTGTTACAGAAATAATAAATAAAGTAAAAACAGAAATGCTTATGCAAAAATATGATAGTAGTGACTTAGACAAACTTTCAGAAAATATCAATAAATTATAAAGATGTCATTCCGACCTTGTCTGTTGGAGTCGGAATCTTAATTTCTAAAAAGATGACATTAAAACGTCATCTTTTTTGTTATTTCAAAAACTAATCCATCTAATCTATCTAATCCCTCTATTCCTAAACAACCAATACGAATATATCATAGGAACGAGAACAACAATAATCATCGTGATAATAAAGGTAACCGCTATATATTTCAGAATAAAAGCTTCTGCCAAAAAGATTAATCAAGCTATTACCCAAAGCCAGCCACTGAGTCTATGTGTTTTTTTCCAAACATCTTCATCTGCGATAGTTCGTGGAGTTTTTATTCCAACAAAAAAGTTGTGTTTTATTTTGCCCATATAATTTCCCATCAAAACAAACATTGCACCAAGCCCAAACAACATAAAACTATTGATTGAATACTCTGGATTGAGAATCATAAAAAGGCTTATAAAGTGTGCATATGCCATAAATCAAATTATTGTACATTGTATAATTTCCCAAGTATTTCCAAATTTTTCATAATTGGCTTTCTTTGGGTCTATTTTTGGTAAAAATCGAAACAAAACAATTATTGCCATAACAATTAGCGGTATACTAAAAACGGCCCCCATTTTTGTTCAATAGCCATCGACCTGACCTTGGATATTTCGATGTCTAGGAGTTGGTTCTGGAAGTTGGTCATACACTGCTCGTCCTGTCAAAAGCATAGCGACTACCAGTCAAAGTTTTATCCCCAAAAGGGCGAGAGTTTTTTTACTTGTCATTGCGTTTATGGTATAAAGATAAAAAGTAATTCATAACTTCTTCGAAGACACTGGTATTGAGCGAATAAAAGACGAATTGTCCTTTTCTCTCATCACTCACAAGATCTGCTTTTTTGAGCACAGAAAGATGATGTGACATCGCTTCTTGCGTAATAGAAAAATAAGTCTGAAGATCTTTGACTGACATATCTTTGGTTTTCAAAAGTTCCAAAATCTGTCTTCTATTGGGATCAGATAGTGCTTTGAAGAGATTATTCATATATTATATAAAGATATAAACAGATGTTTATATATCGAAAAAATGGAAAAATTCAAGAGATTTTTTTTATTCACAAAAATCAGCAGAGATCATCCGTTTTTCACGCATTTTAAATGCGGGTATTGTCTGTCTTTTTGCTTTATTGAGTGAAGAATTGATGTTTTTGTGATTATTTTTTGCTCGCTGATTCAAGGTAATTATCTTTTTTGCTGTAAGAAGAGTTATCTTTTTATGAAGTGATTCCATGAGAAGCAATGCAAAAATTTCTGTAAACTTATCATATTTATTCTTCATTACATAACTATCAAACAAAGGATAATAATCTGATTTTTTATTTTTATTGGGAATACTTATCGGCGGATAACCCAATTTCATAAGTTGTTGGTTTATTAAAACTCTTCCTATTCTTCAATTTCCATCACAAAAAGGGTGAATAGTCTCAAATTCTGCATGAAAATACGCGATATTGTCCAAGAAATACAGGTCATTATTATTGTAGGTATTTACCAAATCATTCATTAGTTCATGGACAAAAGCAGGATTTGCTCCGATATGTCCTCATACTTTCACTCGTTCTTTCCCACATCTAAAGCGTCCAGCTATTTTATTTTCTATGTCTGTAAGTAATGTTTTGTGAAGAGATAAAATAAGCTCGATAGTCAATTTCTGATTTGGAATATGGAGTAGTTGCTCGATAATATATGCGAGATTTTTGGCTTCATAAACTTCACGAAGATTATAATTTCTTCTGAGTTGATTATATATTAATATCTCTTCGGTATCTTTGAGTGTGAGTGTTGAATTTTCGATAGCATTGGAATTATAAACCATCTCCGGAATTTCAGCAACAGCTATCTCAATCAATGCGCTTTCATGTGCTTTTTTGAGTTTTTGATAACTTTGCATAAGTTGATCAATCTTATCTTTTGTTGACTGATATATCATTTTACTATACAAAAGGTAAATACGTGAAATTTACATAAAAAAACATATTTTTCACGTATTTGATGATATTGATTTTGATAGATTTTACAAGCATTTCTTGTATAATTGTGGGTTATTTTTACTTGTAATAATAACATAAATAAACATTATGTCAACCACTAAATTTTACAAAACTTCTCAAAAATTTGAAAGTTTTTGAGAAAAGGAATATAATAAGATGTGTTTTACTTTTTTATTACATACCAATGGCACCAATTAAATTTGAACTTACCTCAAACAATGTATGAAAGCTTACAAATGATGAACTAATGGTAGCAATCCAGGAAGCACAAAAAAGATCTTTATTGGATAATTTTAAAAAAAAGGAGAAATCCGAGAAAGCGGAAGATAAAAAATCCTGAGAATTATTGCTTTCTTATCTTAAAAACAAAATTTTATCAAAACCAAATATGTCTCCTACAGACAAGGAAAATATGAAGAAAAGTATTAAATATCTTGTAGATAACAAGATTTATACTTCTGGAAATCTCGAAAAACTAAATGCTATAAATTATGGAACTAATTTTATCGAAATTGGAGGAGTGAAATTCTCTAGAGAAAAGCTTATCCCTAAAGAAAAATTCAAACCAGTAGCAAATCAATATGGTGTCTTTGAAAGTAAAAAAGAATGAATCTTTAAAAGTAAAAAAGAACACATCTTTAAAACAAATTATAATGGAAAAGATGAATATTATCTTTCTACTGATGCTTATATCAAGGAAGCTAAAAAACAAGGTAAAAAGGTAATTAAAGATGAAGATATCAGGAAAGCTTTGGCTTGTTTACCAACAGAGTTTGAATTTAAATCTGACTATAAATGGTGTGGATCAGCTTATATCTTATGAAATATCTTAAATTTGTCAATGTCTGGGTATGTGACTACCGACGGTAAATGGTGGGAAAAAGATAACCATGGATATCTCAGTTCTGCTTCTCCATCTCCAGTCTATGAATATGATGTGCGAGCGTTATCATTCAATAATTATAAAGGTGGATTAGATAATAATCACAATAGATTTACTACCAATCCTTGTTTGTACATTGTAGAGTAACTCCTGTCTTCATATGACTATTTGTCCCTTTGACTATTCGACTATTTCAAAGCTCAAAAAATATTTGCGGAGAGAAAATGCAAGGCAGACAATATGTTTGCCTTTTTTTTTGTGAGAAAGGCCTCAACAAGAAAATATTTAATATATTAAAAATATTTGCAATTTTGTAGAAAATCTTTATTATATTAAAAATTTACAACATAAGATCTAATATTATGAAAATTATAAAGAGAAAAGAATATATAGACAATATCAGACATTATCTTTGAATACCTTTGGTAAAGATAATTACTGGTCAGAGAAGAATATGAAAATCAGTGATTTTATCCCAACTTATGGATGAGTTTTCTCCCAAAGAAACAATATATATCAACAAAGAATTGTCAGAATGGTCTCATGTTTCCGAAGATTATCATTTGGAGAAATATTTGGAAGAAGAAATAAAAATTGGCAAAAAATATATTTTTATTGATGAGGTGCAAAAGATTTTGCATTGGGAAAACGCTTTGGTAAGCTTATTGTCTAAATATGGAAATAAAATAGATATTATTGTCACAGGATCAAATAGTAGGATGCTTTCCAAAGAATTGGGAACATATCTTGCAGGTAGAAATGTGCAAATACATATTCACCCTTTTGGCTACGATGAATATAGATTTTTGTTTGATTTGGATATAAACAGAGAATCTTTTGAACAATTTTTGAAAGCAGGAACTTTTCCGGCAGTTTATCAGCTACCAAATGAAATTCAAGAAGTCTGGACAAAACAACTTGTTGATTCTATATTTATCAAAGAAATTTATAGCAATTATACTATAGATCATACTGATGTACTTTTGGATTTGTTTGCATACCTAACCAATACTATTGGTAGCAAAACAAATATATCAAATATTCAAAAACACCTAGAAAAACAAGGAAGAAAAGTAAGTGTAGTAACTCTGAATACCTATGTTCAGTATCTCAAAGACGCATATCTGATATATGGTGTTTCTGGATATGACCTCCGAGGTAAGAAGTTTTTTGATAAAGAACAAAAATATTATATTAGCAATCCAGCTATGAGATTTTTTCAGCATTCTCGAAAATATGATGTTATGTGATCAATATTAGAAAATTATATATATCTTGAAGGCAAAAGGTATTGACGAACAATGTCAGTAGCAAAAATAAAAGACAAAGAGATAGATTTTATAGCAGAAAAAAATAATGAGAAGATGTATATCCAAGTAGCATATGAATTATCTTCGCCAGAAGTAATTGAAAGAGAATTTTCTAGTTTGGAAATGATCAAAGATTCTCGAAAAAAATATGTAATCAGTATGGATTCATTTGAGTGAGTCAATGAAAACGGTATCCATCAAATCAGTGCATGGAATAGTTATAAAATTTTTTCATAAATCACCTTTACATTGTTTTTCTACTTCTTTTTCCTAAACTCAACTCACCTTTAAAATTTATAAGAATCTTATGAAATCACTCAAATGAATCAAAATCGAAAAAATCTGATACGGAGGAATTGGGCTTGCTAGGATGTCAGATGGCAAGAGAATTTTGATAAAATGATGAGCTTTGCCTGGAAGTGTGGTAGACCTCAAAATTGTAAAACAAAAGAAAGACTACGTAGAAGCACATATCACAGAAATCAAAAGTTATGACAAAAATATTATAGATGCCAAACCGTTTTGTCCTCATTTTTTCTCATCACTAGAAAACAAAGAACTTACGGATCAAGAGAAAACAACTATCGGTTGCGGAGGATGTAAACGACAAATGATGAGTTATCCAAACCAACTCAACCTCAAACAAGCAATTATCGAAGATGCCTTTACTAAAATAAAAAAACTAGTTCCAGAATTAGCAATTCTCTCTATTATTTGATCTCCTCAAGAGAAAAACTATAGAAACAAAATCGAATTCAGTTTTGGAAAATATGTAGTGAAACAAGATGATAAATTAAATTTTTTATCAAATCGAAGCCTGGGTTTTCACAAACAATGAGAGTTTAGCAAAATTGTAAATATTCAAGAATGTGGATTGATTTCTGAGAAAGCAAATCAATTATACGCATATATCAGAAATCTTTTGCAATCGTCAGAGTTGCCAGTTTATGACCAGAAAACTCACAAATGATTTTTTAGGCATTTGGTTATTAGAGAATGAATAAACACAGACCAAATGCTTGTTAATCTAGTTGTTTCTGATCGATTTTTGGTTGCGGAAAACAAAAAAGATCAACGAGACGCCTTATTAAATAAACTTCAAAACGATGAATATATCAAACAAACGATTACAACATTGGTTGTTACTTACAATAACTGATTGGCTGATATTACTCGTAGTCCAGATAGCGAAACCAAGATTATCGCAGGGGAAGGCGTGATTTACGATAAACTTATTTTTCAACAAGAAAATAATTCTGAAGACAATCAAAAATCAGCTACTATCGAAGTAAGTTTTAGAATTTCGCCGTTCTCATTTTTTCAAACAAATACTTTGGCTGCACAATTGCTATTCCAAACTGCAGCAAAAATGACAGGTTACACAAAAGGTACAATCTTGGATTTGTATTGTGGGACTGGAAGTATTGGAATCAGTTTTCTCAAACTTGGAATGTGAGATAAACTCGTAGGTATAGAAATTGTAGAAGAAGCAATTGTCGACGCTTGGCACAATGCAAAGATAAGTCTGGGGGATCAAGAGGTATTCTTCGCAGCTACTCCCGCAGAGAAAGCATTTACGACAGTACCAGAAATTACGCAGAAGCTGGAAGACTTATGACTAGTCGTCGTTGATCCCCCAAGAGATTGACTCCACAAAAACGTAATCACTACCCTTTGAGACCTCAAAAAAGAACATGACTTCAAACTCCTTTATATCTCGTGCAATCCAGTAACTATGGCGAGAGATATCGAACTGCTTTTGCAACAAGGATTCTCTCTCAAACAAATCCAGCCTGTCGACATGTTCCCTCAAACTCATCATATTGAGACTATTGGAGTGCTAGGATAAAATACATTGATTTATTATCAGAAATCCTTAAACCAAAAACCATCTTTTTATTTAATAATTTAATTCAATGAAAAAATATCTTTTGATAGGAGTGGTGACATTGTCGTTAGCTCTTGCTTGATGTAATCAAACTTCAAATCCTGAAGAAGAACAATCAACACCAATCTCAGAAAACACAAATCAAGAAGAAACTTTATCTCTTAATTCTCCAGAAATGTGTGCAAATGTAATAAAAGATTATTTAGCAAAAGCTGATCTTAAATGAAAATGAACAAAGAAGGTAGAAAAATGACATGAAATCGTAGTTCATTATGTATGAAGATTGAATGATACAGAAGTTTTTGATACAAGTGTAGAAGAAGTAGCAAAAGCCTGCGGAAAACATCACCCAGCAAGAAATTACAACGAATGACTTGCATTCAAAGTTGGCGCTGGACAAATGATAGCTGGATTTGATAAATGAGTAGAAGGAATGAAGGTTGGACAAACAAAAACCATAACTATTCCTGCAAAAGAAGCTTATGGAGAATGGTCAGAATCAAATATTGTAGAAATAGAACTTAGTAATTTACCAGAATGAAATTATGAAAAATGAATGAAATTATATAGTGAAATGTGACAAACATTTACTGTGCATGAGGTAAAAGAAAAAACAGTTATGCTTGATTCTAATCACGAATTAGCAGGTAAAGATTTGATTTTTGATATAACTCTTGTAGAAATTAAATAGAACGTTAGGTTTTAGAACTTTAGATATATGTTAAAATATGATTGTAAAATCCCCAATGGTTGATGCCTGTTCATTGGTGGATTTTTTTATAAAAATTTTTACGTTGTAATCACCAACAAGTCATATTCACTGTAATGTAAAAAAGCTATCAGCAACTGGTTGAGGAAAAGAAAATTGATATTCTAAAAAAGGATATATATTATCGTTATCAGTACGAAGCATATTAACTATACCTATTCATAATTCAAGTCATGTTATTGATGATGAACTTAGAATCTCATTAAATGTTTGGGTTTTTATATCTTCTGATTCTTCAGATAATACATTATGCTCTGTTAATATATTTTGAACATTTACCAAAGGACTAAAATTTTTGCTTGTATCTCAAAAATATAAAGATCATGTTTCATTAATAATTTTTTCTCTAATAGCGATATCTCTTTGTTCATCAACAATTCATCAACTATAATAAAATATTGAGATATTTGGTACAATAGAAAAAGATGTTCATTCTCGGTTTCAATCAAAAACTCGGTTTACTACAATATCATCCTTTATACCATCGTCATCATGATCACAAGTTTCACATAATAATTCTCAGTCAAATCTTGAAACAACATCAGGTGGTAATCTAATATTTCAACTAAAACTACCGCCAGAAAAATATTTTATATTTGATATTCAAGTATAATATAAATCAACATCCACAGTATCGTCCATGCTAAAAATAATTTTTTCTGACATATAATACGAAAGCTTATTATAGTTTTTACTATCAGTTCAACTAGTGAATAAGTAATCAACATTTCATTGTCAGCTTTTTGGTATGTTGTTTGTTCTAGAATTTATTGTCCATGCAAATCAATTTTTTGAAGAAGAAAAAAATCAGAAATCTCAAGTTATTTGATCACTATTTGGTCCAAAACTTTCTCATTGTAAAAATCAACCCGATCATTCAAATCATGGTTGTTTATTTTTTAATATAAGCTGAGCTCTTTCTATTCATCCTAATGCTCAATAATACGCACTATTAAAATATACTATATTTCAAATATTTTCCATAAATGGAGCAAAAGTTGAGTATATCACACTCAATATGCCCATTAGAACTGCTAATAATATTAGAATAAAAACGATAAACACTTTTTAATAGTTAAATAGTTAAATATTTCTTTGATTTTGTTCTTATATATTTCTATGCTAATATTTTTTTATATTGTCCATAAACTAATCCAAACATTGCCATAAAAGGATATACAATCATTCTATCTACAAAACTATGCAAAACTAATCAACAAATACCAAGGCCAAAGATTCCCAAAGATAAGCTAAATAAAACATATCCCAAATATTTTTGTTGTTTTGTTTCTTTTTCCAAAAAACTTTTACGTAAAGCAATCCATCCAATCCACATAAACCATATATACAATATCATCCAAGCTATAAAACCAAAAATGCCGTATTCAATCCAAATTTGTAAAAATTGATTTTCTGGATTATATTCTTTATTTTCTCCTAAATGGTGAGAAGCAGGTCAGGCTGTCCCTGGTCATTCTCCAAATCGAGTGTGGTCTTGAATTTTTTCTATAGCAAGTTTAAGATTTACAAGGTGTCATGTATTGGAAAACTGTCTATGAATTATTTGATCTCTTCCAATATATGCTACTCATCAAAAAATCAATACAATAGGTATTCATCAATAAATAAATGCTTTTTTGATATCTTTTCTGTATTCTATCAATAATAAAATTCAAGTTTGAACTATCCAAGCAATCCATGCTGCTCTTGAAAATGTGGAAATTATAGCTAATCAATAAAGTCATCATCAGAAAACAAAAGCTTTCCATCATCTTCTTTTTATAGCCAATACAAAAAATAATGGCCAAAAAGCAACCAAAAAGAAACCCCAACTTATAGGTCTTTCAAATAAAAACTGGTTACGAACATATCATTGATTGTATTGAGAATAATATGCGGCAGGTGGGGCTATGCCCATATCTCATTCGTAATTATACTGATTGTATCAAGCAAATTCTAATAGTCTTGGAACAAAAAAAACTACAGCCCACCAAAATAAACTTCCCCACAAAAGCCATCAAATAATTTTACTCCACCATCTTTCCATAGCTACTTTTTGATCAATAAACTCCCAAGAAACCACAGAAAAAATAAGAAATATTACAAATCATGTAATACTATATCTGAGCGAAATTATTGTTGCACTAAGTCATGTTTGAGTGATAGCCAATCCATTTAAAATACCAAGAACACCAAAAAACAAAGTTAATATAACAAATCGTTTAATATCAAGTTTTTCCAAAAGAATTTTCCATATTTTATGTGTTCGTGTTCGATAACAAACCAAAATAAATAAAATCAGAATTATTATTTCCTTCCACATCCAAACTAAAGACCAAATTGGTCAATTTCGTCAAAGTCCAAATCCAACAAATGTTTGTAAAAAAAATTGTAACAACAATCCAACGAAAAATATTTTAATCAAGATCAATAATATATTTTGGATTTTTTCTTTCGTCATTTTTTGATTTTAAAGTCATAAAGTTTATAGATGGTAGTAGGTAGAACTTAGATGGTAGTAGGTAGAACTTAGATGGTAGTAGGTAGAACTTAGATGGTAGTAGGTAGAACTTAGATGGTAGGAGGCAGAACTTAGATGGTAGAAATAATCTAAGCTCTAAGTTCTAAGCTCTAATTAAGAGAGTTGATAAAAGATTGCAATCAAAGTAATAGCAGCTAAAATTCATTGAAGCATCCATGCTTTCATTACAATAGTATGTTCTGCTATTCACTTATATTCCAAAAGATGATGAAGCGGAGATGTTGGAAAAAGTTTTTTTTTGAGATATTTTTTGGAAAGAATCTGTAGAAAACTTGATCAAGTATCTACGATAAAAAGCCCAAAAATCACCAAGAAAGGTATAAATATTCCCATTCTCATATTGAGAATATAGAGCAAAGACGAAAGCAATCATCCAAGTGCTAAAGCTCAACTATCTCCCATAAAAATTTTGGCGGGATTGATATTGAAAAACATAAACGCAATAAGTGTTGCTATTGTTATACCGATAATCGTCGTTGCCAGATATGTCCCGTTTACAAACAAAACAACAGCCAATACAAAAAGTATGATACTCATAAGTCCTCAAGCTAATCCATCAAGTCAATCCGTGATGTTAATAGCATTTACAATACTTATTGTTACAAAAAAAGTCAGAATAGGGAAAAAGATTCCAACGTCGATTTTGCCAGCGATAGGCCAAAGATTGATATAATCTACGCCAAGTTTGGCGTAAAACCATCGACTAATAAACCCAGCAAACAAAAACATTCCAATGAGTTTTGCTTTTGCACTAAGTCATTTTGTTTTTCATTTTCCTCTAATATTGAGAAAATCATCAATGATTCAAATAAGTCCCATACTAAAAAAACCAAACAACAAGACATATGTTTCTGATCTAGTGACAAGCGAAAAATTTGTCCATCACTTCCATTTTAAAAAGAAAGAAACGCCTATCATAATAGCCATTATCAATATGAAAAGTCATCATCACATCGTAGGAGTTCCTGCTTTATGTTTGTGAAGCTGTGAATATATAGGAGAACTTTCACCAGTAACTGAAGCCTCGCGTATTTTTTGTCCAGCTTTGAGGTTTCTCAAAACACGAATATATAGAGGATACAAAATCATAGCCAAAAAAAACGCTCCAAGTGAGAATAAAATAATCTGATTTAATTTTATTAGCATTACAAAAAATACGAATTAAACACCAAAAGATTATGGAATAAGGGAAAGGATTCAAGAGTTTTTATTAGAAGAAAAAAGAGCCGAAAGGCTCTTTTATTTTTGTTATTATAAGATTAAATTTTGCAATATATTTTATAATTAAAACCCATTCATAGTCAAAGTAAGAGTTCCACTATAACTACCTGGTGCTTGATTGGCAGGTACATTAACTAATAATGATACATTATCAGCACTTACTTTACATATTTTTTTACTTTCTGAAATTTTTTCAAATATTTCATAAGGAGCACTATAAAATTGTGTAGGAGTTCAATTATTTCAAGTACAAGCTAAGTCCCCTTGGACTACAACAGGATCATGAGAGATAAGAAGATTACTACCAGAGATAACATTTCATTTTTCATTGGTTAGATCAGTTGTTTGGATAGTAAGAGTCCAACCTCAATCAATACCTTGATAATCTTGACAATACCAAGCAGAAGGAAATGATCATGAGAATGTGTATGGGATACCAATTTTTACATCTTGAGCATTCATATCTAGAGAGGTTCCGTAGACACATTCGGTTACTCATCAGGTGATGGTGAGGGAGATATTTCCTAAATTTTGATCTGGAGATAGATAGTGAATAGAATCAAAAGTATCTGCCTCAATAGTTCATGTATTCCCATCAGTATCAAACTGAGCATAAACAGTTTTTTGTTCGTATCATTCTGTCAAAGTCCAAGAATATGTTTCGGCATAAGGTATCCAACCAGACCAGTTAGATCAATCATTTGAAAATCTCATATTTTGAGCTCAAGGAGCGGAAATGTTTAGATTTACTTCTCTTGTATATATAGAGAGTGCATTGTTTTCTATAAAGAAAGAACCTATTTCTTCCAATATCGCAAAATAAGAGAAATGATCTGTGTTAAAGGTTGCATATCACTCAGCATCTACAACCACAACCTCTTTTTTTGTCCAGTTTATTTCGTCTGTAGAGTGATAAACAGCTACAGCATCACCAGGATTTTTATCAGTTGCGGGGATTCTCAATGTTGCATCTCCATTTTCCAATTGCAAGCTTTCTGTTTCACTACCTACTTTGATCACAGCAATACTGGTTTTACCATCGATTGTCCTATTTGTTTGTGGTTTAGGTGGTATAATTGATCAAGTATAGTCTGTTGTTCCAGCATTTTTTTTGAAAGTTAGTCCAGAAGGTAGTGTTAATTTTATATTTTGATTTTTTAAATTTATATCTGCTGGCATAGTGTTTGTACGTTCTAGAGAAATTGCCCCACTTCATTCAAAATCTCAATTGCTAGTAGTATATCATCAGTTGTTTAGTGCATCATCAATATAATTAGAATCTGATGGTAAAATTAGATATTCATAATTACATCATCATCGATCTTCATTTGCGTTAGGATTATAATTTGTCGCATATTCTACCATACATCATTCTACAAGAGGTTCACAAATATTTCAATTTACAAGAGAACAATCAGGTGAATGACATAGATCAAAATGGGCATTATAATTGTAATCGTAACAACTAGCAGACATTGTAGCTATACAAGAATCTCAATTCCATAAACATCCTCACCCATCTATTGAATTATCAGCACTTTCACATTTTGATTCAGATTCAGATCAAAAGTTGTTGTAATTAGAGCATTGATATATTTCATTACAGTATCAATTTGACCAATAACAATCAGAGGGAATTGATGATGTGTTGTTTATACAATCAAGTTCTACTTGATAGTCTGTACATAGTTCTATAGGGACTGGTTTATCTTCACAAGAAGATCAGTTCCATTGACAATTATTATCGTTTGTACATTGATTTTCATTCGTTCAGTAGTCATTACATGTTGGAGCATTATCTATACAAGAAGATCAATTCCAAAAACAACCTCGATTATTTTCATCTTCATTACATGAAGATCAATTATCATTTAGATATTCATAATCATAACATTGTGTGATTTCATTACAAGAAGATGAGTCCCAATAACAACTGAAAGGAAGTGATGAAGTATTTTCATTACAAGCGTTTTGTTCTTCATATTGATAACATTGAGTTATTGGTTCTCATCATCCTCATATATCTTCACAGGAGCTATTTCATCGATTCCATTGACATAATGAGTCGTTATCACAATCTATATCCATCCGTGGGTCTGGATATGTTGATGAACAATATGATCCACCACCTCATAATTCGTTACATGTCATATCCATATCATTTCGTTCACAATTTAATCATCAGTTCATATATGTATCCTCACAGTCCATTTGGGTCCAGCCATTCCAGTCACTACAACTTGCAGCATAAGCCCCATCTTTTATAGTAAAAAGTCCAAAAATTCCTGTACTTAATACAAAAATCTTGATAGCAAGAAATCAGATTCCTCACAAAGAAATCCCAAACAAATACTTTTTGTGGTGCTTTTTGATGTGATGATGTACCTTTGGATGTAATTTGATTTTTTTGTGTAATTTCATTTGATTGGATAAAATAATAAAAGTTTTTGTAGAAAATTTCTACATTATCATCGGTTCAATTATAATCACAAAATTTATTCTCACAAATTTTTGCAACAAAACTTTGTTTAAAAATCCATATTTTTGATTTTTTGTGATATGATATAGGTTTTAGGCTAAGATTACCATTTTCAAGGGAATGACAAAAAAAATGGGGCGGGATGGGATTTGTAGGGGCGGGATGTAGAGACGCGATTAATCGCGTCTCTATAGGTATATCCCAAAGGGGTATCCACAATTCCTTCAAATCTCATCCCGTCCCTCAAATCAATCATTCCTTGTTTTCTCTTTTAAAATCCATAAAAAATTCTTATTTATTATTCACCAAGTTTTTATGGATATCAAAACATTCAAAGAAGTATTTGATCCTATACTCAGAGACTACATAGATATCAAAAACAACCAAGCAAAAGAATTATTAAATGATCAAAGAATAAATAGTTATATAGACTATATTCAGAATTTTATATTTTCTGGAGGGAAAAGAATTAGGCCTTATGTGATGCGACTTACCTATAGATGATTTGGAGGAAAGTTTGATGAAGATGCGATGAAATTTGCAATCGTTTTCGAACTTCTTCACTCTATGGCGTTGATTCATGATGATGTGATAGACCAAGCTGATAAGAGACATAATATTCCTAGTATGCACAAATATATAGCAACAAAACTTACTGATGGCAGATGACGCGTATGAGAGAGTCAAGCAATCTTGATCTGAGATCTTATCTTTTCGCGAGTATACGAGCTTAGCAACAAAGAACATAATTTTCCATCAAATCTTCTCACCAAAGCAAGAGAAAATCTTCATAGCATGATAGAAGAAGTGATTTTGTGACAAATGATAGATGTAGATATGATGGCTTGAGATCAAGCTCCTTATGAATTAATAGAAAAAAAATGCTACTACAAAACAGCTTCGTATACATTTATTAGACCAATGCTTTGTGGAGCAATATTTGCTGATACAGCCAAAGATAATATGGAACTAACTTCAGAACTAGGTAAATATCTATGATTAGCTTTCCAGCTTAGAGATGATATGATGGATATTACTTTTTGAGATCCAACAAAATCTCCATTCTCAGATATTCAAGAAGGACAACAAACTTATTTTACCAATTATGTTTTTACTCATTGAACTCAAGAGCAAAAATGAATTTTACACTGAGCCATGGGAAATAGGCTTAACACAAAGCAGATTTTAGATTTACAAAATATTTTCAAAGAAAGCTGAGCTCTTTCTTCAGGAGAAAAATTGTTGCAAGAATATTCAAATCAAGCAAAAAATGCACTAGAAAAAATTTCATTCCAAGATAATATTGCCAAAGAATGATTTACTCTTTTGATACAGAAGCTTGCAAAGATTTAGATATTTTTTTGTGCTTCTTGTATGAAGAAAGATAATGTAATTTTAAAATAAATGTTATACCAAATAATACCCAACCAAGAATTGAAAAAACAGAAAGGAAAACTGTAGATTTTGCTTTTTCTTTGTTTTGTTCAATTGATTTTATTATCATTGTTTTATCAAAAGCACAATTTATTTTTTTACTCAATGATTCTATAGGTTCAAAAGGAAATTGTATTGTATAAGCATTACTTCATAAAAGCGATAAAGCGGCGCATTCTTCAACCGTTGCATAGATATCTTTTGCTTTTTCTGATATATTTCTATATTGAGTTGGGGTCAAATTGTTTTCAAAAACAATGCTGTTGTGTGTGGTAAAATTAAATGTTTTTGTTATTGTATTTGGTCAACCATAATTTTGTTTATCATTTACAGAAATATCTAGAGCCAATGATTTACCAACTGGCAGCCATTTTTTTGGATAAAAAGTAAGCTGATCTTCTTTCCAGACAAGAGCAGAATCTGATCACGTATATTTTACCCCATCAAAATTTATAATTACAGAATTTTTGTCAATCCCTTTTCCCAAATCTTTGATTGAAAAAACAAAATAATTATCAAGTCCCAAAAGTTGTGAAGTATTTTCTGGTTTTACCAAACTTATAGTTGGAGGGACAACATCTGGATTGCATTCAGCTACTTTTTCAAATGATAATTCTTGCTCTACAAAAACCAATATTTCTTTGTTATTTTGATCAATTACATAAGATGGTTTGCGAATAGCCAACAATGATTCTTTTGCAAATTCGTTACTCTTAAAAGAAATATCAAATAGAGTAGTAGTCTCTCATTGAGGTATTTGTTTGTTCAACAATGAAACAATAATTTTGTCATATTCAATTTTACTATCCAAAATTCATTTATAATTATCACTCGGTTTTATGTCCAAAATTTCTACATTTTGAGGCTCATAAGATATCACAAAACGAAAACTCGAAACATTTTCTTTGCTGCTTGTTTTTATACTTACTGTTGCATTATGGACACATCCAGCATGTAGTTTGTTTGCTGGTTCAAATCTAGGATCGGCAAATTGTGGCTCTATAATTATTTGAGCAGCATAAGTAGAGGTACCCAAAAACAGCAATCCAATAGTAAATATTATTTTTTTGATCATAGTAGTTACAAAAGAAAATAAATCTGACTATTTTTTATTATGATATTTTTTACTTACCTTTTTTCAAATAGTTTTGATTGGTTTTTTTACAGGATATTGTAATCTAAATACTTCACAAAGATTGTAGCAAAGCTCTGCAAGAATATAGAGCTGATGAAGTGAAATTATATCAAAAAGAGAATCGCCTTCTTTGAGTTTATTAAAGGAAATGGTAACATCTAATCAATATTTTTTATTTCCTTGCCATTCTTTCCAATAGTCAGCATAAGAAAATTTAAAAGAAACAACAGGGTTTTTTGCGTAAATCAGAAAATCTCTTTGTTTAATAAATGCATCATTTTTGATGATAAGATCTGCTGTGGTTGTGTGACTAAGAATGTTTCTAATCAATCTAATAATCTGTTCAAAATCAAAGTAGTGCTCGTATAATCTAGAAACTACGAATCTTTTGAACTTTTCATTATTTTCCAAAAGTTCTCTCATAATCCCAAAAATTCCTCTAAAAGCGCTTATTTCAACTAGGTATCAGAAAATATTTTTTTGATCTGCTTTTTCATGAATTTGTTTTAATAAATTTTTTACCAAAGAAGACCTAATTCCAAAATGAGATTTTTCACCGGTTACAATTGCAATATCCAAAACTTCTTTAGAGAAATCTTTGCTTTGAATCAAAAATTCCAAATACTTTCCAAGAGAAAGAAATCTGTAATAGCTTTGGAGGAGCTGGATATTTTTCATAATATAAACAATATGAATAAATAATAAGAATATACAGAGATGTAAACGATATACAAGAAAATAGTTGAAAAACAAAAGGATTTTATTATAAAAATTCAAAAAATAAAAAACGAAGAAATTATTCAAGGAATAAAAGTATTTGCGGGGATTTGTTGTTCCACGAGATTCAACAACATAAAAAATAAAATTAACCTAAAAACAAAAATTTATGAAAAGACTATTGTTAATTCCGATAGCATTCTTCTTCTTTTTATCTTGTGAGAAAGAAGAAATAATCAAAATTCAAGAAAACGATAATAAAGAACAGCCTTTGAAAGCGTCTAGTATGCCTTCGGCTCAATTGTTATTAAACAGTATAGATGTGGGTGATTATTCTACTATTTGTCGAGGACAGATTATGCTAAGTACTGGTATTGTGGGTTCTTTTTATGTATGGCAAAAAACAGACCAAGCAGGAATTACTACAAATATTGGAAGTTCTGCAAGTATAATATTAACTCCAACAGAAAATGTTGTAAAGTATAATGTTTATGTGAATAAAAATGGTGTTATTTATTATGATGAGTTAACATTGACTATAAATAATTTACCAATAGTTAATTCTTTTCCTCTAACATCATTTGGATATGAAGGATCTTATATCATATTAAAAGCTACAGAAAATCCATTACCATCACACACATATCAATGGTATATGGATAATGATAATACGCCGCTATCCAACAATTCATATTTTATTGGAACAACAACTTATCAGTTAAACATACTGACTTCTTTAATTTTAATTGGTCATAAGTTTTATTGTAAGGTAATAGCTAGTTATGGATGTTATTCTTATACAAATCAAACAACCCTACAATTAGTTGATATTTTGAATGCGAATAGCACACAAGATTTGCCTCCGAAATTTTTCAGAACAGATCAAGTATATAAAAGCAATTATGTTCATTTAAAACAAAAACTTAATGAATGTTCTTGGACATCGTACGTATTGTGTGCAGGTGCTATAGCAAAAGGAAAAGGGTATTCTTATGATGTAAGTTATAATCAAGTTACTGTTGTTAAAAACTGGTGTACAAATAGTTATATTGAAAGATTACGAGATTATGCATTGGGGGTAGATAATACTTTTTTAGGTAATACATATTTATCTAAAAAGGATAAAAACGTTTCTAGCAGCAGATTTATTACAATACAACAAATGTTAAACAATATTTATGTATATAAATCACCGTTTATTGCTATTATTACCAGTAGCGGAGTTGGACATTATGTTATTGTCTGGAGTATAGATTGGAAACAATCTGAAACAAATTCTATTGTATATTATACAGACCCTTTAGATTTGCCGCAGACAACATTTGATTTACAGGTCAAATCAATGGATATGACTGAATTTTTGGATAAGATGGGTCCATTAAATAATTCTGTAAGCGGTTATTGTTGTCTCTTCTTGAGATAGTATATTTAAAAGTAGATCTTTTGGGTTCTACTTTTTTGCTTGAAAAGATGTTTGTTTTAAATAATAACTTTAACTGGTTTTTATCTTATAAAAATTATAATGAAAAAATATCTTCTAGTAATTTTCTTCTTCTCATTTCTTTTCTTATTTTGATGCAATAAAAATAATAATCTCATTGAACAGGAAGAAGAATCCATAATCCAGTCATGAGATGTTATAAACATTATATCATGAACACAATCGATTGATGATGATTCATGAATAGTATTATCTATTCAATCATGAGGAAATACCGCAATAAAAATAGAAAATAAACCACTGTTAAACAAAAAAGAATCTATCCATATACTGATTTATGGTGGATATTGAACTTCTTGAAAAAATATAGAATATGACGTAACATGAGTAGTGATACAAGATTTACCACACTGAGAATTTAAGCAGAAATCTTTTTTTGCAAAATATGAAGACGAATCTATTACAAAAGACTTAATATGACATGGAAATATGAAATGAAATTTCTTGTATTATACGTTCCCAAAAGTATGAATCAAAGTATATTTTGAAGATGACGCTGCTTACTATTTTTTGCCAGAATTTACAGGAAAATCAAAATTGCTTAAATATAAAAACAACAAAATAAGTTATGTTGGAGATAATAATTATCCCAATGATAACCAATTTGTTTATGTATTTCAAAAAGATTCAAACAAATCTCTAGAAGAAACAATTCGTCAGGACCATCCGATTTTTTTCCAACAAGGATGTGTAACAAAACCAATGCAAAACAACCAACGAAGACATAATAAAGAAATTGTTAATTATAATGATGTTGAGGTCTATCAAATACGAAGAGCTGAATGAAACGACCAATGTTTGGTAGATAATTTAGGGTTATGAATGTTATATTTTGTTATGAGGAAAGATCGTCCAGATACATATTATATGATTTCTAAAATAGATGCCTGTGCACCTAGTTGTGAAACGTTTACGAGTATAGAACTATTACCATAATTATTTTCTAATCATCTTCATCCTCATTCTCTTCGTTTTTTCATTTAACTTTTTCAAATCACAACTGTCCACAAGCCGATTTTACGCTTCTTCCCATCGAATCTCTCACGGTTGTGGTGATGCCAAATTTCTCCAAAATTCTTTGGAATTCACGGATGGTTTCCATATCACTTTCGCCCAATTTAATGGCTGGATTGGTATTGTACGGAATCAGATTTACATGAGCCAATCTTCCACGAAGCAACTGGCAAAGTTGTTTTGCAAGCTCTGGTTTATCTGTCACATCTTTGATCATAATATATTCGTAAAAAATTCTATTTTTTGTGGCTTTTACATATTCATCTATTGAACGCATCAAGTCATTTAACTTGTAAGTTCTTGCAATCGGCATAATTTTTTCACGCAAATCTTGATTTGGTGCATGAAGTGATATTGCAAGCTTTACATCGATCATATCTGTTACCATTTTTTTGATTCCTGGAATAATTCCGGCAGTAGAAATGGTTATATGTCTTTTTGATAAAGAAAATCTATCTTGTTGTAGCATAACCTGAATTGCGTGTCTCATATTGTCATAATTCAAAAGTGGCTCTCCCATACCCATAAACACAACATTTCTCACGGCATGCAAAGTGTTATCATCTTTTTTACCAAACTTCTTTTTGATATAATTATTTGCGTAAAGAACTTGTGAAATTATTTCATCTCGAGTTAAATTCCTACTGAAACCAAGTTTACCTGTTACACAAAAAAGACAATTTACAGGACACCCTACTTGTGAAGAAATACACAAGGTGATTCTATTTATTTTTGGGGTATTGTTTTTGACGTGTTTTGTAGGTTGTCGATGATAGATAATCACAGTTTCAATCAAATGTCCATCGTGAGTTTTAAATCAGATTTTAGTTGTTTGTTTGTCCTCTTTAATTTTGTCTACTTCTAGTGAGATTGGCACAAAACTCTCAGCCAACTCAGCTCTCATTTCTTTGGAAATCGTAGTCATATCATCAAAATCAATATTTTGATTTTTGTACATTTCATAAAAAATCTGTTTAACTTTAAACGGTTGGACTTTCTTTTCTTTGGCATAATTTGCTATTGCTTGATCATCGAATAATACGGATTTCATAAATTGATATTAAATATTAAATTACAATAAATATTTTTTCAATCATACTCTACTTTTTTCTTCTCAAAAAACAAAGCAAAATCAGATTTGCATTATCTTCCTAAATTTCTATATTATATGTGTTATGATTATTAGCTAGATTCGCGCTCCAACTGGCAAAGCGGAAATGACAGAGCAGTGATTTATATTTCACCAATCAATGAAGTTTTTTTGAATTGAAAAAAAGAATCAAAATAAATCCAAACCACTGCAAGCAGTAAGTGTAATTTTTTTTATTCTATTGGCTGTTGCATTTTCTGTGATTTTGTTCTATCATAAAATTTCATTATTCCTTTTTGAAAAAGATAAAATAGATGTGTTCAAAGAAGATTTGCAACAAATAGCAATCTATTTTCTTCCTATAGACAAAAATGTTGCCAATTTTCTTGTTGGATTGGATCGTATTATCCAATGATATCTCAAAGGCGAAAACATACTTATCACCCAAGAAAAACAAATAGAAGAGACACGAGAATATATGCAAAAAAACAAAGATTATCTCAAAAAAATGTGATTCGCTTGATATCAAAAAATTATGGACTTTGTAGCAGATTTACGAAAATATAAATCAGAATTTTTTGAATTGATGTGAAAAAGCAAGCCCTACAATTATCTCGTTATCTTGCAAAATACCAATGAAAAAAGACCAAATGGATGATTCTTTTGATCATTCGCTTTTATCACAATGGATAAATGACATATCAAAAACTTGGAAATCGTTGATTCTTATTATCCAGATTTTATCGCTTATCGTACTCGTATTGAAGCGCCAGAGCGAACTTCTTCGTTTCTTCCTGATCGCAAGATATGATTTATCGCTGGAAATAAGTTCGGTTTCACCGACATAGACGCAAAAAATCTCAAACAACTATACGAAAAAATGTTCAACGAAACCTATGAAATGCGAAAAGTAAAACAAACAATGGCTCCAGAATTATACGAAAAACTCCTTCATCAATATATCAAATGAGTTATCTTTATTAGATCTGATACCATAGAAGAGATTTTTCCTGGTTTTAGGGAAATTGTTTGGGAATGGCAATTTCTCAATGCTTCAGTAGATCTTTTGAGATGAGAGGTTCGTGGAAATAAAAAAGAAATTTATACCAAAGAAGTGAAAGATTTTTTTGCAAAAAATAAAACAAATATTATCAGAAGTGTAGTAAATAATTTTGATGAATTTACCAAAAAGCAGGCAATCAATATTTGGCTTTCAAATGTAAGTACTGGTTTTCAACAAACAATAGAAAAGCATAATCTTATAAATACATTTAAATCTGGTTATATTTACGCTTGGGATACAAATACATCATTTGATAAAGTTGATGGTTTTGTTGCCAAACACATTCAAATAAGAGATAAAAACGATGACTTGATAAAAGAATCGCGATGAGATATTATAGATATTAGAGATCTTGATAAATGAAAATACTTTATGGAAATTTCATATGAACTCAAAGTTCCAGAGCAGTATCTTAATTTTATCAAAAATTTAGAAAAGAAATATGAAATTCAGATAACAGATAGAGAAAAATGAATTCTTGCAATTCAACCATCGGTTTTTGAAGAACCTAGTGGTAAAAAAGTTACCAAACGATGGGAGACCAAATCTACAATGTATGTAGACAAGAATATTTCAATAAATGATGTTAATTGAGAAATTTTAGAATACAAAAAATTTACAACACCATTTTCCAATGGCTTGTTTTATCAAATATTAATCGATACAAATAATACCAAAAAATCAGTGAAAATAGACTTTACTATATTATAGATTAGATGGGTTAGATAGATTAGATGGGTTAGGAACCTAATCTTGTCTAAACTTCTAATCCTGTCTAAAGCGAAGCGTGTCTAATCTATCTACCAACTGTGTTTTTTCTCATTTTAGTTCTTGTCCAACCAGACATTGGCGCAACGACCATTTCAGATCCACCAGAAGGTGTTCTAATATATCTAAATCCATCAGGATCTAGTCTAAGTCTTGTTTCCCAACAAACTTTTCTTCCTCTCAAAAATCGATGGTAATCATGTCCTTTTGGATTTGTATAAACTCATATTGCTCAAAAATCCTTACCTTCTTCGAGGGTTAATTTTCTTTTTGGGTATTCAAATCTTTTCATTCATTTCAATCTATTTGCTTGTTTGGATTGTATCGCTTTTTTCTTAGCAATTCCTTGTTTATTGGTTCTAGCCATTTTATGTAATGTTAATTTTTAAATATTTAATTATAGGTTAACAAATCATTTATAATAAATAGATTATGTTTATCAACTATTTTTTAATTGAATAGATTAGGTTGTTTAGAGTTTAACTATTCTCTTCGACTACGCTCATAGAGACAAAGTTCAAAAGGCTCAGAGGGACAAAGCTAATTTAAGAATCACCTTATAATTTTATCAACTTTATAATTTTATGACTCAATAACAGTTACAATATCTTCAAATACTTTTTCTGGAGATTGATTTCAATTCACAACTGTTATTACTCCTTCTTTTTGTAGATGTTCAATTACAGGTTTTGTTTGATTTTCAAATAAATCTATTCTTGTTTCTATACTTACAATATCTTTGTCATCTTCTCTTTGATAGATATCTATACTGTCACAAATAGGACATTTATCACAATTATGAAGATTTGTATTTAAAATAGCTCAACATGTTTTACACATACGCCTAGAAGTTAATCTTTTGATAGCTTCTTCTCTAGAAATATCCAAAACTATAGTTTTATAATCTCTATTATAAGTTTTCATCATTTCCAAGAATGCATGCATTTGAGGAATTTGCCTAGGAAAACCATCAACTAATATTGATTTATTTTGTTCCAAAGAGAATAAAAACAAATCAAAAATTTTCACCATAAATTGATCTGGCAATAAATTTCAGTTATCTATTATTGATCATATATATTTTCAAATAGCATTTGGTTTGCTTTGAAGAGCTCTTAAAATTCAACCAGCTTCAAAATAACTTATTTTGTTTCCGAATTTTTTGAGTAATAATTCGCATTGAGTACCTTTCCCAGATCACTGTATCCCTGATAAAACGATATCTTTCATAATATACCATAAAAAATAAAATGCTGATGTTATTTACTTTTTTCTTGTAATTTTTCAAGGCTTTCTAACATTTGATAAATCAAAATACTTGCATAAGATCAACTTCCCAAGTTAAACTCTATCAATAAATCATCTCACTGATATCTTACATGACTTTCTGTTGGCTTTACCCAAATTGTTCTAGGTATACCAAATATTTTGTTTTTTTTAAAACAAGAAAAGAAATCAGAATTTATTTTATATTTTTCTATAAATTGTTTTTGAAATTCTCAAGCTTTTGTATTTGGGTTTGCTAATTTTGTATCGTCACCCCAAACTGGTCAAGTTATTTCTCAATTTTTTAGTATTTCACCTTCAAGCATTTCTCTTCACAAAGATAATCTTTCTTTGAGGTATTGGTTGAATAACCAACTGGCATATGCTTGAAGCTTGAATCTTGCTTCAAAACTATCTTTGATAGAAGTTTTTTTCTCTACGATAGCCTTCCCAATTTCCCAGTTTTTCCCATTAATACCAAATCTCTGAGTTCCAAAGAAATTGGGAAAACCTTCCGCAAAAAGTTTTTCTATAATTGATTTAGCTTTTTCTTTGGTTTCTTGTCAAAGTTTTTGAGCAGCTCTCAATCTGATCGCAAAGTGATTTGTAATATTATCAGTCATCTGAACTGGTTTTACATGATAAGTTGTCTCAATTATTCTTGCAACATTAGATAGTTTTTCCAAAAAAACTTTTTCCCCTCAAATCCTTTTCAAAGCACTTTGATAAATACTGATTCGTTGTCTAGTGATAGCGTCTTTGTCTTTTAGTCATGCGACACCCAAAGTTAATCTAGAAATTTTTAATTCTCTACAAAGGTGTTCTATAACTCACATTGTAGTCATATTTTGCTTTTCAAAATAAACAAAAAATGCATCACCTTTGCCGTCCAATTTAAATGGTAAAATCTCTTCAACAATGAAGTCGAATGATTTTTGTTTAAATAAAAATAACGGTTTTTTTTCTCAATAATTACTCATTATGACTTATTAAATATAAACTACTTCCCTTGAACTATATTAATTTTTATTCTAGATTTGAGTTTGGTTACTGATGTATACCAAGGAGGTCTTACACTAATATTTGTAGATGAAATTTCTGGAAATCAAAGAAGCATTGATTTAGCTTTTTCCTTATCCATTCCAACAATACTTGATTTGATTGTATTCAAAATATTATTAACATCTTTTTGAAAATCATATCATTGAATAATAGTTAGTTTGGTTGGTATTATATAAGCTCATAAAGAGTCTTTTTTGATATTAGAAAAAAATACTACAGAAGATTTATCTATTGTTACAAGTTTTACTTTTTCGGAAGGTCTTTGTTGTAAATATAATTTAGTTTGATCAAGTAAATCAGACTGTTTTATATATGCAAAATAAAAACGAACAACAATAGCTCATTTGAGATAAGGCACTTTTTCCTGTGCTTTATTTTCTATATCCATAGACAAAACTTCCATATCAATAAGATCATCAAAATGCAGAAATATTTGGCCAGGTAAAGAGAAATTTTGATAAATAATATTTTGTTTTTGTTGCTTAACAGTAGAAACCAATTTTCCAGATAGCGCTTCAATATCTTTTTGAGTTACAATTCATTCAGAAAGAATAGATCATCCAGAAAATTGATCCATTGAAATAGCATAGATATTTTTCATAAAAAAACTTTCTTTGAGGTTTTTTATATATAAAGTTGTTTCTTTTTCTATATTTCCCCTTGCTCAGATTACATTTCCTTGTTCGTCTTGATCGCTTGCAATAATTTCAATTATCGCATCAGAATGTGGCTCAAGTTTGAATCGGTCTTTTGATTTAAAAACCAATCAATCTTCAGTTACAAATCTGGTTCATTTTAATAGATTATATTCTTTGTCTGTTGTATTCAAAACTCTTATTGTTCATTGTGATGGATTTTGAATATGTTTGATGTTTTTTACACTTATTGATAATGTATATTTATAATCAATAAAACCTGTCTGATATGGAATAGCTAGGTTTTTTGACTGTTGTAAAAATTCTTTATTTCCTTCAGAATAATAACGAAAATTGTAAATAATGTTTTCTGATTGGTTTGCTGGATATATATCTATTATTGTTCTAGGAAGAATTAATGAGTATAAAAAATACAAAACAATCAAAGCAAAGGCAATTTCAAAACCAAATATCATATAGAACATATAATTTTTTTTGGTATATGCTTGTAGATGGAATTGTCTTATATTAAAGAAAAAAAGATATACCAAATTAAGTATCTTTAGTATTTTATGTTTTTCTTGATGTATAACAGGTAATCAAATTTTTTCAAAAAACCTTCTAGAATGTTCTGTTTTTGTAATAAAAAATGCATGAATATTTCTTTGTTGCAATAATTCTTGAATCTGTTTTCCCCATCGTTCATTATCAAAAAAAGCATGCTCGGGGTCTATGGAAATATGAACAGTTTTCCCATTAGGTAGCTTTTCGAGAGTTTTAAATATTTTGTATAAACTATGGTCTTTGAGAAAAAATAATTTCATTCGTCAGATTTAAACATATATTAAATAATTAATTTTCAAGTATTGGTTTAGGTGTGTTCCATTTTTTATGATAATATAGACACAACATAATCACAAAAAACGATATATGCTGTTTTATATCAAAACTAATATTTCCAACAGATATAACCATATATCTTGGATATTGCTGCATCATTAATATAATATTTACCATTATCAAAAGTAAAGCCAATCATTGCATTCAAATACCTCTTTTTTTCCAAATAATTTTTCTAATATGCATAAATATTACAATAAGCAATGATCAAATAGATAGTAATAATCCTATAGGATAAACACCATCAAATTTATTCCATTGGCTTTCCATGTGTAATGATTTCATTGCAAAGAAAGAATCTGTTGTTTTTCAAATAAAATTGTCTCCCAAAAGCAAAAAGAATCATAAAGGGACAATACACAGTGCAAATCAATAAAAAAATATATCAGCCCAGGTTTTTTTATTTTCTATAGTTTTTATTTTCTTGAAAAAAACAAATAATGAAATAACGATTCCCAAAAGTATTCAAGCGAAATGAAATTTATATCAATAAGGTCATATTATAGATATAACTTGTTCTGCTGTTATTGGTATAAATGCTTGGTTTGATAAGATAAATTGAACATAAGATCATAGAAAATATACCAAAGTTATTGCCAAAGGAAGCCAATAAAAAAACTTCCAAAATCCTTGCAAAAATCTTTTGCTAAGATACCAAACAATTATTACAAATGTAATAAATGAGATTACAATACCAATTCCTGTCATATAAATTTTTGCTCACCAGACAGTAAAAAATGGAAACATTTTTTGTTATTATGTATAAAGTCATCTTTTTATATAGAATAGACAGTATTAGCTACATAATTCATCTAACCCTTCTAATCTATCTAATCCTTCTAACTAACGAAGGAATTCTATAATTTTAGTTTCTCTAATTCCTGTGATTCTAATAATTCCAGGATAATCTAGTTGGCTATCTATTTTTTCTCATATAGTTTTGAGTAATGTTTCTAATTCAAGATCTGATATTTCTTTTGGATTTACATAAACCATAATTTCTCTACCAGCTTGCATAATATGTACTTTATCTATTCATGGTAACTCGTGAATAAGTTTTTCAAGTTCACCCATTTTTTCAATAAACAAATCTTTAGTATTAAATCTAGCTCCAGGTCTAGATGCAGACATTGCATCAGCTGCAGTTACAATCCATGCATAAGGATTATCAATTGGTACATCATAATGATGTGCTTCAGCTGCATTTACAATAATTGGATCCATACCAAATTTTCTAAGTACATCGGCTCCAACTTTTGCGTGAGATTCTCAAGTATTGGCAATAATTTTTCCAATGTCATGTAAAAGTCATGCTTTTTTAGCAAGAAGGGTATCTAGTCCAAATTCACTAGCAATTGCTTCAGATATTTTTGCTACTTCTACACTATGTTGCCATAGATTTTGTCCATAACTAAATCTCAAGTAATATTGTCATATCATTTTTACAATTTCAGGTTTCATCATAGGAATGTTTAGCATATTCAGAGCTTCCTTACCTTTTTCTGTATAAAGTCCATCCAAGTCACTAACTACTTGATTATATGTTTTTTCGATATAGAAAGGATTAATCTTGCCATCTTTTACAAGTCTTTCTAATGTAGTAGCAGCGATATATCTTTTTTCACTATCAAATGAAGAAAGTCTTACAACTAAAGGAGTATCATCAACAATAAGTTCTACTCAAGTCATTTTTTCGAAATAAGAAATATTTCTTCATTCCCTACCAATCAATTTTCCTTTGAAATCTTCATTTGGAAGGTCAACAGTTTTTGTAGTAAATTCACTTACGGCTTCAACTGCAACTCTAGGTAAGGATTGACTTATAATCATAGCAGCTTCTTTGTCCGCTTCTTCTTTTTTGATGTTTTTAAGTTTTTCTATAAATGCAGTAAAATCTCATTGATATTCTTTTTCAATCTGATCCATTAATTGTTTCTTTGCATCTTCTTTGCTAAGTTTTGCCATTTCAGCAAGTTTGTTTACTTGTTCAGTGATTTTTTCTTCTAATTCTTTTTGTTTATCACCAAGTTTTCATTTTTCTTGTTCAAGTTTTTCTAATTTTTCATCCATTTTTTCTTCTCTTGCAAGAAGTCTGTTTTGGATAACTTCCATTTTTTGAAGTCTTTGATCTTCAATTTTTTGAGCTTTTTCTTCTGCTTGTTCCATAAGTTTTTCTGCTTTTTTCTTTGCTTCTTCTAGCATTTCTTCTTCTACTTCTTTTGCTTTTGCCATTCTTTCTTTGAATTGTATGGCTTTTTGTGTAAGGGTTCTTTTGTAACCATAAAATCCTGCTGCTCACCCGATTCATATCGCAAGCAGGTATCCCAGAATCATTAGAATATCCATTGTATATTTTGTATATTGAGATAAAAGTTTCTAATTGGTAATTGGTTTTTACATCAAAATCACCCAAAATAATGGGCGCAAAAATAAATATAGGATTTAGACAAAGAAATGCAACGGAAAAATAATATTATAAGAAAAAATATTTATTTTAATTTTTCGACCACTCAACCCAATTCCAACAATTTCTCTTCTTCCCATTTATCGCACATCAGCTGTATTCCCATTGGCAACATTTCACCATTTTCTTCTATCATTCATCATGGGACTGACATTGCTGGGATTCACGCCATATTGGCTGGGATTGTGTACATATCTTCCAAGTACATCGTCAAAGGATCGTTGATTTTTTCTCAGATTTTTCCTGGGAGGGTAGGGGTTGTAGGGGTAATGATTGCATCATACTTTTGGAATATCTTTGAAAAATCTGCTTTGAGTTGCTCTCTTGCTTGTTGGGCTTTGAGATAATATCACTCATAATTTGCCGAACTTAGAACAAATGTCCCTAGCAAGATTCTTCTTTTCACCTCTTCTCCGAATCCTTCTGATCTTACTTTTTGGTAATATTCAGAAATATCTTTATATTTAGTTGTATCATCTTGTAATCCAAATCTAATTCCATCAAATCTTGCCAAATTTGTACTTACTTCTGCAGGCATCAAGGTATAATACATCGGCACCGCATAACCCATAATTGGCAAATCAATTTCTTCGATTTCCCATCAAAGATCTCTTAATTTTTCTATCATTTCAATAAATCTGACTTTTATTCTTTCATCCAATCCTTCTCCAAGCGCTTCTTTTGGCAAGGCGAGTTTTGGTTTTCATGTTTCATTTTTGTATTTCGGCTCTTGCCAAGTGTCAGCTTCTACGCAGCTTTGAGCATCGTGAGTATCATGTCATGATATAGCTTTGAGCAAAATTCCAGCGTCTTCTACAGTTTTCGTCATCACTCCAACTTGATCTAGACTTGAAGCCATAGATTGTACACCATATCTAGAAACTCTACCATACGTCGGCTTAAGTCATACGATACCACAAAAAGATGCTGGCTGACGGACGCTTCCTCCGGTATCTGTTCCCAGAGCTGCTATGCAGAGATCTGCGGCTACCGCCGCAGCACTTCCGCCACTTGATCCTCCTGGTACACGATCGATTCCGTGAGGGTTGATGGTTTTACCAAAGTATGATGTCTCGGTACTAGAGCCCATCGCAAATTCATCCATGTTGGCCTTCCCGATCATCAACCCTCCGTTTTTCTCGAGGGTCTCAAAACAGGTCGCACTATAAGGACTGATAAAATCCTCCATCATCTTCGACCCACACGAACTAATATATCACTTTGTCAAAATAATGTCTTTGAGTCCAATCGGCGCACCATGCAAAGGTTTTGTAATCAAATCGTCAATATGTGAACTTACATAATCTTCATGAAACCTCACAAAAGAAAAAGTCTGACTATTTTGTTCTTTAGCTTTGTTTATATAATGATTGATAACATCTTTGACATTTAAACTTCAATCATTTACAGAGTCAATATATTGTTTCAAAGTAAGATTCATTATTTTTTTCAAAAACTAAAAAAAGTGATCTTTCGATCACCTTTGTATTTATTTTGCTACCAACTTTCAAGGTTATTTGTGATTAGTTAAACAATTCAAAAAGGACATTTGAAGAAGATGTTGTAGTAGTTTTTTTTGTAGTTGTCGTTTTGATAGTAGGTTTTGTTGTAATAGTAGTAGTCGTTGTCTGTTGTACCACTACTGGTTCTTTGATTTCAGGGTCAGTTACAACAATGCTTTTTTCAGAAACAATTTCAGGTTCCTCTCACAAAGATTCTGAGCTTGTGTCGATTACAGGATTAAATAATTCTTCAACCTCATCTTTGTCAAAACCAAAAGATTTTGCTGTTTCTTGAGTAGTAGTTACAACATTGTCTTTGAGTTCACTAGCTCATTGTCTATCAATTAATCGATAAATTGCATAAGCTATTCAAAGCAAAATTGCTACAAAAATCATCCTTTTTAATAGAGTAGACATATTTTTTACAAAATATATAAAGAAATTTTATTTATTTTTTGTATACATCAAGCATTTTAGTGAATTCATCAGCTCCTGGAGGAAGTTGTTGCCAAAGTTCTGGACTATATTCGATAAGTACAGAAGCACCATTGAAGATCATATTTCTTCTTTGTATTCTTTTTGATTCTTCAGATCAACTTACACGGAACCATCTAGCAAGATTAGACCTTTTTTTCTCTACAAGATTTTCTATTCATCATCATATAAGTACTCATTTTACATGTAATCATCAAGCATTACATCGTTCATCATTCAAAGTATAATTTCCATTTTTTTCTGTTGCATCAAATTCTTTTGCTATAAAAATTCCTTTTACTATTTGTTGTTTGTTGCAATTGTCGTCTTTAAATTTTATTTTACCATCATTTACAATAAACATACCATTTACATCAATATCTCCATCAACAATTAGATTTGCATTTTTTACGATGAGAGTAAAAGGTTTTGTCACATTAGCATCTTTTATTAATGTAATATCGTTACCATTACCATATAGAATATAAATATCTTTATTTGGTACTTTTTTTGCACTAGTAACTTTATTGTCTAATCAATCAGGTATGCTTGTACCTACTGCTAATTTTTCTGCTGTATCAATAAAAGTTCTTACCATAAAGTTTACATCGTTTGATTGGTAATCATTTTCATCCAATACCATTACATCAGCAAGATCGGTTCTTGTTACAATATCATTTCTATTTATATCATAGAAGTCTTTAAGATCAATATCTGTAGCTTTGGGGGTAATTCCAAATGCACTTTTTTGTACAAGATATGGTTTGGTAATTGTAAAGTTGGTTTCACAAACATTATCTGTTTGAGAATCTTGTACTTCTAAATCACCATCACAATAATCATAAGTAATTTCTTTGAGTCTGAGTTTGTATTCTCATAAATCATCTCATACAAAGCTACTAAAATTATTTCAATTTACAGCATAAGCCCAAGTATTGGCTCTCATATATCAAGAGAAATAATTAAATATTTTGTATGTTGTTCGAGGATATGAACCAAAAAATCAACATTCTTTATCATAAATAATTTCTGTATCCTGATTTCCAGCTTCTCCAGGTTTTTGAATTTCAAAAACACAATCCATAGAACTTTTTATGATTTTACCTTTGTCGCTTGTATTATTACAATCATCGCTTCCTGCAAAAGAGTCTTGATTTATTCTCCACCAGAAAGGTAAATATTCACCTTTTTCTATAGAAATATTTTCGTTGAATACAGATAAACATTGTGCAGGAGCTATATCTTCTATAGAACAGTTATGACATATTTTATCTCTATATTCCAAAGGAGCGTAAGTATCTTCTTCATCAAGATATCTCCCAATTTCTGATCAGTTAGGCAAAAGATCACATTGTTCATAACCTTGTCTTATTCCATCTCCACAAACTCACAAAATACCAATATCAAGCAAAACTTCATCTTCACAAGATAACTCAGCTCAATTTACACGACATTCTATATCCATGATTTTACTATTATTTCAATTCAAATCGCTTTGTGAATATTCACATGTATATGACATAATATTGTCTTTTTCTATTTCAGATTTATCTCAATTTCCACAAATTATTTGCAAACTAGCTTCTTGTCAATTTTTTGTAGAACACTCTACTTCTACAGTTCCATTTTCATCAGGATCATCGACTATTACAATAGGAGCTTCAACTTCTATATCACAAGCAGGAAGGCTTCTTCTACAAGCAGTTTGAGTTTGATTTGTAGTTATCTCAGATCATATTTGACAAGTAGCTTGAGCTAAAGTTGCAGTATTTTCATTTGAATATGTACAAGTTTTTTCGACTAAATTTAATATATTATTAATTCCAATTCAAATATACCCAGTGAAAATATCAGAGCCACCTCAACAATCAATACGATATGGTGTGTAATAAAAATGGTATTGAGGTACACAAAGAATAGAATTTGTTGTATCATTTATTTTATTTACTGTCACTTCATGACATCTTGGTTGATGTAGGTTTATAACACCAGAACCACACGATAACTGTACTCAATCAGATGTTTCTATACATGCAGTATTTGAAATAAATTTTGTAGTTAAAACACAAACTCATCACTGTTCTTCACAAACTTGTCCAATTCAATAATTCATATTTAATGCAGTATCACACGGTTCATCTCTAGTAATTAATCCATCCCCACATTCATAAGGTTCTTCTATAGTTACAGAACGAATAATATTGGTCCCAGTATTATAAGAAATTGTAGCTGTTGGATTAAAGGTTTGGAAATAAGTTCAATTAATTCTTCATTGGATACTAATTGATCCTTGTTGTCAGATTCATATTGTTCCTGGATTATTAAAAGGAGTTATTGTAAGAGGTCAAACATTTGGTAATGAAATATTTACATTGTTTGCTGGTACATTACCATTATTTACGTAATTTATAGTAAAAGAAATATTGTGACCAGAAGCCGCTCTTACAAATCAGCTATTAATATTTCAGAGTTGTCGTGATTCATTATATACTGTAAGACCAAATGTAATATTGTCATATTCTATTACAGAAGATGTTAAAATAGAAACATCATTACCAGTAGTAACCTGAGTAGAATCTACATAAATATTGGCTCTACTAACAAATTGAGTACCCACAGCAAGGGTTTCTGTCAAAGTACCTGTTACTAAGAAACTTTCTGTTTGCCCTGCTGATATAGATTTTCATAAGTTTCGCTCAGTTTCATCTGTTCTTACAAAAGATGGTAATGTAAGTCTTATTTCTGGATTTCGAGCAGATTCAAGACCACTATTTCCATAAGAAATTATATAAGTAATTGTATCTCAAATCTTGAAACCACTAAAAGGCAACGATTGTAAATCTATATATACATCAGACAAAGCAGGAAGATCGTAAGATATAGAAAAAGTATTGTTTGTAGTATCTAATTCTAATCAAGTAAATAACGCTTCTCAAGATAAACTAATAGATGTTCAATTAATAGGATATTCTTTTAATATTGTAGAAAAATAAATAATTTTTTCCTCTCATCAAACAAGTGTAATATTTCTAAAAGATCCTGTATAAACAACAATAGATTCGGTTTGTGGATTTCCGTCCAAAATAATATCTTCAGATGTTTCTAATTGACTTTCTGTTTCATCCAAATAAGCAGAAAAATGTTTTGTACCATCATTTTTGTAAATATTATATAATACGTGTCAATTTTTGGTTGACAATACTTTTTGATTATCTGATGGATAAAATAAAAGATTGATTCATGATGCTGTTTTTTCTCATTTATTGGATATTTTAATTTCATATATTAGTTGCGATCAGCTAGAAATTGTGTTTATTGAATTTGTAAGTGTTGCTTCAATATTTACATCAGCGCTTTTTACAAAAGTGTAACAAATTCCAGAAAAACTATTGTTATTTATACTTTCTGTCTCATTACTAGCACTAATTGTTCAAGACAAACAAAATTTTGTTCATATTGGAAAATTCTGATCTATTGTTCATGTAATAATAGTATTTCACATTGCTCCTGGATTTAAATCGGGGAGATTAAGGTCTTTTATATTCAGATTTATTCAATCAACAGAGGCATTTAATTCAATATCTTTAAGTATTTCATTTCATCTATTTTTATACCAAATTGAAAATCAGATTCTATTTCAAGAAATTTCTGGATTTTCAGTTGTTTTATCTATATTTACTATTTGTAAATCTAAAAATGTTGGTATTGTATATGATGATGTTGCTGTGTTATCTGACAATAAAACTTCGCGTCATCCTGTTATACTACTTGTTGTAGTTATAATAGTTCAAGCATCAGGAGATCCTGACAAACCAGCTTTCATAAGATATGTTTTCGTTGTTCATGAAGGAATTTGTCAAAGCTGCCATATATTTGTAGATGAATTTATTTCATTGTTATCCAAAGAGAGCTGAGGTTCTCCCAAAAAGTTTCCCAAAACACTTGAAAGTATTACATTTTCATTACTTGTTTTTGATCAATTGTTTTTGATTTTTATTTCGTAAATAGCTTGATCTCTATCAAAAATTGGTTTTGGATCAAGTAAAATTTGTTCTATGCTGTAATTTGCTATTGGCCAAATAAAATTTGTTGTCTGGTTTATACAGCTAGTAGAACCAATATTTGTTACACAAGGAATAACATGAAATTTATCAAAACCCAAAGAAGATGAAATCACTTGCCCAGTAATAACGACATTTATAGATCATCTTGCTGGAACTAGATATTGTGGGTTATAAAGTCATCAATATTGACCAACCAAAGAGCCATTCATCAGATTGTATGGACTAAGGTTTGTTATTTTTATTCTAGGATTTAATCATACAGAAGGTAATTTTAGAAAAAAATGTTTTGCTGTATATTGATTATTTTCTATCTTATATTTAAATACTACTATACTTCATGAAACAGCAAAAGAAGATGCAACGTTGTTTTTGATCATTGTAGTGTTTGTTGTACAAGTAGTATTGTATGGTATAGCCAAATTATTTGCTACACAAGTACAAAATCAATTAGTATTGTTACAACTTTGTCATTGGTCGCATATATAGCTCTGTCCATTTGTGGTAGAACAATCAGCAGGTTCTTGTAATTGAGCAAAAGTGCTTCCTGAAACAAGAAGTCCTATAATGATACTACTGATAGTGAAAAGTTGTTTTTTCATAATTAAACAAAACAAATAAAATATTTAGATTAGTTTGCTACTTAATTTGTCAGATAACTTCTATAGCATATTCTTGGCCTGGTCATAGAATTGTGTTTGGAAAATTCCAAACAAGATAACCTTCATTTGTGGTTATAGGATTTAGATCTGTGTTAGTTCCTATTAATATAGAATTCATATATTGAATTGTGTTTGGTCGATAATCAATAATTCTAAATCATTGCAAAGGAGCTGTTCAATTGTTTCTATATCTTATAGTAAATCTAACTATATCTCCGGGTCAGGCAGCTTCTGGACTAGCAGTTTTTGTTACTTGTAAATTATATGATGGTTGAGATATTATTACGTTTGTGTTTGTTTGTGTTTGTGCAATTCATTGACCATCAGTAAAAATTATTTTTCAAGTATTTGTATGTGTCCCCACACAACTAGGGTTACTGTTTGCCAATCAAGAAAAGCTAACAACAAAAGATTGTCCTGGTGTCAATCAATTTGGTAAGGTCCACTGAGTCATATTTCCAGCAGAATTTTGTGTCGCCTGAATATTTGTAGTTACACTTCATTCTATCAAAGAAAAACAACTTGGCCATATATCTTCAACACGAACATCTGTTATAGTATTTGGAGTAGCGTTGTTTGCTGTGATAGTAAATCTTACGGTTTGCCCTCATTGAATAGTATTTGGATTGGCTGTTTTGCTTATACTTACTGGATCTGTAGCACAAAGTACTTGTTTTGTAGTGTTTCCTGAAATAGTTTGTCAGTTGCTTAATGCAGATCGATTTACAATATTAAGCGCAGCATTACAAGCAAGAAGTTTTGCATTTATCAAAATATATCAGTTTTGTCCAGCAGCAAGATTAAACCCAGTATATGCTATTCTCAAATTTCATCATACATCTCCTGTACTAAAAAGAACATTTGTTACTCAATTTATTTCACTAGAAACATACTCCAATCCACTTGGTAAAAAATCTTCAATTGACACGTTTTCTAATATTTGTGATCCTGGATTTGAAAAACTTATTCTAAATTGAAGAGTATCCTGAGGCGCATAGTTTTGTTCTACTGTTAGAGTTTTTGTAACTATCATACTTCCTGTTTCTGTCCCATCTCAAATTCCACTACAATCAATTTTACATTTACCTGCTTGTCCATTTTCTGCTCAGTCATCACAGATTTCGTTTGGTTTAATAGAATTTCCATGCCAAGGTAAAAATGTTCATAATTGATTTGTTAGTCATCAAAGACCATCACTTGTTCCTGTCTCTTTGTCAATTACACCATCCCCACATCTTGCTACATAATAATTGGTACAAGATATTTTTGTGGTAAGATTTGGGTTTATAATTACATTTAGTGATCCATTATGGAGAGAAAGATCATTTGCTCTTATATAATAATAATTTAATGATACACCATTTGCGTTTTGGATAACAGATCTTTCATTATTAAATGTTACAAATTGTCCTGCAGGTTCGTTTCTTGCTATAGTTGTTGATCATAATAAATTGGCTCCAGTAGCGTCAACAGTTAATATATTAGAACTGTCAGAATCTATGCTTGTAGATGGTACAAAGTTAGCAACATAAGGAAATTTAATATCTCCAACAAAAGTGGCTTGATTATATCCTCTTATATATGTTTCTGTTTTATCAAAAACATAGCTTACCGGTCCTTTTGGTTGACCAACACGAAGATATACAGGAGATCAATCATAAAAAGCTAAATCTTGGGTGATATCACAAGTTCAATTGTAAATAGTTGTTTCTCGGTTTAATGTTCTGTTTTCGTTTGCACTACTTGGAACATCACCAATTACATTATCAGCAAATGTTGTACTTGTTATTCATAGTACAATACAAAGAACCAATATTTTTTTGAGCTGTCATTTTAGGCTTTTCATTACAATTAACTAATAGTATAAAGATTGTTATATTTAATTGATAAACACTTCGACAAATGCTTCAGTAAATGTTGGAAGACAAATACTACTACAGAAGTGAAAGCTTGGATCGTCTCCATTTATCATTCCATCAGTATCGTTTTCTGTATCTCAATCATCACATTCTTCAAAACTCATATTATTTGGATCTCCATTATAGAAGTCTCCTGCTGGCTGTATAATTTCATCTCCACATTTTTCATCTGCTCATCCAAATCAACTACATGTACTATTACAACATCAAAGTGTTCAATTCACACAAGCAGCACCTGTTTCTGTGTTGGAATCACATATTTCTGGAGTAAATCAGGTGCTTACCCAAGAATTTACAGGATAGAAAGAATCATTTGATTTATATCATGTATGGGTGCTGATTTTTTTATCACCACATCGTTGAATAATATAATTTGAACATGTAGAATTGTTAAAAGAATTAGATCGTGCTCTTCTTCTCAAATTACTTACCATTCAAGTAGTAACTCAAACATCAGAAAAGTAATCCAGAGATGGAACTATTCTGCGTCGATAGCTTGAATTTGTTTCATTTGCATATCATTCTGCTTTTTTAATAACAAAGTTGTATTTAAATCAAACCACAGGGTTATTTATTCATGTTATTCATGTAACAGTCGGAATTTCTATATTTACAAATTTTGTTGCTCAAATAGCTCTTACTGATTGTTTGTATTCGAAAGCTCGAGATCTAAGAACAAATAAATAATCATCTATTGCTCAAATATTTCATCCTATATCTTTTGTATACAACATATTTCCTGTGGACATAAAGTATTGTACATTGGTTGTGGGCATAAGTTGGATAAGATTATATGCTTGTGTCGGATTTATATTGTATACATAATTTGCTTTTGGTACAAAAGAGTAGTCTGGAAGACCATTCTGGTTGTTGTCTTGATATAGATACATATGTTTTGTTGTACAATTGGAAAATGCTGTTGATGATTGTGTACATCAAATTTCATTTGCTGCATATCCAATAGATACAAAAGATATAAGCAATATAATATATGATAATATTTTTTTTGGTTTAAGCATTTTATTTATATGATATATAAATATATTAGTCTTCATGGTCTATTTCTCAATCTTCATTACCATCTAAATCTTCTCCTTCTCATGATTGTGACTCTGAAGGGTCCTTATCATTTTTGCTATCGGGAATTTCTTTAATTTTTTTATGTACTGATAGACCTAGATTTTTCATTTCTGATTGTATTTCTCCACTAATTGAATTGCTTCTACCAAAGAGATTAGAAGTATATTTTTTATCTGGTGTCTGTTCTGCTTTATACGTATCTAATTCTTCTACAACTTCAACATCTTTGATTCTTAATCATACAGATTCATTTAAACATTCGCCAAGAAGATAGAATATTACATCTGAGTTTAATTTAATTATTTTAGAAGAAATGTCAAGTGGATTATTGGTTTCTGTGCTTGGTATTTTTATTTCTTTTTTTATGATTAATTCAGCTAAGTTGTCTTCATTAATATGTTTTGAAATATCGTCATTATTTATAGCCTTCTGAATTTGTTTTACTAGGAGCTTTCTATGTCTAGGATCTTGTTTTAGGTTAGCTATAATTCGTTGTTTTCCATCTTGTTGTAATTTTATTTGTTCTTTTTCATCCTTATCTTTCCCTATTTCATATAGAGAACCTTTGATTATATTAGTTTTACCAAATGGAGTAGCTCCATATCAACGATCTGTTACTCCAGATCTATAGAATGCTGTATATCAAAAAATATTTTTAGGAGTTTCTCTTTCAAAAGTTTCATATTTATTATTTTTTTGTTTTTCAATAAAAGATTTTCTATTCGCTAAAAGATCTTTTTTTAGTTCTCCTGAAAAACTAGTTTTTCCAGGTCATTCATAATTCAAAAATAAATTTCATCTTCACTTTCTTATAGTTTTTCAATTTTCTATTTTTCAGTTAAAAACTTCATTGATAGTCATTCCTTCATAGTTTTTTTCATAAGCAAAAATACTTACATAATTATCAATAATATTTTGTTTTTCTTCAGCGGATCAATTTTTTAGTTTGTTTCCAATAGTTGAATTTGATCCAATAATATTCAAAAGAGACGTTTCTGCTTTATCAAAATTTCCAGAAGAAATATTTTTGATAAAATTATTGAAGTCTATTGTTTTTTCATGTTCTATATCAGGAACATCTTTTGCGTTAGGTAAGTTTATATTAGTAAATGTTTCTGATAAATCAGGATTTGAAACATTTAGAATTGTATTTTGATTAGTTCCAATAGTTTTGTACTCCATAATTAATTTGTCATCTGGAGAAGATTGGTAGTCCAAAATATATTTTCAATCAGATTTTTTGTATAATGTTAGTGTACCTGTGTTAAATTTTTGTCATAAAACCAATCAATCATTTAAAGTTACGTCTGTATTAGACAATAATTTTCCTTCATTATCAAAAAGTGATTTATAGAGTGTCTTTTCGTTAGCTATATTATTTCATGTTAAATTAATAGTGTCTATTATTTGATCAATTTTTGTTTTGTTGAAATATTCAAAACCATTTTCTTTGAATTCTATATCTTGTATATCAATTGGAGGAATATTGTTTCAATCCAAACGTTTTGCATCATCTAGATTTTTTGCTCAAAGACAAAGTACACGATCTATACCTCCAGGCATGGTTGTTGTGTAAGCAGCAATAGGTCAAACATTTCCTATTATTAAAGTATTGTTTGTATATATAAATTGTTCATTTGATCATTCTGGTGAATAGTGAATATTTAGTAATTTATAAAGAGGTACTTGTTTTTCATCACTAGAAAAAGGTACGTAACTAATTTTTATTTTATTTTGATCTGATATTTTTTCTATAATAATTCATCTTTTGGTTCAGTTTATAGTTTCTGTTTTATTGAATAATCCTTCAAGATATAAAGCATACTTATCCAAATCTTTTCCTGCATCGATATGGTCAATAACTCCTTGATTCATTTCTTGTTCTGTCATAAGAACTTGTTTTGAATTTGGAAGATATTTATTTTTCCATGTAGAAATTCTTGCACTAACATATACTCCCAAAAATCATATTTTATTTGATCATCAAGAAGAAGATCATACTGCATCTCAACCTGTTTCAAAAGGAATTTCTGGATCTACTTGTCAATCTAAATTATCTCATTCTCCACCATTACTATCTCCTGTATAGTTATCTGATTTTGTTCAGAAGAATCGGCTACCAGCAGTGATTCCCGCAGAAAATCTAGTCAGATCTAGTTTTCAATTGAGATTCATGATTACATCTCATTTCCATTGGTCAATATTTCCTTGTTGTATAATTCTCAAAAGAGATCAAATTGCATCTTCTTTTTCTTTAGTGTTTTTGTATATAGAATTTATTTCTGAAATAATGCCTGATTTTTCTAAATAATCAACAACAAAACGAATATTTTCTTTAAATCTATTTAAATTATTTCCTATAAAATCTTTGTATATACCTTTTTGCAAAGAATTGAGATTTGTTTCTAAGTGCGACTTGATAGACTGTTTAGTAAATATTTTAAGTCAGCTAATATCAAATACTCTATTTGAAGTATTTTTATAGGTTTTTTCCAATTGCATAATTCCCATCAATGGATCTTTTTCATATGAAGCTCAAAGTGCAGCATAAAGACCAATTCAGTTTGTTCCTACTTTTGCTCAAGCTCCTCATTCTATACCAAGATATTTGGCATTTTGTACAGCATCCAAAGAAGCAGAACTTACTTTTGCATAATTTATTTGTTCTGCACGAGTAAAATTTATATCAATACCTCAACTAATTCAATTTTTTCATAGATAAAATGCTGGTCATCCAGCTATATGGTATTTACTTCTTCAGTCTGAAGATACATTTCCTTTCCCTATTTTATAAGACAATTTTATATCAGATAGATTTGTTCAAATCTCAATATTTTGAATATTAAAATCATCAAGAATTTTCTTTTTAGCTTGTTCTTTATAAAAAGTTTTGTTTACATTGGACATAATCATGTCCTTTTCTGTTGCCGCATCAAATGAAATTTGCAAACCAATATTGTCTACCGTATCCATTATTTTTTGTAGTATAGTTTCTCTAAGTTCTACAGATCAGTATTCATTTATTATATCTACAAAATCTGAATTTCATTTTATATATGTATCCAAAGATCTTCTCAAATCTTCCATTTCTTTGATTGTATCAATTTGTTGTAATCTTTTTCCTTCTTGTCATGTTAGTACATCATAGAGATCTGCTTGATTAATTGATGATCATCAAGTTACTTTTTCAACCGCGGCAAGAAAAAATACTTTTGATTCAGGAAATTTTATAAGAAGATTTATTAGATCTTGATTTGTTGGATTTGTTTTTGCTAGAATATTATTGATTTCATTTATATGTTTTTTTGAATATACATCTTCAAATCATGATAAAATATTAGCATAGTTGGATAAATAATCTGGATTTTTTTCTGATTCTTTTACCATCAAAGAAATCATTTTTGTTATATTTTTTACAACAACTTCATCTCATTTTGTCCCTCATAGTATAGCATTTTGAGTTTTTCTTGCTTGTTCTATGGTGAAATATAATTGTTGCCCAGAAATATTACCGACATCACCAACTTTAAATTGGTCTTTATTTTTGTTGTCAGCAGATATGATTCAATCACTATTTATATCACTTAAAAACAATAAAACATTTTCTTTTGTTATGTTTCATGATTTTAGTAATATTTTATTATTATATCGTTCTTTTGTAACTCTAGAAATATTGGTTCTAGACTGTAATAAGTTTGCAAAAGTCACAAGATCTTTTCGTTGTGCGTTGTTGAAAAGTTTTGTAAGTTTTATAAAATCCTTGAATGCTCAATCTTTTCTATAAGGAATATCCAAGTTATCTAGGACTTTTTTTGTATCTTTTTTTGTCATTTCAGATTGAGTCGGATCATCTGTAATTTCTCACAAATCTTTTAATATTAGAAATATATTTGTATCTTCTTCGATTATAATGTTTTTTTGTTTTGCTTTTTCTTGTATATCCAAAATGATACTTGCAAGACCATTTTCTGCACTTAAATTTATTTCAAAATGCCTTCTTTTTATTTCTTCATTATCTTCTTTAAATATCTTTGCCAAAACTTTAGAAATATTTTTGTCACTATAAATATCTTCAATATTTTCCTCTGTTAAGAATTCTTTGTGATTATCAGGATTATGATAACTATAATTACCATCTTTTCATACAATATCATATTTATCTATATGATCTTCGTCAGTTTTATATTTTTGTCTTTCAAAATTTGCATTTTGATTATTTGCGTTTATATCATAATTATCTCATGATTGATAATTTTGTGATTCTTGATACACTCAATCTCCATGATAAACATTTTCGCGAGTAAGTCCTGGATGACTTATTCTTGATCACCTTCAAAGGCCACTACCATCACTAGTAGATGCCAAAGCAATAATCTCATCTTGGAGAAGATTGAGTTCAAGTTTTGTTAATTCTATATTTGTTTTTCATGCTTCTTCTTTTTCTTTGTTTATTATTTCAAAATGGGTTTGAAAAGTACTTACTGAGTTTTGAATATCTGGTGAAGATTTTGAAATATCTATTTTATTATCAAAAATATCTTTAAGAAATTGTTGGAAATATTCATGAATTTTTTCGGTTTTTTGTTTAGGGGTAGTTAAGCTTTTATCTCATATTATATTCTTTAGATTTTTTCAGGTATTCCAATTTTCTATAACAAAAAAATCAAATAACGCTTCAGAAGCAAGATCAAGATTTTTAATTTTTTCGTGGCTTTTATGCTCTTCTAAACTAGAAAAATCTATTACATTATCATGTTTGTTTCTTATGATATCTCTTAGTTTGTCTAATTCATTTCTTGTAGATATTTCTCTATTATCAGAGTTTTCTATCCTGCTAAGTCTAGCCATAGCTAAATTGGTTAAATAAAATAGTATACAAAATTAATAATACTCAAAATTCGAAAAACAGCTAAAAAAACAAAAAAAAGTCACTAAATTACAAACCATTTTTATGCAAAAGTTATACAGTATGATATAAATGAAATAGTATATAAACATAAAAAATGAAAAAACTATGTTGACTTTCTTGTTTAGATTATTATAAAACCAAAATCAGATTTTAAATTTTATTTGTAGTCATGATAAAAGGGAGATTATCAAAATGAGCTGTTTTTGTTGTGCTTCTTGCTATTTTTTTATGATGAATAACAAAGGCAGAAACTAGTTCAGTAACAGATATCAAACAGCTTTTTGGTATGTCATGTGAGATGACTAGAATCCCTGCTATATGAAAACCTATAAAAATGACTTTTGATCCAAGTCAATATACTCAAGAATTAGAATTACTAACAAAGAAATGATACAATAGAATAGATATGATTAAAGAATTTGTCTACAATGGTCAGCCTATAAAAATTCTTTTGTGAGAAAAATGTGATTTACCAGTTCTTAGGATAAATCAACAAGAATCTGTAAATGACATTTGAGTTGATCATATAGAAAAAAGAAATAATAAATTATTGATGTACTGATCAAAAGATTGATTTGCAACATTGATTTCATGTGATTTATGAACTTTAATATGAAATTCTTATATACCTTTTGATTTACCAAAACAAAAATTAGAGTCAGAAAACAATTCAGATCAAGTCGCTCAAATCGACACAAATATAGTCACAAAAAACACAAATATATCTTCTAAACAAACTTTTTATCAACCAAAATTATTACCACCATTGAAATTAGAAAATAAAATAATTCACCCACAAGATGCTTTATATTTGCTAGGTAAACCAGTATCGGAATTGATAACTTTTTTTGATTGAAATTGGAAGCGTGATAAAAAAGAATTAGCTGAAATATTGAATATAACAAATTATAGATGAACAAAAGAACAAAACATCCAGATTAGAAACTACCTACTTTCTTATATAACTATTCAATTTGAGGCAATAGAAACACCAGAAATTGAGTTATCGGTAAAGGAATACCAGTTAATTCAACAAAAGGTTGTTTCAGATATTGTTAAAATGCGATGATATATACGAAAGTATGATAGGCGAGCTCTATTTCAAGAAATAGGTGAAGATATTTCTTTCTATGAATGAACAAGAGCTCAAAACTTAAAAATAAGAGAGTTTTTACTAAAGAAAATAAAAACAAAACCTAAAAATTAAAGAAATGGAAAAAGTTGTTTACTCAAAAGAAAACAGAAAAGAATCATATCCTTTCATAGGATGTTTCTGTGATATTGGGGGGATATATTATGAATTAACATCTTTTTGTGAACGAAAAAAATTCTTTAAAGAAGAAAATAGTTCACAGGAAAAAAAGGTTGACGGAGAAAAAACTGTCAACGAACTCTTTAAAAAAATTTTTCCAAAAGAAAATAATGTAGAAAAAACGAAAAAAAAATACATTCTTTTTTATGGAAAAAGTGCAATGGAAAATCTTTCATCTTTCTATAACCATTTACTTTTCTCAATTACACAAGAATGGATAGACGATGAAGAGGATATTGTGATAATGCTTTTCTTGGAATATTTTAATTCAGGAACAGCGAAAGCATTAATACAAATAATAAACATAATTGTTAGTGATTTCAAAAAAAGAGCTAGATTTATCTGGCTATCGGATATAGATGATAGCGATAGTTTTGATTCTGGAAAAGAAATACGTGAAATTGTTTCATTCGAAGGTCTTAATCCTGATGAAATGTTTCATATTGACGAAGTGGTTTATTATTTTAACAAGAAATAATTTATAGTTATTTTAAAAAGGAGGGTTTTATGCCTCCTTTTTTTTGTTTTTTCTAAATAATTCAATTGTTTTGTTATCCATAATTCTAGCAGCTATATGCATTTCTGTTTCGTTGTTTTTAATTTCTTCCATTTGTTGTACATAGTCAAATTCTCACTTATTTTCAAGAAGCGTTTTGCGAAATATACGTTGATTTAGGACAAAAAATACATCAGCTTTTGTGAAACTATTGAGTAGCTTATAAAAATTCTCATCATTTATTTTTTCTGATCAACAAGAAAGAATTGGTTGAAAAAATCATTTTTTTTCGTTATTTGATCTTGCTTGATATGCCATATTTAAAGCTTCTATTGTGTCACGATAAATATCATCCATATTGTTTAGATAATTAACAGCGGCTCTTCTTCTAGATGATGCTAAACGTTGGATATGAATTGATTCTTTTTCTGTTAACTCAATTGTTTTTAGTTGTTGTACTGAATTAAATTGCATATTATTGTATTAGTTTTATAAAAATATATCTCTAGGTTTTGCTCAATCCTGTGGTCAAATAAGACCTCTTTCTTCCATCTGATCCATAATTCTAGCTGCACGAGCAAACCCTACTCCAAGTTTTCTTTGTAAAAGAGTGGCTGATGCTTTTCTAGTTTCTGAAATTACTTGGATAGCTTGTTCTATAAGTTCATCATCATCATTACCTCATCATCCAAATAAACTATTTCCAGCTTCCAGTTTGCTTTCCAACATTTGTATTATTTCAGGATTATAGATATCATCTTCTGTTAATCCTCACATATATTTATTTTTTAGTGTTTGTACAACTTTTTCTATTTCTTCTGTGGAAACAAATGGAGCCTGAATTCTAATTGGATGTTTTGTAGAAGGATCAATATACAATAAATCTCATTTTCCAAGTAAAGCTTCTGCTCATTTTCTACCAATTATAGTTCTACTATCAATTTCAGAAACAACTCAAAATGCAATTCTAGTTGGGATATTCGCTTTGATAAGTCATGTAATTACGTTTACCGAAGGTCTTTGTGTAGCTACAATTAGGTGGATTCCTACAGCACGGGCTTTTTGAGCTATACGTGTGATACAGGTTTCTACATCTTTTTTATTTCCGGACATCATCATATCAGCAAGCTCGTCTATTACAAATACGATACGATATATTTTTTCTCATATAACTTTGTTATTATATTCGTCTATGTTTTTTACTCTTTTCTCCTTGAGTAACGAATACCTTCTTTCCATTTCATTAACAGACCATTTCAATAATTTCAAAGCTTTTTCTGATTCATGTACAATTGGAGCTAATAAATAAGGTAGCCCAGAATATAATTCCAATTCTACTTGTTTTGGATCTACCATCAAAAATTTTAATTCAGATGGTGTGTTTTGATACATTAAACTCAATATAAAATCGTTTACTCATACTGATTTACCAGATCAGGTTGCTCATGCAACAAGAAGATGTGGCATCGATTCCATCGTCTTTATAATAATAGATCAATCGATTGCTTTACCAAGAGTAAGATTTGTGTCAGAATTTTTGATAGCTTCTTGAAACTCATCGCTTGAAAGTATATCCGCAACTTTTACCATAGATGGTTTCGGATTTGGAATTTGAATTCATACACAATCTGTTCATGGAATAGGGGCAATTATTCTTAGAGATTTTGATTTTAAAGACATTGCTATATCATTTGTTAGTCATTCAATTGTGGTTATTTTGATTCCAGATTCTGGTTTAATTCTAATTTGAACAATAGATGGTCATATATCAAATCATTCAATCATAATAGGAACATTAAATTCCAATAGTTTACTTTGCAAAGATTTTGCTTTTTCCATGAGAAAATTTTCATCTATTGATACTTTTTGATCCCCAGATTCCAAAATATTTAGCATAAATGTTGGTTTCTCTCCAGAAAAATTGATAACAGGTCTAGGTTTCCTATCTTTTTCTTGAATTTTTTCTTCTACTTTTTTCTTGAGTAGAGTAGAAACAAATGAACGAGAAATATTTTGTGGAGTATAATCTTCTTCCTCGTCTTTTTCTTGATTTTTACTTTTTGAGATTTTTTTTGCTATATCGTGATCTTGTTGTCTAATTGGTTTATTTGGCTTCTGCTCTTCTCTTATATTGATGTTTATTCTTGGTAAAGAAAAATTAAATATATATAAAATCCATCATATCAACAAAATAAGAAGTATGATTATAAATACTTTGACAGCCAAAGCATTGTTTCCGAAAACTGTATTTAACAAATAAATCAATGGCCAAGAAATATATCAACCAAGTTTTTCGTATTGAGTTGCGTCACCATCAATAATAGAAAAATTCAAAACAGCAGAAATTAGCAACATAACCAGTAAAAATTGTTTTATAAGTAGTTTTATTAGATGGCCTTTGACCAAAATCATAATTCCGACAAGAATACAAAGAGCAAAGAATAATAACAATCAAATTTCTCCAAAAGGAACACTAGCGTATTCTTGCAAGAAAACAAAAAGAGGAGAACCCTCCGCCAAATAAAATGAAAAAAAGAAAATTCATCACAAAGCGATGAAAGAAACTCAGAGTCTATATTTGTTTAAGACTATACTTTTGCTTTTTCTTCTTCTCTTTTTTACCAAAATATTTTTTTATATAAATAAAATTTAATTAGCTCTTAGTACTTATGGTTTAGCTCTTAATTCTATAAACATTTATAAGGTTTATAAACTTTAAGAGTTTTTTCAACAGCAAAATTTTATTCTGTACTTTCCAATTCTTTTAATTTTTGACAAACAGATCTAAATGTACATCAAGCGCATTTTTTTTCACTACTTGTTCTAGTAAATGTTGTGTGGCTCAATGGTTCATTTCTTTCTACATCTTGTTCTACTATAAATTGTTTTTGATACTCTACATCTTCCAAAATTTTATTTATAATATGGTCTATATCTTCTTGCTCAATAGTCCCAGATTTTTCATTTAAAGATGGAAGATATACTTCGTATACGTCTATTTGACGATTTCAAAGATCTTTATTTTTTTGTTTCAACAAAATCTTGAGAGCATACATACGTAATTGATCAGTAATTCCAGATACATCCAAACTCTCTTTTCCTGATTTCCAATCTAATATTAGATAATTATTTTCTCCAAACATAATTCCAAAGTCTGGACTTGCTAATATAGATACATTTTCCAGTCATGGTATATGGCTTACATCTACTTTCATCATTTCAAAATTTGGTCTACGAGGATCTTCTATGTAAATATGGTGTCATTTACGAAATCGTTGCTGTATTTTTTCGTGATATTCACTATTTACAAAAGATTCTAGGTTATTTACTACTTTTTTTATAACAGGTTCGAGAGCAGTATCATCAATTTCATTATAAAAATGTTCTGATAATCCAAATTTTACAAAATCATTATAATCATTTGCTTTTGACTCAGCAAAGGTTGTTTCCATATTTTTTCTAATAGTATTGGTTATCCATTCTTTATCAGGTGTTGGTCAATTATCCAAAATATGTTTCTTCAACTGAAATAGATACATAGAAACTATTCTATGAGTCATTTCTCACATCCACATATCTAGGCTTTTTAGTTTTCTCAGAATTTTTGTTTCTTTCCAAACTTCTGGATATTTACTTTTTAATCAGTCACTATAATAGGTAAAGAAATATTTTTTTTGACAATATTCCAAAACAGTAATCCTCGTGTTTGACCAAGATAGTGATGCCATATTGTTTCCAATAATATAAAACATTAACACTAATGATAAAAAAGTGCTTGTCTTTTGCAAGAAAAAGTAAGATATATAATTTTACATTTGATTTATTAATAGTTTTCTCTATTAATAATTTTTTTTATTAATAATTTTATAAACTATGAAAAAGAAAATATGGCTAACGCTATTGTTGATTTTTTGATGATTTATATGTGTAGCTATTAATACTCGACAATCATGATATAGGTCGGTTAAAAATACTACATCAACAGTAAATTGAGGTGATAACTGAGCATCTTGTAAAATAGTGAGAAATGATTGTTGATTAGATGTTTTTGTTCCAACAAAAACCAATGGAGAACGACAAAATGTTTGATGATTTGTTTATAATCATCCAGATTGTATAATGATTAGATCTTGTATAACAAATCCACTAACTATTAATTGTACAATGAGTTCTACAAGTACAGCGACACCTCTTCCTAATTGATGGAATGTTTTTTTAAATGCAACAACTTTACGCGCAGGATGCACACAAACAGATTTATTGTTGAGACATTGAATAACTTGGCGAGATGCTGATGCAAAACGATTATGACCAAGAACAAATTGTACGGCTATTTGATGATATTATTTTTTGTATAATGCTTTTTTTGTTCCAACAAATAATGCTATTGTTGAAGTAGCTGGAATGGCAGACGATCAGATGAAAGCTTGGATTTGGAAGAATATGGATAAGAGTCAAGGAATAAATTGATGAAACCCAATAATGACCTTTTATCCAAATACACTTGATGCATGGAAATGTGGTGCTAAATATTGGAAAACAACAAGTTTATTGCCTAAATGATGGCATACAATAGTACTGCTTATTGATGATACAAAGGGAGCATATTCAGCTGGAATAATTTCTGTTAAGGTTAATTGAAATATTGTTTTATCATCTAAAGATGATTGAAGTTGGTGTGGTTGGAATACAACTAGACAAAATGAATCTGATCGTAAAATAAATCCAGGTGGAAATATTTGTATAGAGAACTATTGAAATTGAGTTCAATAATTTTTTAAAAATATTTCATAAATCTTAATATACCATATTTTTCCAATCTTCCCTTGAAAAAAAACCAAATTATCGTATACAATACCAAATGTGACATTTGTCAGATTTTTTTATTTGCTTAGAAAAAACATATGTGTTTGTTTAAAAAGTCAAAAAAGTATGTGTATGCCTTCGATGAAGCGAAAGGAGTAGCAAAAGACATTGTAGGTGGAAAGTGAGCTAATTTAGCAGAAATGGTAGCTATGGGATTACCGATTCCTCAATGATTTACCGTGACTACAGAATCTTGTGATTTGTATTACAAAAACAATAAAAGTAATTCTAAAGAAGTCTTAGACCAAATAGAAGCAAAACTTCAAAAATTAGAAAAACAAACAGGGAAAAAATTGGGAGATCCTGTTGATCCTTTGTTGGTTTCTGTTAGATCTGGAGCAAAAGATTCTATGCCTGGAATGATGGATACAGTTTTAAACTTAGGGCTTAACGACGAATCTGTTGAAGGTCTTGTTGCAAAAACAAATAATCCAAGATTTGCATGGGACAGTTATAGAAGATTTATCCAAATGTTCGGTGATGTGGTGATGGAAGTTCCTCATCATGATTTTGAGCATGCATTGCAATCAGTTAAATCTGAAAAAGGAGTGAAATTAGATACAGATTTGGATGTTGAAGATCTTAAAAAAGTAGTAAAACTTTACAAAGAAGCTATCCAAAAAGCAACCGGAAAAATGTTTCCAAATGACGGAAGAGAACAACTTGCTATGTCAATCAATGCCGTGTTTAATTCATGGAACAATGACAGAGCTATTATTTATAGAAGACTCAATGATATCAAAGGATTACTTGGAACTGCAGTAAGTGTACAAGCAATGGTATTTGGAAATATGGGAGAAACTTCAGGAACTGGAGTATGTTTTACTAGAAATCCATCAACTGGAGAAAATAAATTTTACGGAGAGTATTTGATGAATGCACAAGGTGAAGACGTGGTTGCAGGTATTAGAACTCCATTGGAAATTGCAGAATTAGATAAACAAATGCCAGATTGCTACAAAGAATTGGTAGACATTTATCATGGATTAGAAAAACATTACAAAGATATGCAAGATATGGAATTTACTATCCAAGAAGGGAAATTATATATTCTTCAAACAAGAAATGGAAAAAGAACTGCTGCTGCTGCTGTAAAAATGGCAGTTGATATGGTAGCTGAAGGATTAATTGATGAAAAAACAGCTATCCTTAGAGTAAAACCAGAACAACTTGATGCATTGCTTCACAAACAAATCGAAGCTTCTGCAAAAACATCAGCAGAACTTTTGACTAAAGGACTTCCTGCATCACCAGGTGCTGCGGTTGGACAAATCGTGTTTACTGCTGAAGCTGCTCATGATCGAGCTGAAGAAGGTAAAAAAGTAGTTCTTGTAAGAACGGAAACATCGCCAGAAGATATTCAAGGAATGCACGCTTCTCAAGGTATCTTGACAGCTAGAGGAGGAATGACATCTCATGCTGCTGTAGTTGCAAGATGAATGGGTAAATGTTGTGTAGCTGGAGCAAGTGAAATTACTGTAGACGAAAAAGCTAAAACACTTATTATCGGTGGTAAAACATACAATGAAGGAGATATGATTACTTTAGATGGTTCAACTGGTGAAGTATTTGCCGGAGCACTTAAAGTAGTAGATCCTGAATTAAGTGGAGATTTCGGAACATTAATGTCATGGGCTGATAAATATAGAACAATGTGAGTAAGAACAAATGCTGATACTCCACATGATGCAGGAGTTGCTAGAAAATTCGGTGCTGAAGGTATCGGACTTTGTAGAACAGAACATATGTTCTTCGCTGAAGATAGAATTAAAGCTGTTAGAGAAATGATTCTTGCTAATGATCTTGATGGAAGAAAGAAAGCTCTTGCAAAATTACTTCCTTTCCAAAAAGAAGATTTTGTTGGATTGTTTAGAGCTATGGAAGGATTTCCTGTTACTATCAGATTTTTGGATCCTCCTTTGCACGAATTCTTGCCAACAGCTGAAGAAGATATCGTAGAACTTAGCAAAGAAATGAATGTTGATCTAGCTGTTCTCAAAGAAAGAATTGAAGGGCTTCATGAATTCAATCCTATGCTTGGACACAGATGATGTAGATTAGTTGTTACTTATCCAGAAATTGCAGAAATGCAAACTGAAGCCGTAATATCTGCAGCTTGTGAATTAGAAAAGGAAGGTAAAAAAATAATTCCTGAAATAATGATTCCATTGGTTGGATTCAAACAAGAATTAGATTTTAATCTGGATATTGTTCATCGTGTAGCTAAGGAAACTATGGCTAAATATAATACAACGATCGAATACAAAGTTGGTACAATGATTGAAGTACCTAGAGGTGCAGTTACTGCTGACAAGATTGCTGAGTCGGCTGAATTCTTCTCATTTGGAACAAACGACCTTACTCAAATGAGTCTTGGTTTTTCAAGAGATGATGCAGGTAAATTTATCAAAGAATATGTAAACCAAAATATCTTCGAAAAAGATCCTTTCCAAACATTGGATCAGGAAGGAGTAGGTGAACTAGTAAAAATGGCTGTAGAAAAAGGTAGAAAAACAAGGCCAGACATCAAATTAGGAATCTGTGGTGAACATGGCGGAGATCCAGAGTCAGTTAAATTTTGTCATAGAATCGGATTGTCGTATGTAAGTTGCTCTCCATTTAGAGTACCTATCGCAAGACTTGCAGCCGCACACGCAGCATTAGAAAAATAATAAAGCTATATCATTCCGACCTAAAGGATTTGGAGTCGGAATCTATAGGTAATAAACCGTATAACAAGAAAGCGTCCCAAATGGGGCGTTTTTTTTATATCAAAAAAAACGCCCCGATTTCTCGAGGCATTTTTCTATATAAATTTAATTGTTATTTATCAGCATCAATTACTTCTCCTTCAACAGTTCCTTCTTTATTCTCAATTTCTGAGTCAGTATCAGGGGCTGGAGATGATGGAGCTGCTTGATATTTTTGAGCAAGATCTTGGAATTCTTTTTCAATTCTTTCAATTTCTTTATCAAGTTCTTCTTTTGTTACATCTTCTTTATTTTTTATATCAATTCCATCTGCCATAAGTTTGTTGATTGTTTCAACCTCTTCAGCAGGTATCTTTTCTTTTTGTTCGTTCAACATATTTCATATTTGGTATACTAATGCTTCAAGTCTATTTTTTGATTCTACAATTTCTCTTTTCTTGCGATCTTCTTCAGCAAATTTTTCTCCATCTGCTTTTGCTTGAGCGATTTCTTCATCAGAAATATTTGTTGATCACTGGATCTTTACTTCTTGAGATTTTCCAGTAGATTTTTCTTGAGCAGTTACATGGAGAATTCCATTTGCATCAATATCGAATGTAACTTCAATTTGAGGTTGTCCTCTTCTCATTGCAGGAATACCTTCAAGGTTAAATGTTCCAAGTGATTTATTATCTCTAGAAAATTGTCTTTCTCCTTGTGTAACATTAACTGTTACAGCGCTTTGATTATCTGCTGCTGTAGTAAATATATTCTGTTTTTTAGCAGGAATAGTTGTATTCCTAGGTATCATAGCATGTGCCAATCCACCTTCCACTTCTACACAAAGACTAAGTGGAGTTACATCCAAAAGCAATATATCTTTTACATCTCCCTGGATAATTCCACCTTGAATAGCAGCTCATTGAGCAACTGATTCATCAGGATTAACTGTAGCCTTTGGTTCTTTACCAAAAATATCTTTTACAATTCTTGGCACAAAAGGCATTCTTGTAGATCCTCAAACTAAGATTACTTCATTGATTTCACTAGTACTTAATTTAGAATCTTTAAGAGCTTGTTTTACTGTCTCTTTACATCTGTCAATCAAATCTTTACACATGTTTTCAAATTGAGCTCTTGTCAAAGAAACATCCAAGTTTCTTGGTTGTCAATCTGGTCCAGTAGTGATAAATGGAATAGAAATATCTACTCTTTCTACTTGAGAAAGTTGTTTTTTTGCTTTTTCAGCTTCATCTTTGATTCTTTGCATTGCCATAGTATTATCTTTGAGATTTATACCTTCTTTTTTTCCAAATTCATCAATAATGTGTTGCATGATTCTTTGATCAAAGTCAGCACCTCCAAGTTTAGTATCACCAGATGTTGAAAGTACTTGGAATGTTCATTCAGCTCAGATTTCTAATACTGTTACATCAAATGTTCCTCAACCAAGATCAAATACTACGATTTTTTCATCTTTATTTTTACCTTCTCCATATGCCAATGAGGCAGCAGTCGGTTCATTTATAATTCTTTCTACTTTAAGTCCAGCAATTTCTCATGCTGCTTTAGTAGCATTTCTTTGAGAATCATTGAAATAAGCAGGAACTGTAATAACAGCCTGTGTTATCTTTTCTCCCAAAAATTTCTCAGCATCTTCTTTTATCTTTTGCAAAATAAAGGCTGAAATTTGTTCTGGTTTGTATTCTTTTTTACCAACAACAATCAAAATTCCACCGTCAGCAGCTTCTTTTACGTCAAAAGGAATATGTTTAATTTCCTCTTTCATTTCTGCATAAGTTCTACCTATAAATCTTTTTACTTCATAAATTACGTTCTTTGGTTCCAAGACCGCTTTTCTTTTTGCTAGATCACCAACTAATAATTCATCGCCTTTTATATATACAATAGAAGGAGTTGTTCTGTTACCTTCAGCGTTAGCGATTACTTCTGATTTGTCTCCCATCATGTAGGCAACACACGAATTTGTGGTTCCCAAGTCAATTCCAATTACTTTTGCCATAATAAAATATAATAAAATAAAATGTGTCACTAAAATACAACGCGTGCTATATTATCTATTTTTTTAGAAATTTCAAGTTTTTTATCACTTTTTTTATCTAGGTGCTATATCTTATATTGTATTTCTATAAAAAATAGTATCAATAATTGACAAACGTATAATAAAATCTGACTTATAAACTTATAAATATATTTTCTAAAAAATAGACTTGACTTTTTATATAAAATAATTAAATTACAAATTGAGGTGATCATTAATTATTATTAACGAAAATAAAACATAAAAATATGAAGAAACTAATTATTCTAGTTTCCACGTTGATTGTAATCATAATGGGAACACCTGGATTCGCCCAGGAAAAGAGCGAAACTAAGTCACTTCTTACAGAAGCCTACAAAGAGCTTCTGATAGATGCTCTTGCTATTCTTCAGTTAGGGAATCAAGATGTAGATCTTTACATGAGTCAACAGATTGATTCGTTGCTTAGGGTTTGTTATATGGCTGATGCCGAAGCAATCTTAGCAGCACAAGAATCTGCTATTGCTGATGGTAAAATCAAGAGACCGAAATTAGCGCACGACAAAGTCGATGGGAAGACAGTGTTAAAAAGATCTACAATAAGGGCATACGAAAAAGGATTTGCGAAATTTTTAATTTCGCTTCCTCGTAATGTCAAAGAACAATCTTATGCGGATTTTGTAAAGAATAATCGTAGAATTGTATCAAGGCCAAAAAGCAAGCTTATGAAAGAGTATAAGGATCACCTCAAAACTTTACTCCGAGTTAAGTCATAAATTTTTGGTAAGTCTCATCACAGATTTCTGTGGTGGGACTTTTTTTATTCAAATTTTTTGATTCCATCTTGATATCACAAATCAAAAATTCTTTTCATTTGTTTTTTATTGGTATTCAACATAGAAAGGTCTAAGTCTCTATAAAATAAATCATCTACAATATGAAATTTTTCTTTATCTCTAGCTCTCATAAGTATTTCGTAACTCAAAGATAATGAATTAATAATAGAAGATGTACTTTGGTTTTCTATAAATTTATTGAGAAATATTCAGATAATATGACTGGATGGATGGTCTTTTTTTGCGAGGTCTACGGGAAAATTGTTGATTAGGCCTCCATCCATCAGAGTATGTCATTGGAACAAAATCGGAGGAAAAACGCCAGGAATAGACATGCTCCCCAAAAGAGGAGAAATCAGATTTCCTTTTTTATAAAGAATATATTTTCATTTAGCACAATCTGTAGTTCCAATAGCCAATGGAATATTTAATTTTTTAAATTTTTCTGGCAAATCTTCTTTGAATATATTATGAATAAAATCATTTTTCAGAAAACTTTTCTTGGAAAAAATATTAAATGTTTTCAATCTAAAAAGAGAAATTTTGGAAAATCTATCAAAAATCCAATCAGCAGAATATCCGGCACTTCGATAAGCTCCGACTATAGCTCATGCGCTAACTCAATAGATTGCATCGATATCTTTTTTCATATTAAGATCTTCCAATGCTTTTAGAATTCATAAAGCATAAAATCATCTTACTCAACCTCAAGATATGACAAGAACTTTGGATTTTATCTGAAAAAGTTTTTTTAGAAATCTCATAACAAACGATAAAGATTAAAGCATTTGTTGTTGTTGAAGAATTCAAGCAACGCCTATCATAGCTGCGTTATCTGTAGAATAAACTTTTTTAGTAGGTTTAACTAAATTGAAATTTAGACTTTTATAATTTTTATGTTTTATTAAACCATTTCCATATTCCCAAAGCCTATCATTTGCAGAAACTCCACCAGAAATTCCCAAGGTCTTTGCCTCATATTTTGCTCAGGCTCTCAATAGTTTTTTTGCCAAAACTTCTACCACAGCTTCTTGAAATTCATAAGCAATTTCACAAATCAGATCTTCTGTCAATGTTACTTTTCTTTCTTCAAGTTGTTTCAATAGTATCGAAACTTGGCTTTTCATTCATGAAAAACTAAAATCAAATGATTCTTTGGCAAGAAAAATTCTTTTAAACGAAATTCCTGAACTTACAGGTTCACATTTGTTGCAAAATCCAAATTCTTCAAGATGTTTTTTATGTTTTAATGCCATTTCTCCAATCCAAACTCATCCTGGATATGGACCACCAAGCATTCTTGATACTTTATCAAAACATTCGCCCGCGGCATCATCTAGAGTTTTCCCTAGATGCTCAATATGAAAACGAGTATGTTTTTCTAAGTCATTGCGACCCTGAGTAGAACGAATGGGGTGGCAATCCATCGCGAATTTCTGTTGATCAATCTGGATTTCTTCATTGTCATTCCTGCTTTGTCCGTTGGGGCGGGAATCTAAACTAACCAAGTACAAATCATTATGTCCTCAACTCGCAGTCAAAACAACCATAGGAAATTCGAATTCAGATATTTTTCTTTCCAAAAACAGGGAAAAAATATGTCCGTGAATATGGTTCACTTCGTATAGCGATTTGTCATACCAGCTTGCAAGAGTTGCTCACACAGCTTTCCCTACCACCAATGAGCCAGGAAGTCCTGGGTGGGTAGTTACACTGATATTGTCGATATTCTCGATATTGCCCCACCCAACTGCGTCCAACACTCAAATAATTTTTTCGCTATGTAATCTCGAAGCAATTTCTGGCATCACTCAACCATATTTTTGATGGTCTGCCACTTGAGAATAGGCGAGTAATTTTTCAACCTCAAAACGATCTCCATCAAAAGAAATAATTCCTATAGAAGTATCATCACAACTTGTTTCTATGGCTAGGGTTTTGATCATATCTTAAAGTATTTTATAAACTTCTTTCCTCATTTTCTCTCACTTTCTCATTCACAAATTCATCAAACTTCATAGTCAATTGTTCCTTAGTTTTGTAGACTCTGACACTAACAGTAGAATCAGATTCTTCTTTCTCTCCAACAATAACAATATAAGGAACTTTCATCAATTCTGCGTTTCTAATTTTCTTACTAAAACTATCTGCACTATCATCCACAACAACTCTGATTCATTTATCTTTTAGTTTGTTATATACATTGTCTGCATAATCCACGAATTTGTCTGCTACGGGTACGATTCTTATTTGTTCTGGTGCCAACCAAAATGGAAATGCTCCAGCATAATGCTCGATTAGAACTCCGATAAATCTTTCAAAACTTCCAAACAAAGCTCTATGAAGCATATATGGTCTTTCTTCTTCTCATTTATTGTTGATATAAGTCATATCAAATCTTTCTGGTAGATTGAAGTCAAATTGCAAAGTAGAACATTGCCATTCTCTTCCTAGACAATCTTTTACTTTGAAATCAAGTTTTGGGCCATAAAAAGCAGCTTCTCCTTCTTCAGTTGTATAATCAAGTTTCATATCATCAGCAACCTTTTTGAGTACATTTTGAGTAAGTTCCCATCCTTCATCGTTTCCAGCATATTTCTTTGTATTTTTTGGATCTCTTAGTGAAAGATAAACTTTTACATCTTCTTTTTTGAATCCAAAACTTTCGTATATATACAATATAAATTTTACCACTCTTTGTAATTCGTCTTCAACTTGATCTTTTCTACACATGATGTGCGCGTCATCTTGTGTGAAACCTCTTACTCTAGTCAAACCACCAAGCTGACCTTTTTTTTCAAATCTATATACAGTTCCAGTTTCACATCGGCGAAGTGGAAAATCTCTATAACTTTTTGGTTCTGCTTTGTAAATTTCTACATGGAAAGGGCAGTTCATAGGTTTGAGAAGATATTGTTCAGAGTCAGCTTCGTTTACTTTTTTACCAGCTTTTTGATCTTCCAAAGTTTGTCCAGCTTCCATTGGAGGGTACATACTCTCAGAATAAAATCCCCAGTGCCCAGAAATTTCCCAAAGTTTTTTGTTTCCAATATGTGGAGTTCTTACAAATTCATATCAATTTTTTCTGTGAGCCTCATTCCAAAAATCTTCGATAGTTCTAAAAAGTCCAGCTCCTTTTGGCAACCAGAGAGGTAATCCAAGTCCTACATTTTCAGAGAAAGCAAAAAGACTTAGCTTTTTTCCAAGTACTCTATGATCACGTTTTTTTGCTTCTTCCATCATCAATTGATAGTTTTTCAGTTCTTCTTTTGTTTCAAAAGAAACCCCATAAATTCTAGTCATCATAATATTATTTGAATCTCATTTCCAATACGCTCCAGCAAACTTATCCAAAACAAAAGCATCAACAGGAATTTCCTTGCTATTTTCTACATGAGGACCTTTACACATATTTACAAAAGTCACGAATTTTCCTTCAAGATCTGTGTGTTTCGCCAATCGATTTGTAGCTTCTTGATATTTTTTGAAATATTCTGGTTTTGTGTGAGCAAGAAGCTTTTCAGCTGCTTGTCCGTTGATAGTATTTATATAAATTCCAAGTTTTGTCTCACCTTCTTTTGTCAAATCTTGGCAAAGTTCCAAAGTATATGGTTGTCCCAAAAAAGTTAATAATTCTTTTGTTTCTTTTCCTGGTAATTCAATATACAAAAAATTCTGATTTTCTTTTACTATTCTTTGCATTTCTTTGAAAGTTGTCTTAACTATGCTTTCTTCTGCTTTTATCAGTTCTTGATCAGCTTGTTTTGACCACAAAAAATCATGGTAAAACCCATTTTCGATCGCAGGACCAACCCCAAGTTCCAATCCAGGATCAATCAATCTTTGTATAGCTTGCACCATAATATGAGCCAATGAATGGCGTTGATTATGTAGTAGAGAATTTTCTTGATTAGACATTTTTGTAATAGTTAAAAATAAAATTTATGAGATATATGGTAAAAATTCTTTAAATATATTTGGTTCATCAAATAGTTTTAGTTCTTCCAGGTTTAACCATTTGATGTCTTCAGTATCTTCCAAAGCTCTGGCTTCTCCAGATTTCCATAAACAATGAAATGTTGTGTAAATTATAGTATTTTTTGTAGTTGTCATAAAGTTTCCTATTAGTTTTATATTGTCAACCTCAATTCAGACTTCTTCTTGGATTTCTTTTTTTACATTGTTTTGCAATATATCATATCATTCTTTGTAGTCAAGTTTTCAACCAACTAATCATCGATAACCAGGTTTATAAGGATCTGTTTTTGATCTCTGTGCTATCAAATATTTATCTCATTTTTGAATCCAAGCGTTTGTTATTACTAGATGAATTCATTCTTTTATATCATCAAAATCTTTCATGGTTATTATTAAGTTTAAAAAAACCTACCTTTCGGTAGGAATATTGTAAGTGAAACAATACAAAACTCCTACCAATTTATTGGCTTGTAGTAGTTGTAGTAGTTGTTCCAAGATGCATCATATTTCACTTGATAGTGATTAAAGGTGTTTCTATAATTAGGTTTTTTTCAATAAAAAACAAGAGATTTTTGTTTTTGTCATTCCGACTTAAAGAATTTGGAGTCGGAATCTCAGATAAATAGCTTAGATTCCCGCTCCAATATAATAAGGCGGGAATGACATATACCTCCAAATAAAAATTTAATCTATATTCGGTGCTCCGCAAAAATGACAGTACCCATATGAATGAGGAAAATCTTTACCACATTGCTTACATTTTATTTTCAGAGCTTCGCCACATGCTAAACAGCATTCGTGATCTTTTGGATTTAGTGTCCCACAATTATAGCAAACAACTAAGTTCATAACTTGTGCTTCTCTCCAAGGCAATCTATCACGAACAAACCCTATAGGTCTAATAACCCAATAAATAGGAAGACCTAAAATAGGTGAAAGAAATGTAACCAAAAAAACACAAAGAACTTGATATGATAATTTACTTGTCCTTGCCATAATATCTTTTGCAACCCAAATTATACTTAATACCCAAAATAATATAATAATCAACAACATAATATTTATCCAGAATCACAAACCTTGAGTAGCAAATATTGATGAAAAATTCCATGTTGATTTATCTACAACCATACCTACTTCTTCTAACATTATATATTTATGATAAAAAATAAAATTTTCTTAAGATATTTTTTTACTATTAACTTTTATCGAATCATCATATTTTTTCAAGCTATTTAACAAGAAAGCTATACGTGCAGGATTTTTAAATTCTGTATCTAGAAAAATATCACTAGTTCAGTCTCAGTTGTTTTTTATTGATATCTGTAATATAACAATATGTAGATCACTAAATATATTCATAACATCAAGTAAACTAGAATATTTGTTGAATATTTTTAATTCTATAGATACTTCGTAGTTATTTATTTCTTGTCATTCTCGATGAGCTTCCAATAGTTTATCAAAGTTTATCGTTTTAAGAGATTTACAGTTGGTTTTATGAACTTTTACTCCATCTCTTCATGATTTTGCAATAATTTTGTCATGTATTCCAGGATGACATTCTTTACATAAACTATAATTTGAAAGACGGTCTCAATCAATTAAAATTCTTCCTATAGCATCTTCTTTTATTTGTTGTAATTGTGCTTGAAAAAAGTTTTGGTTTGTTGATTTGTTTTGTTTTTCTCGTTCTATTGGATATGCGGATTTAATTAATTGACTATAATTAGATTTTCTATCCAAAATTTCCATAAACTTCTTTTCCAATTCAGTTTTAGAATACATTTTTGATATTTTGTCTTGACCTGAATCTAATTTTGGTAATTTTATTTTCTCCAAATGAGTATTTAACTCACTAGTTGCTTTTTTGACTAATTCAAGTTTTTGTTGTGATTTCAAATGTTTATTCAAGTTTGATTTTGCTCACATGGTATGCAAAAAATCAAACCAATGTTTATTGGCAGAATATTTGTTTTTAAAAGTATTTATACTAATTACATCTCCAGTTTTTGGTCTATAACTTATTGGTTTTATTTGTCAATTAACAATAGCATTTTTAAATCTCAATCCAATATCAGAATGAATCAAGAATGCGAAATCCAAAACAGAGCTTCAGTTAGGTATTTCTACTACATCTCATTTTGGTGTGTATAAATATATACGTTTATCTAAAACCTCAATTTTTAGTTCATCTTTGAATCTTTCTTTATCATCAGATTCTCTGTAATTTTGCACTATTTCTTGTAATTTTTTTATCCATTGTCATTGATATTTTGCTACTAGTGTTGGTTTGTTAAATTCGCTATAAGCAAAATGCGCTGCAACTCAATATTCAGCTACTTCATCCATATCATGAGTTCTTATTTGTATTTCTATTGGAAAAGAGAACATCCCCAAAACAGTTGTATGAATACTTTGATAGCCATTTGATTTTGGAACTGCTATATAATCTTTAATCTTTTTAATAAGTGGTGTGTAGTATTTATGAACTACTCAAAGTATCATATAACAGTCTGCTACAGTTTTTGTGATAACTCTAAATGCCAAAAGATCCATAACTTCTCAAATATCATCGGTTTTATATTTTTTTTCCAATTTTTCATATACTCTATATGGACTTTTAATCCTTCACTTTAATTCAAAATCTTCTACTCATTCTTTTTTGAGAAGGCTGTTAATAGCATCAATTCATTTGTATGTATATTTTTCTCAAGTTCAAAAATATTTTTTGAGATAATTGAAAATTTTATTAAATGCTGGTTCATCCAAATGTTTAAAAGATCAATTCTCCAAATATAATTGATAATAATATAATCAGAGTCTTTTTGCTATAGGCACATAAATTTTCATTGTTTCTTGTGCAATTTTTTGTATTTTGGATGGATTGGGATGATATTGAAGAGTCTGAATATTGTGAATACGATCACAAAGTTTAATAAAAATTACCCTCAAATCATTTGCCATTGCAAGAAATGTTTTTTTTATTGTTTCTAGATGCCTATCTTCTCATTTATATTTAATTTTAGATACTTTTACCATTCATTCACAAAGATTAGATACCTCTTCTCAAAAAGATTTTTTGATATCTTCTTCTGTTATTGGAGTATCTTCTATTACATCATGCAAAATACTAGCTTGAATAGTTTGAATATCTGGTTTAATTTCCATCAAAAATTCAGTCGCTTTGAGTGGGTGTACAATGTATTCTTCTCCAGAAAGTCTAAGCTGTCAGCCGTGAGCTTGTCTAGCATATTCATATGCTCTTTGAATTTCAGAAATCTGATTTTCTGACAAATATTCTTTTGCTTTTTGGATAATATCGTCCACTATATATTGTGGATTGCCTATGTGGGGTATATAATTTAGATACTGTTCTAGGCTTTTTACATCCATACTTTTCAATATTTTAAAGTTCTAAATTTACTCAATAATAATTTAACATTATAGTTAGTATTTCTCCGTGTAAATATTCTTATATCACTTTGATTCAATAGTTTCTACAAGAGAATTAACCACAGTAGGATTCCCACAGAGATAAAATTCCGCGTTATCTGGAAATGATTCCTTTGATAAATCAATTCTTCCTGGTTCACATCATTCAACTTCTTCTCTAGAAATATGAATATGAGATTCCAAATTTTCTATATTTTTTATACGATCTACATAAAATAAATCAGATTTATATGATACTGAAAAATATAATTTTTTCTGACTTTTGGTTTCGTTTGCCATTGCTATCAACGGTACAAGTCAAGTTCATGTACCTACAAAAACTTTTGGATTATTATTTTCTTGCAAAACGAAATGTCCAAAAATTCCTACAATTTCAAATTCATCTCATTCTTTGGCTTGTCTCAGATATCATCAGCTTTTTGATCATTCAAGCATTTTGATAGCCAATGTAATCTGACAGCCCTGAGCAACAACCTTATACTCAGCAATAGAGTATGCCCTTTTGAGCGGTTGCTCAGCATCCTTATAATCTATCAACGCCCATTGTCCCGGTTTGTAATTTAAAACTTCAGGTAGCTGAAAGATTATTTCTACAACATCATGATTTAGCATTTGGTAAGATATTATTTTCCCGATCATTCTTTATTTTACTTAATAAAATTATAAGTCTTTAATCAATCTTTTGATTCTTTCTCTTTTATTTTTATCGAGATTTTTGGATTTAAGTAATTTCAAAAGCTCTTCTTTTGTTTTGAGTTTTTCTTTTTTTCTGTTTTCTTTGTCGTTATCCTCAACTGATTCCAAAAAACTTCTTTTGGCTTCAAAATCATCATTATCTATTGGAAAAGAAAAAGGTGATTTAAATTCATTTCTCTCTTCAGGATGAATTCAGAAAGGCATTATTTATTTTTAGATAAATAAATACATATAGTGCTTTCAATATAAATATTTTTTCCATTTAATCAATGATTAAATACATATTGATAAATTTAATCAAAAAAATTTCAAATTTTTGACAAAAAAACCTTTTCGCATATAATTAATTTAATAAATTTATTTTTTTACAAATAAAATAATGAAAAAATCATTTCTTCGTATTTTTGGTATGGCTACCTCTTTCTTATTGATTTTTAGTAATTTTTGATCAGCATGGCAAGCCGTCATAGATACTTCTTTTTGAGATTGAGGAATAACTGATTTTTTTAATATTTGAAGTGGCTTTTTTAATAGAGTAAGGGCTCTTGTAATTCAAAATGACTGAAAAATTATCGTTGGTTGAAGTTTTACTTCCTATAATTGAGAAAATATAAAACATATAACTAGATTAAATCCTGATTGATCTAGAGACGTTTCATTTATGACAGGTATTGGTTTTGAGGATGAATATTATTGATATTTAATAGAAACAATAGCACTACAAAATGATGGGAAAATTTTGATTGGTTGAAGTTTTACTTCCTATAATTGACAAGAAACAAATAATATTATTAGATTAAACAATAATGGTTCTATTGACAACTCTTTTATAATATGAAGTGGTTTTAACTCATCAAATAACTGATCAGTAAGAAAAATAGCACTACAAAATGATGGGAAAATTTTGGTTTGAGGAATTTTTACTTCTTACAATGGAATTTCTGTAAATTGATTAGTTAGATTAAATCCTGATTGATCTATAGATTCTTCTTTCAATGTTTGAGAAACATTTAATAATATATACTGATATACAGATTTAAGCACAATTACACTACAAAATGATGGTAAAATTTTGATTGGTTGAAGTTTTGAAACCCCTATTAATAATTATTATTGTGTAAATAAGTATCAAGAAGAACAACCACAATACACAACAGAAGAAAGTTGTTTATCGGCGGGTTATTGTTATAATAAAGATTGTTTCATTGAATGAGAAACAGAACAAAGTTGTATAGATAACTGAAACCGTCGAGAAAATTCAGGTTTTATGTGGTCTCAATCAACAATAAAAAACCTAGCAAGATTGAACTCCGATTGATCTATTGATACATCTTTTTTACCAAAAAATAATTTATATAAAGTAAATGATATAAATATACAAAACGATTGAAAAATTATTGTTTGATGATTTAACGAAACATATATTTATACATTTAGCCCTTTTTCTGTTTTTGCAGATATAGCGCAAAATCCTAATATATTTAGATTAAATCCTGATTGATCTATAGACAATTCTTTTATTGCCTGAGAGTGATTCCTCAAATGATATGATACAGCTATCATAAATAAAACGATAATTCAATCAGATTGAAAAATTATTGTCATATGAGATTTTTTATCATATAATTGACAATGAGCTAATTCAATAGCAAGACTAAATTCTGATTGATCTTTTGACTCTTCTTTTAATATTTGAGATTGATTCGGTTCAAATATTTGAGATTGATTTATTGAAGATTGATGATTTTGATGATATAGAATTGCCTACGACATAAAACTAACAAATGATTGATGATTTATGGTTGGCGGTGAATTTGCTTCTTACAACAAAAACGAAGTAAATAATATTGTCAAGTTAAATCCTGATTGATCAAATAATACAAATTTAAACAAAAATGACATAAAATGATTTGACAACACTGTACATGAAATAAAAACACAAGATGATGGGAAAATTTTAGTTGGTTGAGAATTTTCTACTTACAATGAACAATCTGCAAACTGACTTATAAGACTAAATGCTAATTGATCTATAGATAGTTCTTTTGATATTTGAATATGATTTGACGACTTAAAATGATCTGCATATATAACAACCATAGAAATACAAGATGATGATAAAATTTTAGTTGGCTGACGATTCACTTCTTACAACTGACAACCTGCAAACTGACTTATAAGACTAAATGCTAATTGATCTATAGATAGTTCTTTTGATATTTGAATATGATTTGACGACTGAGAATGATCTGCATATATAACAACCATAGAAATACAAGATGATGATAAAATTTTAGTTGGCTGACGATTCACTTCTTACAACTGACAACCTGCAAACTGACTTATAAGACTAAATACTAATTGATCTATAGATACTTCTTTTGATATCTGAGATGGGTTTGATGATTGATATTGATACGCTTACATATATACCACAAGAATACAAGATGATGATAAAATTTTAGTTGGCTGACGATTCAATAATTATAATACATATTATGTAAACAATATTGTAAGATTGAATTATGATTGATCTATAGATACTTCTTTTGATATCTGAGATGGGTTTGATGATGAAGTATATAAGATTGAAATATGAAAAGAATGATGAATTTTAGTTTGATGATACTTCACTTCTTACAACCGACAACCTGCAAACTGACTTATAAGACTAAATGCTAATTGATCTATAGATAGTTCTTTTGATATTTGAATATGATTTGATGACTGAGAATGATCTGCATATATAACAACTATAGAAATACAAGATGATGATAAAATTTTAGTTGGCTGACGATTCAATAATTATAATACATATTATGTAAACAATATTGTAAGATTGAATTATGATTGATCTATAGATACTTCTTTTGATATCTGAGATGGGTTTGATGATGAAGTATATAAGATTGAAATATGAAAAGAATGATGAATTTTAGTTTGATGATACTTCACTTCTTACAACAAAGAACTAATAAATTACATATCATCATTGATATGAAATACCCCTGTTTATCTACCAAACTCTAACGAATTATTGGATATAAAAAACGAATTCAGCAAAAAAGGTTATAATTATCAAAATATTGATTTTTGGGGAGATACATTTTTTGGAGATTCAAAAATATCTCTAAAAGAAACTAACTGAAAAATATTTAGAAATTTAAATATAATTACAGATGCAGGAGTTCTTTATTTACCAGAAAATTTAGAATTCAAAAAATCTGATAATTCCAATTATACTTTAACTATATCACCTCCAAGTAATTATACAGGAACTACTACTGTAGACAGCAAACCTGTCCTCTCAGCTATCTCTGTTGGTAGTACTACAGAATCACTTACTCTAACAAATTGAGCCGCTACTTTGGGGATGTCTGTTGTTTGATCCACTATCTGAGATCCTGTTTCTATCTACTCATCTCAAGATTGATCTTCTTGGACCTATGAAAAATGAGGGATTGTTTCTGATATCGACGGACAACCATATGTTTCTTTTACTACGGATCACTTTACATACTTTGCTATAGCTTGATCTACCTGATCTTTTGTGATCAACAATGATGAAGCTTCTACTACTTCTCAAATAGTTAACTTGACTATCTCTGCTCCTACTGCTACTGGTATGATGTTTTCTAATGATGGTATTACTTGGTCAGGTCGAGAAGTTATCTCTACTACAAAAACTTGGGAGCTTTCTGAGTGATACGAAGAAAAAACTGTTTATGCACAGTTTATCGCCAACTGAGAAATTTATTCTACCTCTGATTCTATCTTGTATTGAATTGTTTGAGATTGAACTCAATGAAATCTAACGCTAACCATCACATGATGAGTAACCGAGTGTGTCTACTGAACCTCTCTAGATATGAATGCTCAAGATGTCAAAATTGGTATCCCTTATACCTTCTCAGGAACTTTTCCTTCTACTTGGTATTGTCAAGATTATCAAGGTATTGATTGAGGATGGACATTAACTATCCAAACAACTGATTTAACAAATGAAAAATGAAATACCATTTCTGGTAGTAATCTTCTTATTTCTCATGATACTGTTGTAGTTCAAGGTGACTTAGCTTGTACAGGTGATGTTTGAACTCCTATACAATTTTATAGTGCTCCTCATGTAATTTTTGCAAAGGCTTCAGAAAGTAATAAAATTTGTAAAGTAAGTGCTAATGATGTATCATTATTAGTTAATGTACCTGCCAATCAAGCACCAGGTAGTTATAGTGGTACTCTTACTTTGACTATGAATGGGTTTTAAGAAAAATTACCCAAATAATCTATTTATCCCTATACCTGTCAAATAAGTTAAGAAAATAACCAATATAGTAATAAACGCGTGTTCAAATACGCTATGCCATGGGTTTTTGTTTTGAGAAATATCTATTTTGTAACTAACAAAAGTGATTACAGCCAATCATCGTATACTACTTATTATTACAGCAGACAAAAGAGGTAATAATAAAACTGGAATAATAAAAGTACATGCAAATATAAATTTAGTAAAAAAAGTTGCTATTGTTGATTCCCATACCTGTTTATGGGAGTTTTTTATATTTGATTCCTGAGAGATATGAATACCCAATGCATCAGAAAGAGAATCAGCAATCGCTATTGTCAAAATTCCAGCAATAACAATCGATTTCATTTCACTACCAGCTGCTAATCATACTAATAGTCAAAGTGTCGTTATTATACCAGATGTTATTCCAAAATTTATACCAATTTTTAGAGATGTTTTCATAAAACAAAATCAGAATTTAAATTATTTTTTATATTATATAGTAATTTCCTTTTAATTATTTGATAAAAATATACAAGTAATATCGTTTTTACAAATAAAACAATAACAACAATCTTCCCACAAAAATGATAAAAAAATGTCAAAAAATCCCTTGCTTTTTTGTAAACCTGCTAACTAAAAGATATCATACTAGTAAAAGTTCGAATGATTTTTCTGTTGATTTTCTTTATTGAAACACAATATATAGGTCAATAACAAAACGAATACTACTAGATATAGTGTTTTTTATTTTTATTTCAAAAACATCTTGTAATGGCGATTTACAAAGTAAAAAAACGTAATGGCGCTATTGTTTCTTTTGATAGAATCAAAATTGAGCAAGCTATTAAAAAAGCAATTGAGTCTGTATGAGGTACAGATTTTAGTAAAGTGTCAGCAATAACAGACAAAGTTATAGAATCTGTTATAGCAAAAATAGGGAATGAAATACCAGATGTAGAAATTATTCAAGATGCAGTAGAACAAACACTTATAAAAGAATGACACGATACAATAGCAAAAGCTTTTATCTTGTACCGTGAAAAAAGATGACAATCTAGAGAATCCAAAAAAGTTGTTGTTGAGGTTGGTAAAACTATGGATGAATATCTTCAACAAACAGATTGGAGGGTAAATGCAAACTCAAATCAATGATATTCTTTGTGAGGTTTGATTCTCAATGTTGCAGGTAAAGTTATAGCCAATTATTGGCTTTCTCATGTATATCCAGAAGAAGTTTGAGGTGCTCATAGAAATTGAGATTATCATATTCATGATTTGGATATGTTCTCTGGGTATTGTGCTGGTTGGTCGCTTAGACAGCTTTTGGAAGAGTGATTCAATGGTTTAGATAATAGAGTACAATCTGCACCACCAAACAATCTTCAATCTGCAGTAAATCAAATGATTAATTTTTTGGGAACTTTGCAAAATGAATGGGCTGGTGCACAAGCATTTTCATCTTTTGATACTTATTTGGCTCCATTTGTTCACAAATATAAAGTTGGAATAGAACAAGATCTTGACGAATTAAACGTACAATTTGATTCTCCAGAGGCAAGAAAAGCTCACGTTGATTTTAAGGTACATAAATATGTAACACAACAAATGCAGAATTTTGTATTTGGTCTCAATGTTCCTTCACGTTGGGGAACACAAACTCCATTTACAAATATTACTTTGGATTGGAGATGTCCAGAAGATCTCAAAGATAAAGCATTGATGCTTGGAGGTATAGAAAAATGATATTATCCAAAGAAATTTTCTGAACTTGAAGAAGAAATGAAACTTTTAAATAGGGTTCTTATTGAAATTTATACAAAAGGTGATTGGACTGGTGCTGTATTTACATTTCCAATTCCTACATATAATATTACAGAAGATTTTCCTTGGGATGATCCTGATGTAAATTTATTGTTTGAAATGACTGCTAAATATTGAATTCCTTATTTTCAAAATTTTATTGGTTCTCAATTTAAAACAGTAAAAGATGAAAATTGAAATATAACTAAAGTAGAAAATCCAAATGCATACAAACCATGAGCAGTTAGATCTATGTGTTGTAGATTACAACTTGATCTCACTCAATTAGAAAAAAGATGATGAGGCCTTTTTGGTTCTTCAGAGATGACATGATCAATTGGGGTAGTTACCATAAATATGGCTAGAATTTGATACAACTACAAAAATGATTTTGAATGATTTAAGAAACAAGTCAAAAGATTAATGGATTTAGCCAAAATTTCTCTTGAATTAAAAAGAAAAGAAATTACAAAATGGTTGGATAATGGATTTTATCCTTATACAAAAAGGTACCTTCATTCCTTTAGAAATCACTTCTCAACTATCGGTTTAAATTGAATGAATGAAGCAGTGCTAAATTTCACTAATGGAAAAGAAGATATGACCACAGAGGATGGTAAATCTCTCTCTATTGAAATATTGGATTATATGAGAGAAATTCTCAAACAATATCAAGAAGAAACAGGAAATCTTTACAATCTTGAGGCTACGCCAGCAGAAGGTACAACCTATAGATTTGCAAAAGAAGATAAAAAACAACTTCCAAAAATTATTCAAGCTGGAACAGACGAAGCACCTTATTATACAAATTCTACTCAAATACCTGTTGGATACACAGACGATCCATTTGAAGCATTAGAACTACAAAACGAATTACAATGTAAGTATACATGAGGAACAGTTCTTCATTTATACATGTGAGAAAGATTGTCAGACGCTCAGTCATGTAAGATGTTGGTTAAAAAAGTTATTGAAAATTACCAACTTCCTTATATTACTATATCTCCAGTTTTCTCAATTTGTCCTAAACATTGATATATTGTAGGTGAGCATGATTATTGTCCAAAATGTGACAAAGAACTTGGTTATGTTGGTGATGAATTTAATATGGAAACAAGACAAAAACACACATCAGATCCAGAAAAATTAAGAATATTGACAGAGAAAAAAATCAAATAAAACAAAGCTTGTTATTATATTATTTTATTTATCTTATTCTTATCCGTTATGCAAACATTCACCAACAAAGAAGGAAAAGAAATCCAAAGAACTCAGTGCCAAGTATATACTAGAGTTATGGGATACCTAAGACCTGTTAGTCATTACAACACAGGAAAAAAATCAGAATTTTATTCTCGCAAGTATTTCGACGAAAGTAAAACTGCTAATTCAGAGTTTGTTAGACAATTTTCAAATCCAACTAATGCATATAATTTGGTGAATGAATATCAAGAAGTGAAATTTGTAGGATGTGGCTGTGCTGCGTAAATATTTTGCTATTGCGAGCGATAGCGTGGCAATCTAAAATATTGATTTTCAGAAGGCGGAGTAGGGGGGAAACCTTCTGCTTCGCTTTTTTTATTTTCATGTTTTTTAAATGACTGATCTTAGACCAAAAATAGGTGTTGGAGTAATTGTATATAAAGAAGGAAAAATTCTTTTTGGAAAAAGAAAAAATGCCCATGGGGATGGTACTCGATCTTTTCCTTGATGACATCTTGAATTTTGAGAAGAAGTATTTGACTGTGCAAAAAGAGAGGTGCTTGAAGAAACATGATTAACTATAAAAAACCTTCGTATTGGTCCTTATACTAACGATATTTTTGATCAAGAAAACAAACACTATATTACCCTATTTATTATAAGTGAATATGAATCTGGAATATTAGAAATAAAAGAACCTGAAAAATGTGATGCCTGGGAATGGAAATGAATATGAGAGATACTAAATAATGTTTTTCTTCCTATACAAAATCTTATTAAACAATGATATGATATTTTTGACCTTATTAAATAATTCTTGTTATGCACGCACTACAATTACCAGAGCTGTTTCCACTTTTTGATAAGTTACAACTGAAATATGGAGAAAAAAGTTTGGCTCCTATTTATGGAGCGGGTTGTATCAAAAAGCCAAAAATTCTTTTCTTGTTTATGAATCCCACCGGGAGGAATGTTTCAGCGCAGAAAGAGCGAAAAGGTATGCGTGCAGCCTGGCTTGGGACGAAGAATATCTGGAAGCTGTTTCTTGCCGTAGGTGTCATATCCAAGCCAGCATTCACTTCCATACAAAATTATAAACCCAACCAATGGACTACCAAGTTTTGTCAGCAAGTATACCAAGAATTAAGTCAGAATAAAATATATGTGACCAATCTTGCAAAGTGTACTCAGATCGATGCAAGACCCTTACACAATGATATTTTCAGAGCATATCTAGAAGCTATCGAAAAAGAAATTGCTTTGGTTCAACCTACGCATATTGTCTCGTTTGGAAATCAAGTAAGTTCATTGTTGCTTAGGAAAAATATCAAAGTCTCTGACTATCAAGGAAATGATCACGAAGTCTTTGAAATACATTGAACAAAATATAAGGTATATCCTACCTTCTATCCTGTAGGACAAGGTATGAGAAATATTGATAAAGCTATCCAAAGGATAAAAATCATAGCAAACTCTACATAAAAAACAGGATTTTAGATTGAAGATAAAATATTAATTCTTAAAAAGAAAATATGCATATAGCTTGAATTCAAAAATCAACTTTAGTAGATTATCCAGGTCACGTATCCTGTGTAATTTTTACGCAAGGCTGTAATTTTCGTTGTCCTTTTTGTCATAATCCTGAGTGTGTACTCCCAGAAAAGATGAAACTTTTCCAAAATGACTTAATTCCTGAAGAGGTTTTTTTTAATTTTCTGGAAAGCAGAAAATGATTTTTGGATGGTGTAAGTATTTGTGGTTGAGAACCTACTTTACAACCAGATTTATATGAAATTGCAAAAAAAATTAAAAATATGGGATTTAAAGTAAAACTTGATACCAATGGTAGAGACTATAAAATAGTTAAAAGAATGATTCAAGATGGGATTTTGGATTATGTTGCTATTGATCTTAAGCATGCTTTTTATAATTATGATATTGCTGTTGGCATTCATCAACCACCAGAATTTTATCTTAGTTATCAAAAATTATTGCAGATATTATTGGAATGAAACATAGATTATGAATATAGAACCACTGTGATAAAAGGTATGCACACCGTAGATGATATAGAAAGTATGACTCATTTTATTAGAGGAGCCAAAAATTATTATTTACAAAACTATATAGGTGGAAATACCTTAGATCCAAATTTTTGAGGGACACCATTTTCTGAAGAAGAGCTAGAAGAATTTAAAATTATAGCTGAGAAATATGTGCAACATGTAGGGATTAGAAGTTAATATAAATATTTATAAATTAAATAATTTTTTACAAAAAAAGGAGGCGTAATTACGTCTCCTTTTGTTTTCCTTTTAATTCACATAATGTTAATCCAGCTGCTTGAAAAACATCGACAGCAGTATTAACAATTTTAGAGTTTACTTTGGACATATTTCCCTTGAGAATATTGTCTAAGTTATTCCAAGCCGTTTTTATGGTTTCATATTTGCCTTTTGACAAGGCTTTTTTTGTTTCTACAACGGCTTTTACAATTGTGTTTTCATTTATGCCTTCCATATATATTCTTTTTAAATTTCTATTTTTGTTTAGATATTATAATAAATAATGAAGAAAAGTCAATAGATGGTTTTTGGAATAATAATATTGTGATTACCTTTTATTTCACTATCATATCATCAATTAGATTCTGATAATTTCTCATGTCAAAACTTTATTACAAAACGATAACTCAACAATCAATATATGAAATTCCAAAGATCAAGGGATCAAGATTTTTTGCTACTTTATTTCCTGTAGAAAGCAAAGAAGAAGCAGAAGCATATCTTGCCCAGATGAAAAAGCAATATCACGATGCGACGCACAATTGCTCGGCCTACAAAGTAGGCGTACATCTTCATTATGATCTTTTCGGAGCATCGATTATCGATGCAGCTTACAAAAAAGTTAACGACGACGGTGAACCTGCAAACACCGCTGGCAAACCTATTCTCTCAGTTCTCGACGGTGCAGGTCTGCAGAACGTACTTTGTGTGGTTACGAGATATTTCGGTGGAACCCTCCTGGGAGTGGGAGGACTCATCCAAGCATATTCCCATACTGCCAAAGAATCTCTCTCCCACTCCCAGCTCGTGGACAAAGAGATCACCTCGCAAGTTCCACTTGCATACGATTACGACCAAGTCTCCCTTGTCCAACACTTATTTTCCAAATACGATGCGAAAGTAATTAGCGATTCCTACGACCAAAATATCAAACAAACCATCCAAATAAATATCTGATTGATTGATAGTTTCAAAAAAGAATTATCAGAAAAAAGTAATGGAAAAATAAACCTATAAGTAATAAAACAATTCTTACAGAAAATTTACATCAAATATATATACTACAAAAGTTTATTCTATAAAACCTATCAATGAAAGTATTTCTTTTGGAAGACAATGTCCCGTTGGCAAAGAACATCCAAGAATATCTCAAACTCAAAGGGATAAAAGTAGATATTGATTTTGACGGAGAGAGGGGATTGGAAAAAATTCAGACTACTCATTACGATGTGCTTATTCTTGATATAAATCTTCCTCATAAAGATGGAATTACTATTTGTAAAGAACTTAGAACTTCAGGGAATACCTTACCAATTCTTATGCTTACTTCGAGAAATACTTCAAAAGATGTAGTTGCCGGCTTGGATGCGGGAGCCGATGATTACCTGGGAAAACCATTTGACATGGAAGAACTTATCTCCCGCATCCACGCACTCACGAGAAGAAATTCTTGCAACAAAGAACAGCTTATTACAATAAAAAATGTGACCGTAAACTTACCCCAAAGAACAGTCGAAAGAAGTTGAAAATCAGTTTCTTTATCAACCTTGGAATTTGATTTACTCAAATATTTGCTTCAAAATAGATGAATCCCTGTGGATAGAAAAACGCTTTTCGAAGAAGTTTGGTGAGATTTTGACGATCATATGTTTTCCAGAAGCGTTGATGTTTATATAGGATATTTACGTAAAAAACTCGGCAAAACATTTATAGAAACCAAGAAATGATTTGGATATGTTATTATTTAGAACTTAGAACTTAGAGCTTAGCTTTTAGTTTTTTACTTGTGTCATTCCCGTGAAAACGGGAATCTTAGTTTGTTTATAACTTTAAGAACCTTATAACCTTACAAACTAATAATTCGAGCAATAAAGAAGACAAACAAAAGAAATGAATCATTACCAAATCAACATTATCAGTAGCCAAAGCAGGAATTTAATTGCAACAAGATATGAAATTTTAACATAATATTGCCTTAATGAGAAATGAATTTTGTTGTCTTTTATTGCTCGAGTATCTTACATTTGTTTCTTATTCTCTTCGTTTCACTCAGAGAGACAAAGAAACAAAAACTCAGAGAGACAAAGAAATAATAACACTTAAAAAAATTTACTCTGTAAAATTACATAATGCACATCACCAATCAAGAACAACTCAAAAGACAAAAAAGAAAATTAAGCCTAATATTTACGCTTATCCTTTTTGCTGTTGTCACATGATTGCAAATAATTTTTTTGATTGGAAGATATCTTGATTATACCAATAGAGAAATTCAGAATTTAGAAAATGAAATATTCCCAAAACATACACTTCAACAAAATATGATGTCAGAATCTATGATTTGAACAATTCCTTCAATGCCAATGTTTGGTAAAGAATGAAGATGACGAAGACTTAAGTGAGGAAATATTATTTCATACAACCCACAAAAAAATCTTATCATATCTTCATCTCTTTGAGACGAAGAATTTACAAGAGAACTTTTGCAAGAACTTTTGAAAAAAGAAGAAACAAAATGAACGATTTTTTACAATAAAAACAAATTTTTATTTCTCAAAGATACAACAAATTCTGGTATTCAATCTTTTTTTCTTGTTCCAATTCATATGCAGATTTCGGATGTTATCAGAGATAGTATTCTATTTATATTATTTTTCTGATTTCTTTCCGTCTTATTTTATCGTGTGATTTATCGATTTGTAGGTAAATTATTTCTTCCTATCGAGGAGAATATACAAGATATGGAACAATTTATTTTCAATGCAGGCCACGAACTAAAAACCCCATTATCAGTTACCAAAAGTCACTTGCAATTAGCATTGGCAAAAAAACAATATAAAAAATCAATTGATGAAAGTATAAAAGAAATTGACAAAATGAATGATCTTTTGGAGGCATTGATCAATCTTTCAGTTATTCATCAAGAAGCAGAAAAAGAGAATATAGATATTGCTCAAGAAGTTGATTATCTTGTTGTGCAATACGAATCAAAAGCAAAGAAAAAGAAAATAAAAATTTCTATAAAAAAAGATAAATCTTTTGATATAACAGCAAATAAATGACATATAAATATGCTTATTTCAAACCTTATATCAAACGCAATTAAATATAACAAAAATTGATGAAAGATAGAGATTTCTATTAATTCATGAGAAATGTATGTTAAAGATACGTGAATATGAATATCGCCAAAAGATGTTGAAAAAATATTTGATAGATTTTATCAAGTAGGTGGTGTAAGAAATCAAGAATGATTTGGAATTTGATTAGCATTGGTAAAAAAAATAGTTGATATGTATGGATGGAAAATAGATGTTTTTAGCCAAGAAAATATAGGTACAACAATAAGAATCAGATTTAATTAAATTTTTACATAGCTCTTACACAAGATCAATATAATAACGGCGTAAAATTGTTTTACGCTTTTATTTATTATATAAAATCAATGAACAACAAACCATTTTTATTGGCAGGAAGTATCGCTTTATGCGTTATTGCATTAACACTTGTATTTATGGCAGGAAGAATTAGTGGCAATGATGGAATATTACAGTGATTTAATAGATTTGATTGAAGAGGGCAAATGATGTGATGAAGTTTTGAATGAAGAGGATGAATGTATGATAGAGATTGAAGTAGAGGACAAATGATGAACAGAAAAATGGAATTTATAAATGAATCCGCATTATCTGTTGAACAAAAAGCACAATTAGACCAAATCCAAGAGTCTCAACAAGCAAAAATGCAAGAACTTATGCAATCTTTTCGTACATGATGAGGTGTTTCAGAGACAGAAATTGAATCACTTTGGAAAGTACATATGACAGAAATTAGACCATTTGTTGCACAAGATCAACTTGATGAATTTGATGTCTTCGTAGAAGAAGGCAAACCACAAATGCCGAGAATGATCTGAAGAAATTGGAGATAATAATACTTTTTGTTTTTTGAAAGTCTGGACTAGTTCCAGATTTTTTTGGAAAACACTCTCTTCCATTTTCTTAGCAAATGTTTATCAATGTAATAATTTTATTTTCTATTTTTTTATTGCATGAAAAAACATAGCAAAATTTTGGCAAAAAAATGGTTATGGATTGCTTGAATTGTTTTGGTTTTATGATTGTCTGTATGATGATTTTTTTATTTACAAAACAACTCAGTTCAGATTTTTTCTGATCAAGATTATGCTACGGGATCTGCGAAAATTACCAAAATTTCTCCTCAATGAAAAATAGATAATCTTTATCAAACTTTGACTATTTTTTATTCTAAACCAATGGTTCCACTTGCCTTACTTTCCAAGAAAGATACTTTTCCATGTCCTATAGATATAATTCCTCAAACTGAGTGAACCTGCAAACGAATTTCTAGTAGGGTAGTAGAATTCACTCCAAAAACGCATTGGCAATGATCTACAAAATATCAAGCAACAAGCAAAAATATTCCATGACTTTTCAATCAAATCGAAAACATAGAAACTATAGAATTTTCTACTCCAGAATTATCAATTTCTTTTCCAAATTATATAGATCCTAGATCATGACTAAATATTGTTGCAAATTTTCCTGTCTCTTTGGATGAATTATATTCCAAATTAAAATTATTTCACAACAACAAACAACAACAAATAAAAATTCAGAGCACAAATAAAGATTTAACTAATTTCAACATAAGTCTTGTAAATTCAGATTTTTATTACAATCAAAATTATACTATAGAAATCGAGGAATGATTAACATCTATATATTGAAATATTCCTGCAAATAAAATTTGAAAAGTTATTTATACCAATAAATTTGTTGAAAGTATAAATGTGTATCAACAATACAAAAATCAAAACTGAGATCAGATCACAAAAGGTGAACGAGATCGAAGAAATGATTATGGCAACGATGATGGTGCAATTTTACAAATTCCTTCAAAAGATATAGAATTTCATATTTATTTTTCTGAAAATGTTCCACTTTCAAAAAATTTAATTAAATTATCAAATCAAAATTGAATATCACCAAAATATTCTCTGAGTTATCTATACAATGAAGACAAAACTGAAAATAAAAAATGAGTAAAAATTGTTGTTTGAGAAAATTTAGATTTATGATCAGAATATGTTGTTGAAGTGTCAAAATCAGCTAATAAATATATGCAAATTGATGAGTTAAAGAGATTCTCTACAGCACCATCTCTTAAAGTTACAAGACTATTACCAAAAAGTTATAATATATCGTGCTTATATACAAATAATAAATTAGAAGATAGAGATTATCAGTGAAATTGGTGAACAATCAAAAACTATATTTCCATAGAGCCAAAAGCTCAAATTTCTAGTATTGATCAATTATGATCATGGAATCAGACTGATTGTCCTGCTCCAAATAAATGAGAAGTTGGATATATTTTGCACACAAGATTAAATCCATTCTCTACCTATTCTATTCAGACAACATCAAATCTGACTGATGTTTTTGGCAATAAAATTTCTAATTCTATCAAAGAAACAATAACAACTAAGGATATACAACAACAAGACAAATATTTATATTCTTCATTAAATAGAGAAACAAATGTAATTCCTTCAAATCTCAAAATTGTTTCCAATATCAAAACAATAAATCTAAATGAAATAGATTTGGAAGTTTGTCAGATGACAGTTGATCAGTATATAGTTTTCTTGGAATCTAGCTATAAGAGAACTATCTGACAAGACTTCTGTAGTGAATATCGACAATGAAAATACAAAGTCAAAAACAATCATCGATTTCTTACACCAAACAAAATAGATATAGAATCAGATATTTTCAATAAAGAAATTGAATATCCCGTTGTCGTGGTAAAAGCCAAAATCCCAGGCGCGAAAAATTGACAAGAGTACGATAATTATGATAAAGATATGATTCAAGTATATCTCAGACAAAACGCAAGTATCGTAATGGAGCGCGCCAAAGACAAAACACTATTTTTTGCTACAACTATTGATGGTAAAGAGATACTCAAAGATATGTGATTTATCTTGTATTCTAGAGATTGATATGGATATTGAAACACTACCAAGTACACAGAGATAGCAAAACAACCAATTTACAATAGCAAAAAACAAGTTTATGAAATAAATTATGAAGGTACCATTGATTTTGTTCTTGCTAGAGATAGAAATCATTTGGCTATTATAAGATCAGAAGATAATGCAGATAATTATGATTTCAATTATGTATGAGGGTATAGTTCTTACGACAAATCATTTTTGTATTTTTATACTGATAGACCAATATACAAACCAGGCGACAAAGTATATTACAAATGACTTTGAAGGAATTTTACACCCACATGATACGACCGCCTAAAGCAAAAAATAACTATAAATATGATAGATCAAAATACTTGGGAATCTGTAAAAACTCTGACAGTTACTCCAGATAAAAATGGAAATATAAACGGAGAATTTGTTTTGCCCAAAGATATGAAATTGGGAATGTATCATTTTCAATCAGATTGAATTGTAGTTGTAAATATGCCGATAGATGTTCAAGAATACAAGAAACCATTGTTTAAAACAGATGTTGCTATAGAAAAATCCGATTATCAAATGTGAGAAACAATCAAAGCAGAAATATGAGCGAGTTATTATTTTTGATGAAAAATTACTAGTGCCAAATGAAATTATACGATTCAACGTCAAAATTATTTCTTTGATGCAAAAGATTATTCGGATTATCAATTTGGAAAATGATACGAATATTTCTCTTGTCTTTATCGATGAGAATGTAGAAATTGAGACCAATGGATAAAAAACGAAGAATTTTCTATCGATGGTCAATGAAAATGAACCATCCAATACACAACACCAAAAACTGACACATGAAACGAATATATTTATACTTTCAATGTAAATATTGTAGATCCACAAACATCAAATCTGGTTAATAAATCCAGTTCGGTTGTACTTCATCAAACGGATTGATATGTTGGTATCAAACTTCCATATCGAACATCTTTGGAAAAATGAATTGATTTTAGGTGAGTTGTTCTCGATCGAAACGCAAATCCAAAAAAGGATTCCAAAGTAGAAATCAAAATTATCAAAAGAGATCGACAAGCTGTCAAAAAACAATCAGTAAACGGAATATTTTTTACCGATTACGAACTCAAGGAAACAGAAGTAGATAGTTTTACGCTTACTAGTGATAATGGATGAGAAATTCAAAAAAATATACAACTCAAGAAATGAGGACAATATCTTGTAGAGGCTAGATATATTTGATCAGACAAAAGAAACTTTATCTCTAATCAAGAAGTGTATGTAGATAATAATGAATATATGGTGCGAAATAATGACAATAATAGCGTAACTTCTTTGATGGCTGAGTCAGTAAAACTCAATATAGGAGAGACGCAAACATTTACTGTGCAATCGCCAGTAAACCAAGGGAAAATCTTTGTTTCAATAGAAAAAGATGACGGGATTTTGGATTATCGAGTGCAAGAAATTGATTCGTATTCTCCCAAAATTATAGTTCCTATCAAAGAAAGTTATTACCCAAATATCTATACAAAAGTATTTTTACTTGGACAGTCCCGTCTACCAGACGGGCAGGGTTCTTGAGATTTGCCTGTTTATAAAAGAGCACTTTGAATTACCAAAGTTGATACAAATTACAAAAAAGTAAATATCCAAATCGACACAGACAAAAAACTTTACAAGCCAGGAGAAAAAATCAGCATAACTGCCAAAATTACCGATGAAAACCAAAAGCCTATCGCAAATGCCAATGCAAGTATAGCAGTTGTCGACCAAAGTGTCCTTGCTCTCAAAGGAAACCCTCAAAAAAATCCATACGCATTTTTCTTTGATATGAAAAGATATTTATGAGTAAATACATATTTATCACTTTGGAATCTCATAGAAAAATTGGAAATTAAAGATCCAACAGATGGATCAAAGTGATGAGATGGAGAATTGACTAAATGATGAAACTCCAAAAAGAAAAGATGAATTTTCAAAGATACAGCTTTTTGGACAGCAAATCTTATTAGCGATAAAAACGGAATTATACAAGTTGTGACAGATGCTCTGCCAGACAATCTTACAACTTGGAATATAGAAATATTGGCAAACACAAGTCCAGAAACCAAAATTTGAGTATCTCAAACAACTATTATGACCAACAAAGATTTGATGATTCAAGAAAATTTACCACAGGTTTTTGGTGCTGGAGATACTATAGTTCTAAAACCCCTTGTTATCAATAAAACTGGTAAACCAGCAAAAATCGAAGTTAGTCTAAAAGCTACGTTTACAAAAATTCAAAAACCAATCCAAACAATAGAATTACAAGATTGAGAATCCAAAACTCTTGATTTTGAAATTACGGTAGATGAATTAAACGATTTAAACAAACAAATAAGTCAGATTGAAATTTCTGCAAAAGATTCTTTATCATCGGCACAAGATGCTGTACAAAAATACGTACAGATTGTTCCAACAAGTACATTGGAAACAGTTACAACTATCGGTAAATGATCTGATAAACCAGAAAAAGAAACAATAAATCTTGATTGAATAGCAAATTATCCAGGGAAATTAAATATCACTTATTCACCAAGTCTGATGTGAAATATTTTGCAAAGTGTTTCATTTTTGTCTGACTATCCATATTGATGTTTGGAGCAAAAATCTTCCAAAATAATTCCTATAGCATTGCTCAAAAAACTTCACAACAAACTAAACGAGTCTTATGATCTCAAAAAAATCAAAACCCAACGTCGAGAATGATCTGATGAATGAATGGCTGAGGTTTCTTTGGATCAGGTGATTCAAGAATTTATAACAGAATTGCCAAGTTTCCAAAATAGAGATTGATGAATGGTGTATCGAGCTGACTCCAAAGATAAATCACCAAGTAATATGCGAGTAACAAGTTATCTTCTTTCTACTATCTGATATCTACAAGAAATATGATATCAAATCCCAGCAAAAGTTATTTCAGATATGAGGTCATATTTGCAAACAGAGCGATATCACAACAAAATGCCAAATTGCCAAACATTTTGTGAATATGATCTTGGCACAAGAATTATGGTTATAGATGCTTTGGCTAATCAAAGTAAAAATGAATATCTTCCTTACAAAATGCGAACCTTGCTCAAAGAAACCAAAACCAAAGAACTTGATCAACGCAAAGATTTGTTGTTATCTCAAGCTCTAATGCTTGCAAAATTATCGCAAAACACAAATCTTTCCAAAAAGGAACAAGACGGAGTTTTGGAAGATGCAAAGAAAATTTTGCAAAAAGTACAAAACAATGATCTTGTAGTAAATCCAAGAGATGCATATATTGGTAAAGAAGCTTACACAAATAGAATAAAACAGACTTCGCAAATGATAGAGGCAATATTTATGCTAGACAAATCTTATGCGACTCAACAAGAACAAACAACAGAAATGATGATAAAATGGCTTGCAGGTCAAAAAAAACGATGATGATTTGGTTCTACAACAGATACTATTTTGGTGATGAAAGCAATGATTTCTTATCTTGAATTTTCTCCAATTCCACAAAAAACTCGTATTGCAAAACTAGTCCTAGATGACAAAGTAGTTCACCAAGATACATTGAAAGCAAAAGATAAATTTACGATTTATAGCAAAACTTTCGATTTTTCTGAGTTAAGTAAAAAAAATACCTTTGCTTTACAAGTAGAAACTTGATCAGTTTATTATGATCTAACTCTTTCTTATTATCTTCCAAGTCAAGAAATTTTGGAAAGGGATGAATGATTTGCAATCAAAAGAACTTATTATGATTATCAAGAATATCTCAAAATCCAAACTTTAAAATCCCAAGAACAAGAAGAATATAGAAAATGAAAAATAAGTTATACAGATCTCAAATATCCCAAAAATATTACATCATATCTTGTTCCAGTTAAACAAGCCAAAGTAGGGCAACTATTAATCGTTGATAATCAAATTATATCTTCCGAAACAAGAGATCAAGTTGTGTTCGAATGATTTTTACCAGCTTGAGTAGATGCTGTAAATACTTCTTTGGCAACAAGCCAAAAATTAAATCTCCAAAACGATTCTTCAAAATCAAATTGATATGGTTACGGATACGATAATTATTACGGAGAAAAATATTTTGATTACGTCGTTGAAGAAAAAAATCCATTGGCAGAAAATTGACTTACACAAATCAATACTGATGGAAACCTATTTGAAAGAGTAGAATTTAGAGTAGATCGTGTCATGGCTTACTCAGAGAAGCTTGAACCTGGAATCCACAATTTTATATATGCAATAAGAGCTGGATATTCTGGTCAATTTGGGATAAATCCAACAATGATAAGCCAAATGTATAGTCCAGAAGTGTTTTGAAGAACAGCATGACAAATATTTAAAATATACTAAAAATTAAATAGAATCAGATTCTTTTTGTATATTATTTTGCTATTTTTTACACAAATAATTTATGTTAAAATCAAGATCAAAGAAAAAATATCTTATTTGGATAACAACACTAATTTTTCTATTGTCGGTTTTGTTTATTCCACGAATTCCTTTGCCAAAAATCCCAAATTCAACTCGTATTTTTGACAAAAATGGAATACAAATTTGAGAAATTCTAGCAGAAAATGCATATAGACACATTCCAGTAAAGCTAGACAATGTGCCTAATTTTCTCAAAGATTCAATCATAGCAATAGAGGATCAGCGTTTTTACAAACATCAATGAATAGATTTTGTAGCTATTGCTAGGGCTTTTAGAAACAATATAGAAAGATGATCAACTACACAATGAGCTTCTACAATCACAACACAACTTATCAGAAACGTCTATCGACTCAATAAACCTAGGACAATTGCTAGGAAAATTGCAGAATTTGTTTTGGCTTTTTTGTTGGAATCCCAGCAAAGTAAAGAAAAAATATTGGAATCATATTTGGGTGTTATAAATTTTTGATACATGAATTTTGGAGTAGAAAGCGCAGCAGATTTTTATTTTGGAAAGTCTGTAAATCAGCTTACAATGGCTGAAATTATAGCACTTATTACTATTCCAAAAAATCCAAGAAAATACAATCCCTACACAAATTACGAATCTTTCAAAGAAAGATTTGATCTAATTTTGCTTCTTTTGCAAAGAAAACAACTAATAAGCCAAGATGAATCAGAACACATCAAACAAGAACGTCTCTTGTGGAAAGAAAATAATTCTTCCAAGTTGCCTTATATTCAAGACACTGTTGCAAATATTCTAATGCCTCCAAAATCTTTGATTGATCAATGAAAACTAGAAACAACCATTGATTTTTATCTTAGCAAAAAAATTGAAAAATTGGCAAATGCTACAATAAGGCAACTTGCCTGGAAAAATGTTTCAGATGTGTGAGTTCTCCTCGTAGATAGAAAAACAAATGAGATAAGGGTTTTGATTTGAGGAAGCTCTTATTATAATTCATGAGGTCAGGTAAACTCAGTTTTTACCAACAATCAACCATGATCAACAATCAAACCATTTACTTATCTTTTAGCATTCAAAGATTTGTGATGGACGCCAGAAACAACAATTTTGGATCTTCCTGTACAATATAAAACCAAAGAAAATTACACCTATACACCACAAAACTTTTCTTTGAGATTTAAGTGACCAGTTAGTGTTGCGACAGCTCTTGCAGAAAGTTTAAACGTGCCGGCAGTTAAAACTGCAAATGAAATATGAACAGAAAAACTTCTCAAATTCCTAAGAGATGATTTGCGTATTACAGCACTCAAAAAATCTTCTGATTTTTATGGATTAGCTTTGACGTTGGGAGTTGGAGATATGAGTTTATATCAGCTTACTAGAGCTTTTGGTGTTTTTTCCAATGATTGAGAAATTTGCGATCTCAAACTTTTTCCAAACCAAGAATCTTCTTGCAAAAAAGTTATTGACTCCAAATATACAGATATGATAGAAAAAATTCTTGGTAGTAGATTTTTAAGATTTCCCGCTTTTCCTATGCTCTCAAATTTGGACTTCGAAGATCGTTTCGTAGTACTCAAAAGCGGTACTTCCAGAAAATTTTCTGATAATCGAATTGTCGGATATACAGAGAATTTTTTGATAGGAGTCTGGGTTTGAAACAAGGATGGTTCTCCTATGAAATGAGTCAGTTGAGCCAGCGGAGCTGGAGATCTTTTCAAAAAAATAGTCGAAGAAACAGAACCCAAAACCCAAGGAAATCTCCAACAAAATATGATTTCATACGATCAAGAAGTACGACCATATGTTCAGATAACCAATCCTTTGGAAGGCAGTGTTTACAAAATATCAAATCAGATTCCTTTTGATTATCAATCCTTGGTTTTACAGTTTGCTACAAACATCAGTTACGATAGTTTTCAACGACAAATTAATTGAAAAAATATAGAAAAAACCTGGGATTTGGCCCCAGGAATTCACGTAATTTCACTTATATTGTCTTCTCAATGAGAACCCGTAGCCAAATCCCAGTCTCACATCACAGTAGAACTAGAATAATTAATAAGTTTCACATTTTACAATAAAATATTCTTCTTCGTGGCCACAACTTGGGCAAACTTTTGGAGGATTTTTTCCTTTGTGAGTATGTCCGCATTTTGTACAAATCCATTCAACTTCTTCCTCTTTATTTCTAAGTGTTTCAGCTTTAAGTTGATCATATAATTTTTGATATCTTTCAGCATGATGCATTTCAGCGTTCATAATAGCTTGGATTCTGGCTGCAACTTCTGGATATCATTCTTCGAGGGCAACTTCGGCAAACATAGGATATAAGTCATCAAATTCGTGAGTTTCTCCAGCTACTGCGTAACCAAGATTTTCCAAAGTAGATCAAAGTTTCACAAAAACTTCCGTTTCTACGGGCTGGATTTCCATATCCAATCCTTCTTTTTCTTTGATAGCCAAAAACATTTTCATAAACCATTCTGCATGTTCCTTTTCTTGTTCAGCAGTTTCCAAGAAAATGTTTGAAATCTGAAGATATCATTCTTTTCTCGCTTTGCTAGCAAACATAGTATAGCGGTTTCTAGCTTGTGATTCTCATACAAATCATTGAGCTAAATTGATAAGTGTTTTTTTCATTATTATTTAGGTTAATTTATAAATCTAATTATTTTGTATTTTCTATCTGAATTCATTCTTGTTCAAAATAATGATTACTCAAGAAACTTTCAAATTCTTCACCAATAGAATCTCTATATAAAATAGCAAAAACAAGTATAACCAAGAGAATTATAATTCTTTTGATAGAATTTTTCCTTTTCTGTTTGGTCATGAAAAACAAAAAAAATAAAAAATACAAAATTATGAGTAGTGATTTTTATCGAAAATCCAAGTCAAAATAAAGTAAAAAACAAAAAACCAAAAGATATTGACTTTCCAATATTAATCATTATAAAGATTGGCCCATGCAACTAAGTATGGATAATAAAAGCTAAAAAAATGGCAAAAAAATTTAAAAATTTTTTAGAAGCAAAAACAAAGCTTCTAGATATCACACAAAGATTACAAGCTTTTTGGGAAAAGGATGGGAAATGGCCCAAAAAGCCAACATTAAACAAGCTAACTATTTTATTAGATAGCTTCGTTGATGTTGTCAATATTGCTGAAAACTTGGCTAATGAAAAGGGGCAAAAAGATTTAGTCAAGCAAATACGTTCTTTCTTTGTTCCCGAAGAAGAACTTACAGTATTATTATTGATGATTGTAGCTGGGGAATCTGTTCCCGAAGAGGATTTTCCAAAGTATGGAAAAACTTTTGAGGCAATCATGAAGCGATTTATTTCTGTTGAAAGTAGAAATAAACGTGAGGAGGAATTAAGAAATGATCTAAAAAAAATTGAAGCAATTTTGCTTCAATAGTAACCAAACCAGAAATTAAGTTAAGCGCGAAGTTTTCTTCGCGCTTTTCTCGTTATCCTTGCTTCCGCATTGTTTTTAATTATTTTTTTCCAATTTCAATCCACACGGTAATTTCTTAACCAAAAAAAGATAGTAGTTCACACCAAAAAATACAATAGCCATAATCAAAAATATTCAGATTTTATTTATTCTATTGGCCTCTTGCATCAACATCAATATCATCATAATCAACGAAAATATCCACACAAACGCTCTAATTTCTTTTCTATTCCAACCAAGACCGAGTAATCTATGATGAAGATGAGTATAATCACCTTTGAGCGGTGATTTTTTCATGACAAAAATTCTATAAAATCCTACCCAGATTGCATCAAAAATCACAAGAGATAATACTACAACAATTGTTCCAATTTTGGCTCATCATGCCACAGATAAATACGCAAGACTAAATCCAAAAAACATAATTCCCACATCTCTCAGCAATGCTAACGGTTTATACTCCACTATCGTGGAAACCAAACTCAAGGCGAACAGTACCAAACTCAGATTTTCCACCAAATGCAAGGTCACCAGGTTCGCCTCCGTAAACACTGTAAAATGTTGAAATACCACATATTTAATCAACAAAAATATAGTCAAAAATCCTACACTAGAGACTCAACTTGCCTGCGCATAAATCCCATCAAACCAGTTGATTGCATTGATACACAAGATTGACCAGATAACAAAAAACAGGGCGAAAAACCATTGTGGCATCATCCAACTCCACGATCCGATAAGGATTTCTTGTCTTTGAAACCCTCAGATATAAACAGCTAAAACTGCCCCCAAAATATGTGACAACAATCTCACCCATGATGGTAAAGAAAATTTTATTTTATCAATATATCTCAGTTCGTCCAATAATTGTACAAGCACAATTGGGAAGCTTCCTATCATCAATCCCCAAAACAGATTATTTCCCAGATATTCTGGAAACAAGACCGCTACAATCCCAAAAAATCCTAAATAAACAAAAACACCCAAGATTGTTGGTACTGGTTTTCTTGTATTTTTGAGATCATTTCCAGGTTTATCCAAGACTCCTAATTTTCTAAACACCCACATTCATAGCAAGCTTATCGCTACTGCACATATCAATGAAAATAGTAAATTCATTAAATCTGATGATAAGATAAAGAGAATATTATTTCTTATATATAGTTTTGTTTTTTCTTTTCCAATGGATTATCAAAATAAATACTATATTATGATAATTTTAAAAAGATAAATACATGAAATTTTATATAAACACATGTTTTTCATGGAATTTATTTTATATCATTTACTTTTTTAATTTCTTTTTCTATACTTTTTAATCAATCATAAATAATCTTATATATTTCTTCTATTTGTTTGTCATTGCAATCATATATGTTTTTTTCAAAATTTATATCATTAGATAAGCCCAACTTTTTCGAATAGAATAATATTTCTTGTATAGCCTTTTCTCTATCTATCATTGTACATTTTTTTTATTAGTTAAAACTTTTTTGTAAAAGATACTCATACATTATTAGAGGATCCCAGTGGTGTTTTGTTCTTGTCATATCACATGCTAATTCACCAATTATTTTGCATATTTTCCAATATTATTTTTGCAGTAATTCAATAGTCTGTGAAAGATTGGTCATTTCGTGTTTGTCTTTCTATTTCATAATTAACTAATCAGATTAATTTATATGTATTGTCAACTTTATATTGAGATTCGATTCCAACGGTTGCTTTGTCTATATTAAAATATTTCTCATATTTTGCTGCTCATTCAAGAGACAGATCTTCTGAAAATTTTCCTCCTCAATATATATCCGCATAATATCAGGCTGTTTGTATTCCAAAATTTTGAAATTGAGATGGCGTTGTGACCTCTGTAGTTATACCAGCATTTGCTCATATTTCTCATGTTTTTCAAATTGGTTTTGAAGAAGATAGTCATATAACTGCGTTTGATCTTATGTGTGGTGCTCCTGGTCAATAATTAATTCTTTTGCCTATAGCTTTCTCTTCAAATTGATTTTCAAGTAAATCACTACCAAGATATTTGTGTGTACTAAAAATAGGCATAGTCATGTCGGCATTCAAGCTTGCTTTTCCTTTAATTTTCAAATCTCATATAGAAAATCTAGAATTTGGTCAAACAATTAATTTATCTCGATTTGCTGTACCTCATGCAAGGAGATTAACTCAATGAGAGTTATTTGTAGAAAATTCTGTTAATCCGACTCTTCCATGCAGTTTTGGTCATCCTGCTCCAAATTTAAATTGATTTAATGTTATTCATCAAACTATATCTGCCTTGAAGTCAAAAGTCTTTCAATTTCAAAAATTTTGATTTCTTGTTTCTCCAGGAAGCATACCACCCCTAAAAAAATTAGAAACAGATTCTTCTAGCTGAGTATATGTTATTCAAATAAGCCTTCCATCATTATCTATTCTTGCTCAATTGAATCAATTAAATATTCAGTTTCTTTTTGCTAGATCCACAATATAATTAAACCTAGCTTCTTCAGGCGTTCTTCATTGAAAGACTTCTCAATCACCATTTACAGACGTTGATATAAAAAACATTTTAGTATTTGGATCTTGACTCATTATATAAGAATGATCAACTCAAACATAACACAAATCAACACTAGTCTGATATCATAATCTTTCCAATATTCTTGCTCATAGTATTGCAAAATTTTTGCAAATATATTGATTCTGATTTTTTCATTCTAAAGTTGCCCGCATATCTTCTTCATCAGTAGTTGAATCTCAAGCAGCATTAAAAGATGAACGAACTCATTTTAAAAAGTTTTTTTGTATATTCAACATGTCCTGATTATAATGATTATTCTCAAAGATTGATTGCAAAACAGTTATTATATTTATAGTTGTCTCAAAATCAGCTCATTCAAGTCAAGATATAAATTCATCATAAGATTTGAAATTAATTCAATATATTGGATCTCAGTTTTCATTTACCTCTTTTTTTATATCTCAAAGATAATTTATATATCTAAATATATCGCGACCTCCTAGTTCTAATAGACTATTTTCAGCTGATTTATATTCATTTCTTCGAAATCTTAGCTGATCATTACACATATTTATATTTTCATTATACTGATTTATCATGGCTTGATAAGATAGTGCACTCATATGGTTGCCATCAGTATTGATGTATGTGTTTCTATCTCAATCTCGTCTTCGATTGTTTATAAAATCTTGTTTCTGTTTAGATCGATCATTAACCTCTTCGTTGTGATGATTGATTTTATTTAAAATTTCATTTAGTTCTTTTTCTCGATCCATGTAACGTTCAATATTTGATTCAATATTACTAACCGCATCAACCAAGATTTTTCTCTCAAAAATTTGGTATTGATTTCATTTTATTTCAACTCAGACAGTTGCTGTATTTTTTCCTTTTATTACATTGTCGATGTTCGCTCTAATTTCTTTTATAATTTCCTTTATTTTTTCTATAGTTTTTTCTATAAATTCTTTTAGAATATCTGGTATATTTGATAGTAGTTCTCATATTTCAGCGCCTTTTTCTGAATCTGTTTCAAATGCTTTTTCTGCAACCAAAATTGAAAGGTATGTTCCAATGATTTTTTGTTGTTCTTGTTCTTCTAATTCGAAATTATTTATTTGTTTTATTAGGTTATTAGCACTTCATCGGTCTTTTAGTGCGTTATCGATTTCTTTTTGATAAGATAAATCTAACCCCTTTAATATATCAGGATATTTCTCAAATAATACGTCTTTTGCATTTTTAATCTCTTGATTTATATTTTCTATATTATTCATTATATCAAAGATAATTTATCTAAAATATTTTCTACATCTTGCTTTTCTTCTTGCTGCAATATTTCAAGTTGTTTTATAAGCTTTTGATTTTTTATAAATTTGTCATTACCTTTATTTTTTTCTTGTAAGTAATCATAAACAAAATTTTCTATTAGTTCTTTGATTTTTTGTTTGTGATCATTTTCTATTTTTATAAGGCTTTCTTCTACAGATTTTATTGTATTTACAACAGAATCTATTTTATCTTCTCAGATATTTTCAGTAATATTCAAAAGATTGAACTTTATTGATTCTTCCAGTACTGGTAATTTTTTTATCATGTTTTTTAATATGTCTTTTTTGCTTTCCATCGATTTTTGAAATATAAAAATAGTCTGATTAAATTATACTTATAATCACTCTTTTTGTCAAATTTTTCTTCAAATATTCTGTTTGCAAATGCCTCTCAAAACCTTACACTCTAGTCATTTATATGACTAATTTCTTTGTTGAATGCAAGAATGACCGCAACATCAAGAAGAACTCAAAGTTTTTCTCGTAGATATAGTTACCAAAGATACAAAGCCAGAAATTCTCGCAGATAGAATGCGTGAATTGGAAAATCTCGTCAACACTTTTGGAGGAGTAGTGATTTTGCAGACTTACCAAAAAAAAGATCAGCCAGACAATAAAACATATGTTGGAAAGGGAAAACTTGAAGAGATTATTGCAGATATGCAAAGACTAGGTGCAAATTTACTCGTTGTAGGAAATATCCTCAAACCAAGACAGGTATATGAAATTAGCGAACAACTTCGTCCTTTCAAAATGAAGATTCGAGATAGAGTAGATCTTATCCTCAAAATTTTTGATAAACATGCTCAAGGAGGGGAATCTGGTTTGCAAATCGAATTGGCTGCCATCAAACATATGGGGCCTAGAATTTTCGGTATGGGAATAGAACTTTGACGTCAAGGAGGTGGCGGAAGCGGCGCGATGCGCTGACTCTGAGAAACCAACACCGAGATTATGAACCGCCACCTCAAAGAGAGGCAACGGAAAATCGCCAAAAAACTCGAAGACTACGAACATATGAGAAAACTCCATCGTGATTCTAGAATCAGAAAATGACTTCCTACGGTCGGAATCGTGGGATATACCAATGCAGGAAAATCTACATTACTCAATGCTCTTACCAAAAAATGAGCACTTGCTGAAGATAAACTCTTTGCTACGCTTTGAACAAATGTCGGAAAATTATATATGATCACTGATCCAGTTACAGGTCGCGGCAGAGAGATACTAATCAACGACACCATCTGATTTATCCGCGACCTTCCTCCAACTCTTATCAAAGCATTTAAATCTACATTAGAAGATAGTATAGAATCTGATATTCTTTTTCATGTTATCGATGCTTCTGACACGTTCGTTCAGGAAAGAATTGATGTTGTTCACGAAATTCTCGAAAAAATCGGCGCAAAACAACCAAAAATTTTGGTTTTCAATAAAATAGATGCCATATCCCCAGAGCGCCTCCAAGCACTTCAAGAAATCTACAAAGACGAGATAACAGCTCGAATTTCCGCCAAAGATCAACAAGGACTCGATGAACTAAAAAAGCTCTTGATAGAGAAATTAGATTTGATATAATTATAGCTGTAAAACAAAAAAGAAAGGAGTAAAAATGGAAAAAGTAAAAAAAGCAGTCTTACTTTTAACTATACCGTTCGAATGGCTTGGTATTGCCTATGTTCAATGGAAAATAGTTAGATTTTTATTTTCAATCGTCATAATAGCTATATTGGTAATGTTTGGATTATTCCTTCGTTTCAAATATGATATATCTTCATTAATGTTACTTGTTTTTGGATATGTTATCTATTATTTGATTGAAATATGGCTGAAAAGTCAAATTAGTAAATAGCCTAATACATATATATGTATTGGGTTTTTTTTAAACATCAAGATTTACATCTTTTTTACCTTATTATTCTTTATCAATTTATCAGTAAACAAAACCCCTTCCAAATGATCTATTTCATGTTGTACAATTACAGCATTAAAATCTTTTAGTTTTTTCTTTTGCTTATTTCCTTTGATATCAAGGTACTCAATAATTATTGATTTGTGCCTTTTGACTTTACCCATAATGCCTGGTAAAGAAATACAAGCCTCTTCTCCGATTGTTGTATCTTGAGATAATTCTTTCAAAACGGGATTTATCATAATTGTTTCTGCCAAAAGATCTTCTTTACCTTTTTTTATATTTCGTTGTGTTGTAGCTATGATACGAATATTTTTACCTACTTGAGGGGCAGCAAGACCAACACCATCATGTTTTCGCATCAATTTTATGAGATCTTTACAAAATTCTTTTATTTCTGGGGTTATTTCATCAATAAATTCTGATTTTGTTCTAAGGATTGGATTTTTATCTCAAATTTGTATGATATATTTTTGCATTGATTACATAATTTAGTTTATAAAGTCTATTCCAACCTAGCCATTAGTCCTTATAATATTTTGTACTTGAAAATCAATATAAAAAACATATAGTCTACGATTGTAAGTAGTTCAACCGAACCCTTTAATAGGGTCCCAATTAGAATACCGCTGCGGAGAGATGGCAGAGCGGTTGAACGCGACAGTCTTGAAAACTGTTGTCCGGGTAACTGGACCGTGGGTTCGAATCCCACTCTCTCCGCCATTTATATTAAAACTTCTTATGACAAGTAAAAAAGTTCCTACAATTAAATTTTTATTATCATTGGGTTTTATATTCTTGTTTACATTTGTTATAGCGTCACCAGACCTATTTCCAAAAACAGACCAACAAATTGTTGTTAGTTCTAATTTTGTTTGATATGATGATTGAACAACAACAGATATTAATATAGATATGATTTCTATAGATGAAAGCGATGAATTTGATGTTGGTGTCCTTCATTATGTAGTACAACCAGGTGATTCATTGGGTAAAATTGCAAGTAACTTTGGTACCACTGTATCCAAAATACAAAAAGTAAATAAATTGGGTAATTCTCCAATTAGACCATGACAAAAGCTTATTATAGCAGACGAAGATGTTTGATTCTTGTATACAATAGTAGAAACAATTAATGTAAAAATATTTACAAACAAATATAATCTGAATATAGATGAATTTATGTCTCTAAACTATATTCAAGATGAATCAGAAATGTTATATAAATGACAAGATGTATTTATAAATATATCAAATGAAGTAGCTTATGATAATTGATTATTGGAAAGACCAAAACCAGTGGTTGTCATAAAACCAAAAATAACTTACAAACCAGTTATCAACAAACCACAGTCAAATACAACAACTAGAAATATTTCCACATCTAATGGTAGTTCAACAAAATCAAGTATCGTTTCTCAATTTGTGTATAAATCTTCTATAAAAAACTGATTTTATGCATGATATTGTACATGGTATGCTGCTATAATTTCTCCAGAGATCTTTCCTTATATAAGTGAAACAGAACAAAAGAGGGATTTTTGATGAAATGCAAATCAACGATGTAAAAACGCTGAAGCAGCTTGATTCAAAGTGGTATGGAATTCTTCAAAAAATCCTGTAACTCCTAGTGTTGGTGCTTTAGTTGTTTATAAACAAGGTTGACCTAACTATCGTTCTTATGGTCATGTAGCCAAAGTTAGATGAGTATATCCAGATGAATGAAAATTCTTACTTGAAGAAATGAATTTTAAAGGTAAATTTATAGTAACAAAACGTAAAGATCAAATGAGTAATTCAAATATTAGTTGTTATATATATGGTAAGTAATACAATCAAAAATAGAAGATCTGAGTTTATACTCAGATTTTTCTTAATAAAAATATTCTCCTCTTGAAAATAAGCTATTTTTTTGTACAGTAATCGACACACATCAAAATTTTTTAGATATATATAATAATATGCAAAAGATTAAACAAAATTATCCCAAAATTTATGGAGAAGTAAGATTTTCTTCAAAATGATATTCTGCTTCATCATACAAGAAAAAATTATTTAAAGATTGGAAAAAGGTTCTTATGTTATTTATGTGATGACTTTTTGTTATATTCATTTTTTGGTTTACAAAAAACGTGGTTTTGGGATTGCCAGATATTTCTCAAATAAATAATATGATATTTTCTGAATCAACAACTATTCAAGATAGAAATGGTAAAGATCTTTACAAACTTTATGAAGAAAATAGAGAATACGTACCATTTTCTTGAATATCTCAAAATATGATAAATGCAATAGTTGCAATGGAGGATCAACGTTATTGGGAACATAGTTGACTTGACCCCATGTGAATACTTAGAGCATGAATAAATAATGTGTTACGTCCTTGAGCTGGTATGCAATGAGCATCCACAATTTCTCAGCAATTATTAAAAAATCTTTTGTTAAATAAGGATTTTAAAAGAGAATCTTTCCAAGAAAAAGTGATTAGGAAACTTAGAGAAGTAATGTTGACTAGAAAATTAAATAATGTAATTGAAAAAGAAATATTCAAAGAAAATAAGTCTATAGAAAAAGACGAACTTCACAAACAAATGAAAAATAAAGTACTTGAATTATATCTGAATTATATAGCTTTTTGAAACAATTCATTTGGTGTAGAGGCTGCATCAAATATATATTTTAGCAAATCAGCAAAAGATTTAAATGTTTTGGAGTCTTCAATTTTGGCATCAATTCCAAAAAGTCCGACTATTTATAATCCATATAAAAATAAAGAAAGAGTAATAGGTTGATTATCTATTACAGATCAAAATCAAACTCAAATCCAGGCTACATGATTGCTTTTAGATCAAATCTTAGCAAAATTGGTAAAATGATTGGAAGCTACAGAAATTTCTAAAAATGGTTGATTTACAAAAGTATTGGAATCTTTATCGTCATTTGTACTTACAGAATGAGAAAATACATATACAATTAAATATACAGTAGGAAGAAAAGATTTTGCTTTGATGAGAATGTATGATGATTGATATATTAGTCAAAATGAATTAAAACAAGCGTTTTTACAATGACTCACTTATGAGCTACGCAAAAATAGAGTAGAAATGTTGGCTCCACATTTTGTACAGTGGGTTATTGAAGAATTGGAAAAAGAATATGATAAAGACACTTTATTTAAATGAGGAATTATAGTAAAAACCACATTGGATTTGGATCAACAACTTCTTGCAGAAGAGTCTCTTGCTGGTAATCTTGCAGTTTTACAAGAAAATTGAGCAAATAATTCATCTATGGTTTATTTAGACTCTACAAATGGTGATGTATTGGCTTATGTAGGTTCTATAAATTATTTTGATGATAAAATACAATGACAAAATGATATGGTAAGAAGGGCAAGACAATCAGGATCCGCTATTAAACCTTTTATATATGCGCTTTGATTTCAATTGTTGCCTTTGACTTTGGATACGCCAATGTTTGATATTCCATTTAAAATATGACAAGATCAACCAAATAATGCAGATTGAAAATTTTCTTGATTGTTGCCACTTAGATTAGCATTGGCTCATAGTAGAAACATTCCCGCAACAAAAATGATTCTTGCTTTGTGAGGAGAAACTGTAGCAAAGCCGTTTCTAAAAGATTTATGATTAGTATGAGTACAAGATTCTGTAGAATATGGTTATACGTTGGCTTTGTGAGCAGCAGAAATAACTATGTTAAATCTAGCTAATGCATATGCTCATTTATCAACAAATCAACCGGCTGAAATAAATCCTATTTTGGAAATAAGATCAAGAGATGGTTCTTTGATTTATAAAAAAGAAGATAAAAAACAAAAAGAGGTTATTCCTTGATGAATAAGGTATCTTCTTTGGAATATTCTTTCAGAGCCTTCAAATAGATTGGCTGGTTGGGTATCTAGATTTAATGTTCAATGATTATCCCTAGCATTAAAAACTGGTACATCAAATGTAAAAACAGATAGATGAAATCGTCCAAGAGATTGATGGATGGCTGTATATAATGGTAGTAAAGTAGCTGTGTTTTGGGCATGAAATGCAGATTGAGCACCTATGAATAGGAACGCTTTTGGATGAACAATACATGCAAATCCAATGAGAGCTTTCTTTTGATCCCTAGTAAGAAATAATTATATTTCAAATGATACTATTAGATCTATGGATGTGACTACTGTAGATATATCAAAAATTTCATGAAAAATTGCTAGTGAGAGTACTCCATCAGAGTTTATAGTAAATACCATGAAATATATACAATGACCAGCATTAGAATCTGATAGTATAATTGAAAGTTTTGAATATGATATTTTATGTAATGGTTTGCGAAGTCCAACGACTCCATTGGACAATATTAAAAATTGATATGTTATTCAACCAACTACAATTATACCAAGTAAAATAGATTTGGCAGAAATAACTGATTGGCGAAAAATTTGATCAAGTTTTACTTGAGTAGCTCCAGAGTGATGATTTGTTAGTTGAGAAGTTACATACAACTATCCAAACGTATTTATAGAATCTCCAAAGAATCCTTGTGAAGAAAGGTGAATACAAGAAGACTTTGAAATAGTTGTTGATATTATTTCTCCAATCGAAAATAGTACTGTGTCTGATAAATTTGCTTTACGATATGCTATAAATGCCGAAAGATGAGTTAGATCTGTTGTTGTGTTTTCTGACTGAGAACAAATTGCTAACTTTCCTTACAATGGTAAAGACAATATGGTCAATGAACAGTCAGCCGTATTTTCAAAACTTTCAGCATGAAATCATAATATAGAAGTAATGGCTGTTGATTCAAAATGATATTCAAATAAAGTTGTTTTTGATATAAATATAGTCACTGAAGATAAAGAACCTCCTATTGTATTAGAAAGCAAAACAAGGGTTTCACAATTAGATAATTGAAGGTATCAAGTTAGCATAATTTTACAAGATAATTTATCGTATATAGAATATGGTAAAATATTCACAACAGAAAAAACTATTTTAGAATTTAAATGACAAGCGGCTGTATTTACATTAACCGATTTAGTACCAGTTAATGTGTTGGCAAAAGATTCGTATTGAAATACCTTAGAAACAACAATAAATTTGTCTTTATAATAAAAAACCTCCTGTCATGGGAGGCTTTTTTGTTTAATGTTTACTATTTATTTAATAATATTTGAAGGATAATTAGCATTTAATACAACAAAAGGTGTTGTTGCAACAGCTGTATATCAATTTCAACAACTTGTTCAATCGCTAGCATTTCATTCAAAGTCACAACTCCAATTAAAAACGTTCTCCAAACTTATTCGTTGATCAAAAGCTCAGGTTCCCAAAACACTATTTATTTGTGCGATTCTTCAATCGCTAGGTGTTGTAGGCGTATTTAGAAATGCGATTCTTCACAAAAGGTGGACTTTATGTTCTATTGATTGTGTTGGTTGTGTATAAGTTCATATTAATAGTCAATTAACTACAAAATTACCTTTTATAAAAATTCATGAATTTGTTACTCAAATATCAGAAGGATATCAATCTTGATTAAAATTTTCTTTTGTATTTGGATCATTTTTTATATAAAGATTTCATTCGTCAATAAATACATCCAACGAAGAGCTATCTTTATTCATTGTGTTTTCCAATATAATATTTCAGTTTTTCATTATAATAGTTTTTCCCTTATAGCTTTGGTCGTCATAAAGATTTATATTTAAATTAGTGTCTTTATAACAAAGAATCTTTTCGTTATTATCTGATGGAAGTGATGCGTCTTCTAAATAAGTTTTCCCTCTACACAATATTTCAGCGTTTTTCTTTGCTTTATTTATAACATCAGAAGGATTTAAATCAGATATCATAATAATTGTTCTTTTTTCTATGTTTCATAGAAGCGCTTTTTTTTCATCAGAATTTATTGATGATCAAATAAACATACTTCATTGGATAAGAATATTCCACATAGTATCTTGTGCTTGAGAATCTCAAGACAATAAAATACTTCGGTTTGGAGAATTAGAAATAATATTTCATCAAGAAATAATAAAAGAACTATTTATGCTACCACCATTATTTATGTTGTTTATTAAATACTCGCTTCAAGTTATAGCTCATCATATAAATCATATTCCTCATGCGCTATCCCAAATATATCACAAAGGAGTTATATTATTAAAGTATTCAAAACTATTTGCAAAAATTCATGAAAAATTATTTTGTTGGTAATTCATTTTTGTGCCTGCTACAATATGTGATGTAGTTCAGCCCCAAATGTATTTTATGTATCAATATACACCATAAGAATCATCATCACAGGCCGTATAAAAACCCCCAGTAATATTAAGTCAGGCATATCATCATCAATCTTTCTTTAAAAGATCTAATGTTTTTATATCCAAAGGCCATACTCTTCCTCATCTAGCAGCATTGTAATATATTCACCTAAGTTGTTTAGTACATGTCTTAGTTGTTACTCACGCTTTTATTGTTTGGGGCGTTGTAAGTGATTCTGTAGGCAACCAAAATATTCATCATCAAAAACTATTTCAAGGCGATGAAAAATGTATTTCAGAGAATTTTGATAATAAAGATGTCTGAGTAAGTCAAGGAAAAACTAATTTTACTCAATTTAAAAAATTAAAAACAAAAATACCTATTATTATAAGAAACATTGTTGATCGTACATTGCTAGTATAAGTTTTTTGGTTTTTTTTGTTTGCCATAATTAAAATGACTAAATAAAGAAAATTACTTATATATATAAGTATAATTAAAATATTTTTTTTTGCAAACATACAATAAATTCTGATTTTTACATTTCTGTTATTGTATATATAATATGTTTTTTTAGATAATTTTGATTAATAACAAATAAAATAATTCAATCTATTATTTATCTATTAGAAACACCAGTTTATGTGCCTTTAAAAAATATATAAAAAAAAAGTCAAAAAAGTCTTGAAATCAATAATCAAATTACTATAACATTGCACGCAACACTTTTGGAAGAAGTAATTTTATGTGTTGCTGAAGCGGATACTTAACAATAATATCATACAATACATTTTTCAAAAAAACAATAAATCTTTTTAAAAGCAATGAAAGGATGCCTTGGGTAGAAAGGAGGATGAAGGACGTAGTTGGTTGCGAAAAGTTCCGGTAAGGTGCCAACAGCCGTTTGGAGCCGGAAATGTCCGAATGGGATAACCTGATCCGTATAACGGATCGCCGTATAGGCCAAGACCTGGTGAAGTGAAATATCTCAGTAGCCAGAGGAAAAGAAATCGTAAGAGATTCCCGTAGTAGTGACGAGCGAACTGGGAAGAGTCCAAACTCACATAGTGTAAGGTGTTAGCCGTTGCTATGATGAGGGTAGTAGGGGTGTTTAGAATTGACTAACATCAATTCGGGGATACAATGTCTTTTTAGAAGAAGTATCTGAAAAGGTACGCCATAGAGGGTGAAAGTCCTGTATTCAAAAGGAAGACATGGCCCAAACATTTCCTGAGTAGTGTCGAACACGTGAAATTCGGCATGAATTCGCCCAGACCACTGGGTAAGACTAAATACTTTTCTACACCGATAGCGAATAGTACCGTGAGGGAAAGGTGAAAAGAACCCCAGGAAGGGGAGTGAAATAGATTCTGAAATTCATTGCTTACAAGGGAGTGGGAGCTCGCAAGAGTGACCGCGTACCTATTGACGAATGGGTCAGCGAGTTGTTAGTAGTAGCGAGGTTAAGGCAGTTATAGCCGGAGCCGTAGGGAAACCAAGTCTGAATAGGGCGTTTAGTTGCTATTAATAAACCCGAAGCGTGACGAGCTACGCATGGGCAGGATGAAGAGTTGGGAAACTGGCTTGGAGGTCCGAACGGTTTGGTGCTGCAAAACCTTCCGATGACTTGTGCGTAGGAGTGAAAAGCTCATCGAGTTACGTGATAGCTGGTTCTCTCCGAAATGCATTTAGGTGCAGCCTGCAAATTAGATCTTATAGAGGTAGAGCTCTTATAAGGCTAGGGGTGTCGAAAGGCATTACCAAACCTTGTTAAACTTCGAATGCTATAAGGAATTTTGTGGAGTGAGACTGTGGGGGCTAAGCTTCATAGTCGAAAGGGTAACAGCCCAGATTTCTGGTTAAGGTCCCTAAAGTATAGCTAAGTGGAAAAAGAGGTGTTTTTGCTCAAACATCCAGGAGGTTTGCTTAGAAGCAGCAATCCTTTAAAGAAAGCGTAATAGCTCACTGGACAAGCGAAAATGCGCTGAAGATGTAACGGGGCTAAGCTATATACCGAAACCGAAAGCCTTTTGATTTATCAAAAGGCGGTAGGAGAGTGTTCTTTATTGGCTGAAGGTGGGGCGTAAGCCTAGCTGGACGATAAAGAAGTAAAAATGCTGACATGAGTAACGACGCAAGACGAAAATTCTTGCTGCCGAAACCCTAAGGATTCCTACGCAACGTTCATCGTCGTAGGGTTAGGCGAGACCTAAGGCTTACTCGGAAACGAGGAGTCGATGGATTGCTGGTTAATATTCCAGCCCTTATATAAAGAGTGATGGGGTAACACATTGGGATGTGTGAGAGCGTGCTAAGGATGTGCGTTGAAAGAGTGACGTGTTCTAACTTCGGTTAGAAGGTGGAGATAGGCAAATCCGTCTTCATGTAAACAAGCTTGATCAGAAATGATTCCCTCGGGATGAATGATTCTCATAGTTTTGGTGTCAAGAAAAACCTCTAAACTTATCTTTATATAACTCGTACCCAGATCAGACACATGTAGGGTGGTAGAGAATACCAAGGCAATCGAGACAACTAATAATTAAGGAACTTGGCAAAAAAGCGGGCCTAAGTTTGCAATAAGCCCTGCCCTGCAGCAATGTAGGGCCGCAGCGAATGACGTGGGGGGGACTGTTTATCAAAAACACAGCTCTCTGCTAACTCGAAAGAGGATGTATAGAGGGTGATGCCTGTCCAATGCCAGAATGTCATGTTCTCTTGTGCAAGCTCGAGAATTAAGCACTGGTGAATGACGGCCGTAACTATGACGGTCCTAAGGTAGCGAAGTACCTTGTCGGGTAAGTTCCGACGCGCATGAATGGCATAACCATCCCCACACTGTCTTAATTTTAGACTCGGTGAAATTACAATCCCGGTAAAAATGCCGGGTAGTTGCAGTTAGACGGAAAGACCCTGTGAAGCTTTACTGTAGATTGATATTGGGCTGTAGCATTTGTTGCTCAGTATAAGTGGGAGGCTTTGAAGTTTGGTTTTTGGATCAAGTGGAGCCAATAGTGAGATACCACTCAATATATGTAGCATCTCTAACCCCGTTAAAGCGGGGAACAGTGTCAGTTGGACAGTTTACCTGGGGCGGGTGCCTCCTAAAAAGTAACGGAGGCGTACAAAGGTTTGCTTGTCACGGATGGAAACCGTGATGGAAGTGTATTCGCATAAGCAAGCTTAACTGTAAGACTAACAGGTCAAACAGATACGAAAGTAGGTGAAAGTGATCCGGATCTTCCATGTGGAAGGGGATCCGCTCAACGGATAAAAGTTACTCCGGGGATAACAGGCTAATGGAATCTAAGCGTTCATAGCGACGATTCCGTTTGGCACCTCGATGTCGACTCGTCGCATCCTGGGGCTGTAGAAGGTCCCAAGGGTTGGGCTGTTCGCCCATTAAAGCGGGACGCGAGTTGGGTTCAGAACGTCGTGAGACAGTTCGGTCCCTATCTACTGTAACCGCAAGCAACTTGAGAAATGCTGTCCCTAGTACGAGAGGACCGGGATGGACTAGCCTCTAGTTAACCAGTTGTCACGCCAGTGGCACGGCTGGATAGCCACGCTGGGAAAAGGTAACCACTGAAAGCATCTAAGTGGGAAACTTGTTTCAAGATGAGGTTGCTCTCTCTTCGGAGGTAAGATCTCCCGTAGACTACGGGTTTGATAGGCATTATGTGAAAGTCCTGTAAAGGATTGAGCAGAGATGTACTAATAGATCGAGTGGATTTATTGTTTTTTTTGAAAAATGTAATGTATGATGTTATTGTAAAAAGTTTCTATCAAATACTATTGTATTCGAAGAGTGGTTTTATATACTAAAACCCGTCGATTTACTACAACGGTGGTACTGACGCGGCTTGGGGAAATACCTGTTCCCATTCCGAACACAGAAGTTAAGTCCAAACCGGTCGATGATACTTGTACTGTTAGTACTGGGAAAGTAGATTAGTGCCACCATTGTAGTAGATGGAAGATCATTAATAGGTTTAAAAAGAAATAAAGTATGGTTTTTTTGAAGAGTTTGACCCTGGCTCAGGATGAACGCTAGCGGAACGCCTAACACATGCAAGTCGAACGAGAGTTATTTTGTAGCAATACAAGATAATAAAAGTGGCAAACGAGCGAGTAACACGTACTTAACCTACCCAGAAGTTGAGGCCAACTACAGAGATGTAGCTAATCCTCAATAGTATCTAAGTGACGAAATTAGCTTAGATTAAAGATTTATCGCTTTTGGAGGGGGGTGCGTCCTATCAGGTTGTTGGTGAGGTAACGGCTCACCAAGCCTATGACGGGTAGCCGGTCTGAGATGATGTCCGGCCGCGATGGGACTGAGATACGGCCCATACTCCTACGGGAGGCAGCAGTGGGGAATCTTGCACAATGGGCGAAAGCCTGATGCAGCGATTCCGCGTGGAGGATGACGCATTACGGTGTGTAAACTCCTTTTCTGGTGGAAGACGAATGACGGTACACCAGGAATAAGGGACGGCTAACTACGTGCCAGCAGCCGCGGTAATACGTAGGTCCCAAGCGTTATCCGGATTTACTGGGCGTAAAGCGTCTGTAGCCTGATATGTAAGTCTGTTTTCAAATACCTGGACTCAATCGAGGGAAGGGGATAGATACTGCATATCTAGAGATATTTGGGGGTTAGTGGAATTTCCGGTGGAGCGGTGAAATGCGTTGATATCGGAAAGAACGCCAAAAGCGAAAGCAGCTAACTACAATACATCTGACGGTGAGAGACGAAAGTTTGGGTAGCAAACGGGATTAGATACCCCGGTAGTCCAAACCTTAAATTATGCTTGCTAGGTGTTTAGATCCTTCGGGATCTGAGTGCCGTAATCTAACGAGTTAAGCAAGCCGCCTGGGTAGTATATTCGCAAGAATGAAACTCAAAGGGATAGGCGGGGGAACACACAAGCAGTGGATTGTCTAGATTAATTGGATAAAAAGCCAAGAATCTTACCTAGGATTGACATGCAATGTGTCATATATGAAAGTATATTATTTGTAGCAATACGAAACTTTGCACAGGTGGTGCATGGTCGTCGTCAGCTCGTGCCGCAAGGTGTCTAGTTAAGTCTAGTAACGAGCGCAACCCTCGTCTTTAGTTAGAATGTCTAAAGAGACTGCCTGGGTAACCAGGAGGAAGGAGAGGATGACGTCAGATCCTCATGCCCCTTACACCTAGGGCTTCATAGACAATACAATGGGTAGTAACAACGAGAAGCAATACCGCGAGGTGGAGCAAATCTTTAAACCTACCCCTAGTTCGGATTGTAGTCTGGAACTCGACTACATGAAGTTGGAATTGCTAGTAATGGCGAATCAGCTATGTCGCCGTGAATACGTCCCTGTTCCTTGCACTCACCGCCCGTCAAACCATGGGAGCTGAGGTTCTTTGAAGATTCGCTATGCGGATTAAGGAGGAAATTAGTGACTGGGGTTAAGTCGTAACAAGGTATCCCTACGGGAACGTGGGGATAGACCACCACCCTAAACTTAATAATTAGAGTAATTATAACTTATAACCAATACCCGCCATACTTTATTTCTTTCTGAACTTATTGATCAAAATTCTTTTTACTAAGAAAAGTCTCATCATTGTGGTGAGGTTTTTTTCTTCGTTTTATTTATTTTATTATAAAAATGCATTTAGTAAACGATATTTTTCCTTTTGTAGACCAAAAGAAATGACTTGTTAATATGATTGTTGATATTCCAAAATGATCAAATAATAAATATGAATATGACCATCATTTATGATGTTTCAAACTTGATCGTGTAATTCATCATTCGATGTATTATCCTTGTGATTATTGATTTATTCCACAAACATTATCAGAAGATTGAGATCCTTGTGATATATGTTTATTAGTTACAAATCCAACATTTACATGATGTTTAATTAAAGCAAGACCAATCTGAATCTTATATACTGTAGATAATGCATGAAATGATCCCAAAATAATTGCTGTTCCTACAGATGATATAGATCCAAGATGGAGTGAAGTACATTGTATTGATGATTTAGGACATCATATGAAAGAGGAATTATTGTTATTATTTAAACAAATAAAGGCGTTGGAGCACGATAAATATGATAAAATTGAAGTACAATGATTTGGAAATGTTTTGGAAGCACAAGAAGAAATATTAACATCTGCAAAAAGGTTTCAAAAAACTCAGAAAAAGCATTAATAAGAAATTAGTCTCATCTTCATGATGAGATTTTTTTAATCTTTTTTAGCATACAACATATCACTTTTAAACAAAAATAAACTTAATAAAAAGAAAAGAAAAATAACCAAAGGTATTGTGATATAAGATAGTTGGTATTCTAAACCAATATTGTATGTGCCATGTAATGCGACACCCCCAGCAATGCTTATAAAAAGTGCAACTGGTCGAAGGGTTTTTTGGCGTAGCGCATAGTAGAGTGCTCAGATAGTCGTAGTTGCCACGACATGAAGCAATGCGCTAATCAATCATCTTCCCAATATGAGACCAGCCAAATTCTCTCATCATCCAGCAATAGAGATTAAATAGAAAATATTTTCTATCAAACTGAATCAAAGTCAGAGTAGTACGCAAAAAAATATTCCGTCTTTTATTTTTTCTGTATTTTTAAATAACATTGTACTAGATGTATATTTCATATATTCTTCCGCGTAAGCGGTAATTATGTAGTAGAGTAATAATGAGTTTATTCCCAAAATAATTCATCCAAAACTTAATACAACAAAAAATAATGCTCCACCAAAAAATATTTGTAGAATAAGAATTGCTCGTTTGCGAAATAAAACCAACAAAATAAGTAATATTCCCATACAATAAGATCAAAATATAATAGCTGTTTTAAAATTAAGCTGATCTGTTATGTTTAAACTTAGATGAGAAGTAGGATAAGATAATAAATATTTATAAGAAAATAAGCCACCAACCAAAATAATTCAGATTAAAAGTATTTTCCAAATATATTGAATTTTTAGTGAATTTTTACCAAAAGCTTCATTGATTAACCAAATCCATATATAGAGAATAAATATACTTGCAAGAATTGTTCGAAAAATTTGCATAAGTTATAAGTGTTAAATAATAATTTTTAAATATTATTTGCTAATTCTTGTATAAAATGCTTAACTTCATCAATGTTTTGATCAGAGCAAGTAATAAACAGCTCTTGTGCCGTAGATCCTTTGCTCATAATACATTTGAGTCAACTTGTAGTAGGGTAGGATATCTTAAATAATAATTGAGAACTTCATTTTTGTTGTCTGTTTATTCTTCAAGGAACAATTCTATGAATATGCGGATGTTTTTCAATTGCTAAAAGAAGTTTTTTGAATTCAGGTAAAATATTATGTTCGGTTTTTACTTTTTTATAAGAAAATTTCATAGTATAGATAAATATAAAGCGTTTTAACTATAAAAAAGCGACAAACAAAAACAAGAAAAAGCCACCTTTTCAGGTGACTTTCTTATAGATTATTCTAAGACCTAAGTTCTAATTTAGAAGTTTCTAAAAATATCCTGCAATCTTTTTCTTTCTTCTTCTTCCTCTTTTTTTGCTTTAAGTTCTTTTTGAGCATCTTTTAATTTGCTTTCAGTCAAAAATATAAGTTTATTAACTTTTTCCATTACTTGAGATTTTTTCTTGTTGTCATCTAAAAGATCTGATTCTTCAAATAACAATACATCATCTAAAAATATTTCAAATAGATTAGATTCTGGATTTAAACCAAGCTTTAATTCATTGAATGTTGTTTCATCATTTTCTTTATCAGTTTCAATTCTTTTTACATGAACTTCTTTTTGATCATTTAATCAAAATTGATATAAAATATTATTTTTGTCGCTATTTGCTCAAACAATTTCCAAAACTTCTCAATTTTTTATTTTAAGAATATCATTTAGTTGTGATATATTATCCAATAGATTATTAAATTTTTCTTGAATATCTGAGGTTTTTTTAGATTCAAGTTCTACTTCAGCAGGAGTTTCTTCAACAATAGAAATTTTTTCTACTAAAGGTTTTTCTTCTTCTGTTTCAGCAGGAGCTTCTTCAACAATAGAAGCTTCTTCAACAATAGAGTTTTTTTCTACTAAAGATTTTTCTTCTTCTGCTTCAGCAGGAACTTCTTCAGTAATAGGAGCTTCTTCGACAATAGGCGTCTCTTCGACAATAGGCGTTTCTTCTTTTACAGATTTTTCATCTTCTACTACAGCAGGAGTTGTTTCAGCAAAAGGTTTTTCTTCTTTGTTTTTATTCTCCTCAGTATCTTTTGCTTCCAAAACAGAATTTTCTTTTTCATTGTTTAAATTTATATCAAAAGATATTTGTTCTGATTTTTCTTCAGATTTATCTATTGTTTCTTGTGTGGTTACATCTTGAGGAATAGTATATCCATCAAAAGAATCATTAGCAGTTTTCTTGTTTTCATCAGATTCACTAATATTTGTTCACTTATTTAAATCTAATTCAAAAGATGAATTTTCTTCTTTTTTATTATTCTCTTCTACTTTTTCCAATGGACCAAACATAGAAGGATCATGAATTACTTCTTCTGCATTTCCACCAAAAACTCATCAATCTTGCTTTGGAGGATTTGTTTGTCCAGGTTGAAATTGTTGATCAGCCATTCTTTTATAATTAACAATTAAATATATAATTTATTATAATCAGAATTGATTTTTTTGTCAAATTTTTAAAGATTTTATTTGTTTATTAAAAATCATTTGTATTTCTTGGGAAAACTAATATAGTTAAGATGCGTAATTAACTACGCAGTATTTATTTTTTGTTTTTTTCGGTTAATGGAAGAAAATTTTGTTATCAGTCAGACAAAATTATTTGTCGGAGGACTCGATTGGAGTATTAGAGGTAAAGACCTCAATGAAGAATTCTCTAAATTTGGTGAAGTTGTTTTTGCTAGAGTAAATCTAGATAGAGAAAACAGAAACAGAAGTAAAGGATTTGGATTCGTAGTATTTGCAAATCCAGAAGATGCTGCAAAAGCTCAAGCAGAAATGAATGGAAAAGAAGTAAAAGGAAGAGCTATTAGAGTTGATTTCGCAAAAGAAAACCCTGAAAAAATGAATAGAGAAAATAATGAGGAAACTCCAGAAGAAGCTTCAGAATAGTGCTATATAATACTATTAAATACAAAACATCTTTATCTTTTTGATAGAGGTGTTTTTTTTTGATTTAAATGTTTGCATTTTTTTTGAAAAAATATATAACAAAAAAAGCTAAAGGGTTAGTAACGATTAAGAATCACTTCTTCAACCTATACTATGGAGGCCGAGAAATCTCTGATCCTAGATTAGAGTGAGCCATCCACCTTACGTATTAGGGGAAAAACTTGGTTGACTACGGCTCTTTGGTTTTTTTTGTTTTCGCAATAATTATGAAAAAAATAAACGAATCATTTGTGTGTATCCATTGTGGTGAAGAAATTATGCAAGCAGCAAAGACATGTAGAAATCACTGTCCCAAATGTTTTTGTAGTTTACACGTAGATGGCGATATTCCAGGGGATAGAGCAGCATGATGTGGTGAAAAAATGTTTCCTATTGATTATAAATTATTAAATTCTGATTATAAAATTCTTTTTCAATGTACTAAATGTGGCAAACAGCACCGAAACAAAAGGTCTGTTGACGACGAAATTATAAATTTACCACAACTAATTGCTGAGTATAAAAAATATTTTATGTAAAAACTCGCCCTAAGTTACAGAGCGAATTTTTTTTATATTTCTTACTCATAAAGTCCTACAACATTTTGTTCATCTATTTTGATAATTTTTCCGTTTTCCAAGGTTATCCAATAAGGGATTTTATTGAATCGGGTATAATCATCAGCATCATCTTCTGCAAAAAATTCTAGAAAACAAGGTAATAAAATCTTCTTTGATTTTCTAATTTCGCCACCAATTAAGTAGTTTATAAAATAACTATATATTTCTACTTTATCAGAAAGAATAAAAGTTGATGTTTTTGTATTTTCGTTTTTGAAACATATTTGTCATTCACAATCTTGATTTGGAAGTATTACTATTTCGTCAAAAGAAATTTTTGCAATAGAGTTTTCTTGGGAAACTTTGGTAATATATCAAATTTTTTTGATAATAGTTGTGGTTGAAGAATTAGTTTCTGTTGTGATTTCTTTTACTTCATTTATTGTTGAATTAGTGTCTTTGGGTGCAGAAACAATTTTTTCTTGTGTATTTTTATTTTCATCTATTTTTTCATTATTTTCACTTAAATCATTTACTTTCTCTTCTCATAAAGATATAATTGGTTCTAATAAATCGAATTGATTTTTTATAATTATGATTTTTTCTTCTAATTCCAAAATTTTTTCATTATTTTCGTGTTGAGTATTTATAATATTTCTAACAGGAAAACGCCACAAAAGAATAAGTGCAGCCCCAAGAAAAAGAATAGAAACAATTAAAACAAGCCATTTTTTCATAAATGATAGTTAAATATAAAAACTATGGTTGTAAAACTTCTTCTGGTAAAATAGTCACTTTTTTAATTTGTGAAAATTGAGTTGCTGTTTTTTCTGTAGAGGTTTTTACTTGTTCTACCATTGCAGATCATCCAAAAGCAACATTCCAATCTCTTTCCAATGTTATTGTTAAATTTCCATCATTATCTAGTTTTGTCCCTTTTAATTTAAAAGCAGATTTTTCGAATAATATATTCAATGTATCTCTCAAAATATCGTCACTAGCTGGCATTGTGTATTGTTTATGCTCTGTGCCGTCCAATGGAAAAATCCAAATATTAGTTTTTTTTGTTGTTTTCAAAGAAACACTTACAGCGTCAGGTGAATTACTACTTTGGATATCCAATTTTTCATTAATTTCTTTAATTTGTTGTTTTATTTCATCAATTTTTGTTTCTATTGATCCTGACTTTACCAGAGAAACCGTATCACCACTTCATAATTCAGAATATATTGTTTCAGGACATTCTTGTTGTACGCAAGCTTCCATTTTTACAATATAAGAAAGAATTTTAGTTCCCAAATCTTGATTAAACCATTTCATGTAACCAAAAAATCCGAAGAATACAAGCAACCAAAAGATAGTAGTCCAAAAGAAAGTTTTCATCAGGTTTTATTTATAAATTAAAGATTCCCTATTTATTTTATAATCTTTATTTTTTCAAAATCAAATCAAAATGATTTGGTATAGGAGCTTGAAAAGCTACAGTATTCCCAGCAAAATTGTCCCAAAAGCTATATTTCCAGCAATGTAGAAATATATGCTTGAGTTTTACTTTTTCTATAAGAACTCTATTTATTCTTGGATGACCATATAGCATATCTCCCAAAACAGGGAAACCAGCATCAGCAAGATGAACTCTAATTTGATGCATTCTACCAGTTTCTATTTGGACTTTAACCAAAGAAATTGGTCATAAAATTGGATGTTGAAATGTTTTTTCAAGTTCACAATGAGTTGTGGATTCTTTTGATTCTACATCTTCACTATCACTAACTATAGTTTTTCCTCTTTGAAATTTGCTACTAAATATTTTTTTGAGTGGTTTATGCATAGAAAGCTGTTTGGGAAAACGTCATACAACAATTGCAAGATATTCCTTTTGAATTTGTCTATTTCTGATAATTTCATTTATATATTGCAGAGAATCGTAAGTTTTCCCAGCGATCAACACTCATGAAGTTTCTTTGTCCAATCTATATCCAAATGAAGCATTAAAAGTCTCTCATTTGCTTGGAATATACGCACGAAGCAGATCATGCATGCTACGTTGTTTGTGTTCGTTGTCAGAAGGATGAATACTTATGCCTGTTGGCTTGTTGAAAACAAGCCAGTTATCATCTTCAAAAAGTATCAGTGATTTTACATAATTTACATCAATGGGTAGTGATTTCTTGACTGACGGTTTTTTATTAGCATCTTTACCTTCAAAAAAAGCATCCTCAATTTTGATAATATCTCTATTGCGAACTCTATAATCTTCTTTTGCTTTTTTGCCATTTACCGTAATTTCTCTATTTCTGATTCCACGATAAATATCAGCAAGCGCAATTCCTGGCTGCATTTTAAAATGTTTTCTCAAAAATCTATCAAACCTTTGATCGTGATTGGAACTATCTATTTCGATTTCTTTCATAATTGCTCTTTATACAAACAAATAAATTCTGATTATTATTTTATCAAATTGATTTTATGGTTTTTCTTGTAGTTTACAATAGGGAATTCTGCTTGATTTTCTTTTGATATAGTTTATATTTTAATTGATTTCAAATTTTATTTATTAATTTTTCTCCATGAAAAAATTTTCTTTGGTAGTTGTTTTATTATTGGCTTTATTGCTTGTAGGGTGTGGTAATAAATCTGTTGATAACGATTCTGATGTTGTTGTAAAATGAGAAAGTGATTTTGAAATGTCAGAATGTATAAGATCATGTGAAATTATGTGGAACGAAGAAACAGCAAAACTGTTTAAAGATTGTAATACTTTGTGTGAAGCATGAGAAGCAATGGAAACAAACGATGCAAGGGGTTGTGAAAGTTCTGAAGGTATAATGAGAGATTCTTGCTATTCTGATATTGCTTATGAAACACAAAATCCAAAACTCTGTGAAAAAGTTACGGACTGAATGATAAGATATGGTTGTTATGCTAGTGTTGCAGAAGCAACAAAAGATATTTCAATTTGTAATGAAATTGAAGACAAGATGTTTAAAGCAGCTTGTGTTGACTCAGTTAATTCAAACGAAGAATAATTTAAACGATCTTACATTCTTTTTCCAATATTTTAATATGTTCCTCAAATAATTGTTGGATTTTTTGATCTATACATATTTTTTTTTCAAAAAATACTGCTTTTGATTTTCTTCGTAATTTACCTTATCTTCTTTGAAAATATTCAAAGCGTATTTCAAATCTGATTGGATTTTTTCTATAATTTTTACACGACATTCTCTTGTCTTTCTATTTTTGATTTCTTTTAGAGCATCATTGGTGAAAAATTCAGTTAGTCAAAGATAAAAACTAGAATTTGGTAAGTGTTTTGTTTCTTGTGTTAATTTGATTATCGACTGCAAATCTGTCATGAAATGATCCTTAATATCTAAATTACTATTGATATATAGATATTTTTAAAGGAAAGTCAATATTAGTATCTATAATTAAATAGTATAAAATCTATTTAGTTTTTAAACGAAATTTTTATAAGTAAGTGATATTTTAATTAAAAATATAATATGACTGTGATCCAAAAAATTATAGAAGACACCAAGGCTTATTTTTCTGATTCTAGATGAAGTCATGATCGAGAACACACGCAAAGAGTACATAAATTATGCTTACATATATGAAAAAAAGAAAATGCAGACATGGATGTTTTGGAAATTGCAGCAATTTTGCATGATATTTGAAGAAAACATCAAGATTTATCTAATTGAGAAATTTGTCATGCTGAAAAATGAGCAGAACTTGCAAGAGAATTGTTATCGAAATATAATTTTGATTTTAATAAAATAGATCAAATTGTTCATTGTATAGAAACACATAGGTTTAGATGAACAAAAATTCCAAATTCAAAAGAAGCAAAAATATTATACGATGCGGATAAATTAGACTCAATATGAGCAGTGGGTATATGAAGATCTTTTTTGTTTGCTTGAGAAATTGGTGCAAAATTGCACAATAAAGATGTTGATATTAATCAAACAAAAGAATATTCAAAAGATGATACGGCTTATAGAGAATATATGGTTAAATTAAGAAAAATTAAAGACAAAATGCTTACCCAGGAATGAAAAAATATAGCAGAAGAAAGACATAATTTTATGGTAGATTTTTTTGAGAGATTAAATAAAGAAGTTGATGGCTTACTATAAAATATAAAGTTTATTTTGCTTGAAATTGAGCCTCAAATCATTACAACGTTTTACGCTAAACAATATATGGTGGCTGTAGCTCAGTTGGTAGAGCAGTGGACTGTGACTCCACTTGTCGCGGGTTCAAACCCCGTCAGCCACCCCATTAAAAAAATGGATTCCGCAATAGCGGGATTTTTTTGTAAAAAAAATCTGCGAGTTACTCGCAGATTTCATCGTTTTTTATATTTATTTTATAATTAGATATTCCCGTTTGATCTATAATTTCGAATATTCTTCTTATGACATCTATACCCTTTTTCTCATTCTTTGGTGTTGCTATTATAGTTTCATCTGGAAATTCAACAATAATAGATGACATTGGTTTCCATATAAGGTCTTTAATGAAAAGTAATATACCACCGGTAAATAACCCCATCATTACATATTGAAAATCAAAATAGACTTTCAATCCAAGAATATGTAGATATTCTACGTTTAAAAAAATAAGGTTACATTGTGTCATAATAACAACAAAACAAAAACTCCCTAAAAAAATAAAAAGAGTTGTTTTATAGTGTTGTTTATGAAGTTTCTTGTTGTTTTCCAAAAATTTTTTGGTATTAGAAGCAACTTCTACTTGTATTTCCTCTTTTGTTTTCATTGTAGTTTTGTTTTTGGTTTAATTGGATTATATATAAAAAAATACAAAAGTCAATACAAAATAATGTACAAGTATAATTATTTTTTATCAGATTGAAAATACAACAATTTTCCCTATTAAATAGGCTGCTTTATATTCTTCTTTATTTTTATGCTTGAATCTTATAGACAAAAAATAGATAAAATTGACAATGAAATACTTTCATTACTAGCAAAAAGATTTAAAATAAGTAAAGAAATCTGATTATATAAACAAAAAAATAATATTCCATTTTATCAATCAGAAAGATGGACAAATTTGCTTCAATCTCGCAAAGAAAAATGAAAGGAAATTTGACTTTCATTAGTATTTATTCAAAATTTACGAAATATTATCCATGAAGAATCTTTAAATCTTCAGAAAAAAAATGGATAAATACGAAAAAGCTCTAGAATATGAAATATTTACCAAAAAAGAATATAGCTTTGCCGATGAAGTAATAAAAAAAGCAAAAGTAATTTTTGATGTTGGATGACATATAGGTTTGTTTAGTAAATATTGTTTATCAATAAATCCATGATGTGAAATTCACTACTTTGAACCAATTCCCTCACTATATAATCAAACCAAACAATGATTTAAAAATCAGAATGTATTGTTAAATAACTTTTGAATATCAGCGAAAACAGGGCAACAAACGATTTATTACAATTCTCAGAAAACTATGCAAAGTAGTAAGTTTAATCAGACATTTTTAAATCCAAAATGAGAAGAAATAATCGTACAAATGCAAAATTTAGAGGAACATTGCGTGCAGCAAAACATCTCCCATATTGATCTATTGAAAATCGATGTCGAGTGAATGGAATATGAAATCCTTGAGTCATTATCCGATGAATTTTTACAAAAAATTCAAGCCCTGCTGCTTGAATATCATTGTTTTACTTCTGAAATGCAAACCGATTTATCGAACATAGAAAAAATATTAACCAAACACTTTTCTGTTAAAAAATATCTTAATCAATATAATCATCAGCTAGGTTATTTACTATGTCTGCTTTCTTAGGGAAAGGAATATTGATAGTTAACTTAGTATCAATAAGGTTTATATTTTCTATTCATTGTTCTCCAGTTACTTGCATAGTTTTATTTCAAACATTTTTAATATCAATAAGTTCAAAATCTTCAATTTGACTATGTTTTTTAATAATTCTTGCTATCGTTAAAAAACCTAATCATGCTCAATTTCTCTCTGATATTTTACCTTCCAATTGTTGTTTTTTGTATGCTTCTTTGAGTTCTTTTGAGGACATAGTATTAACTTCCAAAAATGATACAAGCTTTTGGAAATCATTTTCTTCACAAAGATTTGAAAGTTCAACCGTATATTGGTTTTCTTCTTTTTTGAGAGAGAGTTTTTGTAATGATAATCAACTAGAATGTTTTTGAATATTTTCAAGAAGTTCTCATAAAATTGTCAATCGAAATCTTTCTTTAAAAAGGCAATCAGAAATTGTTACTTTGGCGTTTTCAATAATTGGATCCATATTTTCATAAAAATTTTCTTTACTCAAAAACACAACCTCAAATAGTTCGTCTTGTATAGAATTAATAATATATGGTCTATCTTGAATATCTACCAAACATTCGGGTGGTATACTGCGTCATCTATTAGGTTGTGTATTTATCATACCAGTTTATATATGTAAATTGAAGAAAATGATATAAAAACAGAGCAAAATAGCAAGAGAAAATAATAAAAAATCCATATTGAAAATACTATGCTAAACAATATTGTAAACAAATAGATTTTATTTTTTTATAATAGATATATGTATACAATTCAGAATGTTTTTGCACGTGAAGTTTTGGATTCTAGAGGTAATCCTACTGTTGAAGTTGAACTTATTTTGGCATCAGGACATATGTGAAGAGCAATTGTCCCATCAGGAGCATCTACAGGTATTCATGAAGCATTGGAACTTAGAGACGGAGATAATTCTAGGTATTTAGGAAAGGGAACATTGAAAGCAGTAAATAATGTAAATACAACAATCAAAACAGCTATAGTTGGAAAATCATTTGAAATGGTAAGAGAACTTGACCAAATGATGATAGCACTTGACGGGACAAAAAACAAGACAGTTCTAGGCGCTAATGCAATTTTGGGAGTTTCTATGGCATTTGTAAATGCAGCTGCTCAAGCAAATGGTAAATGATTATTTCAATATATCAATAAAGGAGAAGGACATACGCTTCCATATCCTATGATGAATATTTTAAATGGAGGTTCTCACGCAGATAACAATGTAGATGTACAAGAATTTATGATTGTGCCTGTTGGAGCAAAAAACATCCATGAAGCAGTAAGAATGGGCGCTGAAGTTTTTCATAACCTCAAAAAGATTTTGAAAAGAAAATGATTGGTCACATCTGTAGGAGACGAAGGATGATATGCTCCAAATTTAGCTTCTAATGAAGAAGCTTTGCAAGTAATTATGCAAGCAATTGATCAAGCATGATTCAATACAGATCAAATAAAAATAGCTCTTGATGCGGCAGCTTCAGAGTTTTTTAAAGATGGTAAATATGTACTTGCAGGTGAAAATAAATCATTATCTTCAGCAGAAATTGTAGATTTTTATGCTGATTGGGTAGAAAGATATCCAATTATTTCTATCGAAGATGGTATGGCAGAAGATGATTTTGAAGGATGGAAACTTATCAACGAAAAACTTGGAAATAAAATTATGATAGTTGGAGATGATTTGTTTGTAACCAATATAGAAAGACTTCAAATGGGAATAGAACAAAAATTAGCTAATGCTATTTTAATTAAATTAAATCAGATTGGTTCTGTTTCAGAAACCATTGATTGTATTCGTATGGCTCATACAAACGGTATGAATGCAATTATTTCTCACAGATCAGGAGAAACTGAAGATACATTTATTGCAGATCTAGCAGTAGCAATGAATACAGGTTTTATCAAAACAGGGTCTGCTTCTAGAACAGATAGAATCGCAAAATATAATCAACTAATGAGAATTGAAGAAAAATTGGGTGATAGTGCTAAGTATGGGAAATAATAATTTTTAGACAAAGAAGAAGTCTGTAAGATAAAATTCTTACAGACTTTTTAAAATTTTAATTTTGCTTTCCCTTTTCAATCTTATTGCAGAACATTATTTTTCTGCTAAATGGGACTTTAAAGGCTTTCCTAATAGCAACTCTCAATGGAGAGATTTTAGAATTTGGGTTTTTTATCATAGTTTTATTTTTTTGATTTACCTTATAATTATTGTTATACAAAAGTCAATACATTTTTTTTATTGGTTAAGTATATCTATAAGATTATTTTTATACATGTTTTTTTGAAATTTTTGAAAATTGAATGAGAATTCCTGTTTTGGAGTGTATTTATATATTGATTTATATGCTGTTTTATAAAGATTTTCTATATGTGAATAAGGGTTGTTGATAATTTCAAAATCAACGAATTCTCATATGCTAGAATATTTTGATCAGAATATATTGCCAGATATTTTTAAATTATTAATAAATTCTGTAAAAAGAGGATAGAATGTTATTGGTTCAATTGAGACAACTTCTTTTGTTTGTGAATATCATGTGTGTAATTGTCAATCATTAGTAATGTCATGTAAAAAAGAATCGATAAGAAAAGATTTTTTATTTGCTTCTTGGATTTTTTTTGAAATACTTTCTTCTTTATCTGAAATAATAAGATCAACCCATTCTTCATAAGTTCATGATACATCATTACTTTTAATGATAAAATCAGCTCATCAAAAAGTATCATCTTCAGAAGATGTCTTTGTTATAGATATATTTGATAAATTTTTGCTATGAGGAGATAATGCATCAGGAATAATTTCCATAGCAAAGTATTCTACAAAACGATTGAGAATATAATCTCTAATATTTCGTTCTCAATGAAGAAAAAAATCTGATAATTTTTTTTGTTGTGAAGCGATTTGTTCTATAAGTCATTTATCGACAAAAATTTGATTATTTCTTTTGATTCACGTTCTTCATCCTTTTCTTTTATCTTCTATGGAAGTAATTTTTTCTTCTTTTAAATCTTCGGGAGAAAAAGAAGGAATTGTATTGCGTTGTATTTGTTGTTTAATATAACTATGAATTTTTTTAAGATATTCTTTTTCTTGTTCACTATAATAGATTTCGGTTCATCCTTTTATATAGTTATAATATTTTTCTTCAGCCTCTTTTTCTCGCAATAGTATTTGTTTTTTAGAGATAGTTATTTCATGGTCTTTCCTTTTTGTTGAAAGTGTATGATGAATTTTTTCTTTTGTTTGTAAAATACTAGATAAGAGTTTTTTTTCTACAGTATTGATAAGAATAATAATAGAATCAATAACAGGTTCTCAGACTTCTTGTAAAAAAGAAAAAGCTGTTTTTGTAGGATATTTTTTTTTGAAAATTTTAAATTTCTTTTTTTCTGCAGGTGTATATTCAACAAAAAATTCCGATAATTTTTCTGCAATAGATAAAATTGAAGAATCTCTTTTAACAATAGAACTAAAAAAGAGAGAAGATGAATACTTCTTTTCTTTTACTGTTTGTAAAAGTTTTTTTACTTCTTTAATTGTTTGTTTTTTTTGTTCAAGAGGGGATTCTGATACTTGTTGTTTTGTTAAAAAATCTACGTTTTTATTTGTTTCTTCCTGCTGCTTTTGTGATTGTACTTTTATAAATTGTTCTTTTTTTTCGTTAATATATTTTGTTGTAAAGTGCAAAAAATCTTCATCATATTCCTTTGAATAAATTTTTTTATTTGTAATAAAAAGAGCTGGATTATGTTTCAAAATATTTTTATAAACATTTTCTCCTAAAATATCTTTGACCGTATCTATGTTGGAAATAATACTATCAATAATAATATCTATTTCATAAGAACTCATTAAATTCATTTGAATAAGATTTTGTTTGTGTGATCATATTGCTTCTTGAAAATCAGATTCTTTTGACTGTTTTTCAGTAACTATTCCATTTATCATTATTTACAAAATAATATAAAATATAAATAATTATATATCCTTCTGGTTTTTTTGCAAATTTTCACTCCTTTTTTTTCGACAAATCATTATACTCTCCACTATGCAAGCAGAAATTATCTATAAACCTATCAGACATGGCTACGCCAAAATAACTAAAGAAGGGAATTTACAACTATGTATTCCTTCTCGTTTGCGCGATAATGAAAAGTTCAAAAAACAATTTTTGGAGAAAGGGGAAAAACTTTTGATTCGTTATAATAAAAAAAACCATATCCAATCGGTTACAGATGAATATATTCTATTATTTGGAGAACAGGTTCCACTGCAAGATTTAGCTCCGACAGCACAAAAACGTACAGCAGAACTCAAACAAATTCTCTATGATTATGCAAAACCAATTCTTGATGAATACAGTCAAAAAATATCAATTAATTACAAAGAATTAAAAATAAGAAAAGTAACAGCAAAATGGGGTAGTTGTACGAGTGACCAAAGAATTATGTTGAATACAAATCTTGTACATTTGCCAACCAGATTGATTATATATGTAATAATTCACGAAGCCTGTCATCTCAAAATCAAAAACCATAGCCCACGTTTTCGAAAATTAGTTGAAATCTATTGTCCAAACTATAAAATCCTTAGGAAAGAACTTAGAAATTATGTACTAAAATAATATAATTTAAAACCTAATATTTATCATTTTAAATTTGAAAGATGTATAATCCATATGATTTTTATTTTAAAAAAGCAAAACAAGAATGATATAAAGCACGTAGCGCTTTTAAATTAGATGAAATCCAAGAGAAATTTCATTTGTTTGATAAAACCATTAAGCATATAATTGATATTGGCTGTGCGCCATGAAGTCGACTACAGTATGCTATTTCTCAAGCACAAAAATATCAAGTCAAAGATTATAAAATAGTATGATTTGATATTAAACCCGTTACGCTAAATCTTCCAGGTTTGGTTACCTATCAGCAAGATGTTACTGATCAAGTAAAAGTGAAAGAAATTTTGGGGGAGCAGTGAATCACACAAGTGGACCTTATCCAATCAGACATGGCCCCCAATACTACAGGGATCAAAGACCTAGATGCAATGAGATCTATGTGACTTATCCAAGATACTCTTTGGATGTACAAAGAACTACTGAAACCTGAAGGAAAATTTGTAATAAAAGTTTTTATGTGACCATGATTTCAAGAATTCGTAGCTGATCTGAAATCTCATTTTGGATGAAATCATATCAAAATATTCAAGCCCAAAGCTTGCAGATCCCAGTCAAAGGAAACCTATATAGTTAAAATATAAACAAAAACCTCGCTGTGAAGCGAGGCTTTTTTATGTAATTTTTTGTTTATCAATCTTATTGATTCATCAAGTTTTGAACTTCTTCATCAAATTTTTCAAATGGATATGCTCAGTTAACGATAACATATTTTCCTGTTTCTTTATCAAGAATTACGTTACCTGGAGTACCATTTATTCCAAATATGTTACCAGCTTCTTCTATGATTCAATCAACTTTTGATTTAAATTCATTATTTTTTATACATGTTGTAAATCTAGAAGAATTTAAACCAACTTCTTTTGCCAAAGCTAGTGTATTATCATTATCAAAATTGCTTTGAGTAAATGCTTTATCTACATAGTTATAAAAAGCTTCGCTACCTCCAATTTTTCCAGCACATTCAGCTGCTTCTGCTCCTAAAGGGGCAGTTGGATGAAGTTGAACTAATGGCATGTTTTTGAATATCAATGCTACATCATTTGGATATTTTTCTTGAACTTTTTGTAATGTTCTATCATTGTGATGTCTTTGACAGAAAGGACAAAGGAAATCTGAATATTCGAATATTACGAATCTAGCATTTTCATTTCATTTTACGTAAGTATCTTTTAATATAGAATCCATAGTTGTTTGATCAAGAATTTTTGCATTAGTTGTTTCTGTTTCTGATGCCGTTTCTCCTTCCATAGAATCAAGAACTTGAACTAATGTTTGAGCTTGTTGATCCTTAAAATTTTCATTATTATATAATTTTTCAATTAAGGTGAAATTTTCTCTTCAACCTGATTTTAAAGTTTCTAGCCATAATGCATCCTTTTTGAAAAAAGATATATATAAAGCCAAAAGCAAATTAATAGCCAAAAGAACTATAATAATAATTTTGCTATTATCGCTGTCTAATTTAAATGTCTTTTTTTTCATTATTTATATTTGATAAAATAAAGTAATTATTCAATTCAGAATCATTCTAATCCTTGTTGTATTCATTCTCTTTGTTGAGAAACATATGAAGGGTGTGTATATAATTGTTTTACCATTTCAAAATTTTCTCTACCACCTGCTTTCATAACTTCTAAGCTAACAGCATCTTTTTTGAAAAAAGATATATAACCCAAAAATATGGCGTTTAAAACCAATATAACTATAACTATAATATCAAAATGTTTTATTATTTTCATTGATGTTTTTTATTAATAAATTAAAATTCTTCAGGTTGTTCTTGTTGTTGAATAACTTGCATATCTTCTACAGGAGGCATATCTTGTTGAGGTTGGGATAATATTTGCAAAGCTTGTTCTAATTGTTGTCTTTGTTGCATTTTGTATCCTTCAGTTTCAAATACTTGTTTTAATAGTGCATAATTTTCTTGTCAACCAGCTCTTAATGCTTCCATTCTTGTTTGATTAACAAGTATAACAGCCAATAAAACAGTATTTGCTATCAAAAGAATAGTCATAAATAAGTGTTTAAATGACGTGCAACTAGTTGTTGAACAACAATCTAAGTTAGAAATCTTTTTTGTTTCTACAGTAATAGTTGGCTTTTTAGCAACAACTTTAACAGGAGTTTTTTTAACAGGTTTTTTAACTGCCATGATAATAAACAATAAAATATAAAAATAGACTAACACTCAAAATATAAATTTTAAGATTAAAAACAAGTTAATAAATGAATAATCTCTATTTTGAATTGACTTTAGAGGTATAATGGTTATAATTAAAAAACAAAAAAAACAAAAAAAACAAAAAAAACAAAAAAAACAAAAAGTATGAAGAAACTATTATTATTTTTGGTTACGCTTTTGATAATAAGCTTACCAAGCAAAGCTCAGTTTAAAGGGGTTCATTTTTCACAGGATTATCAATCTTTAAAAAAAACTTTGAATCCTATAAAAATAATCCCAGTTGATAACAATTTTTATGTTGAATGGATGGATTCTTTGATTTCTATTCATAGAGAGTTAGCTTTTTTTCTTGGTATCACATATCCTCTTGATACGATAAAGTTAACAAAAAAAACTCAGGAATTATCAAAAGAAGAAGTGGAATTAGTTATAAAAATAAAAATTGTGGAAAATTTTCCTCAAGACGAACTAATTTCAGAAGGGTGGAAAAAAAAACCAAAAAAGAAAAGATACTATTATGAGCAACAAAGATTGCAGCTTATAAAAAATATCTTTGAAAAAGCTAAGCAAAATTCTGATATTGATCTAATGGGGTCTACATTAGAACTACTTGCTTTTTATTATCAAAATAGAACTCTCTTGTCTAGTGAAAAATTGTTTGATGATTATCAAGACTTCTATATTGAATCTAGAAATATTTACGCAAGGCATTTGAGTATTTGTTTGGATCAAAATAATTGTCAATACAACGATGTAAGCAAATTGTTTTATCTTGCCCTTAATGCTTGGCCAGACATTTCGCTTGCTCATGGAATCTTACAAAGATGGTTTAAAGAAGAGTGGAATTACCTTTTTAAAGTAAGTGTTTATAATCAGGAAAAACCATCTTTTGAATCCACAACCGAATGTTTTCTCTCTCTTTTATATTTATATAATGTAGAAGGAAAAAAAGAGGTTCATCAATTAACTAGAGGATTTAAAAATCTTTCTAATATTACACACAGTGAGTTTACAAAAAATATTGTATTGGGTAATATTAGAAGATATTTAAATGAAGTTCAATATGTTTATCCTCCTCAATAAAAAATCAAAAATGAGCTAGTTATATACTAAGCTCATTTTTTAAAAGAAAAAATATATCATGCAATAATTCCAAATAGAGAAAAAAAACTATAATTTACCATGCTATCTTCAAATACATGCAAGAAAATTCACATGAGCAACAAGGCGATTCGTCATATGCTCAAAACGGTTATATATTTTCACCAATATTCTCAAGAAATAAGTTTTTTAATTTTTTTGGAAAGTAGTATATATCGACCAATAAAAAGTGCAAATCCCAATAATCCAATATCTATCAAAAGCTGAATAAAATAATTTTCTGGTAAGATATTTCCATTATGATGAATAGCTGGTCAAGAACTTCAAAGTCCATATCATAATGGTTGTTTTAAAACATAGCTAATGCTAGAAAATTTTGCTGTTATATGCGCTAAAGTCGAAGTTTCCTTGAGCAAACTAAGTCCCAAAACACCCAGAATTACTGCGATTAAAATTCAAATTCCTACTTTCCAATGGCGTTTCCATCGTCCAATATTTATCAAAAACAAAACAGCAATAGTTCCCAAAATAGCAGATCTAGATAGTGTCATAATAATTGCAGAAAACCATACTATATAAACAAACAAAGAAATCAGATTTGTTTTCTGTATAAAAATTTCCTTCAACGAATTGATTGAAAATTTGAAATAATGAATAATCAATGGTAAAAATACTACCAAAAAATATCCATAATTGTTTGGTCCTGAAAAAATCCCCTGCCATCTCAAAGTTCCCCCAAATCATGTGAGATAATAGAGCGGAGGGTTGGTTCCAAATTGAAAATCATTGAGCGGACCGTATCCAATTTCAAAGAAAAAATTTGGAAAAAGTATTTTTGCACCCTGCCAAACAAATCAAAAAGCCACTATACTTACCAATGTCCATACAAAAAAATCAAGAAACTTTTTTAGCTTATCGTCTTGCTCAATTATGATTTTTTTTGTCCCTTGTTTAGCAAGTCCATGACCTAGAAATGTTGCACTCAAAAAGATAAAAATATAATAAAATCCATATTTAAATCCTACAAACATATCATAAAAAGATTTCTCTTGAATATAGGAAAAAAACAAAGAAATACCCAAAAGAGCGAGGAAAATATATCGCAGGTTCTTCCAGTTTTTCCAATATATAGCAAAAGATTTAATCTCAACAAAGAAATAAACAATCAACAATAAAATCCACAAACCATCTCTCAATAACGCAAAAATCTGCTGAGAATTTCCACCCAAAAATCCATATCACAAAACAGTGACAAGAATATGATAGAGCAAAAACAAAAACAAAAATCCGCGAAGAATTAGGAGCATTAATAGTTATTATAAATTAATTACGCTTCAAAAGATAGTTAAAATGCATTGAAAATCAACTCGTATTAGATAGATTAGATGGGTTAGATAGATTAGATGGGTTAGATTAAAGCAATAAAAAGGAAAAGCAAAAGAAGAAAATCATGACAATCAACTTATGAATTTTGTTGTCTTTTATTGCGAAAGAATCTTATAAATTTTAATAAGTTTACGGTTGATTAAAAATGACCAAAATAAGTGTAATAATTCAATCAAGATGATCAGATATTGTTAATATGAGACGTAGTGTTTCTTGTTTTCTCAAGCAAACTCACAAAGAAAAAGAATTAATTTTGATGATTGATCAGATTTTTACTGACAGTTTGTATCAAGACTGGTTAAATAATGTTTTTGGATCAAAATCCCACGAAAATATTCGTGTTTTTTCTAATTTAAATTCCAAATTTGCGCACAATAACGTAAGTTCAATGAGAAATTTTGGAGCAAAACAAGCAAGAGGAGAATATATTTTGTTTATGGATGATGACGAAGATATTCACGCAGATTATTTGACCAAAACTATGGAATATCGAAGGAAACTCAAAAAAACATTGTGAAAAGATTTTGTACTTACACCAACACTAATGTACAGACATACAGGAGAAATTCAAAATCAAGGATTCTCTTATTTTAATTATCGATTGTCCAGACCTATCGGATGCGTACTGGGGCAAAGAGAGTATGCGAGAATCCAGATGTATTCCTGAAATTCCCTGTTTGCCCCAGCTTATATTTTTCAAGAAAACCCTATGGACGAGCGTTTTGATTTTATCTACGAGGATCTTGCTTATACTCAATATCTCCACAGCATCAATTATCCGATTATCGTTACCAAACATATCAAAATTTATCACATGGAAAGAGACAAAACAAAACTTGATCATGCATGGGTTGGAAACATATATCAGGCATACAGAAAATCTAAACATAGAATCTTATTTATCCGCAAGTTTGCAACTTGACGACAATTATTTCAGTTTTATATCCTATGATTTCTAGGCCAACCCCTACGACTCACTCTCAAAGTTATGCTTTACAGGGCACCAAATAAACTATCAATTATCAAGAATATTTGGAAGTGAACGATTGATGGTTTGAGAGGATAAAACAATCCAATTGCAATTCCAACCTAAATCCCTATAAACAAAATAATAGGTCAAGATTTTATTTTACCCTAAATACTTATGGAAAAAGTGCTTCTAGTAATTCTTGATGGATTTTGAATAAATACAAAAACTCCAGAAGAAAATGCAATTTTGCAAGCAAATACGCCTACATTCAAAGCGTTATTTTCTGATTTATATACAAAACTTGATGCTTCAGGTAGGGCAGTTGGATTACCTGATGGACAAATGGGTAATTCTGAAGTAGGACATATGACTATTGGTACAGGAAGAATAATTAAACAAAATCTGGTTGCTATCGATGATATGCTTGATGATGGAAGTTTTGCAAAATTATCTGAGTTTCAACTCGGTATTGAACATTGCAAAAAAAATAAATCGAATCTTCATCTTCTCCAATTATTTGGTCCAGGATGAGTACATGCTATGGATTCTCATCTCAAAAAAATATTACCACTCATACCAGAAGATATAAATGTTTTTCTTCATCTTTTTGGTGATGGTAGAGATTTGGGACCAAGATCAGCAGCAGAATATATGCAAGAATTTGAAACTTATTTACAACAATTTCCAAATGTAGTTATTGCATCATTAGCAGGTAGATATTATGCGATGGACAGGGATAATAATCGAGAAAGAGTTCAAAAAGCATATGATGAAATAATGTTTGGACAATTACAAACAAATGATACACCAAGCGAATATATTTTCAAATCATACGAAAAAGAATTAACTGACGAATTTTTGGTTCCAGTAAGTTTTATGGATTGAGAACAGATTGAAGATGGTGATGCTATTTTCTTTTTGAATTTTAGGTCAGATAGGGCAAGACAGATGACACAAGCTTTTGTTGCTTCTATGAATCCAGAGAAAACCAAAAATTATATTGATCGTAATTCTAGATTTATGACTAAATCGCTTAGAAATATTTATTTATCTACTATGACAAAATATTATAAAGAATATGAATGAAATGTTTTTGTTAAACCATTTAATATAAAAAATACTTTGTGAGAAGTTATCTCACACAACGAAAGAAAACAACTTCATGTTGCAGAGACTGAAAAATTTGCCCATGTTACAAAGTTTTTTAATTGAGATAAGCATATAGTTTACAATTGAGAAAAAGATATTTTGGTTCCATCTCACAAAGTAGCTACTTATGATTTAGATCCAGAAATGTCTGCGCAAGAAATTTATGATGAAGTTATTGGAAACGCAAAATCATATGATTTCACAGTAGTAAATTTTGCAAATGGAGATATGGTTTGACATACATGAGTTATTCCAGCAGCTGAAGAAGCTATTAAAAAATTAGATGAGATTACAAAAAATCTATTGGATTTCTGTAAGAAGAATAATATACATCTAATTATCACAGCGGATCACTGAAATTGTGAAGAAATGTGAAACGATGAAAAACCAAAAACAGCACATACAACAAATTTAGTTCCTTTTTGGTATATTAAAGATTCCAAAATTCAAAAAACTAAAGTAAAATGATGATTATCAGATATTGCACCAACAATATTGAATATAATGAAAATTCCGGTTCCAAAAGAAATGACAGGTAAATCTTTGATTTAATATATACAATTAAATTACCAAATGCCAGCCAGCAAAAACCCAATAAACTCTCCAAAAAAACAAATTATTTTTTACTTACTTATTTTGTTGGGGGTAATTTTTTGATTAACCGTAGGATTCTTTTTTGGTAAATTATCAACAAAACAAATAATCTCATGATTTTTGTATACCAATCCAGTTCTTGATTATGATGTTTCAAGTTCAATTATGGATAATAAAAATGTAAATCTCGAACAAGACTTACAAGAGTATTTAGAAGTCAAAAAATGAAAAAATAAAACGACTCACATATCAGTATATTTTAGAAATTTGAATAATTGAAACCGATTTGGAATAAATGAAAAAGAAGAGTTTTCACCAGCTAGTTTGATGAAACTACCACTTCTTATATCTTATTACAAATTATTTGAAGAAAACCCAGATATATTAAAAGAAAAATTACTTTATATTCCAGATCCAGAAGAGCAAAAAATTACGCAAAATATTAAACCAGAAAAAACATTAAGTCCTTATCAAAAATATAATATAAAAGAACTTTTGGATCGTATGATATTATATTCTGACAATAGATCGTCAATTTTATTGGAAAATTCTATTGATTTTGAATTATACAAAAAATCTTTTACTGATATAGGTATTAATTTTCCAGAATTTAAAGATGGTATGTTTGAAAACAATATAAATATAGTTGAATACGCATCGTTTTTCAGAGTACTTTACAATGCTTCATATTTAAATAGGTCAGACTCTGAATATATTTTGGATTTACTTAGTAATACAAGCTTTTTAAAGTGATTAACAAGATGAGTCCCAGATAATATTGTAGTAAGTCATAAATTTTGAGAAAGGGTTATCGATTGAGAGAAACAACTTCATGATTGTTGAATTGTTTATTATCCAAATCATCCATATATTTTATGTGTTATGACTAGAGGCCGAGATTGGGAAGTTTTAAAAAACATAATTACAGATGTCTCTCAAAAAATATATAACGAAGTTGATTTGCAATATAATAAAAAGTAAAACAAAAAATCATTTTTGTCACAGAAGTCAAATTAATTCGTATACAAAAATAGAAGTATATTTTATTTGAGTCAGTATTCTCTATGAAACATTGTAATCTCAGAAAAGAATATTCAGTAATTGCACCAATGTTTGGCGATAATTTTCTCGTAGCACGACTCAAATGTATAAGCCCCTTGCAATAAGAGCGATTATATAAAAACAAGTGCTACGGAAAAGGAAAAACCGTAGCGTTTTTATTATTTTTAAAAGAATTATGCAGAAAAACAAGCAGATTAGCCCAAAAAGAGTATTAAGATATTTTCGACAAAAATATATGACAGAAAAAAGATTTTTCTTTCCTTTAATTATTTTAAGAATCTCTCTGACTTTTATTGGTTTGTTGCCAGCAATTTATTTCAAAGAAATAATCAATGCTTTATCTTGATCTATTTGATGAGATAAAAACCAGATTTTTGCAGTAGCAATATGACTTTTGCTTACTATTCTTTGGATTAAGCTTACAAATGTTGTCTTGTATAGAGCAGGAGATTTTATGATGATCAATATGTCTGTAAATATAATGAAGAAAATTTATTTAGAATGTTTTGATTATGTACATAGACATTCATTTAGGTTTTTTGCAAATAATTTTACTGGATCTTTGATAAAAAAAATAAATAAATTTGTTGGATCTTACGATATGATAACAGATACAATAACATTTGAACTTAGTCCAATTATATTAAATCTGATTTTTATTCTTGTTATTATTGGATTACAAGATCGAAGACTTTCCTTGATAATGTTTGTTTGGTTTGTTGTTTATGCTGTTATACAATATTTCTTATATAAGCGAAATTATCCTTATGAAATAAAAGCAAATGAACAAGATTCTAAAATATCATGAGTTTTATCAGATACGATTACCAATAATTTTAATATCAAAGTGTTTTCAACACTCAAAAGAGAATATAAAGATTTTGAATCTCAAATCACATTTTGGTCAAAGTTACAGAAAAAAAGACGATATAGAGCTATGTTAATACGATCAATAACATGATTGATGATGTGATTTATAGAATTTATTGTGTTTTATATGGCTTTGAAGTATTGGTCTTACGATACTATAACAATCTGATTCTTTGTATTGTTACAAATGTATTTATTGAGATTAATGGATCAATTGTGGTGAATAGGAAATGTTTTTAGACATCTTTATAGATGATTTAGTGAATCAGCAGAAATGCTAGAAATTTTGGATGAACAGCATGAAGTACAGGATTCTCCAAACGCAAAATCTTTGAAAGTACATCAATGAGCAATAAGCTTCGATAAAGTATGATTTGCTTATGAAGGTGAATCAGCTGTTTTTTCAAATTTAAGTTTTAGAGTTAAACCAGGCGAAAAAGTTGCCTTCGTCGGAGAATCCTGAGCTGGTAAAACAAGTATTATTAAATTATTATTTAGATTCTTTGATATCCAAAATTGAAAGATCCTAATTGATGATCAAGATATTAGTACAATAACCCAAGAAAGTTTGAGAAATTCTATATCTCTTGTACCTCAAGATCCAGTTTTGTTTCATAGATCAATCAAAGAAAATATTGCTTATGGAAATCCTCAAGCAACTGATGAACAAATTATAGCAGCATCAAAGATGGCTAGATGTCACGATTTTATAATCAAACTCAACGATTGATATGATACATTGGTAGGAGAGAGATGAATTAAACTTTCTGGTTGAGAAAGACAAAGAGTTGCTATCGCAAGAGCTATATTGGAAAACAAATCAATTCTTGCATTAGATGAAGCTACTTCTGCACTTGATTCAGAGTCAGAAAAACTTATTCAAGAAGCAATGGATGAAGTTATGAGAAGTAAAACAGTTATCGTAATTGCTCACAGACTTTCAACTGTTATGAAAATGGATAGAATTATTGTTATGGATGCATGAAAAATTATCGAAGATGGAAGTCATAGAGAACTTTTGACCAACAAAAATTGAATTTATAAAAAGTTACGAGACATCCAGAGTTGATGATTTGAAAAATAAAAAAACACTTTGTCATTCCCGCTTTGTTGCGAAGCTGGGGCGGGAATCTAACTAATCATCTGGATTTCCGCTCCAACTGACGAGGCGGAAATGACATACAAATTAAACCAATACTGCCTTGATGATGGATGAATTTTGTTTGTTTTTTATTGCGAGATAGGCAATAAGAAAGAATAGTTTTACTCTTTATGTATAAAAAAATTGGAAATTAATGGATGATAAAAAACCTGCTAATGCAGGTTTTTTCTTATTCTTTCATTTTACATTTATTAATCTCAAAACATAAGTCTTCAATGTCTTTTTTTGCTTTTGATATTTCGTCTTTTTTTTGATTTATTATATCAATATCCGCACCATTCGAACTAAGTTGTTGGACAAGATTTTTGAGATGTTGGATATGTTCTTCTTTTTCCTGTAATTGCTTTTTCAAGAGAGATATTCCAGATATGCTTGGTTTGGACATAGATTTTAATCATATAGAAATATCTATTATATCTTCTTTTTGATAACCGCAAGGAATATCTTCGTGGTGTACAAGATACAAAACCTCATCGGTATTCAAGGTTTTTTTGAATAAATACTCATTGCTTTTTGCAAATTTTATAAAATCTGGATTTGATCTAATAAATATTCAAACTATATCATGTTTTTTCAACCCTAATCAGCTTTTCATCAAAGCAAACTTATCTATAATTTCCATAAATAGTGATATAGAATAGTTCTTTTGTATAATTGTAAAAACTTTTTGAAATCCATCATTGTTTATTGATTGTTCAAGTCAGAATATATCCAGCAATTCCTTGGTTATTGTAGGCATATAGGGTTTAAGAAATCAAATAATTGTTATCATTATACATAAAGATATATTATTTGAATATTCAGATGGAGCAGATTTTATAAGTTCCAAATATTTTGAAGAAAAATCTTGATATATAAAATCAAAAACATGATTTACAAATACACCTACTTGTTTAGATGATTTTAATTGTTGATTTTCTTCAAAAAGAATATTAATTTTGGAAAGTATCCAAGAATCAAAAACATTAAGTTTGTCTATATTTTTTTCTATTTCTTGTTGAATTTTTTTTAGTTGAATATTTTTTGAGTCATTAAAAAATGTTGTTTTTATATATCTACATGCATTCCAAAATTTTGCAATTGATTTATCCCAATCGTCAAAAATACCTTGTTTATATAGTTGTTTTCCATCTGTTAATGATAATAAACCTATTCTGATACAATCAGGATGATATCTTTTAGCCAAAGAAACATCAGCTATTGGAAAATCATCAGAGTTTTTTTCATTTTTTAAAGAGGTTAATGTATCTATTTTGTTTACAAAAGGTTTTTCTAGATATTGTTGAACAAAAAGTATGTTTTTTACAGTAGTTTTCAACATATCTTCTGTTGTACAAAAGTTTATTTGATGGGCAATATCTACTGATTGTGCTTTTTCCAAAAGTAAAGCTATTGTCAGAAAATCATAACTTATCACTTGCCCATAATGTTTTATATCTTTCATTTTTGGATCAAATTTTTCAAAATCAAAACTATATTTTCAATTAGAAGTCTTTTTTAAACAAAAGGCATCATCAAGAATATCCAAAAGCTGGTTTACGTTTTTTTCTATTCATTTTTCTCTGTCTAGATTTTGAATTACTTTTATTAATATAGAAAACTCTTTTTTTGTTTTTGGATATTTTGACTCAATTATAGAAAATAATTTTTCAAATGATTCCTGTCATCAACAATCAAAAATCATAGTCACAAATTCTTCCGCAGAAAAACTAATATCAATAAGTTTTGTTGATATACAATGTAGAATAAATAGACCAAAAGCCAGTCATCATTTAGCTCAAGAATCATTGTAAACACTTTGTAGCCAGTCAGAATCTATTACAAAGATCGAGTCATTGTTTGTCCAAATAGGCACTGGTATTCACAAGCCTTGATGAGAAGAAGCAATTCGATATGAATTATCAATATAATCACGATTAAGTCATGTTTCAGTTACAAAATCTTGTTCAAAAAAAGATGTAATTATTTCATCGTTCATTTTTACAAATAATCATTTCCAACTACGGAAAATTAGATGTTCTTTATCTTGCTTATATATTGGTATTGTTCATGTAAATTTCTCTGTTTTTGTAAGATTTCATATATCAGAAAGACTCTGTATAATATTTGGAAAAAACTCTTCAACAGATTTTTTAGCAAACAATCAAGCATGTTCTGTAAAATAACCATCTTTATCTATAGCATATTTATCTATTTGAAGATTGTGATCTTTTGCAATAGCCAATCACAATTTATCATGTCCAGGGGTAACTCTATAAACTCATCAATATCTGGTAAAATCAGCTCTTTCATCTATCACAATAGGAATAGTTTTGTTTATAATAGGAATTATTGCTTCTTGTCATTTTAATTGTTTAGCTTTTTTGTGTTGTGGATGGATTGCAATTGCAACATCTCCAAATATAGTTTCTGGAGATTCTGTCATTACATCCAGAGAGTGATTTTTGGTACTTATAAAATATTTTATTGTATAACGATTTTTTTCACTTGGTATATGTTCTACTAAATCAGAAGAAACTGGTGTTTGATATTTTGGACTTCGAAAAACCAAAAAACGATCCTCAAAAAATATACCTTTACGAAACTGTTCAGCAAAGAAATTTTGAAGCGAAAATGTAAAAGCCAAATCTTTATGTGTTTGTAAGCCAGAAATCAAAAAAGGAAGTCAGAATTGTTTTAATTGTTTCTTCAAAAAAGATATAGATGTATCAACATTGTCTTTGTGATGGTATAAATTATCTGGGAAAAAATATCATCATCAAATATGATTTCAGTAATTTAAAAAATGAATAGCATCCAAGAGGAATAATCTAAATAATTGTTGTATATCAAAAGCATTAGTATATTGCTCGGGAAGAAAAAAAAATGGATTTTGTGATGAAGAATTGTATTGGGAATTTATTTTTGTTTGTTTGTATTGTTTTGGAAAATCTATCATAAGACAAAAAGATTTATATAAAATGTTTTTTTATTTTTGCATATAAGAAAGTCTATAACCACTATATAAAAATATTGCAATAAATACAAAAAGTAAAAAGTTTTCTACTGGTCATGTTTGTATTTTTTTAACATCTTGAATCACCAAAGCTTTACCATCTTTACAGATAGCTTGCACTGCATAATATGCATATTTTTCTTGTTTAGCAGATTTGTTGAAAGGGTATTCAAATCTGGTTTCTGTTGTTTCTGTTACTTTTTGCATTTTGGAAATATCTGATGTTGCTCGTTCAGATCTATAAATTATATATTTTTCTATGTTTTGTACAGCGCTTCGAGTAAGATAATAACGGTCTCAAATTTTTGTTTCATCGACAGTTATTCATTGTACTGTACACAAACTTTCAGAAGTGTCTCCTACGGTAGCTTTTACAATATCTGAAGCAGCTCAAAGAACTTCTCAGTTAATATCCAAAGGTACAATTCTAAAAAAATAATCTTGTCATATAGTCAAATCTTCCAATATAATTTCTTTTTTGCTAACAACAGCAGATTCGTTTAGGTTATTTTCTTCTGTTCCAAAAGTAACATTATATTTTGCAGGTTCTGTTCATTCTACTTCCCAAGTAAGAGTAAGTTTATTTTTGTATACAGAATCTCCAAATACTCTAACTTTACCGATACTTGTACCTTTTTCTACAATTAATTTTGTGATATTTGTATATTCTTTTTTCTCTCATGCAACCAATAGATCAAGTCATACATCTATTTTACCTTCTGTATCAATCATTATCTCTTTGCTAAATACTCCAGCAGACAAAAGATCCATAGGAGCAGATCTACCATTACTCAATTTTATAGTTGCTGAAGTAACTATATCGCTTGTTGCAATTCTAAACGTAACCTTTGTACCAGCTTTTATTGTATTACCAGGTATTACTTGAACACTATTGAATGTTCAATCAGTAAAAGGTAAATATGTAAATGAAATCAAATCAGATTCACCCAAAATAACATTGTTTAAATCTAGTATCTTGGCTTGTAACGAATTACTTCATTGTATTAGTCAGGTTGCGTATGCAGTAAATCATCACACAGAAGATGTTATTCATTGACTGACTAATTGATTGTTTAAATATATTTCAAAAGGAGAATTGGGTAAATCAGAAGATCATCAAATTACTTCCAATACCTCAGTTTTTTCTATACTATCTTTTATAGGAGAATTTATGATAATTTTTTTGGTAGAATCAGCTGCATTAGAGGATCAAACAAGAACTGTTTTTTCTCCTTTTATAGATTCATCGTTGATCTCAGAAGCTATTACTATAAAAGTTCAAGCTTTTTTTATTATAAGTCATTTTGAAAATGTTTTAATTCACTGGTCTTGTGGAACAAAAGTATATAGTCACTGACTAGGCACAGTATAATCCGCCATATCAATGTTTCATTCAACATCAATAAAAACATCTCATTCATAGTCTTTTATAACATCTCAATTTGATTTCACCGCTTTGATTGTTACATCAACAGGAACATTAATATCAAAAGAACTAGGTTCTATTTGAACAATAAAAGCATCTGGTTGCTGTTGGGCGAAAACTCATCAAAACAAAGCCACAAAACTCACCATAAAAATAAAATGTTTGAATATTTTTTCCATAATTTAGATACGGTATAAAAAAGATATTTATCTACTATGTTCTGTTTGTATAGATATATTACCTATAGATAGATTTTTTTTGCCTCAATCAATATAATAAGCTTCTTCAACCAAAACATCTTGTGCTTTTCAGTCAAATGGAACTAATAAAATACTTTGATTATAATCAAAGGTTGAACAATCTATAGAAATAACTGTTGTCTCTTGATTTGAGTCAAAGATAGTAAAAGGACATTGTCATGATATATTTTGCATATCAAATGAAATTTCATTACTATGATTCAATACTATTGTGATAGGAAATTTTGAAACAGAGTTTGAAAAAAATATATCCAAAAGATTTTCACTTTGTTTATAAGCGATATCTCGTTGATTATTTTTAATTAAAGAAATCTCTGTCGCATTTAATACACTAGCTTGAAGCAAATCAGGATGTTTAACCAAAAAAATTATTGCTAAGGAGAACATTCCTGCAAACAAAAAAATACCCATATTGCGAAAGAATCCTTTGATGATTCTCATTGTCAATAAATATCTACAATAAAACAACAAAAATATAGGAATATAAAACAAAAAATCAAATAGAAAATTTGACAAAAAACATAATTTTGATTATACTTAAGCAAATAAATTTTATATGCATATAAATATAATGAAAAAAATATTTGCTATATTTGTTATCTGTACTATCTTATTGGGAAATTTGTTTGTTTCTGCTCAACAATGAAGCTGGTGAGGATATTGAGATGAACCACTGGAAATTCTTGAAAGCGTAAAAAATAAAGCCAATGATAAAATAGAATTTCAAGAAACAGCTTTGGATGATATAACAGACAAGGAGTGATCTTTTCAATCACAATATAAAATTTCCAATACCTTGGATTATTTAAGAGCAAATATTGCGCCATATCTTCAATGGGCAGTATATATTTGACTTGTTGTTGCTGTTATATTGATAGTTTACAATTGATTTTTGATGGTAACTCATACAATACACAAAGAATGAGATTTTGAAAAAGTAAAAAAAAGAATATGATATATTGCTATTTGAATATTATTATTAACATGATTTTATGCTATAATTAAATTAGTTGTGTGAATAATAAATTCTGTTTTCTGAACTGGTCCATGAGGAGATACAGGCTTCTAATTATAAGTTTTAAATGCTAAATTTTAAATAATGTTTAAAAATATAAATAAAATAGTAATTCTTGTGGTAGCTTTATTTGGAATTATAATAGGATCAACACATGCTATAGCGCCATCTTTTGATAGAAATTTCGCGGATTATCTTACAGATAAGACTCCTGATCAATATTGAAGAGTTGAAACAGTTTTTTCTTTTTCTAATTGTATTGATAGAAATCAAAGTATCATGGAAAACGTAAGAAACTTGTTTTATCCAAGCGTCTATAAGGCAGATAATCAGTGCTCAATAACTACTTGATGATTGCTTTGGGATATGCTTAGAGTTGTTACCTTTGCCTTGATTTTTTTGTTTATAGTAATGGCTTGAATAAAATTTATTATGGGCTGAGCATCATGAGATGAAGCAAAAAAATCAGCAATGAGTCTAGTTTATATAGCATACTGAGCATTTTTGGTTTTTGGCGCAATTTGGATACTCGGATATGTATTAAATATAGAGAACCTACAATGATCAACAGATCTAGTAAATAATTTACAAAATAATTTGTTTCTACAAATTCTAAGTTTCTTCAAAATATTGGCATTTTTTGTTGCTATTATAATGATGATTGTTTCTGGTTTCAAAATGATGGCAGCAATGGATAAAGAAGACAAAGTCAAAGCCGGTAAACAATGAGCAATAAATGTTATAGTTGCATTGGTATTTATCAAAATTGTAGATTATATATTTTACATAGCTCAAGCAGCAGATTTTGCACAAAGAGCATCAAGTCTGGTTTTGGATGTAGCAAAAATTCTTGGTTGGATTATTGGTATTTCATTTGTATTGGGATTGTTTTATGCTGGTTATCAAATGTTTTTCTCTGGTGGCGATGAAAAGGCACTCAAAAAAACTCAATCAATTCTGATCAATATTGTTATTGTTTCTGTAGTTATTTTCTTATTCTTACTATTGATCTATCAAATTTTCAATGAATTTGTAGGGTAGAAAAAATTTAATATTTTAACTAGAAAAAAAGGGGGTTTTAAACTCCCTTTTTAAATAAGTTGTAAAACTTCTTTGTTTTTGATGATAGATGCTGAAAATGAATTTACTCCATGATAATATTGTTGGTTTGGATCAGCATAACCGACTTTCATCGATAAAATTTCATCAATACAAAGGTTTGAAAGTGTTTCTGCAAAATCATGAATAATGAATGTTTTGGGAAATTCTATTTGCTCATCTAAAGCATCCTCAAACACATCATTTGGCGCAGAAATTACCTCAAGAATAATTTTTTTTGTTTTTTTCAACCAAAGGTTATTCCAATGGCGTTCATCTGTGATTTCATTTACTTTTACTTCGGCATCGTAGTATTCTCTATGCCCTCCGTTGAAATCAATAGTTCTTATTTGTAGCATAATATTTTATTTTTAGTTAATGTTTTTGTTTCCTGAAATAATTTATATACTTTTACTGCAAAAAGTCAAGTCTGGATATTTTTTACTTATCACCCACAATCATTTTCATCACTTTCTTCCGCTCAATATTCTCTTCCAAAATTTCCAAAGCTTTTTCTCTATCAAAATTCTTGGTTTCGTCACCTACCTGATCAACGGGAACTTTGATGAGAATTCTAGGAATCTGAAATTTCTGAGCAACATAGTCGATCGCCCAGCTTTCCATATCAACAATATGATTTTCTTCATCTAGTTTTTTTTCATAAACAGGAATTTCGCTACAAAAACAAGTACTCACAGGAGCGATAATTTTAACCATTGGTACTATGCTTTCTTTTCTTGTACTAGAATTGATTATACGCGCAACTTGCACTAGATTTATTCTTTTTCAAATATATCCGCAAACTCAAATATTCAAAATCAAATCTGGCTTTTCTTCTTTATTTGTCAAAATATAATTCGTCAAAGAAAACATTGTTTCGTAATTTCATATTCCCGTCGTCAAAAAACTAACCGAAAGTCAAATTATATTCAGATTCTTTATATTATTTTTTATAATTTTCATTTCCCCTCAGGTAGCAGCACAAATTAATATTTTCATTGATAAATAGTAAATGATAAATATTTTTTAACGAACGATTATTTGAAAACAGAATATTGATGCAATTATATTAATAAAATCGGTGAGCGCTTGCATTTTTAGGTAAGTAAAACACAGAGCCAAGAATTTGTTTGTGTTTTCTACCGTTAAAAAAATGTAACAGCTCACGAGGGGTTTTTGGTTACTTTTTGACCTGGTAGCAAAAAGTAACATTATAAATAAAATAAATATACTTATTCACCATAAACTATCAACTATTTAAAGTTGCAATTTCAAGCAAACTAATTATATTTTGCAAAATGTTTACTTCATAAACAAACGTCTATGGAAAATCAATATACCCAAAAACGTAATGTGAGTTATGAAGAATTACAGAGAAAATGTGTTTTTTTGGCAGAGGCAATCGAAAAAAGTTGATTTGCACCCAATATGATTGTTTCAGTTACTAGATGAGGTTTGCTGTCTGCATATTTTTTGGCAGATCTTCTTGGTGTAAAAAGTATTGAAACAATAAATATTACTACCCGTGATGGAACTAATTCTTGAGAGGTTAGGGACGCAACCAAAATCCCCAAAGATTTTACAGATTTTAAAGCATTGATTGTAGATGACTTGGTTGATAGCGGTAAAACCATGAAATACATACTTAACCAATACACTTTCAATCCATTGGAGACAAAAATAGCAACTATTTTTTGCAAAAAAGACGCAAATTTTAAACCAGATTTTTTTGTAGAAGAGATTTCTTCTCATGATTGGATAGTGTTTCCATACGAAAGATAATTTTATTTTTAAAAGAGAGATAATATGAGTAAGATCTTATCAATTGATGGTATGTCTTGGATGCATTTTCATCATCCCTCCAAAGAAGAAATCAAAGAAATTGTAGATACCTATGATGTGCATGAATTGATTGAAGACGATATTGCGGAAAAGACAACTCAAGATAAAATAGATGTTTATGATGATTGTATTTTTCTTGTGCTTCATTTTCCTAAATATGATAAAAAAACAGAAAAATATCTATCTAATGAATTTAATATTATTTTGTGAAAAGATTTTATTATATCAGTTACCAAATATCATACCAATCATATAGAAAGTATTAGAGAAGAATATAATCAGGATCTTCGCGAGGATGAAGATAGAGATGAACACAAATTTAAATTATCTCCTTATTATATTCTCTATATGATTATAGATGTAATGTATGATAAAGTTCTTTTGGCATTACATAAATTCAATCTTGATCTCAGTGATTTAGAAGAAGATGTTTTTGATGAAAGTTATTCTAGTAAAGAACTTTTGGAAAAAATGTTGCTCAAAAAACGTAATATTGTATTTCTTAAACACCTTGTTTTGCCACAAGTAGAAATTATAGAAGAAATTCAAAAAGCAACTATGAGTTTTTATGGATGAGATTTGGATGTATATTTTGAGGATCTTCAATATAAAACAGATAAAATTCTGTCTACAATCAATATTACTATGGAAAATACAGAATCTCTTTCCATGGTTTACAATACTCTTGCAAATATCAAAACAAATTCAATTATATCATTGCTTACCGTGCTAACTATTATTATATGAATTATGACGATGATATCTGGTCTCTACGGTATGAATGTTCGTTTGCCTGGAGAAAATAATCCAATTATGTTTCCTATTGTTTTGGGTATTATGCTTTTGGTAAGTTGATTAATTTTCTTTATTGTAAAAAAGAAAAAGTGGATTTAGATTTCAAAAAAGAAAAAAGCTGCCGATTCGGCAGCTTTTTTAAACATTTGATAATTAAATTATTCCGTATTTTTGCAATATCTCCTCCATTTCCTTTTGTGTTTCTCTAGCTTTTTTCGCAGCTGCTTCTGCGAAATCATTGTTATTACTGGCATAAATAATTGCGCGAGAATTATTGATAATCAATCCACATTTTCTGGTTATACCATATTTAGCAACATCTTCCAAGCTTCCGCCTTGAGTGCCAACTCCAGGTATTAGTAAGAAATGGTCAGATACAATTTCTCTTATAAGTACCAGACTTTCAGCTTTTGTTGCGCCAACGACAAACATACTGTTATCTGATTCAGCACCCCACTCATTTGTTGCTAAACTTAAAATATGATCAAAGACTAATAATCCATTTTCTTCAATATGAAGGGTTTGAAGATCTGACGAACTATCGTTGCTAGTCAGAGCTAGAATAATAGTCCATTTGTCTTTATACTTCAGAAACGGACTAACGGAATCCTTGCCCATGTAGGGCGCAACGGTTACTGCATCAGCATCCATTAGTTCAAAGAAAGCTTTGGCATATTGATTACATGTATTTCCAATATCGCTTCGTTTCGCATCAACAATAACCAAAATATCGGGATAATGACTTTTAATGTATTTTACAGTCATGTCCAACTGCATCCAGCCATTCCATCCTTGAGATTCATAAAAAGCAGTATTTAATTTGTAAGCAACCGTATGTTTTACTGTTGCATCAATTATTGCTTTATTGAAATCGGATAGCGGCATATCAATGTTGTTTTTCAAAATATATGCCGGGATTTTTTCGATGTCGGTATCTAAACCGATGCATAAGAAGCTTTTTTTCTTCTTTATCTGCTGAAATAATTGATCGTAGTTCATGTTTTTTTTATTTAATATTATTTTTTCCAGGTATCAGGAGCTAATCTCCATTTTTTTAGTACATCAAGATCATCTTGTTTTATATAGTTATCTTTGATAGCCGCATTCAAAAGAGAACTATAATTACTTAATGTTGTTAGTGCAATACCAGCGTTTTCAAAAGCTTTCTTGGCAATAGGAAACTCGTAACTAAAAATAGCAACCATTCCAATTACCTCAGCACCAATTTTTCTTACAGCTTCAACCGCTTTTAAACTGCTACCTCCTGTAGAAATTAGGTCTTCAATAATCAAAACTTTTTGACCAGGTTCTAATACTCCTTCGATCAAATTTTCAAGCCCATGATCTTTTTTTTCAGATCTAACATAACAGAAAGGTTTTCCAAGTTCGTATGCAATTATTGCACCTGGTGATATTGCGCCTGTTGCTACTCCAACAACAGTATCAAATTCTGTAAAATTAGTTTTTGTGATTTCGATTAGTTGATCGATAACCAGCTTTCTAAGTTCTACATGTGAAAATATTTTTCTGTTGTCACAGTAAATTGGCGATTTCCAACCAGATGCCCAAGTAAATGGATCTTCTGGTCTTAATTTAACAGTCTTAAATTTAAGTAGCGCACGAGCAACAAAAAATCTCATATCGGCCATTCCATTTATTCCATTTGTTTTTTTGTTCATAGTTTTTTTTGTTTTAGTTAATTTTGTTTTTTATTTAAAATGTAAATAGTATTTATGGATTATAAAATAAAAATCAAGTATATTACAAAAAATAGGATTCTGATTTTTTTTGCTCCTTTTGTTTTGCATTCTTATTATAAAACATTATAGTTCATACTGAGATTTTTTTTGGAAGAAGGACTTAGAGACTTAGTAAAGTTGATAGTAAAAGTATTATTTGCTTTTCTAAGTTACTAGTTTCTTCTCCAAATTTTCTTTTGCCAAGAGGCAATTTTATGTTTTTTTATACAAAATTATGTCAATTACAAAAAAAGACGTAAAGGTGATTGCTCAATCTTTTGATCGAGCATGAAAATCACTTTCTTTTGAAACAGGAAAATTAGCAGTTCAAGCTGATTTTTCTCTCAAAATTCAAATGTGAGAAAATGAACTATTGTGTTCAACAGTTATGGAAAAGAATCCTAGAGAATGAATGGATTTTTTGCCATTGATGATTGATTTTAGAGACAGTTATTCTGCGGCTGGAAGACTTGGGTGAGCAGCATACAGAAGAAGAGAATGAAGGCCGTCTGATCAAGCAGTACTTTATTCTAGACTTGTAGATAGAGCGCTTAGACCAATGTTTCCAAAATGAATGATTAATGACGTAGTTGTTACTATTTCTCCACTTGCTTTGGATCAAGATGCGGATCTTGGTATTATGTGTATTGTAGGGTCTTCATTATCAGTTTTGGCTTCATGAATTCCTTTTGATGGGCCAGTATGAGCAGCACAAATTGGATATCTAGATGGTCAATTTATTGTAAATCCTACAAAAGAACAACTAAAAACATCACTTCTCAATCTCGTAGTCGCAGGTAAAAAAGGTTCAATCAATATGATCGAATGTGAAGCAAACGAAGTACCAGAAGATATTCTCAAACAAGCATTTGTTCTATGACAGCAAGCAATTGATGAATCTTGTGAAATCCAAAATAATTATTTGAAATTACTTTCTATTGTTCCACAAGAAGTTACATTCAATAAACCATCAGACGAAGTAATTGCCTATGTATCAAATATTTTGACTGCAGATAAGCTACAAGCATTGACAGGAAATTCCAAAGTTCCATTCAATACTTTATTTAGCCAATACGAAAAAGAAGCTATCGAAATATCAAGAGATAAAATAGAAGATGAAACTTTAGAAGATTTCACAGAATGAAAAGTAAAGATGGCAGTTTTTTATGCAATCAAACATTTTCTTCGTCATCGTACATTAGAAACATGAAAGAGAATTGATGATAGAGATATCAAAGAAATTAGATCACTTTATTGTGAAGTAGGAATGTTTCCAAGAACTCATGGTACATGACTATTCCGAAGAGGAGATACTCAGGTATTGAGTACTGTTACTCTGTGAGGACCTGGAGATTATCTTATAATAGATGATATGGAAAACGATTATATCAAACAAAGATATATGCATCATTACAATTTTCCTCCGTTTTCAGTAGGAGATGCAAAAGCTATTAGAGGAACAGGGCGTAGAGAAATTGGTCACGGAAGATTGGCAGAAAAAGCTCTTGAACCTATGATTCCAGCAAAAGAAGATTTTCCATATACTATCAGAGTTGTTTCTGATTGTCTAGGATCAGGAGGTTCTACATCTATGGGATCTGTTTGTGGTTCAACACTTGCACTTATGGATGCATGAGTTCCTTTAAAAAAACCAGTTGCAGGTATTGCTATGGGATTGATGACAGAACACCAAGAAGATGGAACAATTACTAAACATATGGTTCTCAATGATCTTATGGCAACAGAAGATTTTATGGGAGATATGGATTTCAAAGTAGCTGGTACTAGAGAATGAGTAACAGCAATCCAACTTGATACCAAACTCAAAGGAATCACAATGGATATTGTTCATGAAACTATTACGAGAGCTTGTGATTGATACAAAGAAATTATGGATTTTATGTTGGAAACTATTTCTGCACCAAGAACAGCAGTAGGTACTTATGCACCAAAAATTCATACAATGAAAATCAATCCAGACAAAATCAAAGAAGTGATCGGTAAATGATGAGATGTAATCAATAAAATTATTGAAGAATCTGGTGGAGTAAAAATTGATCTTTCAGATGATGGAATGTGTTTTATTACTCATCAAGACCAAAAATCAATTGATAAGGCTGTAGAAATGATCACAGAAATCATAACAGATCTTGAGGTTGGTCAAACTTTTGATGCAAAAATCACTAGAGTAGAGGATTATGGAGTTTTTGTTCAACTTCCAAAGAAAAAAATGGGACTTTGCCATGTTTCACAACTTGGTCAAAAATTTACGCCTCCATTGAGTAATCATTTCAAAATAGGTGCAAATATCAAAGTTACTATCACAGGAATAGATCCTACAGGTAAAATTTGATGTAAAATAGCTTCTTAATTCTGATTGTCATTCCGGCTTTGTCTTATTGGGGCCGGAATCTAATTTATTATCAAAGAATCCTTGATTATTCGGGGATTTTTTTTAGAAAATTATTTTTCATATAGATAAACAAATATATCACAAGTGAGCGCTTTACATTTTAGGCAGAAAAAAACACAGAGCCAAGTATTTGTTTGTGTTTTTTGCCGTCAAGAAATGTAAACAGCGAACGGTAATATATTGTTTATCTATTTTGTATAAAATTTACTAAAAATTTGCAAAAAACACAATTCTGAATATACTTATTATATATTTTACATTATTAATTGTTTAAAATGGCTTTCGATTTCGAATGATTTAGATTGGAAAAAATTATAAATCCAAACATTACTTGTACACACATAGTTTTTAAGGCTTTTGATAATCCAGATATCCATACAAAAACACTAATTTTGTTTGATAATCAGATTAAATATATTCAAGTAAATGAACATCAGACATTCATCAGAGCAAAAATTTTTATGAAATCTAATGAAAAGCCAGTAACAATAGATTTTGCTCAAGATCAAACAGAATTATACGATTTGTTTTTAAAATCAGTAACTAATAAGTAATTATTTAATCATTAATTATCGATCATTTATGAATCTTATCAACATCAAACGCATCGCCGATGATATCAAGACAATAACAATTCAAGGGGCGACAAATATTGCTAAGGCAGCTTGCAAGGTTATGGAACAAGAACTTCGTTCCCAATCTTTTGCTACGCAAGAAGAAGTAGCTAATTTCGTGCTAAAAGCATCTCAGATGCTCATTGATGCCAGAGAAACAGAGCCATTGCTTCGCAATGGTATGAAATATACTAAGTCCAAACTTAATCAATGAGCATCACAGCAACAGATTGCAGATGCTTTCCAAGAATATCTTGGTCGAATAGACGAAGAAGATAAAATTCGTCCAGAAATTGGTGCTGAATTGATTGATGATGGCGAAAATGTCGTGACTCATTGCCATTCTAGTTCGGTTGTCAAGGTGCTTACTACTGCACGAAACCAGGGTAAAAAAATCCACGTCTACAACACAGAAACCAGACCACTTTATCAAGGAAGAAAAACATCAAAAGATCTTGTCGAAGCTGGTGTGCCAGATACAATGGTTACTGACAATGTGGCTCCTTTTTTTGTAGATAATGAGTATGATAATCATGTCCATACACACAAAGTTTTCTTAGGTTCTGATTGTATTAGAACAAATTGAGATACAATAAATAAAGTCTGATCTTTTGCGATAGGACTTTCAGCTTGGCATTCTGGTGTTCCTTTGTATATTGTAGGTAGTTTGCTGAAAATTGATCCAACAAATACGATCGGTATCGAGACGAGATCAGGTAAAGAACTCTGGGCGGATGCTCCAGAATGACTAGATATTTTGAATTACGCATTCGACCTAGTTCCCGCAAAATGTATCACCTGAATAATCACCGAATTCTGAGTCATCCGCCCCGAAAACCTTCTCAAAGAAATTGAGAAAAGATATCCGTGGATGTTAGAGTAATAAAGAGAAAGATGCGAGTAATCGCATTTTTTTTAATCAAAAAAACCTCTCACATTAGTAAGAGGTAAATTTAAATATCTATTATTTTTTATTTGCTAAATTTTTGATTCCTTCGATAGCTCCCATAACTTCAATTGGCATCATCCAAACAGTTGTATTGGATTGATCACTACTAATATCATTGATAGATTGTAAAGTTCTGAGGTGTAATGCTCCAGGTGCTTTTGCAAGCATTTCAGCAGCTTTTTTGAGATTTTCTGATGCAGCAACTTCTCCTTCAGAAGTGATGATTTTTGCTCTTTTTTCTCTTTCAGCTTCTGCTTGTTTACCGATCATTCTTTTGAGATCATCTGGTATATTGATATCTTTGAGTTCTACAGACAATACATCAACTCCCCAAGAATCAGATTTTTCATCTACAATTTCTTTGATTTTTAGACTAGCTTCTTCTCTTTTTGCCAAGAGTTCATCAAGTTCAAATTGTCCTACGATATTTCTCATAGTTGTTTGAGCAAATTGAGTCATAGCATAATCTAAATATCTTACATTGATAACAGCTCTATCTACTTGATCTTCTTTGATCTTATAATAAATTACTGCATTGATGATACAAGATACATTGTCTTTGGTCATAGCTTCTTGGCTAGGCACATCAACAGCTTTTTCTCTGATATCAACTTCTTGTGAAGTCTGTATAATTGGCCACACAAATCTAAATCCTGGTTTCAAGATTCCTACATATTTTCCCCAAGTAAAAACAACTCTTCTCTCGTATTGTTTCACAATTCTAATTCATGAAAAAAGATATGCGATGATGATAATAATAAGCCATAATCAAGACATAATGTGTATAGTTATAATATAAAAATAAATTCAGAATCCTATTGTATGTAGATAATTGTAATAAAAAAAGCCCAATATTCAAGGGCTTCGATTGTTTTTTATATTAGATTTTGTGAAATTTTGAATTATAGGTTGTAGATAAACAAAAACATCATAAGTGAAGCCTTAAATTTTAGGTAAAAAATACGGCCGCAGGCAAAAGATACATGAAGCCGGTTTGTTTGTAGATTTTAGTATTTTTTACCGTAAAGAAATTTAACTGCGAACGATGATGTTTTGTTTATTTATATTATCAACCCAAGTTATAATATTTAAATTCTATCTCAAATAATTTCTCTTATTCGCATTATGTTCTTCCAAGGTTTTCCCATAATAAATCTGACCTTTGTTGTCATGCAAATAATAAAGGTAATCAGTATAAGTTGGCTGTAAACTAGCCATAATACTATTTAATGTAGGATTTCCAACAGGTGTTGGCGGTAATCAAGAAACACTTCTGGTATTGTAAGGATTTTTGGTATCAGCGACATTGCGAGCAATAAAACTTGGGGTACAGTCCGCATACGGAATCTCAAAAAAGTAACATAAACTAATATCCGCCCCAATCAGCATCCCAACTTGCAATCTTTTGATCAAAATACCTGCAACAATTGGTCTATTTTTTTCTACTCTTTCTTCTTTTTCTACAATACTTGCCATGATAATAGTCTTGTACCAGTCCATTCAAAGTTGAGGAGTAAGCTCTTTTGCTTTTTCCCAAACTCTTTTTTTAAATGTTTCAAGTTGAAGATAGACAAGCTGGTCAATGATATTTTTTTCTATATCAACTTTGTAAGTATCAGGGTACAGGAATCATTCCAATGTTTTTATTGATCATGCGTTTTTGAGAAAATCATATCTTTGTTGATACTTATTTATTATTTTTTGATCAGTAACAAATGTTATATATTCTCCAGAATCAACCAATCATTTACTTGATAAAGAATTATCAATATCATAAATAGACCATCCTTCCAATATTTTGATAGTATGATATGAGATACGAGGTCAATCTAAAACAACATCTACAAAAGTTTTTGGAGAATATGATCCACTAAATATATAGCTTCCCATTTGAAGTTTGGAAAAATCTATATCATTACGTTTTACATATAATTTAGTCTGAATTTTTGTTTTCCATTTTAGGTCTTGAAGAAAAGTTTGGAAAGTATCTCATTCTTTGATAGTTATTGTCTTTTGGTAAGAAAAATTATTGGCAAACAACATTTTATATCCCAAAAAAATAAGTAATCCCAATAAAATCCATCTTCAGATTTTTAGTTTTTTATTTTTCATATTTTTTGTATAAAAATAAAGTCTAAGATCTAGGTTCTATTTAGCTTTGTCGCTCTGAATCTTTAGAACTTTGTCTCTCTGAGCGTAGTCGAAGAGAATAAGTTCTCTTATACTCTTCATTTCATTCAGAGCGACAAAGAGAATGGATAATTACTCAGAGCGACAAATAGAATAGCTAAGCTCTAAGTTCTAACTAATCATCATATCCTTGTTCATCCAAAGTCATACCAACAATAGCTTCTTCTTGTGGAAGATCTCAATTTCAATGAGGATCTCTGTTGATATAAACATACATTGGCATAATCATAGGAACTCTACCAATAATTTTGGTAATAAAATTTCCTAAGTCTTCTTTGATTATTCTAAGATTATCTTTGATATCCATACGTTTTTTTGCATTTTCATTGTATTTTGCTCTAGCAAAGTCAACAATTTGAGTATGGATGTTTTTTACTTCAGAAGAATAAACAAAACCTCTTGATTCTATTTGGATATTTCCAATCAATTCTCTTGTTTTTGTATCGATTTTGAAAATCAGAGAAACAACACCACTCTCAGACATAATCCCACGTGCTTTAATTACGTATTCACCAGATAGATGTCATTGTCATTTACCATCTACCAAAATTGTATCCAATTTTATTTTTCCATCAGAAATCATAACAACATTATCGTACATTTCTATAATATGCCCATTTTGATGTGGCATAAGTATTCTTGTTTCCGCGATTCACATATCAAGTCATATTTTTTTATGGTCATATCTTTCTGCTGCTGGCATAAAATAAGGAAGAAAAAATTCTGGTTTCAAAAGACTTATAAATAATTTATGGTCTTCAATATTTCCATGTCAAGAAGCATGGATATCCATATCATCGTTTGTTATTAAATTTATTTCTTTGGTAACTAGGTCATCTATCATATGTTTTACAGAAGATTCGTTTCCTGGAATAGCTGTTGCAGACATCAATATTGTATCTCATTTTTTGAGTTTTACTATTGGATGTTCGTTTTTTGCGATTCTAGTGAGAGATGCAAATTCTTCTCCTTGAGCTCACGTACTTAATACCAAAACTCTTTCATCAGGAAGCGTATTTATTTGATCATCTAATTTGCGTATATAACCTTTGGGTACATTTATATATCATAGTTCTTGACAGATTTCTACGTTGTTTACCATAGATCTTCAAGATAAAAACACAACTCTATTGTATTTTATAGCGCTATTTATTACTTGGATAATTCTTCAAATATTTGAAGCAAAAGTTGCCATAAATATTCTTCATTTTGTGTTTTTGATAAGATCATCTAGATTTTTTGCAATTGTTTTTTCAGAAACAGACCATCATGCTTTCTTTGTTCAAAGACTGTCTCAGATATAAAGTTTTACTCCTTCCATTCATATTCTAGCTATTTTATTGAGATCAGCTGGTTTATCTATAGCAGGTGTATGATCAACTTTGAAATCTCCAGAGTTGAATATCAATCCTTTTGGCGTATGAATAGATAATGCCATAGATTCAGGTATATTGTGGTTGACAGAAACAAACTCGAAAGTAAAAACTCAAAGTTTTACAATATCCATATTTGGATCTATGATTTTGTATTTTATTTTTGCAGCTTCTTTTGGGTCATCAAAGGTTTTTTTAATTATCCCCAAAGTAAGTGGGGTAGTATATATCATAGGAAATCCAAGATCTGGTAATATATGTCTAAGACCTCAAACGTGATCTAAATGCCCATGAGTAATTACAATTCCTCTTAATTTATGTTTATTTTTTTTGATATAAGAAATATCTGGAATAATATAATCTGCTCATAATTGTTCATTTGCTGCAAATTCCATTCCGGCATCGATAAGTACGATATCTTTGTCATATTCGATATACATACATTGTCCTACTTGTTCTAGCCCCATTAAACTTCAAATTTTCACCGGAATTTCTCATTTTTTGATGAGAGCTTTAGGGTTTTCAATTTCAGATTGCTTATTATCTAAGTGTGCTAAAAATGCTCTAGAACTTAGTTTTGGTTCGTTGTTTTTGTTGAAAGGAGCTCTTCTTGTTGTTGTTTTTTGATATGACGTTCCGCGTCATACATTTGGTTTTGGATTGTTTTTTTTGTTGAAATCGATATTAAGATTTCATTGCATAGTTTGATTCATTTTTGTTGTAAATACATAAAAATTTAAAAATAAGATTTATCTTTTTCTATTTCAATGAACGATTATTTAAAAAAGCTCAGGCAAAATGCAGAAATGAGGAGAGTGCCTATTATAAGCAGGCAGACAGAAGGATTTCTTAAAGAACAGCTTCTAAAATATAAACCTCGTCATTGTATAGAAATAGGAAGTGCTATATGATATAGTACAATCTTTGTTGCATCCCTAATGCAAGACTGGAACGGTCAAGTAACTTCATTTGAAGTAGCCTATCCAGCTTATTTGGAAGCATTAATGCACATCAAAGAGGCGAACCTCTACAATATTACATTATATCCATTTGATATTGTCACTAGCGATGTAAGAAAATTTGTACCAAAAAAATGAGATTTTTTCTTTGTTGATTGACAAAAAAGTCAGTATTGATTATATATGCATGAGATAGAAAATATAAAAGAAGAAAATAGTCTGATTGTTATTGATGATGTCATCAAATTTCATAATAAGTTAGATTGATTATACGAATATCTTTCCAAAAAGCAAATAAATTATCAAATTTTGCCGATGGAGGAGGGTGACGGTATTATGTTGATTGGTTGATAACTAGTATTACAATATTTTTGTTATTCCAATTTTGTTATTTGGAGTTGCAATTTTAGATAATTGGTTTAGATTCCCGCTCCATCTTGCAATGGTTGATTATTGATAGGCGGGAATAAAATAATACCAAATATTTTTATTCATTTCCCAAATTAACTTTTTCATCTTCAGCTACATCAACTTTTTTTTCTTCAACTACATCAACTTTTCCTTCTTCAACCGTTAATTGTTCTAATTTAATTTTTTTACCTTCAACCTCCAATTGTTCCAATTTTGCCAAAACAGTGTCATCAGTATAAACCCATTCTTGAGCTACTGCAAAATCAGCAGTGCTTTCCAAAATATCTGGAGATTGTAATAGAGCAATTCTTTTGTTTCCATATACAATAAGATAGTTCAAAAGGTTGTTTTTACCCAAGAAACATTGGATAGTTACATCCTGAATATCATATTCACCAGGATAATCTACAAGAGAATAATCAATTTTTTGATAACGCATATCTTCTCATATAGTTTTTGCGAGGTTAATATATTTATTTTCTGGTTCACTCGCTCCAAAAAGAAGTTTATTGTCCAAAAGGTATCAATCATTTACAGCTTTAATTGTTGTCATAATATAATTAGTATAAATATAAAAATGGTTTGAGAGATAATTTGTAGCTAAGTTTTAAATTCTAAGTTCTAAAAGCTAAGCTCTAAGTTCTAAATTATCAAAAGAAGTTTGGATTAATAAGACGGAGAATTACACCAGACGCACCAAGAATAGCTAGAGCAGATACTATATTTCCTATTATTTTTCTTCAATGTTTTGCTCAATCTTCAGAGCTTCCAGAAGCAGAAATCATTACTCCAGCAACCAATAATCACAAGAAACTAGATAAAAGAATTATAGATACTAGTATTTTGCTTAGTCATCACATCAGAACAGGGAAGGCATTTGTTTCATCTACAACTAATCATGCTTCTGGTTGTGGTTCATCAGCTTTTCTATAAACAATACATTGTCAAATAAAAGGTACATTTGTGTTCAATAATATTCATTCACAGCAGACTTCTTTTTTTAACTCTAGATCATAATACATTTTTTTACAGCAATTTCACTTGGAATCTTGAAGTTCAGGTGGACATTTGTTTTCATTGTTTTCTTGATTTTCTCATTGATTTTCAGTTCAGCCTAATCATCATCAAGGTTGTTCTTCTTCTGAAACTGTTTCAACTGGTTTTTCTGCACATATTCAATCTGAATTTGGTATTTTTCAATCTTTACAACATATTCAATCTTTACCAATATTTCAATCTTCACAACATCGTCAATTTGCATCGGTTTTCATTCATTCTGCACATTCGCAGATATGGCAATAGAATCAATTAGGACATCAATTTTCAGGATGTTTGCTATTTATTGAATTACTTTCTCTTTGGCAATATCATCACATTATTTTATTTGTATCTATATTTATTTTTTGTCATAATTCATCTCAATTTAATTGACATGTATATCGATGTCACTTAGGATAGATACTTCTATCTATTGGATCATTATTGTTATTATGACAAGCTGTTGTTCCTGTTGGTTTTGACATTCCAAAAATTATTCAGTTTCAAACCACGAAAAACAATCATAGTAAGAGTAGATAATACTTTATTCTATATTTACGCATCAGCTTTTCTAGTAAATAAATTATCAAAAGAAGTTTGGATTGATAAGGCGAAGAATTACGCCAGATGCACCAAGTATAGCGAGAGCGATCACAACATCGATAATAAGTTTTTTGCCTTTTGTAGCTCTTTGCTCATCGGATCAAGCTGCAGAGATCATTACGCCACCAGCCAATATCGCCATAAAAGATCATAGCATAATGATAGTAACCAATATTCTTATAAGTCATCCCATAAGAGTTGGGAAAGCTTCTTCTTCATCAATCACGGTCTGATTTGGATCTGTTTTTTCAACTCTACATTTATTACTTTTTTCATCACACTTATATCAGTTTGGGCACGTACCATCTATACATTTTTTTGTGAGTTCTATACAATCACCAATAAAAGGAACTTTGGTGTTGAGCTCTATACCGCAACATACATCTGGTTCTGCACAGGATCTACATCATTTATCATTAATTCGTCTAGTTCATTCAGGACATTCACAACTTCCCAATTTATCACCTCAAATTCGAGCATCTTCTGATGCAGTTGATTCACATAATATTTGTGCTTTTGATTTTGGATTACTGTTAGATATATTATTATTAGAATTATTTTGATTTACATAATCTTCATGGTCTTCTAGTGTGCTATTACCGTTTCATCATGCTGCATATATTTTAAAAGAAAATATAAATACCAAAAACCCAATCCCTAATATTCAAAATATTTTTATAAAAGCCTTTTTACGCATCAAATTTTCTAGTAGATAAATTATTGAAAGAAGTTGGGATTGATAAGACGAAGAATTACGCCAGACGCACCGAGTATAGCGAGAGCAATCACAACATCGATAATAAGCTTTTTACCTTTTGTAGCTTTTTGCTCATCTGGTCAAGCTGAAGAGATCATCACGCCGCCAACTAATATCGCTACAAAAGATCATAGCATAATTATAGTAACCAATATTCTCATAAGTCATCCCATAAGTTTTGGAAATGCTTCTTCTTGCGTTGCTGAGATTTCGTTTTCTGAGTCTGAAACATCTCCTTTACCAAATTCTATACAATTTCCTATAAAAGGAACTTTGGTATTGAGTTCTATACCGCAACAAACTCATGGGTCTGAACAAGGGACACATTTTTTTTCAATTTCTTTAGTTCATTTTGGACATCTGCATATTCAAAGAGTGTTTCTTTCGGCTCATTTAACAGAACAAGCTACTACAGTTACTTCAGGTATATTGGTACATATTCCATCAGTACATTTTCAATTAGATCACATTTTATCTATACAGTCTTGGTTGGTTGTACATTCAGGATTATTGTCTGTTTGTCACAAAACTATGTTTCCAAATAGCAAGAAAACAATAAAAACTCAGACTATTTTTTTTCCAAAATTATACATTCTAGTGTATAGATTATAAAGTATTGATAATTTCATTTACCAAGCTACCATCGATTTCTCATTTGTATTTCGCCATAAGTTCTTTCATAAGAAGTCATCTACCTGTTTTGATATCAGTAATACCAAGTTCTGTGATAGTTTTTTTGATTATTTCTTCTGTTTGTTCTCTAGGCATTGTTGCAGGAAGATAAGATTCCAAGATAGATTTTTTGTCTTTTTCATCTTGTAATTCTTGTATTTTTTCTGCTTTTTCCAAGAATCATATACTTTCACTGAGTGCTTTCACTTCTTTTTTGATTATTTGGATGATATCAGCATCTTCAGGATCTTTTTGTAATTCGATTTTCTTGTATTTTATTTGAGCAAGAACATAGTTTAGAATAGTCTTTTTGAGTTCGTTCTTGTCTCTCATAGCTTGCTTTCGATCTTCGGTAATTTGCGTAATAAGTGTCATCAGAAAATTAAGTCAAAAAATAAAGATTTTGCTAGTAAATCATAAACAATAAAATACAAAATACACTTGATTTTGCAAGCGATTTTTGTAGTTATTTATAGCAATATTTTATGCTGGGGTGATGGAATTGGTATACATGTACGATTGAGGTTCGTATGCCTTACGGCTTGAGGGTTCGAGTCCCTTCTCCAGCAAATTAAGATCTTTGGAGTAATCCAAAGTTTTTTTTAAATCAAAATTATTGTGGTAACTATTTAGAGATAAACAAATATATCAACGTTCGCTATTTACATTTCTTAATGGCAAAAAATATAATTATAAACAAACATACCATCGTTCGCAGTTTATATTTCTTAACGGCAAAAAACACAAACAAATACTTGGCTCTGTGTTTTTTATGCTTAAAATATAAAGGCTTCACTTATGGTATATTTGTTTATTTTTGTTGAAAAAAACGACTTTAAAATTTTATTTCTTTCAAAACCTTCTGCATCTTTAAAATCTTTTTTTGATAAGGGTAGACTTTGGTTTTTACTCCCATAAATGATGCCATCAAGAAAAGATGTAATCTTGTGCTAATTACTATTTCCGTTCATTTCACGACATCTACAAAACTTGCAAAATCATGTTCTCGATCCAAAATTTCCATTTTGAAATTTTTCTTTAGTATGTCATAATATTTGATATCGCTATATTCAGGATTTTTGCCTTTGCTGACAGGGATATAGTAAATATGATATCATTTTTTTGCATAACTTTCTATATCTTGAGCTATTTCATCCAAAAATTTTTCTCCATTTTTGTTTACATTGACTACTATATATTTTGCGCGTCATTGTACGTGAGTAGGCCAATTCCAAGCAAAATAAGCCGTATCCATAAAAAATTCCACATTTTTATAGCCAAAAGATTTGAGATTCTCTACTGTTTCAAAATCTCTTGCGTAGATATGAGTAGTGTGTTTTAGAAATTCTTGGAATAATTTTGTATTCAGATTTTTTTGGGGGATTTGAATTCATCCCATCAGATAAATTTTGGTTTTCACGATCATTTTCTTCGTCAAGATTGGTAACAGGGAGACGAGTCGGTATCGATAAGAATTGGGGTTTTCCTCGGTGAGAATTTCTCAGCCACCAACAATTACGCTATCAATTTTCCTGTATTCCCAGAGTTCTTGCCGTTTTGCACGAAAGATATACCAGAAAATTGATCTGATACCTTTGGGGATTTCTGTGAGGAAGGTGATATCCGAGATATCTACGAACCCCTCCAGAAATCCCCTCAGCCACTTGTGGTCATATGCTTGCACAAAAACTTTTTTGCCTTGTTGTTGCAAAAGTTTGATAGTTCACGCCAAAATCAACTCGTCTCCCAAATTTCTATAGGATCGATTGCCGATTATCAATACGTTTGTTCAATATATATTCAGATTTTTGTTTATTTGCATAATTTATTGTTTAAGAAAAAACTACCAGCATTATACTAGTAGTTTGGAAATTATATTCAATTGATTTTTTTATATTATTTAAAATTTCCTTCAACAATATCATTAATAATTTTCCTTAATTCATTTTTAAATTTTTCTTCTTTAAATTCACCATTTTCTGTAATGCTTTCTAATTTAATAGAAATATTTTTATTATAATCTTCATTTCACCAACTATCATCAAATGTTAGTAATAATTCATCAGAACCATCAGATCTTTGTTTTGTACCTGATTTATCAAACTCCAATATATTATCATCAAATTCGCTGAAGAAACTAACATGTCAAGGATGATTAATAGCATTATAATTTTCGAAAAGATCATTGATTTCATATTCTTTATCTTTGATTTCTTGCAGACAATTTCTAGCTGTTTCATTTATTTTCATTATTTTTTCTCGTTCTCATTTTTTCTCGTTAATCAATTTATTAAGAGTAGATTCATTAATTCATCAATCTTCTGTTAAGATTTGATTTAAATTTATTAAATAATAGTGATTATATGTAGGCATGGCAGCTGATGGACCATAACCTGTCGGATAAGTATTATATATAGGGTTATCGAAACTTACCTTTAAAAATGGATTTTGAATTGTAACGTACGTAATATCGTTTTTTTCTTTTCGCTCATTATTAAAAACATCTTTTAATAGTGTCGGTACTAATAATTTATTTATTTTCTCCTCACTTACTGGTTTATTTTCATTTTCAATCTTTTCTTCCTCTAATGTTTTAAGTTCTTCTTCAATTTTTTCAACTTCTGAAACAGCTTTTTCCAAATCTTCACTTGTTACATCGGCTTTTTCATTTACAGTTTTTTGATTATTTAATCTGGTTATTAATCCACTTTTTTTAGTTTGATCTATTAAGCTAATATTGATTTTGTCTTCCAAATCTGTGATTTTTGCACTAAGATTTGTTTTAAGTGTCTCAATTTCTTTTTTTTCTCTTTCTGCTTTTTGCTCAGGAGTTTCTGCAGATCAAGATAGATCTTTGTCTGCATCTTCATCAACTTCTGTTGTTGTGACTACTGCAGCAGCTATAACAGCTGTTGGTACGTAATTCAATTCTTCTTTATGTTTCCATCGATCATTTAGATATGCAACATATTGATCTTTTTTGTCAGATAGAGTTGGAGAAATTTCTCTTAAACTATTTTCTTTTACAAGTGTTGTATCTAATTTTCGTGGTTCATATCGTTCTGTGTCATTAAATTTTATATTTCCTCTAGTTGTTATATCAAAAGGTTTTTCTTTCTCTCATATGTCTTGTGGTTTTGTGATTTCTTTTAGTCTATTTGTTAAACTTGCAGCCTTCAAAAGTTCTTTCGTAGAGGCAAAATTAATAGATCAACCTTCTGTTAAAATTGATTTGTTTTCTATATCTATTCTAGTTTTTTGTCCGTATGTTGACAAACTAATACGACCTCAATCATTTTCTATCTTTAATCCTGCTTTTGTAGTTGGATCTGTTGTAGGTCGATCCATATAGAATTGATATAGTCATTGTAAGATTTGTTCCTTTTTGTTTACATCGGTAACACCAAGTTCTTCAATCATTGTTCTGAGTCTTGTTTGTTCTTCAGCTGAAATATTTACATTTTTTTCAAAAGCTCCCATAGCTTCTAGATCTTCCAAACTAGGTGTTCATTTGCTTATATAACTTTGGATATTTGCATCCATTTCAGGATTTGTAGATTTGTAAGGATTATTTGAATTTCACATTTTTTGATTAATAAGAACAATACGTTCCATAACTTTGCTTATATCTTTATCAAAAGATTGGTTTCTATTTTCTGTTTTGATAAGTTCTTCCCAAGTAAGTCAAACACTTGTAAGTGCATGATCTACAAAACCATTCTTATCTTCTTTACCAACAGTTTGTAAAAATTTTAATTGTAATTCAGCTCTGGTTTTTTGTTCTGGAGTTGAATTAGGTTCTGCAATAATTGTATTTAATTCAACAATCATTTGATCATATTTATTTGGATCTATTTTCATCTTTCAGTTTTCTTGTGTTAGCATATCTCTTATTTGACCATAGTTTTTACCGTTAAATAACGCCATCGCAGCTACTACGGCTTGTGGAGTGGTTTCAAATGAATCATTTTTCTTCCCAATACCAACTCGATTGAAAAAATTAGACAACATTTCTGATGGATATCCACCTCTGAAAAGATCTTGTGGTCTACCAGCTGTTGCCAAAAGTACTCAAGCTGTTCAAAGAACCCAAGCTCGTTCGTTTTTGGTTCAGTCAGCTTTTCCTGTTACAATTCTCCAAAGAGATTTGATAACTTTTAATCAAACAAAAACTCATCAAGCAACAAGAGCCATATTACCAAAATTTCTATAAAATTGTTGAGCTCTTGGAGATTGATCTTGAAAACCTTTTGTTGCGTGGTCCAATAATCAGTAAGCTCCTCAATTAGCCAAAGCTTCATTTCGATCTTTATAATCTTGTTGGTCTGATATTTTCTGAGATTCAGGATTGTTTCCTCAAACTGCTCATCCTCAAACAATATTCGTATTTCATGTAGTATTTACATCTCCTACGTTTCCAGTTCATACATTTCCTGATACCGCAGCTTTTTGTGCTCTTCTTGCTTTTCTTCAAGTTGCTGGTAATGCATCAAATGTATCTTGAAGAGTTGGATCTATTGTACGTAAATATTTAAAAGCGCGTTCTTGTTCTGCTGTAAATGCTTGTGTTGCAGGATCTATTTCTCCATTTATTACTCAATTTAGATATTTTTGTAAAGATGTCAGATCTTCTTGGCGAAGTCTTTCGCCAGCTGCTGTATGAGTTGCTGTTGTTATTGCTATCAATTCTTCGTTGAAGTTGATCATAGAATCTCTCAATTTTTCTGCAGCTTTTTTTCATCTAATTTTATAATCAAAATACACTGATTCTGGTAGTTTTCCCAAACTCAAACTCAATAAAGCATCGTCTATATCGACAACCTCACTAGATAATTCTCTAAGTTTGGAAGCTATTTGGGGTAGCCCATTGAGTGCTCTATAGTCATTCACATCTTCATATTCTGTTCATCATTCATCTAATTTTTGAATATTCTGTTCTATTTTTTTTATTTCTCTCAAGCGAGCATCTATTTGTTTTTCGTATTGTTTCCAAAGTTCTCTTTCTTCTTTCGTGTTTTTCATTCATTTGAAATTAAATCTTCTTCATTGTCATCTTATTGATTTTTCTTGGTCTTCAAGTGTTGCTTTTAGTTTTTCTGTAGTTTTTACCAATGTATTGATATCTATATCTTTTGTTAATTTATCTATTTGCTCTTGTTCTTTTACTCAAACTATACTAGGATCTCAAACATATATACTTAGTTTTAGATTATTCAAATCTACTAAAATCTGCTTTTCAACTGTTTCTTGTTGGTTATAAAATTCATTTAAAAAATCAAGAAAGGTTTTTTCTGACTTTAGAGAAAAAAGTTCTTTACCATTTTTGGAAAAGAAAAAATGATTTCAGTATTTACGAATTTCTGTATCTTTAAGTGGATCTAATATATTGTTGATTGCTAATTCATTTTGAAAAATATCATAATCATCGATGTTTATCACATCTCTTGGTTTTGTAGATAGCTTTATAATATTGATATCTTTTGATTCAATGACGTTATTCATGAGAATCCATTAAATAAAATATTCACTTCTGATTATATTCCAAAAAACTTTTCAATCAAAAAAAATCCACTTTTTACTTAAAATGGATTTGACAAAAAATAAAAAATATGTTTAGCTATATAATTCATTTTTCATATGTAAAACAAATTTTTCGCGCTGTTCTTGATCCAAGGATGGAATGTCATGTAATTTATAATAATTTATGATAGCCATCAAAAATTCCATTAAAATAGCAGAATCCAAGGGAATATTATCATGATATTTTTTTGATAGTTTTTTGATATAATTGATATATCAAGTCAAATTCATAGGTTCTTTTGATAGCAAATCTTCAAAAAAAGAAGATATTCATATTTTTTCTGCCTCTGATAAATAAAAAGGGAAGAAAAATCAAATTATAACCAATGTATTGATTTTCTTTCTAAGGTAGGTTGTCCCTGTTTTTGGATGTTTGGTTTTGAAAAATAAGTCATATAAAGTTTCTATAATATTTTCATCTTTTATTGTTTTTATAAGAAAACTAAGAAAATTAGCTAATTTATTATTTGCTTGTTTATCTTGTTGTATTTGTTGTTGAATATGTTTTGCTTTTTTGGACTCTTCTTGAATTCTTTTTACGGCTTCTTCGGTTACTTTGTTTACATCCTGTCTAGGCGCTCATCCAATATCCAATCCCTCCCCAAGATTTCCAGATTCGTTTGCCATAATTAAATTCCTACAAAATAAAATAGCTGTAATAACATATGTAGCAATACTTAAATTGGCTTGAAATTCAACACGAATTAACTATATGATAAAACACTGCGATTTTTTTGTTGCAAAAAAAATCAAAAGGTGAGGTGGATGAGTGGTCGAAATCAACTCACTGCTAACGAGTCAGACGAGTAATCGTCTCGCGGGTTCGAATCCCGCCCTCACCGAATTCAAACGTGGCACCGTAGCTCAGTTGGTTAGAGCGCGCCTCTCATAAGGGCGAGGTCGGCGGTTCAAATCTGCCCGGTGCTAATTTGTTATGTTCATCTCGTCATTCAAAAATATGTTTTATTTATTTTAATTTGTGAAATTATGGCAGCAAAGAAAAAAGGAGGAAGAATTATCGTAGCTATGCAATGTAAAGATTGTGGCGCAACGAATTATCAAACAATGATAAACAAGACGGCTACTCCAAAATTGGAATTAAAAAAATATTGTAAAAAAGACAAAAAACACACAACACACACGTCTAGAGAAAAATTGAAATAAGTCTAAAATCAAAAATTTTTGATTCTAAGGCCTTATAAACTTTTTAGTATTTTAAATTAATCCCATGTTAAAAATTAGACTATCAAGGCAAGGAAGAAAGGGGAGACCTTTTTATAGAATTGTTCTTACAGAACACACAAAACCAGTTAAATCTTCTTTTATGGAAGTTTTTTGATGGTTTGATCCATTGGCTCATAAATTAGAAGTTAATGTAGAAATGATAAAAGTTTGGATCTCAAAATGAGCTCAATTATCAGAAAGATTAGCAAAAATATTGTTTGCTGAAACAAAAGATACTCTTTTCCAAAAATTTTATGTAGAAAGAACTAGAACAGCAAAAAAGAAAAAGGAAGAAGAAGCAAAATAGTGTAAAATATTAATCAATTATTTATCTATTTAACCTCTACCCATTAAATATGCCAGATATCTACAAACAAGCGACATTGGAAGATATATTACTAACCGTTTTTGCAATAATTGTAATAATAGTGTTGGCTGGCTGTTTATATGCGTTTTTTCGTGCTATTTTCTTTTTTATATTTAGTGGGGGAAAGGAAGAACAAAAGAAAAAATGATGGAATTCTGTAAGATTTATGGTAATATGAGTTATTTTATCCATAGGTTTATTGATCAGTTTCCCTTATGTATTAAAATCTATGAATGTAGAACTTACAGAAGATTATTCTACCAAAAAAGTATTTAATAAAGCATGAGAATTGTTTAAAAAAATATTTGAGATAACTAGGATCGTAAAGGAATCACAATTAGAAAATGAATTTCGTTGAAATATGTATTATGATGTAAATAATCAGACTCCATGATCATATAATTTATAGTTTATAGATGAGCCTTCTTCTCAAAGAAGGTTTTTTTATATTGTTAGGAGTTGAAATATATATAGAAAACAGTATACACAAAAAAACTATTTTATACTTTACATTATATTTATGTATAAAAAAGACTTTAAACATCAGGTAATGATGCTTTTGCAAAAGTTTACAAGATTTACTAAACAACAAAAATCTTTCGTACTTTATTTGTTCGGATTGACATTTTTGATGATTTTTTTTCCTATTATTAAAGTATCTCCGGTTTCTGGACAAAGTTATGGAATCTGGATATTAAACGGAGCATTTTTTACAACAATGATTATATTGCTTGTTAGCTTGGGATTTTTGCTTAGTTGGAATATGAGTTTTAGATTCAAGACTATGGTAATAAATTCACTCTGATTTAGAGACAACGATTCTCTTATTAATTTTGCTTTTATTGCTGTGATTACAACAATATTCTTTTCTATATGAAATACTATTGGTGTAGTAAACAATGTAACAGCCACTATTTCTCTTTCAAAAATATATTATTTTACTTGGTTTTATCTTTTGGCTTGATTGATATTTCTATTGATTACTATTATCAAAAAAGCAAAAGAAAGTGCTGGTAAAACAAAAATAATAAACGTAGTTGATGAAAAAGCTCTCAAAGAAATTAGTAATAGAAAATCTTTGAAATGATTGTTTGATCATGAAAAAGTAGATGAAGAATAGTTTTAATTTATAATAATATTAGAATGGTTCTTGTAGATGAAAATTGTATTTGATGTGGCGTTTGTGAAAGTATTGCAGGAAAAATATTTAAAGTAGAAGATGGTATGTCTCATGTAATTAAACAACCAGAAACAGAGGAAGAAATAAATGCTACCAAAGATGCAATATCAGCATGTCCAGTTGCTGCTATAAAAGAATAATTATCTTAATAAAAAATTGGAAAATCAAGAGAGTATCCCCATGGATACTTTTTTTGATAATCTCGTAAAACAGCTTTTACTATGTCATTGTTTGTAAGATTTGTATTTACGTCTACAAACGGACAAGGACATTGTAAACAAGGAGTTGTTGTTATAAACAAACAATTATCCATATCTTGAGGACAATTCAAACAATTTTCTCCAGGGTCTTGTTGTCAGTTGCCACAATCAGATCATCAACCAGCAATTATATCGTCAATAATATCCAAAGATATTTCATCAGGATCCAAGACAAACGAGTCACCAGGAAATGTAGTTCATGAAGGAAATGTAGTATCAGAAGTCAGTGTAGTATTAGCAGGAATAAAAGATCAATCAGGAAGTATAGCTCAACCAGGAAGTAATGTCCCAGCTGGCAATGTTATTTCAGAAGTCAGTGTAGTATTTCCTGCAATAATAACTCAATCAGGGAATATTGTACCTATTGGAAATTGTATACCAGAGGAGATACTATCTTTTGGTATTATTGCTCAAATAGATATTGAAGATATATCGCTCATACCAGGTAATTGTATTCCAATTGGAGACCGGTTATTGTCACAATACATTTCCAATCATAATTCTGGACATCAATCAAAGTCCATTATACCATTCCAAGATTCTGGTATTAGTGGACATATATCGTTATTATCACTAATTCCATCGCCATCAGAATCTATTACAGGAGATAACCAATCAATAGAATTTTTATCAAAATCTGTTTCCATAGCGTCTCCAATATTGTTTTTATTTAGGTCCAATTGGTTTGTGTTTGAAGAAAATGGGGCATTATCCAAAGAACAAATTCATTTAAAATGTGTTTTTAGTAAATCTGTATTTATTAGCTTTTGATTTGGATTTTTGAGTGCGTTAAGATAATTACAATTTCTAGGTTCATCAGGATTTATCATTCAAAGTAGATTTAGAACACCATCTCAATCTATATCGTTATCACAAATATCAGGAATACCATCTCAATCCATATCGCAAACGAATTTAATTAAAGATCAATTTAATTTTGCTTGAATACAAAAATCTTGTCATCATACGGCCAATGTTGCTTGAGCCGAAAGTTGTGAACATTGATCAAGTGATATATTTGTTTGCGGATAATAAACTCCTGGATTTTTATATACATGTTTGTCTTCCAATGGGAAACTAATACGTGTTTTGATAGGAAAAATATTTGAAGATCAATCTCCAGCAATAATATTTGAAAACAAAATATCAGAAAAAGAGTCACCCAAAGGGCTTATTTTAAAAGAAAATTGTTGGAATGTATTGATATCCAACGAAGATGGTAGTAATTGTATTGCATATGAAGAAAATAAATTGTTTGCTGAGACAAAAAGTGTTATCATATTTTGAAGTTTTTTACCGTTACGTAATATTATTGTTTGTAGAACAATTTTTTTACCTACAGTTTGATAACTATAGTTTGTTTTTGTTTCTGTTGTTTCCAATATTTTACCATCTCAAAAATTCCAAAAAACACGAGAAATATCTGATGGTAAAAAGTTTGATAATTTAGTATCAAAAACCACTTGTTCATATTTTTCTGGTAGAATTGTTGATGGTAAAAGCATACTTCCATAATTATTTCATACACCAAAAGAAAACATTGTTGCCGCAACAATTGTTCATTTTTGTATAGCTTTGACAGTAATAGAATGTGTTCAAGCAACAGTAAATTTCTTTTTTAGAACTGGATTTTGTGTAGTTGTTTGGATATCTCAAATAGTTCGTTGATATGAATCATGTTCACCCAGTGCAGAAAGAGAGAAAGAGCCTTCTCATCCTACAGAAGCAATAAGGCTATTATTTAAAGGATACAATCATTGTTTTTCGTTTGAATCTCTTCAAATGATAATAGTTGTTTTTGCATAAGCATCATTTGTTCAAAGTCCTTTTGCAAATAAACGAACAGTATAAAGTCATGGATTGAAATATGTATGAGTTATTTGAGATCAAGATCAAACCGATCAATCTCAAAAATCCCATTTAAGGTTGGAAAATGGTCATTTACTTAATGCTCCGAAAGTAACTGTTTTTGGTAATGTTCATTCCATTTTCTGTATGGCTATACTAAGTGATAATTTTTGAGATAATTTTTCACAAATATCACCAATATTATTTCAGTTTAGATCTGATTGATCAGGATTTATTATAAATAAACAATTGTCTGTTTCTTCTGTCCAAAGGGCAATATTTATATTATCATTTTCATCTACTATACCAATAGGATTTTTGATACCATCACCATCAATATCATCATCGCAAACATTTCAAATTCCATCACCATCCAAATCTCTTTGTTGTGGATTGTAAGTATTCGGACAACTGTCTTCATGATTTAAAATTCCATCACAATCATAATCATTATCAAAAGAACATCAAATCAGGCTATTTATTTTTCCAAGTATTTCTACTGCAAGCTTCCCATCAACACGCTCGTTAATATTGTATTTTACAGCATCATTTAATGTTATTATTTGTTGTCTATACAAAAGATTTAATTCAGCAACAGGTCGATATCATTCTTTGATTTTTTCAAAAGGAATCATACCACATTCTTTGAGGTTGAACATACAATATTTTAGATAGATATTCAATTCGTTTGAATCTTGCAATGTACATATATTTTTTCCACAATCTTTTGCTCTTTTTTTGATAATATCCAAATCATCTTTTGTAAATGTTTTGTATTGATAGCTTCGACTACTTAAATCGCTAATTCGTTCTTGTACATTATTTCGATGTAAAGCATACGTCGGATACAAATATTTTGCTATCATATTCATAATCACTTGCAAAAATTCAGCTTTTGTAGTAAATCTTTCTCCACAAAATTGTCCGGCACAAACAGGACTTGTATCTACAGGGTATCATCTCATATATGTTCTATCTCCTACATACGCTACACAATAATAATAGCTTTTTTTGTTGTATATAGCTTGTCTGTACAAAATATCATCAAAATCTCTACCAGGTTCCTTAGCAAATTTTTGCCAAAACAAATTTGTGTATCTATTGAGGTATTCATCATTTGCTACAATACAATCTTTACATTCTACGGCGTTTAATAATCTTGTAAGTTCGTAACGGTTTATTCCTGTGCTAGAAAGTATAGAGTGAATAGGAATATTCATATTCAAAAGTTGGTTTCCAAAATCAGAAAGTTGTGCATGGGTTTGTGTCCCTGCACTTATTCACAAAAAAGCAACCATAGAATATATAAAAATTCTGATTTTTTTCATGGTTTGAGTATAGTGTTTTTGGTTGGTTTTGTCAAATCAAAGTACAAATAGAATTGATTTTTCCTTTACAAACTTTACACTTAATACAAAATTAATTTAAAACTTAAAACTTAACATTACTAAAAATGTATCCAAATCTCAAAGATTATATTCAATCACACGAAGATAAACAATATCCAGCTTTTCTGGAGCATTTGCTGGGAAAAATGGATGACCATATCAAAAAAGATGGTAAAATTCTTCTTCTTACTTTGACCAAGAAATCTTCTGAAGAAGTGACAAATTTTCTAGTTTCCAAAGGATACAAAGCATTTTATCTGCATAGCGAGATTGATACTTTTACTCGTTGGGAGATCATCAAGAAACTCAAAAGCGGTGTAATAGATATTATCGTAGGAGTTAACCTCCTAAGAGAAGGGATTGATCTCCCTGAAGTCTCGCTTATCGCGATCCTAGACGCAGACAAAGAGGGGTTTCTAAGGTCTACAACGTCGTTGATCCAGATTATCTGACGTGCCGCCAGAAACCCCCTCAGCGAAGTGATCTTATACGCCGATAAAATGACCGAAAGCATGGTGAAATCACTTCGAGAGACTTATCGTCGTCGCAAAATCCAAGATGAGCACAATAAAAAGCATGGGATTACTCCACAAAAAGCATCATCAAATGTCAAAGAACTTGAATCAGTAAAAACCGACGAAGATCTCACCCAAACATTTTCTGCCGATATGTTCAAAAAGAAAAAACTTAAACGTATGACCAAAAAAGAAAAAGAAATAATCCTCAAAGACCTTAAATCCCAACTAGACGAAGCAATCAAAACGTGGGAGTTTGAAAAAGCTGCCGTGATAAGAGACCAGATTAAAGAAATTGATGAAGGATAGGTAATTTCTCCTTGCTATTTATTTTTTGTTATACCCAAGTTTTTCTTGATTATGAGCTTTGTCTCTCAATGTCTTTTGCTTTTCAGTTAAACGATTATTTTCAATCAAAACAGATTTTCATATTTTATTTTCCAGATCTTCTCTAGTATTTTTTGCTATATCTGCTCATTTAATAAGAGCGTCTTGGACTTCATTAAATCATTTTGCATTTTTACTTTTGGCTATTTCTTTTCCTGCTTCTTCAGAAAGTCAGGTAAGTAATAATTCTGTCATCGTCATATGATCTCTGAGATTATCTGATTTTACAAGTCATTTGAGTTGCTTATATTCTTTTGCAGATTTACCTGATCGTGTATAAGAAATATTTGTCAGCAACGCATATTCCAAGCCATCTTTGATTCATCTTGCTTTGAGCTCATCGGTATAATCATGTCTGATATCTATGGTTTGAAGTCTTTGTTTGATTTCTTTATCATTCATTCATCTGCTTTTGTAGACTGCAATAGCTCTATCTCTAGCTCTTTGCATCCCAAGTTCTGGATCATTGGCTTCTTCTACTTTTTCATTTCCTAATTGGGCAAGTCGTTGTTTCAATGGTTCTGCGTTGGGTGAAGGTATAGACTGAATTATACGAAGTACAGTTTTGGTATTTGCAGCATCTCATGGGTATTTTTTATTATCTGCTCATAGAAATTTCAGTTTTTCGATTTTACCGAAAAGGTCAGTATATCATTCCTTTTTTATTAATTGTTGTTTTAATTCTGTCCAGTATCTGCTAGGTTGTAATGATCAGCTTAAAACGCTTACAATATCAACGACACTAAACCATCGTTCATCATTGTATCGTTCCCTTCTAATATTCTGATTTTCAAACATAGCTATTGTTGTTTGCGGCATTATCTTATCATCTTTTTGTTGAATCATTATCTTGCAAAAATAAATAAAATCCCTATTTGTGTATTATATACGAGATTATAAAAAATTCAACCATTATATCAAGATAATTTTTGACGAGAAATAGTTCGCTATGGATTAGATACAGAGACCAGATTAAAGAAATTGATGAAGGGTAAAAGAAAAAAGCGACCTTATTTGTCGCTTTTTTTAAAAAAGAAATCTATTACCAGCACAAGAAGCATCTTTTCTTTTTTCTCAACCACCACTTCGACTGCCTAGTCAAAAACCTCGCATCATCTTTATTTTCCAATAATTCTTTCACGGTTTCTTCCAAGAAAATCGTATTTTGGCTTCCTTTAAAAACCAAGAGAGGAGCGTTGTCTTCGAATTCTTTGTTTGCAAGCATTTTTCTCAGGATGGATGAAGTCTCCAAGCAGTTTGAAAATCTATACATTTTGCTTGCTTCATATCATATTTTTCCAAGTTCGTCAGCCATCACAGAAGTCATCTGTTCTCCAAGCAAGAAAATGCGATCTGCGACTTGACTCACGTATGCAGCCAACAATCTATGCTCACGTTCTGTAAAATCTCCAAGTTCTCTCATATCTCACAGTACCAACCACAATGGACGCTCTTTATAAAGCTCTTGTTTGAGTGACCAAACCGTAGAAATTATGCTTTTCATACTGAGTGGCGATGCGTTATATGTTGAGTCAAAAATAACTGTGTTATTTATACCAGGAAACACAGAAAATCTCCCTGGTTGTAAGGTATAATTCAAATTAAGATGACTAGCAAAATCTTTTTTATGATGACTTTCTTTTCATTCAAAAAATTTCTTACTAGCTTTATATTTTATGATATCAGCAATAGCAATCGCCACGCCAATATAACCATAATTTGATTTTCCAAAAAGATTGGTTGTTATCGTATGCTTTTTATCTTTTATATATAAATTAAATTCTGAATTTGGAATTTCGTTTGTTTTTCCAAAGACTATATCATCAAAATGAATATCAGATTTCTTTATATGACCTTCTGTTTGATAAGTAAATCTATCTATATCAATTTGTTTTTCTAATTGCATAGCGTAGCTATCATTATAATTTAGAAAAGCAATTTCTTTGGTATTCTTGATCATTTTCACTTCTTCATTTGCAATAGCAGCAGGATCACCAAATTGTTCGCTATGCACTGCGTCGATAGCAGTAAAAACTCAGATATCAGGTTTAGCTATACTTACGAGAAATTCCATTTCTTTTGGACGATCAATTCCATATTCCAAGACAATAATATCGTATGGCTTTCTGCCAAACAAAAGTTTCCAAGAAGTTTTGATCAGCACCCAAAGGAAAATAATCGGATTTGGAGACCAAGACTCAATTTCAAAAATACTGAGCGATAAACCAAGTTCTCCGTTGAAATTTTTGCTAGATGTCGAGATTTTGAGTTCAGGGAAAAAATGCTGAAGTGTCTGAGCAATAATCATCCTACATGATGTTTTCCCTACACTTCAATTGATACCTATAATATATGGACTATGTTTTTTGAGATAGCGACGAGCTATCGCTCAAAGTAATTGATAATAGAGAAAAAGAATTTTTTGTTTCATGGATTAGATTGGTTAGAGCTTTATAAACTTTATTATTCTGTAATTCGAGCAATAAAAAGAACAAACAAAAGAAGGAAATCATCACCAAATCAACTTTGTTTTTAGCCAAAAAGCAGCGATACAATTATAACTAGACTATAATCCTAAACATTATATTGCCTTGATGATTGATGAATTTTATTTGTTTTTTATTGCGAGATGTTTTTATATGTCTTTGATTATCTTTATTTAGACAATAGAAAAACTAAATTAAAAATCTTTTTCAAAAAGCAATGTAATAATAGCTGCGATAGGTACAGCAAGTAATACTCCTACCAATCCCATAATCATTCAACCCAAGATCATAGAAATAAATATTACTACTGTATTTATTCAAAGTGTTTTGCTCATAAGCAAAGGAATTAATACATTGTTTTCTATAATATTGATAAATCATGCAATAAGTCAGACAATAACTCATCACCAAATTCCAAATCAAGTTAATCAAGCAATAACAGCTGGGATACTTCCAACTATTGGTCCAATATATGGTACGATATCAAACAAACCTAGAATCAATGCCAAAGATAATTTATTTGGAATACTCATACCAAAGAGTTCCAATATCCAAAGTGAAACATATAAAGCAGCAGCCATATACAATGAAAGCAACAACCTTGATTTGAGCCAGATTCCAAGTTGTTTATAAATTTTTTCTAGTTTAATATAAACGTATTTATATTTTTTTCAACCACCAAGACTAGCAATAAATTTCATTACAGCTACTTTTTCTACAGAAAACAATACAGAAAGCGTAACAACAATAAGTCATTTTGTAAGAAAAGTTGCAAATCAAGTTACAAAAGTTACAGCAAAATTTCCAAGTGTTTGTGCATAATTTGTCCACATTCTTGCTATTTGACTAATACTTGCTTGTATTTTTGTTTGTAAATCAATTATTAATGCTGGATCAGAAAAATCATGAAAAATTTCTTTTTGGATATAAGTCGACAACAATCAGCTTGATCTTAGAATTTCCACCAATCATTCGTTTTGTAATCTAATATTGAAAGAGTTGATCTTCATAAGAAGTATATTGATTATATCTGTTACTTGATTTAGAATAAATGGTAGAATTAAAACAAAACCAGAGAGTAAGAATATTATCAATAGTAAATATGCAATGGCGATAGACAATCATCTTTTAAATTTTAGACGTTGAAACATATCAATAACTGCTTCCATAGCTATAGAAATAATATATGCTGTTAGAATAAGATATAATACATCCAGAGATTTAAACAAAATAAATCCCAAAAAAACAATAAGCATTCCAACAAACCAAAATTTGATGAAATGTCTATTGGTGATCATCATCTCACTTTTAGTTTTTTGTTCTTCTTCTTGAAAAGCTTGGATCTGTTTTTCCAATTTTTTGATTTCATCAAGTTGTTGCTTATCAGCAGGAGAAATTTTACTTAAGAATTTTTTTCACTGGTCGAAGATGTTGTTGAAAATTTTCATAAATGCTTAGATAAAGCGATAAAACTTTGAGTAAAATGGTTTTGTATACGAAGTATGATATCTTTCTTCTTTATATTTTCAAATTCTTTTTGCAAAAGAGGGATTTTGTTTTTGTTTAAAGTAATGAATATTTTTTGATTTTTTGCAAGAACTCATTGTTGTATTAGTTTTTCTGCTTGTTTGATAACGGATCTTTTGAGTATGTTTCTTTCAGTAGCGTGTTTGTTGTATTTTATCGAAACATGAAATGAAATCTGATTATAATTACGGTTTGGATATTGTTGTATATAAAAGAATCAAAAAAATCAGTTTGAAAAGTAATTCTTTTTCTTGGTTAGAAACAATACATCTTTAGTGTTAAGTCTTTTATATTTGGGAAACATCTATTGGTTCTTAAGGTTTATAAAGTTGGTAGATTGTAGATTGTAGATCGTAGAACGTAGATTGTAGACAAATTCTAAGTTCTAAGCCCTAAGCTCTAAGTTCTAAGCCCTAAGTTCTAAGCTCTAAGTTCTAAGTTCTAAGCCCTAAGCTCTATATAAGGCTAGAATCATTTATTTTATCTAATTTATCTTTGCTATAACTTTTATCTTTTTGTTCAAAGATGGTTTGTGTTTGATCAGAGCTTTTTGTCCTTTTTATAGCTACTTTCAAAGGATCTATTTTGTCATAATTAGCTTGGAATTTTCTGGGTGTATCGAAAAATAAATTTCTAACTAATTTTGCTACAAAAGGAATTAATCCAAGTTCTGACATTTTAAAAAAAGCAATAAACACAAAAAGTAAAAATGCAAAAATTGCCAATAAAGCTCAAATAGCTTTTGCTCATGATTTGGAAAAACTATTGAATATTGCTGTAGCAACAGCAACTCCTATACCCACTACAAAAAGCTGAATAATAGACAAATTTATAGGTCATATAGAAAAGGTCATACCAGCAAGCATTCATTTTTGTATATTTTTTGGGAACACAACTTTCATTTTTTATAAACTGTAAACTATAAACTACATACCAAATTGTATCTTTATTTTTGAAAAATACAAACTTTCCAACAACCATTTTATTTAAAATATTGTATAATATTGACTATGCTGATTTTTTTTTATATTGGTACTCGAACTCGTTCGCTGGGCTTGACAATTTTATATGAATGTTTAAACTCTGCGAACATTTATTTTGTATTACATTTAATGGAAAAGGTTATTATTATAGGTTCAGGACCTGCAGGTCATACTGCTGCAATATATGCAGCTAGGGCCAATATGGAGCCACTGATGTTCGAAGGATTTATGGCAGGAGGTATCGCCGCTGGAGGACAACTCACAACTACAACAGTTATCGAGAATTTTCCAGGATTCCCTACGGGAATAGACGGAAATGAACTCATGATGAATATGAGACAACAATCAATAAATTCTGGTACGAGAATAGAAACAATGACTGTTGATAAAGTTGATCTGACTTCTTCTCCTTTCAAAGTAGAAGCAGGATGACAAATATATGAAGCTAAATCAATTATCATAGCCACATGAGCTATCGCTCAACGTATGGGAATCCCAGGTGAAGAAACTTATTGGCAAAAAGGAATCTCAGCATGCGCGGTATGCGACGGCGCCTTGCCAATATATCGTAACAATCCAGTTATAGTTGTTGGAGGCGGGGATTCAGCAATCGAAGAAGCAAATCATCTTACTCACTTTGCATCCAAAGTTATTATGCTTGTCAGAAGAGATCAATTTAGAGCTTCGCAGGCGATGCAAAAAAGAGCATTAGATAATCCAAAAATAGAGATTATGCGAAATACTGAGGCGCTTGAAGCGGTGGGGGAGAATCTTCTTACGGGAGTTAAAGTAAAAAACAATCAAACTGGTGAAGAATCATTGATTGAAGCTGCAGGATTGTTTTATGCTATCGGTCACAAACCCAATACCGCATTCCTAGCATGACAGGTTGCTACAGATGAAATGTGATATATCGTTACCACTCCAGGGACCACGCAAACATCTGTGCCCGGAGTATTCGCAGCAGGAGATGTGCAAGACAAAAAATATCGCCAAGCAATTACCTCTGCAGGTACCGGTTGTATGGCAGCTTTGGAAGCTGAAAAGCGAGTATCAGAACACAATTAAAAAGTCTTTTATTATTTATTATTATAAAAATGAGCGTATTATTTATTGAAAATGTTGATCAATTTAAAACTGAAGTATTAGAATCTGATAAATTATCAGTTATCGATTTCCGAGCAGAGTGGTGTGGACCATGTAGAATGCTAGGACCTATTATGGAAGAACTTGCAGTAGACAATGCAGGTAAACCAGTACAAATTGTAAAGATTAATGTAGACGAACAACCACAATTAGCAGGATCATTTGGAGTTTCTTCTATTCCAGCTGTTTTCTTTGTAAAATGAGGAAAAGTAGTTGATGCAATGGTTGGAGCTATGCCAAAACCAATGTTCCAAGCAAAAATTGATCAACACGCAGGTGCAGCAGAACAAAAAGCTGCCGCTTAATCCAATATGTCATTTCCGCCATTGTCAGTTGGAGTCGGAATCTAAACGATAAAATTAATAAACGTTGCCCAGTGCAGCGTTTTTTTTAATTTAAAAAAAGGCAATACTGATTTCAGAATCGCCTTTAAACAAATATTATTTTATGATTTTTTTCTCCTAAATTTATGGTTTATTGAGAAAAGAAAAGTACTAAAAACCATAATAGGAAGTATTAGGATATTAAGTCTAGCCAAAAGACTATTGAAGCATTCAAATGTTGCAGCCACAATGATAATAATCAAAAATATTAATATAAAATAGACTGCAGGTAATTCACCTCTGTATATTTTTGAGGAAATACATTTTGGTTCCTTAGTTATCGCAATAAAAAAGAATCCGCAAAAAACAAGGTTTAGTATAAAAATAATCCATACTCTTTCTCCTATTAGTTGCTCAAGAGAAAAAGAAATCAACGCAAAAACTGCGATAGCAATAAAAATAAATCCCCAATTAAAAATTATACCAACTAATTCAGAAATTCTACTTCCTATAGAATTTCTTTGTTCTTTATTAAGTATTTTCATTTTAAAGACCCTCCATATTTGGTTTATGTTTTTTTTCTATTATTTATTATAATTATTAGAAACAATATGTCAATAAAAAATATAATTATATTGATTCTGTGGCAAAAATATTTATAATCACAATAGGTTTTATTTTTATCAAAATTTCATATGTCCATCAACAAACCTTCAGACTGATCAAAATCCACAAACAAATATCACAAAGTAGCGACTGGAGAACCTATTCGCAAAATTTTGTCAGAATCAGATGAAAGTAAAATTATAGCAAATCAAGAGCAAAAACTAAATACTCTGATTTATATTGAGAATATCAAAAAGATGGAATGATTGGCAGAAAATCTCAAAGCCAAACAAGATACCAACGAATTATACAAAATACTTCAGATTGCTTGTTCTGATCCCAAATATTTTTTTGTAGATAATGGAAGATTGGTTTTTGATAAACAATCAGCTCAAAATAATCGTAGAATTTATCAAGAATTAGTCGATTATGTGTTAATTATTCCTTCGACACTTCCTACATCATTTCTTCAACAGTTTGATATCAAAGAGGTAGATCCACAAGCTCAAAATATCAAAGATATATTCAACTTAGCAAAACCATTGCGCTATATGGATCAAACAAAACAGAAATATACAAATAGAGTATTGTTTCATCAATGAAAAATTATTGTGTTTAGAACAGTCAAAACTATGCTTTCTTACTCAAAACCAAATACAGTAGGTGAAAAAAGAAAACATGACACCAATAAATATTTCAATACTTATGGAAGTATTTACGATGCAATTAGAAGTCAAGAATATATCGTTGAATGACAAGAACAAAGTGCAAATGATATCAAAACACTCCAAAAAACAATTATCGAATTGATATTTGATATCAAAATGGATACAAAAAATGGAGAAATACATAGAAAACTTGATGCAATCCAAAATGAAATTCAAAATGCAAAATCTCATCATATAGTTGCAGCACAAATTCATAATCTAAACAGTATTTTTGGTAAACATTCTGAAATAGAAAAGCAACATCTTGTATGAGCAAAAAATAAATTTTCCAAAAGAATAGCTGATATCAAAAAATATGTAGCAATGATAGATATCCAAACCAATGAAATGAAAAACATACTTCACGAATTGGAATATACATTGGAAACACTTCATGCGAATTTTTTTGCCAATATTGCGTTTGATGGTACAAAAAATAAGGAAATATTATTTACTTTTGAAAAGTTCTTTTCAAACAAATCAAAATTGGATTATATTCCAGATCCTTTTGCAAAGTTTTTTGAACAAATCACTATGTATCTGGGAAAATCCACAGATGATATAAAAAAATATTGAGTAGAAGAATTTATGATAAAAGCTGCTATGCTTTTTGTTTTGCAAAGAATTTCTTTGACAGTATCAAAAATCGAACATCAAATAAAATTGGGTGAAAAAACTTACGAAGAAATCAATTTGTTGGATGAATTACATATAATTGAAAATATAGCCAAATATCCACAAATCAGTCAAGTTTATGGTACATTTTTCTCTAGTTTACTTGAAGTGATCGAAGATTTAGATTATTTTATGAAAAATCCCAATTGAAAAGAAGAAGAAATTCAAAAACATTGGGATGAGTTAAAAAATATTATCACAAAAAATTTATTCTAAAAAATAGTAAACTATATAATTAAAATCTATTCAAATATCCAAAATTTTCAAATCCAAACATTATCCCACAAAATTTGACAAACAAAGAGAATCTGACTACAATAATATATATCAGATTTATTTTTATGATAAATATATGAGAAAATTGAAATTAAAAAGTATAGGACAAATACCATGAAGTGTAGTCTACACATGAGAAAAAACAACCAAAGAATCCATAGTAAATATGGTAGATTATAATGAAGAACAAGTACAGCAATCTGAAGTTCTAGATTTTTCTGAATGTAAAGATTATCTCAGACATGGAGTTAAATGGATTGATTTCGTTGGAGTTGATCAAATCAAAGATTTAGAAGAATTTGGAAAATTGTTTGAATTACATCCACTAACACTCGAAGATATTGCAAATGTAGGACAACGTCCAAAAATAGAAGATATGGAAGATTATATGTTTCTTACGCTAAAAATGTTTCGTTTTGATTCTAATGAAGATAAAATCAAAGAAGAACAAATTAGTTTAGTGCTTTGAGAAAAATATGTAATCTCATTTCAAGAAGATGAAGATAGTGATGATTTTTCATCATTAAGAGATCGTATACTCAAAGGTAAATGAAAAATTAGAAAAATGAAATCAGATTATTTGCTTTATTCGATTGTAGATGCTATTGTCGATCAATATTTTGTAGTACTAGAACATATCGAAGAGAAAATTGAAGTATTGCAAGATGAGCTGATTACAAATCCAACGCCAGCAACATTGCCCAAAATTCAATATCTCAAACAAGAACTGATAGCACTTCGTAAATCTATTCGCCCTGTAAGAGAGATTATCAATGCAATTCAAAAAACAGATTCTGATCTTATTCATGAAGAATTAGGAACATATTTGAGAGATGTTTATGATCATACGATCCAAATTATAGATACTATAGAAACATTTAGAGATATTATTGCTGGATCGCTAGATATATATCTTTCTACTATCAGTAATAGAATGAATGAAGTGATGAAAGTACTCACTATTATAGGTACAATATTTATTCCACTGACATTTATAGTCTGAGTTTATGGAATGAATTTTAAATATATGCCAGAATTCGCGATGAAATGAGCATATCCAGCTCTTTGGGTAATTATGCTTAGTATTGTCGCTTGAATGCTTCGATTTTTTAGAAGAAAAAAGTGGATTTAGATTTTAGAACTTAGAGCTTAGAACTTAGCTCTTAGAGCTTAATATTTACATACTGAATAATAAAAAGAACAGACAAAAGAATTTCATTATTACCAAATCAACATTTTTTATTGATGAAAATGGGTGAGCGCTTACATTTTTAGGTAAAGAAAACACAGAGCCACTGATTTGTTTGTGTTTTCTACCGTTAAGAAAATGTAACAGCTCACGAGGGGTTTTTGGTTACTTTTTGACCTGGGAGCAAAAAGTAACATTAAAAATATCCAAAATAAGTATAAAAAATCTCTCAGTGATAACCAATATCTATCAATCCCAAATATAAAACACAAAAAGTACATATAATCTGAATATATTTCCAAGATAGCAAGATCTGATTTTAGTCAGATTTTGTTTTTTGTTTGAAAATTTCGATTTTGGGGTATAATTTAATTGTTAAAGAAAAAACCAAAGAAAAAACTTTTTATTCTTCTACAATATTCTCATGGAAAATTCATTAAACTTTTCAAGCAATGCAGTTAGATCAATGTCAAAACTTATGGATAAAGTTTGAGCTACTTGTGATCAACTTATCTGAGCATTGGAAGTATCCAAAGATGGAGTATCTTCATATGGAGTTAGAATCACTGACAATGCAATGAGTACAGAATTTGTAGATAGAGTAGTAGGATACTTATTATTGCTCAAAAAACATATGTTTGATTTGAGAAAACATGTTCGTACTCATATGAGTTTCCAAGAAAGAGAACAAATTGCTCATGTTGTAGAACATTTACTCGAAACCGAAGATAAACTTAAAGCAAAAATGATAGAAAATAATTATTTCAACAATACATACGGTTATCTTTTGGAAGAAATCTTTGAAATGCTTGATGCAGTGGTAAGAAAATTACCAATCAAATAAGGTCATGTGTACGACATATATCTCAAACAGCAAAAGGATATTAAGAGCATTCTTTTGTATGCGAGAAAACTAATTCCGAAAAAAGTCTCCCTGTATCTCTTGGAGATTTTTTTATCGTAAAAAAACAGGCTTAGAAAACACAGCCTGTTTTTTGAAATTTTAATTGGTTGATGCATTGTACAAAATGCTTTCAAGAGAAGAAGTTTTCACAGAGTCTCTTACATCTATGATATTATTAAAAAATGTTTGGAATCGCATACACATTAGGCATATACGTTTAATCAGATCCTCATCTGGATCCGGACCTTTGTAAATGTAGATATTCCCATTTTTGATATCAATGAGAAATGCAACATTTGTTTCGACACTTTGTATTTCCAGCTCGGCATCTTTAGCATCTTTGAAAGGTTTCGGATTGAAGAGGATAATGTGACCATTTTCTTTCATTATCAACTCAGTTGGGATTCTTGAGAATCCATCACCAGCTAATATAAGATTAGCTAGGTTTTCTTGGGAACATTTTGTCCCAATCATTGCTACAAATTTGTTGTCCATAGGTTTGTTTTTTTAGGGTTTGTTTGATTTTTTTAGATTCTACTAATTTATATATTTAAACAATAAAGTCAAGTTAACCATCAAATAGAAAAAACATCTTGAAAAAAAACCAGGTAAATATACCATAATAGGTGATTTTTTATCATTAACTATTTTTTTTATGGCGAAATCTATTCCTAGTATTGGTATTATGATCCCTGATATTCTTTTACCAAACACTACTGTTGACCTCAAAAAACGAGCAGTGGTAGCATGTGATCAATACACCTCTCAACCAGAATATCGACAAGAAGTAGCAAATTTCGTAGGACAAGATCCTTCTACATTATCTATTATCTATCCCGAAGTGTATCTCGAAGAAGAGAACAAAGCAGAAAGAATCCAAGCAATCAAACAAGCCATGAATACATATTTTAGTCAGTGAATATTGGAAAATAAATGAGAATGTTGTGTCCTTATCGATAGAAAAACATCTCATGCAGATTCGAGAAAAGGACTTATCTTAGCACTAGATCTCGAAGCTTATGATTATAGCAAAGAATCTCAAACACTTATCAGAGCGACAGAATGAACTATTGTAGATAGACTTCCGCCAAGAATAGAGGTCAGAAAAGAAGCAACAATAGAATCTCCACATATTATGGTACTTATCGACGACGAAAGCAAAACAGTTATCGAACCATTGTTTGCAAACAAAGACAAATATACCAAGCTCTACCAAACAGAATTGATGATGAATTGATGATATATTAGCGGATACAAAATAGAAGATCCAGAAAGTATCCAAAACATAGTCTCAGCACTCACAAAACTCGCTGATCCTGCTAGTTTCCAACAAAGATATCAAGTAGGTCCAGATAAATGAGTATTGCTTTTTGCAATGGGGGATGGAAACCATTCACTCGCTACAGCCAAAGCTATCCGAGAAGAGAAAAAACAATCACTTACACCCCAGCAAAAAGCCAACCATCCAGCAAGATTTGCACTTATTGAACTTGTAAATGTACATGATGATGGATTGACGTTTGAACCAATTCACAGAGTACTTTTCAATATCAACCCATCAAATTTACTCAATGATATGAAAGCTTATTTCTCACCACTAGGAACAGAAGTAACTATAGAAACATTTGCTAGCAAAGATCAAAGAACAGCACAACTCAAAAAATCTGACCTTACCACACATTACTTTACATTTGTATATCAAGGAACTTACGGACAAATCGCACTTCATAATCCAAAACTCAATCTAGAAGTAGGAAATCTCCAAGCTTTCTTGGACGACTACCTCAAACTTAATCCAGAAGCAAAAATTGATTATGTGCATGGAGAAGATGTTACAGAAAATCTAGGAATGCAGCCAAATAATATCGGATTTTTGCTTCCAATTATGGACAAAAAAGATTTTTTCAAAACCGTAGTCGTAGACGGTGCTTTACCAAGAAAAACCTTCTCTATGGGAGAAGCCGAAGAAAAGAGATTCTACCTAGAATGTAGAAAGATAGTTTAATATTTCCAAAAATAAATTTTTTGTTGATTTTTTGATTTAAATAACTATGGTAAAAAACCATACCAAAAAATAAACAAAAATGGATAAAAAATCAGACATTCCGAGAGAAGGAGATCCAGTTATAATAACCGCCAAAGAAGGCTTTTTTCTTTCTGGAGTAAAAGGAATTATTGTCGATATCGACACAAAAACTTACATTGCAACGATTAAACTGGATAAACCCATACAAAACGAAGAAAAAATTCCAGTTCATTTAAACAAATTAGAATCCCTCGAGTAGTTTACTTGGGGGATTTTTTTATAAACAGAAAAATTTTTACCAATTATAAAAAAAAGCAAAACTAGCTTGTATAAATAGTTGATATGATCCTGAAGACCATTTCGAGGATATCATCGATATGGTATATAAAAGAAAAATCCCGTCACATAAAGTGAACAGGACTCTTCGTAGGGGAGAAAGACCATTGCTTTCTACACCCATCGTGAACAAGGTAATTATATACAAAATATTTCCAAAATGCAAGAGATTTTATCCAATCAACGGTACAAATACAAACCCATCAAATTTCTCCCACTCGATATTTGTTTCAGAAGTTTTTCTAACTCTATAAATAGCTTGTCATACGGGAATTACCATAATTCCTTCAACCTTCAATTGATCTACCAATTCTTTTGGGATATCTGTTGCTGCGGCAGATACCAGAATTCTATCAAACGGCGCCTCTCCAGGCCATCCAAGAATATCACTAGCTTCTTTTATAATAACATTTTTTAAATCAGATTTTTTGATATTATTTTGTCCAAACTTCACCAAACCTGGCTCTAATTCTGTTCAATATACTTTTCACGTTTTTCCTACAATATATCCAAGCAATCCTACAACCCATCCAGATCCAGATCCCACTTCCAAAACCTTTTCACCCTCTCTCGCGCCCAACCACTCCAACATCAATGCCACAGTATATGGTTGCGAGATGGTCGCTCTCTCACTAATCGGTAACGGATAATCCTCGTAGGCATTTTTGCTAGTTTCTTGCCTAACGAATAACTTTCTGTCTACCGCCAAAAACGCCTCTTTGATCTTTCAACCTCTCAAAGCTCCACGCCTCATCAAATCCTCAACCATTTTTTGCTTGGTCATGATAATGTGATAGGGGATAAAGATGACTAGATTATAATCTTCGTAGGAAAGTTTGCAAATGGATTTTTCTATAGTGAATTGCTTGAAATATTTGATAAGAAGAATATGATGAACTAAAAATTTAATTCATTACTTCAATGCAATGGATATTAAAGAGCTGCAAAAACTTATCTTAGCTTTTAGAGATGCTAGAGATCGAAAGCAATTTCATAATCCGAAAGATCTCGCGACTGCTATTGCAATTGAAGCATGAGAATTACAAGAAAAATTTCTTTGGAAGTCACAAGAAAAATCATACGAAATAGGAAAAAATGACCCAGAAGTTAGCGAAGAAGTCGCAGATATACTAAATTTTCTATTACTTTTCGCAGAAGAGTGTAATATAGACCTAATCAAAGTTTCTTTGGATAAATTAGAAAAAAATAATAAAAAATATGATGCAGAAAAGGCAAAAGGAAAGAGTGATAAATATAATAAACTTTAGTTTATAGAAATACAAAATGTTAGTTTACAATGAAACTAAGAAAGTTTTTTTACAACATGTTTCTGATAATCATATTGAAGATATCATTTACCAACGTGTAAAAGATAAACTCAATAGAGAAACAGGAAAGAGTGAAGTAAATTCTTGGAAAGCGTCTCTAACGCAGATGTTTTTTGTACTGAATGATCAGTGAATACCAGACGATAGCTGCATATCAATAGAATTTAGAATTCCTCAAACATCTAAGAGAATAGATTTTATTATTACATGAGAAGATGATCAAAATAGAGAATCTGCAATAATTATAGAACTAAAACAATGGGAAAAAGCTAAAATAACAGATAAAGATTGATTGATGGTAACAAGATTTCAAAATGGAGAAGCGGAAGTTAGTCATCCATCATATCAAGCACGAAGTTATGCAAGACTTCTACAAAATTTCAATGAAACAGTTTATCAAGAAAATATTCAATTAGAACCATGTGCTTATTTACATAATTATGAAGAAGATTGAATAATTTCAAATGATTTTTATTTGGATTATATAACCAAAGCGCCTGTCTTTTTGAAAGACGATAAAGATAAATTGCGTGCATTTATCAAGAAATTTGTGAAATATGGGGATAAGAAAAATACGATGTTTCGTATTGATCATGGAAAGATAAAACCATCTAAACATCTTGCTGATAGTATGGCTTCTATGTTGAAGTGAAACCAAGAATTTGTGATGATCGATGATCAAAAAATAGTTTATGAAAATGCTTTAGCTCTAACCAAAAAATCAAGTCCAAGTAATAAAAATGTCTTGATAGTAGAATGATGACCCGGTACAGGAAAATCTGTAGTAGCAATAAATCTTTTGGTAGAAATCACAAAACAATGATATCTAACTCAATATGTTACCAAAAATTCAGCGCCTCGTGATGTATATCATACAAAACTTACAGGATCGTTTAGAGCAACAGATGTAAAAAATATGTTTTCAGGTTCTTGATCTTTTGTAAATTGTGAAACTAATAATTTTGATGCACTAATTGTCGATGAAGCACATAGGTTAAATGAAAAATCAGGTATGTTTAAGAATCTAGGTGAAAACCAAATTATGGAAATTATAGATGCTGCAAAATGTAGTATATTTTTTGTAGATGAAGATCAGAAAGTAACATTGCATGATATTTGAACCAAGGATGAAATTATCAAGCGAGCAAAAAAAATCTGAGCAAATATTCATCAATTATCGCTTTCTTCTCAATTTCGTTGCAATGGATCAGATGGTTATCTTGCATGGTTGGATGATGTCTTGCAGATTAGAGAAACAGCCAATGATGAATTAGATAAACATGATTATGATTTTCAAATAGTAAGTGACCCAAACAAACTCAGAGATATTATATTTGAAAAAAATAAAATAAACAATAAAGCTAGACTAGTAGCAGGATATTGCCGAAATCGAAATAGCAAAAAAAATCAGCAGAATTATGATATCGTTTTGCCTGAATATGATTTTAATATGCGTTGGAATTTAGCTATGCATTGAAATCTACGAATTTTGAAGCCAAATTCTGTAACAGAAATCGGCTGTATTCATACCTGTCAGTGATTAGAACTTGATTATGTAGGAGTAATAGTTGGTAAAGATTTATTGGTAAGAAATGGTAAAGTAGAAACCCATCCAGAAAATCGTGCCAAAACCGATCAATCTCTCAAATGATCAAAAAAACTTCTACTAGAAAAACCAGAAGAAGCTCAAGAAATAATAGATAGAATTATCAAAAATACCTATCGTACATTGATGACAAGGGGTATGAAAGGTTGTTATGTGTTTTTTGAAGATAAAGAAACGGAAGAGTGGTTTAAAAAGAAAATTTGATAAGGAGATTGATGAGATGATATTTGATTTGTATGGATTGAGTGAAGAGGAGAGGAAAGTTGTTTTAGATGGGTAAGGGATAAAATGATAGATGTTTTAAAAAAAATAGAATCTTCATTTATAGACAGGAAATATCCTTATAATTTTTTTATTTTCTGAGACTGATTTTATTATTACTCATCTCATTGAAAAATATCATCAACATTAACATATCATTATTCTAATGAAATTTTAAATACTAATCGTATTGATAGATGAAAATTATTAGATGCTTTTTCAAAAATAGAATTTTTATTAGGATATATAATTTTCGCAAAAGTTAATAATTATGAGAATATAGATTTTTTTGATAGAACTTTTTATATAGAATGGAAAGATATAATAGATTCTTTAAATTTTCATAAAAGAATAAAATTTATTGAAAGCTGGAAACTAATAAAAGATCCAGAAATTAAGAAAAAATTTTCAAAAATATATCTATTAAAGGATGTAAGAAATCAAGTAGCTCATCTTGTAAATATTAATGAAATAATATATAGTAATGTATTATTAAAAACACAACTTGATGAATTGAAAGAAGATATAAATGAAATTTGGAATATATTATTGGAAATTTATAATTCTATTCGAAATCAAAAAGAATTTATCGATTATCTTATTACAAAATTATCTGATAAAAAATATGTTTCAAAATAGTAATTTATTATATTTTTAATTATAAAATGAAATATTTTATTATCTTTATAAAGTCTATAATTAGTAAATGGATATGAGTATTAACATGAACAATATTAGCTATACTGTTTTGATGGATGCCAATATTTATATCTGAATTTGTTAATGAAAATAAGTTTTTATTTGCAACGATGTTTTTTTGTATAGGGCTTTTATATAGTGTCTTTAAGATATGGTTAGATCAACAAAGGGTAATAGAGTGTTTGAATGATACAGTAAATAATAAATATAATCTTCCATTCAAACAAAAAGAGATTTTGCAAAAGATTTATAATTGATGAGATGATAAACAAGATATTATATCTCAAGAGATGTTTGTTTGATGATATGCAGATGTTGAAGATTTAAATGATTTAGAAGAAGATTGATATGTAAAAATTTCCAGACATGGTACTGGTATCTTAGATTTAGAGTGTACGATAAAATGAAAAAAATACATAGAAAAGAGATTATAATTTTAAAAAATAAAAACAAGATAGTTGAGAGTAAAGAAAAATAGTTTTATATGAGTAATTTTATTTTAAATTAAATTAATATGACTTGAATATTATGAATAGTTGATAGTTGAATTGTTTTACAAAAAAATAATTGATTAGATACTAGTTCGTCTTCAATAAATAAGCAGATTATACAGCAAAAAGAATATATTGCTGTTTTAGAGAAAACTAACGAATCACTATCTATGAGATTCAATCCGTATTGAATAATGATTTCTTCGTTATCGGTTTTATTTACTGCTTGAGCTATAATAGCTGCAGTTATGATTTTTAGACAATCTGAAGATTATAAAAAACAATTAAAAAAGAATCAAGACAATTATGAAAGTAGTTTAAAATTATTTTTGGAAGGTCAAGAAAAAATTATAAAAGAGAATAATAAAAAACATGAAGAAATAATTGAATCAAACAAAGCACTTATAAAAGAATATAAAAAAAAGCTTAATACAGCGACTGAGGAAGGTAAAAAAGAAATAGAGAAAGCTATAACTAAGCTTGAAGATCAACAAAACAAAATTCGTTTTGATTCTAATATACCAACTGTTAATATAGAATCATTTAATTATTGATTATGATCTTCTAATTCAATTAATTTAACTCCTTTAAACAGGAATTTTGTTAAATGTACGAAATGTTGAAATTGATTTTTCTTTCAAAGTCCAAATTCATTATCATGAATAGGTTTGTCAGATAGATTATATGTGTGAAATCAAGCAACTTGTCCTTATTGTTGAACTATTTGTTATGTTAATTAAACAAGTGATTTATATATAAGTAATTAAATAATGAATAGAAAATGGCGATTAGAAAATTGGAAATTTTAATTAATGATTGATATTATAATATTTACACTGGCTGTTTTTATTTTTATATTATGAGTTTTATTATTTAACTAAAGCTTTGAAAAAGATTTTATGATTTAATCTTTTATAAAATATGAAAGATCAAGAAAGATTGGAATTGTTGGAACAAATTAAAAATATTAAAAATTGTATGATAGATGTTGCAACTAGAAATAAAGATATAAATGATATCGGTGATTATTATAAGCGTATTTATTGAGAGGTAAATAAAGTATTCTTTAACATGTGAATTTCAAATCCCAATCCACATCGAGAATTGCGAGATTTTTATAATTATTGGAAAAATAATTGATTAGATTCATATCAGAGTAGAAGAAATTATGTGAACTGATTATATAAAAATATAGAGCTTTGAATCTATGATAATAAGGAAATTAAAGATAATAAAGTCGATTTTTGGACATTATTTAAACAAGAATTGATAGATATATCAAAAAAACTTTTTGATGACTGACATTATAGTAGTTCGGTTCTTGAGGCAATGAAATTAGTAAATAATAAAGTAAAAGAAATTGTTAAAAATAGTGCTGGACAAGAATTTGATTGAGCCCCATTAATGGATAGAGCGTTTTCTTTATGATCCCCTATAATCAAACTGTCTGACTTATCATGACAAACAGAAAAAGATATTCAGCAATGATATATGGCTCTTTTTAAAGGTGCAATGTTGGCAATTAGAAATCCCAAAGCACATGATTATATTCAATTAGAAAAAGAAAAAGCAATTCATTTTTTGTTTTTGGCTAATTTATTATTAATGAGATTAAAAGAGGCTGGGTATTAAAAAAACAGTATTTTCATACTGTCCAATTAAATTTGCTGGTCTATGGATTTGCACCATAGTTCTCTTCCTACAACGCAAGAATTAATAATTTACTTTACCTAATGTTTGAATGTTATGTGCATGGTGGCTACTAACTAGCACCAGCGCGGAGGAGACCAGCACATCATTCTGAACATAAAATTATTTTTTCAGTAATCATTCTAATATCTGTTATAGCAAATAAAAATTTGTACAACATTCCTAGAATGGTAAAGATAGTTATTATTCATGCATTAATTTAAGTATAATGAAAAAATAAGAAAATAAAATATAAAATTTTAATATACCCCCAAACGCGTTAAAAAAACCGAGAAATTCTCTAAACAAAAAATTCACCAGTCAGACTTTCGTCCCGGTGAATATTGGCAGCGTGAATATAATAAAATTTACTATTTATGCAAGTTGTTTTCTTCCTACAATTACTTGTTTGATTAGATTTTTGAAGAAGTTATCTTTGAGATTGGTTATCTTAAAAACTTTTCCAAATTGTGCAAATCATTTGGCAAATAATTCATCAGCAAAAGAACTTGCAAGAAATTTTATTCCTTCAAAATCAAATTCCACATTGAAATTTTCTTTTTGAGCAATAGCAAAAACAATCTTAGCTTGTTGTCTTGATACCAATACTTCTCAAAATTCTTTTAAATGTATCGCTTTCATCTGGCTTAAAATAAGTCATCTAAATGTTCTAATTCTTCTATGTCTAGTCATTTTACCAACGCTCCTTTTGATATCAAATTATCTATAACATCTTTATTTAATGTACTGATATCAAATTTTATGTCAAGCAAATTTCCTTGCCAAAATCAATTGTTGGAGAAATAAGTGGTATCTAGTCACTTTTGCTGACAATAAGTATCTCAACTATAAAAGATTAATTCAGATCAAGTAGCTTTTATGATCTCCAAAGTTCCATAAAGTCAGTTTCCTGCTCAAATATCTCTATCTCTTGTTACTCCTTTTTGTAATGCAAGATCTATATAATATTTGTAACCCAATTTTGGATTGTAATAAGAACTATCTTTAAATGATTCTTTGATTCAAATGCCATTATCTACCACACAAAAATTTATAATATTAGTATACGGGAAAACTTGCATCATATACAAACATCATTTATTTTTAAAATCAGCTTGAGAATGAGTTAAAACATTATCAATTAATTCTCGCATTATCCAATAGAATGTTTTATAAAGATCATCAAAGTCTGATTTTTGAAGAGATAAATGCTGTAAAAATTTGGTAGTAACAATATCCATATCTGTTACTTTTTTTATTGTGTCTTGGTCAATAGCAGTAATTTCTATTAAACTATTTCTATCTGTTTTACATAGTGGAATATTATGCCCTATATATTCGAAAAATCCACATCTTTCGAGATAGTTTTTTACATGAGTGTTGGTTATCTTATCAATATTTTTGATAGATATCTTTTTATCAGTGTATAAAGATAATATTCCCAATAAAAAAGCTGGTTCACAAAAATCATAAACAGATAAATCAATTTCTGTTATATTATTTTGTGTGATTTGTAATAAATGTTCAAAATTTCCACGCATGTATATACAAATATATAAATAAAAGAATTGTAGCAAAGAATTTTTTGTTTGCAAGTTATATTTTATAACCAGATAATTTCCCACAACTAAACATTTCCTCTCAAATTTTGTACAACAATCTTTCAAATCATCTTGATTTATGTAAAATAAAGTTTACAATCAACTTAGATTTTTACCCATTACCTATCCACAATGGATCAAAAAAAAATCTGAGAAAAAATCAAGAAACTCAGACAAGACGCCAATATGTCCCAAGATGATTTTGCAAAAGCTCTAGATGTTAGTAGGGTAACTTTTTCTCAAATCGAACAAGGAGAAAGAGAACTCAAACACTCCGAACTTATCAAGATTGCAGGATTGTTTGAAATGAGTCTGGACAATCTGATTGCAGAAGAAAAAGAAGTAGCCAAAATTACCAAAATCCCAAAAGAAGAGGATCCGTTTTACAAGTTTAAACAAGTTTTTTTGTATATCCTCAATAAATGTGCCCAAAAACCAAACGTAGGTAAAACCGTACTAAACAAACTTCTTTATTTTTCTGATTTTAATTTTTACGAAAAAAGTTTCCAATCTATCACCGGTGTAGAGTATGTAAAACTCCCAAAATGACCAGTCCCAAAAATCATGGATCTTATCTTGCCTCAAATGGAACAAGAACAACTAATCAAACAAATCGAGATTCCTTATTTCAATTATACTCAACAAAGAATCCTTCCACTTATTTCTCCTGATATGAGTATATTTAGTGCTGCTGAAATTATAGAAATAGATGACGTTTTGGCGAAATATTCAGATAAAAACGCTGATCGATTGAGTGAACGATCTCACAATGATATGCCATACAAAGCTACCAAAAATATTGGAGATACGATTTCATATGGATTGGTTGGCTATCGTGATCCAATGTATTGCGTAACAGAACGGGTGGATGATTAAATTTCTGACCTGTAATGAATTTGAAAAAGACCATTTTCTTAACTTTACAAAAACTTATACAATTTTACATCTATTTGTAAAATAACTTGATTTATTGTAAAAAATCAATACTATTCGCACACCTTTATTTTTTACTATAAAAATGAAATCTCTTCATTCAATACTTCAAAAACTTAGAGAAGATGCGTGATATACCCAAGAAGAATTGGCGAATATGTTGGGGATTAGTAGAGTTACCCTTGCAAACATAGAATCTGGCAAAAGAGATGCGCATGATATGCTCAGCAAATACAGAGATATTTTTGATATGCGAGAAACTAATATTAAATTAGGAGATATTGATTATCCTGAATTTTCTGTAAGCCCAGGAAATACAGAAAAATTTAAAGAACTGCTATTGTATATTTTATATAAAGTAGGTATGAAACCAAATATAGGGAAAACGGTGTTGTATAAATTACTATATTTTTGTGATTTCAATTTTTATGAAATGTATGGCAAAAGTATAACAGGTATACAATATATAAAGCTTCCAAAAGGTCCAGCTCCATATAAATTTGATGCTATTATAGAAGAAATGAAAGAAGAAAATGAAATATTAACTGTAGATAGTGAATATAAGGGGTATAGACAACAAAAATATATGCCTAACAGGCATTACCAAAAAGTGTTTTTTCCACAAGAAATAGAAGTTATAAAACAAGTTCTAGAGACTTTATCTGATGTTAATGCCTCAGATATTTCTGAATATTCTCACAAAGATGCACCACGAAAAGAAACAAAAGATATGGAAATAATAGAGTATGACTTAGTAAAAAAAAGAAATTATCCTTATTCAGTTTTACAAAAGATACAAAAGAAACAAGAAGCTCAGCAATTTGCAAAAGCTACCTGATTTTTTAATGATTTAGCTAATGAGCCAGATTTATATGAAGATTATAGATAATTTATCTTTCTGAGATATACTACTCGTTGATTACGAATTTACTGATTGAAAATGATCTAAGCTGAGACCAATTCTTTTCCTTTTCTCAGAAAAAGAAGATTATACAATTCTTAAAATGACTTCTCAAGAAGCAGTTGATGATAAATATTCAATAGAAATAAAACCAGACATACAAAACAATCTTAGATCAATAACATATGTTAAGATCAAAAAGATCACAACATTTCATGAATCTTTATTTGCCAGAAAAATCTGATCTCTTTCATTATCTCAAAAAAAGAAGATTAAATCATTATTAGAAGATATTATTTATCATTTATAATTACTAATGACACTAAAAGACGTACGAAAAATATTTGATCCTATTTTGTCTGTTTTCAGTGTAAATGGTAACTGGTGGAAATTACTAGTTCTGTTTTGAATTGTTGGGTTAGTAAAATATATTTTTCGATGAGTATGAAAAAACAAAAAGATAAGAAGATAAAATATTTCTTCTAAAAAAGCCCCCTTCAGGGCTTTTTCTCTTATTCTAATTTCTCTTTTATTCTCTCAATAATGTAATTCTCATTATATACTTGATCATTTGTTATTACTAAAAATGGTAATTCACAAGAATTAAATAGGCTTTCTACAAAGATATCTCTTTCTATCATTTTTTCTGAATTATGGCTTTCTCAGTTTACTTCAATACCAAGTACTGGATTATAATTATTTGTTTGATCTACAATTAAAAAATCAACATGTCTTGATCGTATTTTATTTAATTCTGCTTGTTTATGCGAAGAATACTTATCTGGTTCAAAGATGTCTGCCAATCTTGTTTTTGGAAAAATATCATATTTTCAAGGATATTGAGTATTTAATATGTTTTTTAAAGAATTGAAAAAATCAAGTTCATGTAAAGAAAAGAAATACTTTTTCATTTGGTATTTTAATTCGTATTCAATAAGCATAACTTTAGAATTTATATAGTCCATTTCTTCTTTAAGAATATTTTTTTCGTTTCTTCTACGAACAATAAATCTCCAAATTATTAATCATAAGAGTATCGTTCATCATAAAATAATAAATACTAAATACTTTTTAAAAAAGAAACTAATGTCTTCTTTATATTTATATAACAATCAAACTACGCCTAGAGCAATAAGGATAAGTATTCTTCCTAGAAGATTATCAAAATCGTTTCTATAATATCTAGCCATAATCTATATAGTAAACAATAAAACATCAAAATTATACTCCAAAAATTTAAATTTGCAAATATCAAATCCACTCCCACTTACCATTGAAATCCCTCAACCAATACCTACAAAAACACTATCTTTTATTTTCTGTTCTCAATGAGCATGGTAGTTACAAAAAACAAGAAGTCTCCAGCAAAAGCAAAGGCTGCGACTCTCAAAATCGAAGCATCTTGTGATAGTGAACAACTCTCTCAAGCAGTTGATTCTTGCAAAACAATGAAGTGTGGTACTCCAAAACCAAACTGTATTTATATTATGGGACTCATCGGTGCGGCTATTTATTTTATCGGAAATGCTGTAGGATTTCGAGGTGGGGTAGTAGCCTTCCTCAAAGCTATCGTTTGGCCAGTATTTTTGGTAAAATGATTATTGGCTTATTTAGCAATGTAATTTTCACTTCACTATATTCTCATACAATCCAGAAGCAATTCTGGATTTTTTTTGTTGGATAAAATTGATTGCTTTGTCAAAAATAGATTTGACAATAAGATAGAGATTTTTATAATTGAGAAAATAAAAACAAAAAACTTGCATTTATTATATATTTCATTAAAATGGGTATGTATTTATACCCAAAACAATGACAAATGAAATATGTAGCAAATATATTAGGTTCTGGACATACAGTATTTACCTACGATTATCTCAAAGGTATTTTGCATATTCAAAATCATAATACACTCAAAGAAATAGTCAAAAGACTTATAAAATCTGGAATTTTTGTTCGTCAGTTTCCTGGTATATGGACATTGGTAAATTATGATGCCTATGAATTTGCAAGTAAAATTAGATATCCTTCTTATATTTCATTGGAAACAGTTTTACAAAAGGATGGCGTTATATTTCAAGATTATTCAAAAGTAATAACAATGATTTCAGATAATACATTAAATAAGAAGATAGGTGATATGTTGTATAGTTATCGTAAAATCAATCCTAAAATATTATTTAATCCATTGGGTATTGTAAACAAAAAGAAATACATGATAGCAACCAAAGAGAGAGCAATTTGTGATATGCTTTATTATAATCATTCCTATTATTTTGATAATGTGAATGACATAGATATGGATATGATGAACCAGCTTTCTATAATATATCCCCAGAAAACGGCTTTAGCTATTAAGACAATTATCAAAGATGTTGAATATCGCAAGCCATAGAAAATATATGTACGAATTTATCAAAGGATTTTTTGCGTTACCACAATCAAGTGATTATGCTTTCAAAGGTGGAACTATGGCATATTTTTTGTATAATTTAGATAGATTTTCTACAGATATAGATATTGATTGTTTACAGGGATTACCATCTTTGGAATTTCAAAAAGAAATAGAAAATCTAATACAATCTTTTGGTAAAATAAAGGAATTTCAATCATTTAGAAATATGTATCGTTATATATTTAGTTATGGCGAAAGTGATCATAATATCAAAATAGAATTTAATGAAAGAATCCGAAAAGCAAACAAATATGAAACAGCAAATTTCTTTGGTATCCCTTTGCAAGTCATGGAAAATAGTACAATGTTTGCAAATAAATTGGTTGCTTTGGTAAATAGACCAAAACTAGCAACAAGAGATCTTTGGGATATTAGATTTTTTTTCAAAAATAATTTTCCTATAAATACAGAGGTAATAGAGGAGAGAACAGAAAAAAATATAAAAAATTTTATTCAGGATCTTATCGTTTTTTTGGATACAAAATGTAACAAGAGTATTGTTGTGGACGCAAACCTTGGAATTGTACTTACTGATCAACAAAAGCGTTGGGCTAAAAAATATTTAGTTTCTGAAGTTCGTTCTTTGTTGGAATATACTTTATTTGAATTAGATCGTAAATAAATGTTATCTCTCACTTCTCTCAGGACACAACTCAAATCTCTTTCAGATCCCAAAACTAGAGAATCTTTCCATCGTTTCTTCAAAGAACCAGTCACTGCCTATGGAGTCAAAAGTGCATTAGTACAAAAACTTGCCAAAGAGAAGTGGAAAGAGATCAAAGAACTAGATAAGAAAACAATTTTCTGATTATGTGAAGAATTATTTAAATCTGACTATTGTGAAGAAGCATTCGTCGCGTGCAATCGAACCTATGCGTTGAGGAAACAGTACCAACCAGAAGATTTTCAGATTTTTTATAATTGGATAGATAAATATATAAATAACCGAGCGAAATGTGATACCTTCTGTAATCATACCATGGGAGCGTTTATCGAGATGTATCCACAATATATAAAAGAGATAAAAAAATGGACGAAGTCGTCCAATAGATGGGTAAAAAGGGCATCTGCTGTTAGCTTTATTGTGCCAGCGAGAAGAGGAATGTTCTTGGCGGAGCTTTTCCAGATTGCAGATGATTTATTGCTGGATCCTGACGATATGGTCCAAAAATGATACGGACGGATGCTCAAGGTTGCCAGCCAAGCTCACCAACAAGAAGTTTTCAACTATGTGATGAAGCATAAAGCAGTTATGCCCAGGACAGCCCTGAGATATGCGATAGAAAAAATGGATAAAGAATTGAAGGTCGAAGCGATGAAAAAATAATTATCTAATAATTGGACGTTTTATATCGTCTTCAAAAATTGACAAAAAATATTTTCTGCTTATAATGGAATCAGTTTATTTCTTCATCTCAAAACATGATCAAATCTATTCGAAAAATGATCAACAAAAATTATACGGTAACTTGCGTAGTTTTCGCTATCGTTTTTTATGGGATGATTATCTTGCAACATACACTTATCCATGTAGCACATGTACGAAGATATATCGAGGTAGGTTTTGTTAGTGATATCTTCAACAAAATTCTGTCTGCAATTTACAACGTGACCTTGAGTACATTGTGCTTACTTCCAAATATTATAATTTCTGTATTGCTTTCTTTGCTTATCATCCATCTTTATACCAAAATTTTCAAAAAATAAGGAAAAAGGATTGTTAAAAAAGAGCCGATTTGGCTCTTTTTTTTATTTTCGATTTTATTGATAATTTCTTGTTGGTATACTAAATTGAATAGTTGTCCCTTGTCATGGTTCACTTTGTTCAACTCGTATTTTTCCATCATGTCTCTCTACAAATTCTTTGCACAACAAAAGTCACAATCCACTTCATGCTTCATCTGCTGTTCATTTTGTAGAAAATATCTTATCTATTTTAAATAATGCTGTTTTTTGTTCTGGCTCCATTCAAATACCAGTATCAATTATAGAAAAAAGAATATTATCAGATCATAATGTACATCAAATAGAAATTTTGTCAGTGATTTTTTGATTCCCTGTAAATTTTATATCATTTGAAACCAAATTTCTCACAACAGAATTTATCATACGTTTGTCTGCATAAATAATAGTCGAATCAGGTATAGTACTCTCTAAAACAATATTTTTACTTTTTGCCATTTCTTGCAATAAATTTATTTGTTCCATAGATTCTTTGTGGAAGTCAAATACTTCTGGATTAAATACAGCAACAGAGGACTGTGCTCTTGCCCATTCCAACAAACGTATCAATAGATTATAAGATCTTGTCGCTGACATATCTATCAAGTTGATTCTTTCTTTGATTTCATCAATACTTAATTCTTTTAAGTCATTTTGCAACAGTTCCAAAAATCCAAGAATAACTCCAAAGGGTCATTTAAGATCGTGTGCAATGATGGAAAAAAATTTATCTTTGGTGAGATTTGCTTCTTTGAGTTTTTTTTCCAGGTTTTTGTGTTTTGATGTATCAAACGCCATTCCGACAATTTCTCTTACAGAGCCGTTTTCATCAAAAACAGGTGTGAAATTTACATCAAAATAAATATCTCACACATCTATAATTCCGTGTCGTTCTTTCCCTTTTGCTGCTTGGCGTATTCACTTCATAATACTTTCATTATTTCCATGGTAGTCAGCTACTGGCTTTCCAACTACTTCATCTTGCTTGAGTCCCAATTTTTTGAGTCCTTTTCCTTTGGAAAAGGTAAATTTCATACTAAGCGGATTTATCATAAAGAAAACAGCATTTCCATGTTTAGTTAATGTTTCAAATTTTTGGTTATTTTTTTTACATTCCAGATCTTTTTTTATTTTTTCTTCTTTTTCAAAAATATAATAATGAAGCATAAAATCTACAAAATCTTCTTCTTTAAAAAGAGAAACAACTAATTATTTTAGGTCTATACAGTTGAGTATTTGTTCTTTGGTTGAATTTGTAATTTCTCCTTTTTTGGCAATCAAAAATTCTTTTAGAGTATTTTGGTTACACTCATCAATAAAAATTCTGAAATTGTCTTTGTTTGAATTTATCGACATCGGTGTTTTTTTAACCAAAATGAAATCTTGGAGATTTATTTTAGTTTTGTTGATATATACAAATAATAGATAAAGTCAATAAAAGTATTTTGTCTTACAAAAAAGAGCCGATTTGGCTCTTCTTATTTTTTATTTTTGACTCCAAACAACTTTTTTGTCTCCATTGATTTCTTTGAATTCGGAGGCTTTTACTCTGATTTTATCTCAGATATTATAGTATTTTTTCCAGTCGACTCCGTCAGGTGCGACGATGAAATTTTTGTGTAGCAATCCCTCAACTCATTTTACCGTGACAAACATTCCATAATTATAACTAAGTTTTACATATCCTTCGTATCGTTCACCAAGTTTGATGTTTGAGATATCAAACGCTCACTCTGCTTGCGGAGCAGGGGAATGTATGGCTTTCGAAGGACTTGCTCCAGTAGGTTTTTCACTAGCCTCCGTTGTCGCTACAGTTGTGTTTTCTTCTTTTTTAGCTGCTTGTGCAGCAAATTGCGCTTCAAGTTTTGCGGTATTTGGACAAAATTTAAATACTTCTTTAAACTTTTCTGCGTTGCCTGCAAGTCAGAGCATAGTATCAAATTGTTCCAAAACTTTTTCTTTGCTTCATATCCAAATTGCTAGCGGAATAGTTTTTTCTATCATAACAGTTTGATGTTGATACATATCTAGTGAAATTTTCATAATTTTACCACCATTCAATGTAATTTCTTGCCCAGCTTTGTATTTTATATTAGCTTGATCTTCAAGTCATTTTGGTTTTTCATACCAAACAGCTTTGTGACTATTTCCATCTGTATCAAACAAAATAGTATCAGGTTCTACACCATCAATAGAGTATTCTGTAAACAAATGATTATGTTGTTGTACAAACATATCCTGCAGATTCTCAGCTTCTTGTGCCGAAATTCCAAGTGATTCGAATTTCGCTTTTTCTGCTACTTTTTCTTGGAGAGAAAATGTTTTATTGCTCCATGCTTGCATAAGTTTTTCTAGTTGTCATTTGGACATCGCATATCTTTGGCGAGATTGTTTTCTTACTTTATCGATAAGTTCAAGAGATCATTCAGCTTTAATTGGTCATAATGTTTTCATACTAAACGGATCCGAAGAAATTCCATCGATCATCAGTCTAGTATAAGCAGTATATTTTGGCAAAGAAATCAAATCATTGACCTCAGCCATATTTTTGAATTGTGTAGTCATATGAGCGGCATCATCAGATCCTATTGTCATACAAATTGTTGTTCATACATTACCAAAAATAGCATCTCTAATTTCAGGCATCAATTGCGAAATATATTGGTTTGCTACAATAAGTGCCAATTTATATTTTCTCGCTTCCGACAAGATTGTAGTAAATGATTCTGATGCAAAATTTTGAAACTCATCTATATAAAGATAAAAATCTCTTCTCATATGTGCAGGAATATCAGCTCTCGACATGGCATCAATTTGAAATTTGGTCACCAACAACGATCCAATCATATTTGCATTATCTTCTCAGATTCTTCATTTGGATAGATTTACCAAGATAATTTTTCCTTCATCCATAGCTTTTCTGAGGTTCAATTTGGTTCTTGGTTGTCCAAAGATGTTTCTCACGAGTTTTGATGACAAAAATTGTCCAACTTTGTTGGTAATAGGACCAGCTGCTTCTTCTCTTTGCTTATCATTTCGTTTGTTAAATTCATTGTTCCAAAATTTCAAAACCACACTATCTTTTATACAAGAGATCACTTCTTCACGGAAATTTTTGTCGGTAAGCATTCTCAAAATATGCATCAATGTAGCATTTGGATAATCCACAAGCGACAAAACAATATTTCTCAAAATATATTCCAATCTTGGTCCCCAACTATTTCCAAATAATTTCTTAAATGTAGAAACAACTCCAGATGCAACCAGACTTCTTTCTTCTTCTGTATCTGCCTGCAACAAATTAAATCCAATAGGAAAATCAGAATCTGCTACATCAAACAAAATCACATCATTTATTCTATGAGTAGGAATATATTCCAAAACTGTATCTACCAATTCTCCGTGAGGATCGAGCAAACAAAGTCCATTCCCAGCTTGCATATCGCTAGCAATAAGGTTGGAAATCAAGGTAGATTTTCCCGTACCTGTTTTACCCATAATATACATATGTCTAAACTTATCTTCTTTCCTGATTCCAAAAGTAATTGCATCTCCTCTATAATCAGTTTTTCAAAGGACAGTTAATTCTTGTCCGGCATTTGGCGTGTTGTAAGTTGTAGGTATATTTGTAGGATAAGGAAGTTTTCTATACAAAGTATATTCCAATCCTTTTGTAAAATTTGCCAATGTTGGAAGATGAAAGAAACTCACAGATTGATCGTAAGTCATAGCTATTTTTTTGGGTTTTTTTGTGAATTTTATTGATCAATTTTCAAAAAAAGTTGCAAATGCTGATTTTATATTTGATTTTGTGGTTTCCAATAAATATTTATCTTTGCTTTTTATATGATATCACATTGTCATAAATAAATCTGGTTTTTCTTCTTTTTCTTCTTTTCAATCTTCGTTTGTTTTTGCTTTTGGAGATCGAAATCGTGTGATTAGATCTTTGATTGTATTTAAGAAACTTTTTTTGGTTTTGAATGTATATGTAAATACAGTATCCAATCTTGATTCTGAATCTATAGTATTGTACAAAGAAAGTATAGTAGTCATAGGATCCATATAAGTTCCGTCTCTTACAAAATCATCTTTTGATAAGACAGCGGCATTATCTTTTGCTATAATGTATTCCAAACTTTTGTATAAATGGGGATTTTCTACTTCCACTAAATCAGAAGTTGGAAAACTAGCATAAAAAGTATTTTGAAAAAATTGCTTGAAATCTTTTGGAAGTCAAACAAATAATTTGATATTACGATTATTTCCTCTAATCAAAAAAGTAAGTTGTTTCGTTTTGAGGCTTATAAGGTTTTTACTTACAGTTTCCCAGTGGTTGATACCACGATCATTATCTTTGAAAGGTTTGATTTGAAAAAAAATTGTGTTTCCCTGAATTTGAGGAACTGGTGTGGAAGAAATTCAACCACTCGCTTCAGCAAGCATTTTGCCGAGTTTTTCTGCTGATTTAAACATATATTCTTTTTTTGTTTGTAAAAGCATTGGAATACCATTGCTAGAGTGATTATATCTAATTTATCAAAAAATACAAGTAAAATTAGCTGTTTTAAATCTTGTAATTTGATATACGAAGGTTATCATGATTTTGTAAAAAATATCTTATATTTCATTTCTTTTAGTTTATTTTTTATGGTATGAAACTTCAATTTCCTTGTAAAGAACATGATTTTGAACAAGATGGTAACGTACGATGTTGGGAATTAGTAAACAAAAAACATTGCGATCATGCAGCAAAATGTATGCTTCTTGTAGAAAGAGAACTTTGTGATGTTATGAATGCTCCCAAAAAATTACTTAATAACCAAGAAGATATAAAAGAAGTCTTGGTTAAAGATTTAGGATATCAACCAGAACCAGAATTTGCTGAAGCAATTTAAAATACAACTATTCTTACATAATAAATTTCTTTCAATAAAACTCTTTATTTTTTTGCAAAAATAAAAAATCTGGATATACTTAAGGTGTATATCTTTATTTTTTTATGACAAAAACAAAATGGAAAAAACAAACATCTTTCATGCCAAAACCAAATTGGTTGACATCCTAGATGGTGAGGAGTTTATTGTACTTATAAACGAACAAGAAGCACGAGAATATTGAATCAATGCTTTTGATAAGGTTTCTCTTGGCTATAATTGACAAGAAATTGTATTAAACGCAGATCTTACAAATAAAGTAGTAAAATCATGAGAAATATGACTTTTCAAAGATGTTTACGAAAAATACAATATTCCAGCAGATGCAATTGTTAGTGTTACCTTTACTCAAACAAATGGTAAGGCTATAGATGCTCTCAAAAAAGCTATCAAATGAGAAAAACTTAATTACAAAGAAACATATGCTATTATGAAAGATATTGCGGATAATCGTTTTACAGATACGCTTATTACATATTATTCTGCGATTGGATTTTTCAAAAAAGCCAGTGATTACGAATTATATGAAATGGCAAAAGCTATGGCTGAAACATGAGAAATGCTGCATTTTGATGGAGTAGTTGCTGATAAACATTGTATGGGATGAGTTCCAGGAAATGAGACAACTATGATTATGATCCCATTACTTGCCTCTCTTGGTATCAAAATGCCAAAAACATTTTCCAAGGCTATTACATCACCAGCAGCTACATGAGAATGTGTAAATGTTCTTATGGATATTTCTTTTTCCAAAAAAGAAATTGAAAATTTAGTGAAAAAACAAAATACTTGTTTAGTGCGAGGTGGGGGATTGGATCTTGCACCAGCAGATGAAAAATTAATCAAAGTTGCTTATCCACTTTCTATGCAATCATATTCGAGAACAGTTGTTTCTATTATGGCAAAAAAATATGCTATGGGAATTACACATTCATTGATTGATATTCCTATGGGACCAACTGCAAAAGTTCCAGACATGAAAACAGCAAAACGACTCAAGAAAAAATATGAATATGTTGGTAAAAAACTTGGTATGAAAGTCCATGTAGAAATCACAAAAGCAATGGAACCAATCGGCGCAGGAATTTGAGCAACACTTCAAGTTAGAGAAGTGCTTAGAGTATTGCAACAACACGAACTTAGACCAATGGATTTACAAACAAAAGCATTACATCTTGCATCCAAAATTATCGAACTTGTAGGTATGGCAAAAGGTAAAAAAGCATATGAACTTGCATATCAACAACTCAAATCAGGAGCAGCATGGAAAAAAATGCAAGAGATTATCAAAGCTCAAAGATGAAAAAACCCAAATATCAAATCAGAAGAATTGGAACTCGCAAAATTCAAAAAAGAAGTAAAAGCAGAAAAAGATGGAACCGTAAAAGTTATAGATATGAAACTCATAAATCTGACTACTAGAGCACTTTGAGCTCCTATCGACGATCAAGGTGGTCTTTATCTTCACAAAAAACTTGGAGACAAAGTAAAGAAAAACGATATCATCTACGTTATGTACGCCAATCAAAAAAGCAAAATCGATATGGCTTTGGAAAGTTTGAAATGAAAGAAAATGTACGAGATTAGATAGAGCTTAGAGCTTAGAACTTAGAGCTTAGAACTTAGAACTTAGGGCTTAGGGCTTAGAACTTAGAGCTTAGTTATTCTCTTTGTCTCATTGAGCCAAAGCCTTGAGTCTAGTCGAAAGGGATGTCGAAATGAATAAGAGAACTTATTCTCTTCATTTCCTTCGACTGACGCTCAGGACTCAGAGAGACAAAGTTCAAAAGTCTAAAAGGAATAAGGCTAATTTATAAAACTTAGAACTAATTTTACAAAGTAAAATTATCCATGCCTCAAATTATTGCAACATTATGACCATCTACAAATACTGTAGAAATCTTACAACAACTCTATAAAGATTGAGTTCGTACACTAAGATTTAATTTTACGCATGAAACAAAAAAAACAGCATTGGCTAGAATATCTATGATTAGACAAGCAGAGAAAGAGGTTGATGGTAAATTTGAATTGATGATGGATATCGAATGACCAAGTATCAGAACTGGTATAATCAAAGAACCAAGACTCTATCAAAAATGAGAGCTTTTTAAAATAGTTGTAGGCAAAACAAAACCAGAAAATAATGATATTTGGTGTGATTATTCATGAATTGTAAATGACGTAGATATTGGCGATATAGTCAAAATAGAGTCTGGACTTTTTGATGCGGTTGTCCGTAAAAAATGATCAGATTATATTTTGTTGGAAGCTTTAAATGAATTTTCTATGACATCCAAAAGACACATTAATTTACCAGGGGTTCATATGGATTTGCCGACAATCACAGAAAAAGATAAAGAAAATATTTCTTTTGCATTGGAGAATTGATTTGAACAAATAGCTATTAGTTTTTGTAGAAATGCTGCAGATATCCAAGAAGTCAGACAACTTATCAATAATTCAAATCAGACCAAGCTTATCGCTAAGATAGAAAATCAAGAAGGACTAGATCATATAGATGAGATTATTGATGCAAGTGATATGGTTATGGTAGCAAGAGGGGATTTATGAACAGAATTACCGATAGAAAAAATCCCAGAAATCCAAATGGATATCGTAAAAAAATGTAAAATTAAACATACACCAGTAATTATAGCCACTCAGATGCTCAGCTCTATGGTAAACAGTCCTGCGCCTACCAGAGCAGAAGTTTCTGACATATTCCTCGCAATCATCGAAGGCGCAGACTATTTGATGCTTTCTGAAGAAACCACCATTGGACTTCATCCAGTAGAATCAGTACAAATGATGAACCGCGTGATCGCCGAAGTCCAAAATGGTCGATAAAAACAACGAAAATTTGACAAAAAGCAAAATTTAGATTATAATTAATTAACATTTATCTTTTATTTATCAAACACAATGAAAAAACTTATCAAAAAAGTAATGTCCAAAACAAAGTCATTTAATATTGTCGACTACAGTGTACTTAAATTATGTATATTCTTTTTTGGTCTTTGGATTGCTACAGTTATTCCTGTAATGACAGAAGTAAATCCTTGGATTTATGGAGCAGTTTGGGCAGTTTTGTATGTTTATTTAATTTGGAAAGTATTAAAAAAAGACTAAAAATAATTTTTTATAAAGAAAAAGCCGCAAATGCGGCTTTTTTTGTATTTATGCTTTTTTAGTGATGATGTTTTCCGCAACATTCATCGTCTTTTTTGTTTTCACAATCATCATTTCATCCACAACATCAATCATGGTGTTTATGAGTGTGATGATGACCGTTATGAGCTTCAGCTTGTTGTTTCATGTATGTCAACGAATCAAAAAATCCACCAATCATAGCTTCCATAATCTGATCATTAGCTAGTTTTTGATTTGGATAAAGTTTATTCAATTCTTCCAATAATCTATTAAACTCAGCAAGTGTTTTGTCTGATACTTCAATATGCGCCATTTGTATTTATTTATTATATAAAAAGAATGTAGAACTTAGTTGGTAGAACTTAGATTTATTTTAGTGATACAATAAACCCAGATAACATTTTCAATATTTCACTTATCTCTGTTAATATTTCGTTTGTTTCCGCTTCCTTGATATAACCTAATCTTTTTGCTATAATAATTTGAGTTTCTAATTCAGCTGTTGATCATTTAGCTATACGCAAAAAATTTTGTTTATCTTTGCTGGTTCATCTTTGGTTTCATTCAGCAATATTTGAAGCTATTGATATAGCACACCTTCTTATTTGACTTATTAATCAGTAAGTCTCTTCTTTTGGAAATAATCACGTAATTTTATAAATTTGTTCAATTAGATCCATTGATTTTTGTCGTACAATTAGTTTTTGATAATTACTCTTTTCCATTATAATTAAAATTATAAAAATCACCCTCTAAGTTCTAAGCTCTAAGTTCTAAAATGATTGTGCGAATCTTAAATCACCATTGGTAAAATATCTGATATCTTTGATTCCGTATCTTACTGCAGCAAGTCTGCTAAGTCCCATTCCAAAGGCAAATCCTGAATATTCTTTTGGATCAACGCCAGCCATTTCCAAAACTTTTGGATGAATCATACCAGCGCCCAAAAGTTCCATCCATTTTGACATGGTTTTTTTTCCTGTTTTGGGGTCGGTAATTTCATATCTAGCATCTATTTCAAATCATGGCTCTACAAATGGGAAATATCATGGTCTCATTCTTGTTTCTACATCTTTTTTTAAGATTGCAGAAAGTAATTTTTCTATCATATGTTTTGCATGAGCTATTGTAACTCATTTATCAACAACTATTCCTTCAAGCTGGTAAAACATCGTATCATGTGTTGCATCCATATTTTCGTACCTATATACTTTCCCTGGAACAACAGCTTTCAAAGGCACACCATATTTTTTGATCATAAAATTTTGCATAGAAGAAGTTTGTGTTCTCAAAATCAATGGTTCTCCACGAGGGTCAGTTTCTTTTAGATAGATAGTATCTTGCATTTCTGTTGCAGGATGACTAAGTGGAATATTCACCGACTCAAAATTTTCAAATTTTGTCACAACATCTGTTCCGTATTCGATGATAAATCACATAGATTTACATACTTCTTCAGCTTCTCTTCTAACCTCAGCCAAAAGTGAACGATGTCATATATTATAAGGTGATTTTTCCAAAGAAAAATCAACCAGATCTTTATTCAAAGACTCATTAATTTGATATATACTTAATTCCTGTAACTTAGCTTCATAAGCTTCATTAAGCAATGTTTTTGCTTCAGACAAAGTCTTTCCCGCTTCTTTTTTTTCTTCCGGACTTAAACTAGCCATTTCTTTGAAAGCTAGAGTAAGAGATCATTGTTTCCCCAAATATTTTTGGAAAACTTCTTCAAGTTGTTCCAATGTTTGTATTGTTTCCAATTCTTTTAAAGCTCATTTGTAATCAAACATTCTATATAATAATAATTAAAAAATTCAATTCACATTTTTTATAGATTCTGATTTCTCTTTCAATGGAAAATCGTTTATTATTTATTTGTTAATATTTCCTAAATTATGTCAACCTTAATTTCTCTTCAAATGTTGGATTTCTTTGCAGAATTTTGATTTAGGGATAAAATTAAATAGAAAGAATAGACAAGATTAGATTATTAGACAGATTAGACACGCTATCGCTTTAGATAGAATAGACAGGATTAGTTTTAAATAGAATAATAAGTATTGTCTTCTTCGTTACGAGCTTCTCTTTGTCTCATTGAGCCAAAGTCCTGAATAAAATGAAGGAAATGTCGAAATGAATAAGAGAACTTAGAATTGTTTTATTCTCTTCATTTCTTTCAGAGAGACAAAAAACAATTAACGCAATAATCTATCTAACCCATTTAAATTTTACAACATAAAACAAAAGAATGCATATCGACAATCTCATTGAAATGAGAAACCTTACCCGGGGTTATCCAGAAAGTCCAATATTGTTATTTAATCATTATAACTTTTCTCTCAAAAAGGGAGAATTTTGTGTGATTATGGGAAAATCTGGTACAGGAAAATCAACTCTTGCAAGAATTATTACTTGAGAAAAAAAAGTAGGAGAAAAAATGATTTACCATAAACATGAAGATATATCCAAATATACAGATGAAGAAATGCAAACATATAGAAGAAAAATATGAATTATATTTCAGGATTATAAATTAATTGAATATATGACAGTTAAGGAAAATATTATATATCCTTTGGTTTTATATGGAGTAGGGGATTCTATTATAGAAGCAAAATATAAAAAACTTCAACAAAAATATGATATTACTCATCTGGAAAATCTGTCTGTAAAGTTTTTGAGTGCTTGAGAAAAGCAAAAAGTATCTTTTGCTAGAGCATTAATTCATGAACCAGAATTTATTATAGCAGATGAGCCAACATGAAATCTTGATCGAGAACATACTCAAACTATTTGAGACCTGCTGATTAAATCAAACCAAAATTGAAATACTGTTTTGTTAATTACTCATGATATTCATTTGGTAAATTATTTAAAAGAAAAACATCAAATCAGATTGGAAATACTTGGTTAGTTTACTGTTCTTTTATATTTTTTATTTTTTGTTACTCATGACGAAGAAACATACTATTTTAGATACAATAATTGCAGATATTAGTTCTTTGGATATTGCTTGATATCTCAAAGAAGAAATTTCTTCTTTATTTAAAAATCTTCATTATTATAAACTCAAGAATATTCATCAAAATATTGATGCTCTCAAAGAATATTTACATTTTCTTGATCACAATAGTACTCAACAAATTTATGCTTTAGAGTATATTGAAAATGTAGATTTGCCAGAGAATAGTCATGACTTATTATATTATGTCTCACAAAAGTGATTGGAAAAAGTTGGACATCAAAAACTTCGTCAAAAAATATGGGAAGACCATTATAGTCTTTCGTATATTATGCAAGCGGTAAAAGGTTTTTTGTTGTTAACTGCTGATGAGTTCTGTAATGCGTCGCCAACAAGAATGTCTATAAATAGAATACTTCGACAAAATCAATTGGTTTGAAAAAAAGAATATACAAATAATGTCTTGTAATAATATTTCTTTTGTTTATAGTACAACCTATAGATGATGAGCTTCAGATTGTTTTTTAGATTAAAATTTTAGGTTTCAACACAAAGCTTTTTTTGTTTAAATCTTGCTCATTATCTCCCCTGGTATTTTCCAGGGGATTTTTTTTAATATCTTTTTTAAAAAAGGGCTTGATTTTTGTTTCTGTTTTGTTAAATTCAACCCGTAAACCAAAGACCGTAGGCAGTTAGTTCTTACAAGAAACATAAGTTCCTACCGAGGATATTCATAAAAAACGAGAAAGTATTTAGCTTTCTTTTCTATGTAATAATCTCGATCATTGGTGATCGATTTTTTTAGTTTTAGAAGTATGTAGTAAATGGCTATTACAAAAGACAAGAAAAAAGAGCTTTTGAAGCAGTATGTTGAAGACCTTAAAAATGCAGGTAGTACATATATTGTAAACCAAAGTGGTATATCTGTAGATGTTTCAACAAAAATCAGAAAAGAAATGAAACTGACTGATGCAAAATTCAATGTTTTAAGAAAAAGACTTTTTCTTAGAGCTGTTGAAGAAGCTGGTTTAGAAAAAGTTGATTTAGAATCATTGCAATGAGCTACTGTAGCGATATTTGCAAAAAACGAAGATTTTACTCCGCTAAAAATTATTAGCAAATATAGCAAGTGATTTGAAAAAGCTGGAGAAAAATCATCATTTGGCTTTCTTGGTTGATGGACAGAAAAGAAATGGCAAGATGGAACATATGTTTCAGAATTAGCAAATATCCCATCAAAAGAAGAATTGTTATCGAAATTTATTTACTTGTTGAAGTATCCTGTGCAATCATTTGCTTGTGTACTTGATCAAGTTGCAAAAAAACAAGGTTAAACCTAACCTAAGTTCTAAGAACTAAGTTCTAAGAGCTAAAAAATGTCCTTTATTTATATTATTATATTATTAGAATGGAATTGACACAAAACGCACAAAAAGTATTGGATCTTATATCAGAAATGAATCCAGTAGAATTGAATGGACTTGTAAAAGCTATCGAAGAAAAATTTGGTGTTAGTGCTGCCGCTATGGTAGTTGCTGGTGGTGCTGCTGCTGGAGCTGCTGATGCTGGAGCTGTTGCTTCAGATTCAGTTAATGTTGAATTAACAGATGCAGGACAACAAAAAATTGCTGTGATAAAAGTTGTAAAAGAAGCTTTAAATTTAGGACTTAAAGAAGCAAAAGATTTGGTAGAAAAAGCGCCAGTTGTTGTAAAAGAAAACGTTAAACAAGAAGAAGCTGATGCATTAAAAGCTAAATTAGAAGAAGCTGGAGCTACTGTTTCTTTCAAATAGTTTTTTCTATTTGGTTAATATTTCTTTATTTATTACGCAATTTTAGAGTATGAGCATAGCAACAAAAGACGTCGTTGATGCACAACTTCATATTGGTACATTAAAAAGTGAAGCACACCCAAAAACTTCAAAATTTTGGGCTGATGTTGTTAATGGCGTAGTAGTTATCAGTCCTGATGCTATTATAACCCAATTAGAAGCTGCAAAAGAAAAAATTCAAAAAGCAAAGGAGCAAGGAAAAGAAATTCTTGTTGTTTCAGAAAAAAAGATGTATGCAGAAGAATTGGAGGCACTTGGAGCAAAATTATGATTTAATTACTTAAATTATAAAGTTCCTGGTGGTTTTCTTACAAATTTTGATACTTTGAAAAAAAGAATTGAATCTATGAATACTATGGAGAAGTTTTTGGAAACAGATGCATATAATTCTCTTACAAAGAAAGAACAACTTGTATATAAAAGAAAACTTGCTAGAGTATTTAAAATATACAAATGAGTAAAAAATCTATCAAAAAAACCAGATTTAGTTGTAGTATTGGATGGTTTGATGATGGAAAATTTTGTAAATGAAATAGAAAAGAAAAAAGAAGTAGATTCTATACTTATTTGTGGTACAAATTTCCCAAGATGGTGGAAAGAAGATGGTTTGATTATTGCAAATATCAATAGTCACAAAAGTACTGACTTTATATTAAAGTCTATCTTATCTTAATCATTTGCTTATGGATCAACAAAATCAATTACAATCAAATGTATCTATACAAGAATATGTTCCAAGTAGTGTAGAAAAAAAGAAAGCACTTATGATGTATTTTCTTTTTGGTATAATTATTGTGATTTCAAACAAAAAAGTTAACGATTTTGAGTTTTTCCATGTAAAACAGGCAATGTGATGGTGGATGATATTTATATTGAGTATATTGATTTCAGCTATTGTATTATTTCTTCCTATTATTAAGTTTTTGGGAATTATATGGCTTTTGGCAGTAATGATAGTATTTGTTATTATTGCAAAGCAAGCATGGGATGGTAAATATTATCAAGATGTTACAAAATATAGTTTGGGATTGTTTCCATCATTATGAGCTCGGCTTTTTGGTTTGTTTGGTATTACTTTCGATGGTAGTGATTTAACTGACAACAAAATAGGTTCTATAGAAAAACCAATAAATCAGGTTCCAAATATACAAATACCTTCAAATATAGATCAAACTCCAAATACAAATACACCTTCAGATACAGATCAAATTTCAAATATAGACCAAAATAATAAAGATGCTTAATTTTTAATTGTTAATTATTTATGTATGGCAGTAGATATCACACTTCTCAAAAAATTGAGAGACGCAACTTTTGCTCCACTATGAGATTGTAAACAAGCTCTTGAAGAAACAAATGGTGATTTTGATCAGGCACAAGAAATTTTGAGAAAAAAATGAATATTGAAAGCTGGTAAAAAAGCAGAAAGAGAGACAAATGAATGACTTGTAAAACTTATTCAAAAAGATGGATGGTTGGCAGGTATTAAACTTCTTTGTGAAACAGATTTTGTAGCAAAAAACGAAACATTTGCAGAATTGATTGATATATTGTTGGAAAAAGTAATTTCTCATAAATCTGAAGTAACAAGTTTAGAATCAATTGATGCTGGTTTGTTAGAATCTCTAAATACAACTATTGCAGAATTTATTGGAAAAATTTGAGAAAATGTACAAATTTGAGCTGTTATCTTGAATAACAAAACAGCTTTTGTATACAATCATCCATGAAATAAGGTTGCATCAATTATTTATTACGAATGAACTGATGATAATTGAGTAGCAAAAGAGCTTGCTTTGCAAGTTGCTGCTATGAATCCAACTTATTTATCTTTCGAAGATATTTCTGCTGATGAAAAAGAAAAACTTTTGGCAGAATATCGCGCTGAAATGGCTACAAGTGGAAAACCTGAAAATATGATAGAACAAATTATAGAAGGTAAATTAAGAAAAACACTTTGAGAATCAGTATTATTAGAACAAGAATATATTAGAGATTGAGGTAAAAAAGTTAAAGAATTAATATCAGGTGATTTTGTTGTAAAAGGTTTTGTTAGATTGTCTATTTAAAAAATATTTTTATTTCTCGTATTATGGTATAATGAAAAATTACGAACTTGTCTTACTATTGAACCCATCTGTTCAAGATAAAGATCAGAAAGAATTTCTTGCGGGTTTGGAAAAAGAAATACAAAGTAATATTGTCGAAAAAGATGATATAGGTTTGTTGACTTTGGCTCATGATTTGTGAGAAAAGAAATGAAACAATAAATTTTATTTTGTGTCTTATTATCTTAAAGCAGATACAAATATTTCTCAAACAATTAGTCAATTTCTTTTGTATAACAAGGTAGCTTATAGATATTTTGTATTTTTTATGGATAAAACAGAAATTCCTCTTTCTATGGAAAAAAACCAACAAGAATTACAAAAGTTTATTGATGAATGGGTAGAAAAAAAGAAAGGTAATAAAATGACTTTTTTTACTAAACCAGAAAACCAAAAATATATTTCTTGGAAATCATTGCCTATGTTAAAAAAATATATGACAAGATTTGGAGATATTAAACCAAGAAAATATACATGAAATGCGGTTGGTGTTCAAAAAAGCCTAAGAAAAACAATTATTAGGGCTAGGGAAATGTGACTTCTTGAGTATGTGAAATAATTGCTCATAGAATCATTATAAAAGTGTATTAATACTTTAAATTATAGACTTTATATTTTTATATATAATTATGGCGAGTAAATTAAGAAGAATTAGAAAATATTCTCGAAGAAAAAGACTTACCAAACATGGTTTTAGACAAAGACTTCAGACGAAAAATTGAAGAAAATTATTAGCTAGAAGAAGAGCTAAATGAAGAAAAAGTTTAACAGTTAAAAGACAGAAATAATTTTCGTTGATATTGAAAATATACGTAAAAATTGAAATATTTACGAGATAACGAATCAAAACATTTTTGTTTATTTTCTTAATGAAAAACAAAACCAATGGCTGTAAAAAAAATTATTAAAAAAACCACAAGTTCTCCAAAAAAGGGAGCGGTAAAAGTTTCAAAAACAATACAAAAAAAGCCAGCAAAAATTTCCAAGAAGATTCCTATAGAAAAAGTAGAAAAAAAGAAGATTATTTCACAAAAAAAACCAATGGAGAAATCTAATTTATCAAATAAATTAGATATTTTTCGTGATTGTGAAATAAAAAACAATAGAATCTTTCTCAAAAAAGGTAATACTTTTGCTGATTTTCCAGATATTCTTGCTTTACAAAAAATGTGATATGATGCTTTTGTAAATAAATATTTGGAAAGATTGTTTGAGACAATTAATCCTGTTTGGGATATTGCTTGAGAAAAAATGTATGTTACAATTTCTGATATTAAAGTATCAGAGCCTATTGATGATGTAAAAACTTGTAAGAAAAAAGAATTAACATATTGATGAATTATTACAGGTAAGGTTAAATTAGTTGATTCAATAAACAAAAAAACATTGTTTACAAAACGTGCGAACATAGGTATTTTACCGTTGATGACGCATTCAGCTTCTTATATTATCAATTGAGTAGAAAAAGTTATTATCTCTCAAATTATTAGATCATATGGTATCTTTTTTTCTCAAAAAGATTTTAAGTATGGTTTTAAAGTAATACCAGAAAATGGACCTTGGTTAGAAGTAAATACAGAAAAATCTTGAGTAGTTGTTGCCAGAATAAATAAATCAAGAAAATTTCCAATAACATCTTTACTTAGAGTTTTGGGGGTTGAAACTGATGATGAAATTAGAACTTACTTTAAAAATTGTTTTGATGAAGAAGATTTTGATCACTTAGAAGCGACTCTTAAAAAAGATACAACTACAGACGCTTTGTCTGCTGCAGAATTGATATATAATAAAGTAAGACCAGGAGAACTTATTGATCCTATGAGTGCTTTAGATTATATTAAAAATCAATTTTTAAATACAGAAAGAATTTTTGTATGAAGAATTGCAAGACGTAAGATAAATGCAAAACTTTGATTGGATAAACAATTGGGTTGAGATTTATGAAATGTTTTTGATGCTGAAGATTTGATAGCATCTATGATGTATCTTTTCAATCTTTCAAACAACAAAAAAGGGTATTATATAGATGATTCTGATCATCTTTCAAATAAGCGTATTAGAACAATGGGTGAAATTCTTTTTGCTCATCTTCAACCAGTAATGAGAAAATTTGTAAAAAGTATAAAATGAAAATTGAGTATATTAAATTCAGAAAATGCTATAAAGATAACTGATTTGGTGAATTTCAAAATTATAGATAATGCTGTGAAGAGCTTTTTTGCTACATCACAACTTTCTCAATTTTTGGATCAAGTTAATCCTCTTGCTGAAATAGAACACAAAAGAAGAATTACAGCACTTGGACCTGGCTGACTTAAAAGAGAAACTGCAAAATTTGAAGTCCGTGATGTACATTCATCTCATTATTGAAGGATTTGTCCTATTGAAACTCCAGAGTGACAAAATATTGGTCTTGTTATTTATCAATCTCTTTACGCTAGAGTAAATGAAGAATGATTTTTGGAAACTCCAGCCCTAAAGATATACAATGAAGCATTACCAAAAAAAGAATTTTTGATAAATAGAATTGCTCATCGTGATGTGGTAGAACTTGATGCAAAAGGGAAACCAACCAAAAAAATTATTGTAAAAGAAGATAATTATATAGATGAAAAAATAGCTGCTATAATAGAAAAACAGTATGGTAAATTATGAAAATCTATCGCTGTGAAACCTTATTTTACTGATGAAGTTCAATATATATCACCAGAATTAGATGAAAAATATTGTATTGCAGATGCAACAACGTTGATTGATCCTTACAATAATATTAGTGAGCCGCGTGTTGCTGCAAGACAATTTAATGAAATGGGAATATTTCATGTAAATGATATCACTCATATTGATGTAAATCCATCTCAAATATTTTCACCAAACACATCTTTGATTCCTTTTGTAAATCATAATGATGCGGTGCGTGCTGCAGTAGCAACAAACCAACAAAGACAAGCTTTACCACTTTTGAAAAGTGAGGCTCCTTTGGTTTGAACAGGTTTAGAAAAAGATATTATTCAAATGACACATGCAGTTATTAAAGCTGAAGGGTCTTGAGAGGTGATATATGTAGATGGTAAAAGGATAAAAGTAAAATATAAAACTTGAATCAAAGAATATATGCTTCAAACCTTTGTTAGATCAAATCAAAAGTCATGTATTAATCAATTTCCTAGAGTAAAAACTGGACAAAAAGTAGAAGATTGAGATTTATTAGCAGAATGACCTTGTTCTGTTGATTGAGAAATGGCTTTGGGTAAAAACCTAAGAGTTGCCTTTATGCCATGGAAATGATATAATTATGAAGATGCGATTGTTATTTCACAAAGACTTGTAAAAGACGATGAATTAACATCTATTCAGATTGAAGAACATGAAATAGAAGTTGCAGACACAAAACTTGGACCTGAGCAAACAACAAATGATATACCATGAGTTTCTATGTGAAAACTTAAAAATCTTGATGAGGATGGTATTATTAGAATTGGGTCTAGAGTAAAAGGTTGAGATATACTTATTGGTAAAATCACACCAAAATCAGAATGAGAACTTACGCCAGAAGAAAAACTTATACAGGCAATTTTTTGAGATAAATCAAAAAATGTAAAAGATACATCGTTATATATGCCTTCAGGAAGTGAATGAAAGGTTATTGATGTAGTAATTTTGGACGCAAAAAAATGAGATAATTTAATGGCTTGAGTAAGAAAAAAGATTAAAGTATATGTAGCTACTACAAGAAAAATTGAAATCTGAGATAAATTAGCATGAAAACATGGAAACAAAGGTATTATAGCGATTGTTGTTCCAGAAGAAGATATGCCATATACAGAAGACTGAAAACCAGTTGATATAGTACTTAATTCACTTTGAGTAATTTCTCGTATGAATATATGACAATTATACGAATCTCAACTTGGGTTTTTAGCAAATTATCTTGGAGTAAAATTTGCTGTTCCAACATTTTCAAAATTTGATGCAGAAGATTTGAGAAAAATAGCAAAATCTGCATGATTAGACGACTTAAAAATGTCATTATATAACTGAGAAACATGAGAAGCTTATGAAGAAAAAGTTACTGTATGATACATGCATATTCTCAAACTTGTACATATGGTAGAGGATAAAATTCATGCAAGATCAGTTTGACCATACTCATTGATTACACAACAACCACTTTGAGGAAAATCAAGACAATGAGGACAAAGATTTGGAGAGATGGAAGTGTGGGCTTTAGAAGCGTATTCTTCTGTTTATACTCTTCAAGAAATGTTGACAGTTAAATCTGATGATGTGCTTTGAAGAAATAAATTATATGAATCTATTATTAAATGACAAAAACCAAAAATCTGATGATTGCCAGAATCATTTAATTTTGTTACATATTTGTTTAAAGGATTATGACAAAATGTAGAACCATTGACTACAGAAGAACTTGAATTAATTCATCAAGAAAGAGTTAAAAAAATATTGGATTTATGATTATCTGGTCTTATGGATGATTCTCTTGTTATAAATCAATGATGATCCGATGATAATGCACAAGAAAAAGAAGAAATTATTGATAATGTTATCAAAGAGATGGAAGACTTCTGAGATTTAGAATAATTTAGTAACACTTACGTTAGACAGATTAGACATGATTAGGTTTCTTTCTAATCTATCTAACCCATCTAATCTACCTAAAAAACTATAAATTTTACCCTCTTTTAAATAAAGCATGAATCAAAACAAATTTGATGGTTTGATTGTAAAATTAGCTTCAATAGAAGATATTGAAAAATGGTCTCATGGAGTAGTAGATAATCCAGATACAGTGAATTATAGAACAGGGAAACCAAAACAAAGCTGATTGTTTTGTGAGTCTATTTTTGGACCAGTAAAAAATTATGAATGTAGTTGTGGGAAATATAAATGAGTAAGATATAAGTGAATTGTATGTGAAAGATGTGGAGTAGAAGTTACTACTTCAAGAGTAAGAAGATCAAGAATGTGACACATAGAATTAGCAGTTCCTGTTATTCATATTTGGTATAAAGCTAGTCCTTTGTGAGGTATCAATCAGTTGCTAAATCTTTCTGCAAATGAAATAGATAAAATTTTGTCTTTTGTGAAATATGTTCTTGTAAAAGATACCACAGAAGAAAATAAAGAAAAAATAAAGCTAATATTAGAGGAAGATTATAGATTGAAAATGGTAGAACTTGATGCTTTGTATAAAGAAGAACTTGCAAATAATCAAGATAAGAAAAAGATAAAAGATATAGAAAAACTCTACAAAGATAATATCGAATCATTGGAAAAAGAATTTCTAAGAATTAAATCTATTGTTGCAGATTTTTGATTTTGATCAACTATTATAGAAAGTGATTATAGATCTATTTTTTCAACAATGACTGATTTAGTAGCTTTCCAATCAGGACCTGAAGCTATATTAAAAATGCTTCAATCAATAGATGTAGAAAAAGAAATCAAAAACAAAGTAAAATTATATAGAGAACTAAAATCAGAAGATCAAAAAAGAAAAACAATAGCTCTTATTAAATTATTGATAAATCTACATATTTCTGGAGTGAAACCAGAAAATATGGTAATTAGAAAATTACCAGTTATTCCACCTGATCTTAGACCAGTAGTGCAACTTGAAGGAGGAAGATTTGCATCGTCAGATGTAAACCTTTTCTATAGACGTGTACTGATGAGAAATATCAGATTAAAGAAAATGATTCAAGTAGGAATGCCTGATGTAGTAAAGAAAAATGAAATCAGACTATTACAAGAATCAGTAAATAATTTGTTGGTTTGAGAAAAGAATAGTGCTGCATGAGCATGAGCAGGTATCAAAGTTTTCAAATCATTGTCAGATATGCTTTCTGGAAAAGAAGGTATCTTTAGAAAAAATCTTCTTGGAAAAAGAGTTGATTACTCAGGAAGATCAATTATTACAGTTGGTCCTACACTCAAACTTAATGAATGTTGATTGCCAATATATATTGCAGTAAAGATGTTTACTCCATTTATTATTGGTAAATTAATTGAAAAGAAAATCGCATATACACCAAAGCAAGCAGAAAAAATGATCAAAGAAGAATCACCAGTTGCTTTGACATTTTTGGAAGAAGTAATCAAAGATAAATATGTTCTTTTGAATCGTGCACCAACTCTTCATAGACTTTCTATAGAGGCATTCAAAATCAAACTTATGCCAGGTAAGACAATAAGAATTCATCCTCTTGTTTGTCCTGCGTTTAATGCCGATTTTGATGGAGATCAGATGGCAGTTCATCTACCAATTTCTGATGAAGCTCAAAAAGAAGCAAGAGAACTTATCGCTGCAGACAAAAATATTTTGAAACCAGGTTCTGGAGATCCAACAATTACTCATTCTCAAGATATGGTACTTGGAATCTATTATCTTACAGATTTTTATGATACAAGATATCCAGAAAATTCTACAGAAGAAGAATGGGCAAAAAACAATCCTGTATGTTGAATGTTTTCTAGTATAGAAAAAGTATTGGAAATGTATAATAATTGAAATATTAGAATTAAAGATAAAATAATTCTGGTTTATAATAATGAACCAATTGAAACAACAGTTTGAAGAGTTATATTCAATAATATTCTTCCTGAAAAAATAAGATTTATAAATACGAATCAAAAAACAAAGGATTTGAAAAAAATTCTTAGTAGAATTTTTGATGAATATGATATGGAAACAACAGTACAAGTTGCCGATTGAATCAAAGATCTTTGATTCAAATATTCTACTATTGCAGCAACATCTATAAGTGTTTTGGATATGACTGTACCAAAAAGTAAAGATGATGAATTGAAAAATTGAGATGAAAAAACAAATGAAGTTTATAAATATTTTTACAAATGATTCTTTTCTGAAGAAGAAAAACATAGAAGTGTTATCAAAATACGAACAGAAGTTAAATCTGCTGTAGAAAATAGTTTGAAAAATATCACTAGACCATGACAAGATCTTTATACTATGATTGATTCATGAGCTAGATGATCTCAAACACATATGACTCAGATTTCAGGTATGAAATGATTGGTTGTAAACCCTCAGTGAGAAGTTATAGAACTACCTATCAAAAATTCATATGTAGAATGACTTAGACCTATTGAATATTTTATTTCTGCCCATGCAGGTAGAAAAGGAAAAGCAGATACTGCGTTGAGAACAGCAGATTCATGATATCTTACAAGAAAACTTTGTGATTCAGCTCAAGAAGTTATTGTTAGAGAAAAAGATTGTTGAACAGAAAGATCGTTAATATTTTCTAAATCAGAATATGATGCAATTTGAGAAGATTTTTATCGTGCATTATATGGTAGAATAGTTGCTGAAGATGTTTTAGATGAAAAATGAAACATATTGTTATCAGCTTGAGAATTGCTTACAAAAGATCGTATAACATTGATTGAAACACTTAATATTTCAGAAATTAAAATCAGAACTCCATTAGTTTGTAATACTATTAGTGGTGTATGTCAAAATTGTTATGGTATGGATCTTTCTACAAGAAGAATAGTAGATATTTGAGTTCCTGTTTGAATTATTGCAGCTCAATCGATGTGAGAACCAACTACACAGTTGACGATGAAACAGTTCCATTCTTGATGAGTTATAACTTGAGCTTGAGATGTTGCTGATGGAGTAGATAGAATTAAACAACTTTTTGAGGTAAGATCTCCAAATCTACCAGCTATTGTTGCTCCATTTGATGGTACAGTTTCTTTCTATGATCACAATAAATTGAAATATATTAGAGTATTGTCTGATTACAAAAAGAAAACATATATTATTAAAGCAGGTTATGAATTAGTTGTAAAAAAAGGAATGGAATTATTGAAATGAGAAGTTTATGCTATTAAATGAAAAAGTAAGTTAAAAATACAAGAAGAATGAAAAATACTTGAAATCAAAAAAGATCATATTGTGCTTGGTGTTCAAGAATCATATAGTAAAGCACTTCATGGATTATCACCAAAAGTAAAAGAATGAGAAGAAGTATACAAATGAAATGTATTAACTTTGTGAACTTTAGATATTAGAGAATACAAGGAGATAGTTTGAGATTTATTGGCACAAAAGTATATTATTAGAGAGACAAAGAAAGTATATGCTTCTCAAGGTCAAGATATAAATGACAAGCATGTAGAAGTTATCGTAAAACAATTATTCTCAAAAGTATTTATAGAGGATTCATGAGATAGTAGTCTAATTCCTGGTACTCATGTTAAATACGAAGAGTTTATTCGTATAAATAAAGATTTGGAATTACAATGAAAAACTCAAGCAAAGTGAAGAAGACTTGCGTTATGATTGACAAATATAGCAAAAGAAACTGATTCATGGCTAGCTTCAGCATCATTCCAAGAAACAATTAGAGTTATGGTAGGAGCGTCATTGAGAGGAGCTATAGATACGCTTTCTGATCTGAAATCAAACGTAATTATATGAAGATTATTACCTGTATGAGAAGTTTACAGAAAATCCCAATGATTAGAAGAATAAAATCTCTTGAAATAAAAGAGTAAATACATAAAAATAAAAACTGTCAATTTTTAATTTGTTTTTGAATATTATGGCACACAAGAAAGCCGGTTGATCGGCGGAAAACTTAAGAGACTCGAATCCAAAATATAGAGGAGTCAAAATATTTGGATGACAATCTGTCGCTGCATGAAATATTATCATTAGACAGAAATGATCTAAATATGAATGTGGAAAAAATACCTATGCAGGTAAAGATTTTTCTATTCACGCATCTGTTGATTGAACAGTTTCTTTTTCAAAGAAAAATTTTGAAAGATTTGATTGAAGAAGATATCTCAAAACTGTTGTTAACGTAGATTAATTTAGAGCTTAGATTTTTTCTATCATCTACCCTCTATCTACTACCATCTAAAATCTACCAACTAATTTTATTTATAAAATATAAAAGGATGACTATCGGTCCAAAGAAAAAAATATCCAAAACAGCCAGTCACAAAAGACATGCTACTTGGGAAACTATTAACCTTAAAAGAATGACAGCAACATATCAAGTATGAAAATGTGCAAACTGTGGAGCAAAAAAATTATCTCACAGAGTTTGTCCTGTTTGTGGATATTACAAAGGTAAACAAGTAATCACTATTAAAGCAAAAGGTGGTGCAAAAATTGTTGACGCATAGTAAAATAGAACGTTAGAATTTAGTTTTTGGAACGTTAGATACTTCCAACGTTCTAAAGCAAAACGTTATCAACGTTCTAAAGCTTTAGTGTTTCTAAAAACTATATGAATATAAGAACAAGAATAAATGCTAGAAAAGTAGCGCTGTCATATATATATCAGCACTGCTTTTTTTGAAATCTATTACATCAAAAATCAGCTATCGATGAATCATTATTTATCGGTAATATTTTTCAAACACAAACTGAGAAATTTGAAAAAGAAAAAGAGATATTATTGAAAGAAATAGAAAAATATCATACAACAAATTTTGAAGAACACGTAGAAGATTTTGTAGAAAATTTTTTTGATGAACGAAGTAAAAACGATATAGATTTTGATTATTTACTCAAAGTTGTACCTACAGTTTTTAAATTAGAATCCGAATTAAGAGAAGAAGTGAACAAATACGCACAAACATTTTCTTACGATGATATGGATGTTATAGATAGGTCGTTATTTCTATTGGGATATGCAGAATGGAAAGCCCTAAAAACACCCAAAGAAGTAATTATAAATGAATTGATAGAACTTGCAAAGAGATATTCAGATGAATGAGCACCAAAACTATTAAATTGAATTATGCACAAGATTATATCAAATTAAGCTTACCTCAGGGTAAGTTTTTTTGTTTGTATTTTCTTATGTTTTTTGTATACTAAACGGGCATATTTATAAAAATAAATAACTTATGATTATAGGTAATCAGGAAGCAAAAAATCGTTTACAAAAATACCTCGAGCAGCATGCTGCAGCAGTTTCTGGGCAAGCAAGCTTTTTCCTGCTTTATGGCCCTGCCAATATTGGCAAATCTGCTATCGCACTCGAGCTTGCCCAGTCATATCTCTGAGCATTCGCTCAATGATGACTCTTACATATCAAAGATATGTCGGCAATTCTATGAAAAAAACATTCTATAAAGATCGAAGAAAAAAAAGAAACAGAAGAATACAAGACGCTATATGAAGAACATCATTACCAAGATTTGTGAGTCAGAGAAATAAATACTTGGCTTCAGCAATCTTCATTTGGATGATCAAAAATTCTTCTTATAGAAAATATAGAGAGAATGACGCCAGAAGCTACCAATGCTTTTCTAAAAGCCTGTGAAGAACCGCTTTCAAATAGAGCTATTATAGCAACAACATCCAACAAAGGAAAAATATTGGAAACTATACTTTCTAGAGCCATTTCTATATCTTTTTCTTCTTTATCAGATCAAGAGATGGAAGAATATATAGAGCAAAAAGGTATTGAATTAGATTCTTTAGAAGTCAAAGAACTATTGATAAAAATGGCTATGTGAAAACCTTGAACATTAGAAAATTTTGTAAACCAACTAATCAAAAATGAAGAACGACAAAAAGATATACAATCTTTGATAAAAATTCTACCACAAAAATGAAAAATTTTGGAAAAGTATACAATTCTCGAAAAATTCAAAGAACAATGAATTCTGGAACAATTCTTGGATGGTTGGATTGCTTATTGTACTCATCATCATATTGAACACACAAACAATCGACTCAAAGTTAAAAAACTTTTTCAACAAAATATAAATAAAGAAAATGTAATGTTGTATGGATTATTATGATAGCGATCAGTCATTGCGAATGAATATGAAGCAATCCATGACGAATATATAGATTATCTGACATTCCAATCTGGATTACCACGCTTAGCTCGTAATGACATGGATTGTTTAGTCTAGAGAAAAGATTTTTTATAAAATAACCTTAAGTCACTATTATGAAGAAAATATTGTTCTGATTGTTGTTATTTACATGTATCACTCCTGCATTTGCTAGCGAATGGGATTTACCAGGTATTGAAATTATTTCTCGTAAAGAGCGATGAGCGGATGAATCAATTAGATATACACAGATGTCTTATGCAGAACGTAAAGCTCGATTAAATTCCAAATCAGAAGAAGAAATGAAACGTTTGGAAGAAATAAACCCAGAAGAATTTTTTGAAAAACAAAAAGAAAGCCGGCAAACTGAATATGAGAGATTAATGAGAAATGACTATCTTCAGACAAATTATTCTAATGAACAAAAGGTTGATAAAGTTGTCTATCAAAATGGTTTAAATTATCTTAAACGACCGCAAAGTTATCATTATGAAAAAAATAAAATTATAGTTCATCATACAGCTAGTGATTCATCATCTTTTACAGGAAAAGAAAGTGTGACGAAATACATAAAAGATGTATATATTTATCATGCAAAAAGAAATTGACGAGGAGATATCTGATATAATTTTCTTATAGATCCTTATGGTAATATTTACGAATGAAGAGCAGGTGGTGATAGTGTTATATGAGCACACGCACTTTGGAACAATACACCAAGTATTTGAATATCACTTATGGGTAATTTTGATATCCAAAAACCAACGTCAGAACAAATAAAAAGTTTGGTTTCACTTATAGCAGTACTTAGTAAAAAATACAATATAGACCCTACAGCAAAGGCAGAATATCACAAAGTTCTTTCAGATATTCCTTATATGAAGTCAGTCCAAGCTGGTACTATTGCTGGTCATAGAGATGCAGGTATTACTTCTTGTCCAGGTAAAAATCTTTATTCACTTTTGCCCCAAATAAAGACAATGGTTATGCAGACTATGGCAAAAGGTGTTCTAGTTAGTTCTACTGAAGTTATGAAAAGTCTACCAACAGTAAAAACTATAAAAAAAACAGCAACTAATACCAAGAAATGACTTGATTTATTGAAAAATTGGCTTCCGGCTTATGATAATATTTCGACCGCATTTCAGAAAGAATATATCAAAAAGAAATGAACAAAAAAAGCAACAACATCAATGAATAAAATTTCTGCCAAGATTTCTTTAGATGAAGCAAAACAATATTTAAATTCTGATATTTCTGTGCTTTTATATGAATTGTCTATGAATTTTACAAATTGGGATATTTCTTGCTCTTCAACGTGTTATTTTGTTACGCCTTCATGAACACATCAAGCTACATTAGCAAATATAGAAATTGCAGAGTGAGGTTTGCTTTTGCAGTTAAATGGTAAAAAATATTTAGAATCAAATATAAAAATACAGACAAAATCAAATGAAATTATAGAAATCAAAAATTACTCTAGAGTTTCTTATTACAAAGTTCCTCGAAATACTTTTTATGGAAGTTTGTCTTTTGAAAAAGGACAAATAAAAAATCTAAAAACAGGTAAGTTTGATACTCAATATACTGTAGTAAATACACTTCCTTTTCACCAATATCTCAAGTGAATTGTAGAGACAAATGATTCAGAAAATAATGAAAAAATAAAAGCAATGAATTTGATTTCCAAATGATATGCATTATTTTATATGAACAAAAAAAACAAACATCCATCAATTCCAGATTTAGCAAAATATACTGCTATAGATAGTCCAGATATGTTTCAAAAATATGTAGGTGCAGGTTTGGAAAAGACATTGAAAACTGTTCCAAATTTAGTAGATCAACAAAAAAATGAGCTTATTGTGTATGATAACTATCTTCCTATTTTACCATATTTCAATTGTTCAGCTTGATTTACTCGATCAGCAAAAGATAAACGATGATGGTCTGATACCCCATATCTTGTATCTAGAGTTGATATAGAAAAATGTAGCGATTTTAATGGTCATGGAGTAGGTTTAAGTGGTAAATGAGCTCAATTTTTTGCTCAAAATTGATGGACATATAAAGATATCTTAAATTATTATTATCCATGAATTCAAATTATTACTTTATAGAGTCATCGAGTCATAAAGTCTAAGCCCTAAGCTCTAAGCCCTAAGTTCTAAGTTCTAAGCTCCAAGCTCTAAAAGCTAATCTATCTTCTTTATACCTTACCAAAAAAATGAAACCGATTCTTGATAAGTTATTTACAGGAAATAAAATAGATGCATATGAGTACATACTCAAAGAATATTATCGTAAATCACGAGTAATTGTAAATTATTTGTATTTCGCAAATGTCACAGGAAAACATCTTTTTGACAAATACAAAACATCAATAGATAAAACTATATTTCAAGATGCTTTAAAAGATGATTATAAAATTCTTTCACCTTCTATTATTTCTCCTGCATACAAGAAAGCTCTATTGGAATCAGATATTTTATTACCAGATTGAATAGCATTGCAATTATTTTATCGAATGGCAGCAAAACGTAAAAAAATATCTACAAAAAAAGAATGGTTGAATAATTTAAATTGAACAGATTTTTGATTATTTTTTATTGATCGATTGCAATCAGAAAAATGAAAAGATAATGTAGAGCTTTATTTGTATGGTACATATCCAGGTATATTAGAAAAAACAAAATTATTTTTACAAGAACGTTGATTCTCTATTGCTTATTCTCAAGATGGTTTTTCTAATTTTGATCGAGATCAAGTAAGTGAGATTCGCAAAAAAAACAAAAAACAATATGCTGTTTTATTGGTTGCTCGTACAACTCCAGAATATCCAATCCAAGAGTTACGAGCCTGGAGTAATCAAGATAAAATAGCCAAAAACAAATTGATGATTTTTAATCAATGAGGTACTTTTGATTTTTGGGCAGGTATACAAAAAAGAGCGCCAAAGTTGCGAAGAACCTATAAAATAGAGTGGTTACGAAGATTAATTACTGATCCAAAAAGGAATTATAAAAAAGTAATAGATACAACTTTGATTATAAAGTATATTTTCTCTCATTTACTATTGAAAAACAAATAAATTTTTGTACAACCACGATAAGGATTTCTCTTACGATTTTTTTCGTTATATTTAGCAATAAACTTTTCTTACATATGCACATTCTAGAAGAAAAGAAAATATATCAAGATGCTGATAGATATATTGACATACAACAACAGTTGCGTGATGGTATTCAATTTTCTCTGGTGGTAGAAATTCAATCAGAAAAGTTTATAGAATTTCAAAAAGATTTGATAAATGAATTTGTCGCAGATTTTGTAGATTGAATTCAAAATGCTGAAGATATTTATGACAATGATTCTATTAGATTGAAATGTGAAAATTCATTACAAGAATTAAATACAAAACTCAAAACTTTTGCAGACAAAGTTCGTGATATAGAGTATTTTTCTATAAAGTGATATATGCAAATTATACTTGGTACAATGCTTATATCTTCTATGATATGAAGTACTACGGTTATGATTTTAAGAGATCGTAAAATTTATTATACGCTAACTAATTCTACCAAAATTCAAGGTAAAATAGATTTGTTCTCTGAATTTATAGAATGAGATTTGGAAAGTTGAGATGAAATTGTATATGTTTGAACCAAAATTGCTGATGTGTTGGATGCTTATGATGTTAAAGATATAGAACAAATTCTTCAATCAGAAGAGAGTAGTGTGATAAGTTTTATGGATGAAGTACTAACATCTAGAATAGAAAAAGAAAGTTTGTGATTTTTGATGTGATATACTATACAGGGTATGACTAGAAAATCCAAAATGGGAAATAAACTTTCATTGGGTAAAATCAAATGACAATTTACATACTTACAAGACTTGAAACAAAGATTTTTCAAAAATAAATATCAAGTTACTGTTGGTGTTTTGAGTTTGTTTATTGCTTTTATGATATATAGTCTTATCAATCAGCTTCTTCAAAAACCACAGTGAGAAGTTTATGTTAACACACAATGAGTGACTGTTGATCTTACAATTGATGATATCAAAAAGGATATAGTTCTTTTCAAATCTATGGATCCAACTTGAGATGAAAAAGCTATGAAATATCAAGAAATTGTAAATAAAATTACAATTCTAGAAAAAAGATGAAGATGGGTAGAGGATTTACAACAATTACAAAAAATACTCAAAGCTGATTATTATAAAGGATTCAATATTATTACTGTAAATAATCTTTCCCAATTTGATGATCCAGTGTTGGGTAAAAAAACCACATTAATTAATTTTAATACTAGTGAAAAATCAAAACTTTGAGATTTACGTAGTATAGAATATTCAAAAGATATTCTTGTTGCTGGTTCAAAGGCTTCGTTGCTTTGAGTAGTAAATGAAAATAGCAGAGGTTCTTTGATATGATACAATATCGATGATGTAATAGAAAATTGTAGTTTAAATCTTTTGAAAAACTGATTTTATTGTTATACTACAAATTGAAAAATATATGTAGTTACTAGAGCCGGTATAGAAACGGTAACAACTGCTGATCCAGATTGATTCCCTATGGTTATAGGATGAATTGGTACGTATGGTAAATCAAATATGTATGTGTTCTCCAAAAATGTTACCAATTTATCAGATAGTACATTGGTGATTAGATACCGCAATACGCTATGATCTCAATCAATATATCAACAATGACAAAAATATATGATAGCTCCAGATTTAGCTACATGATTAAATTTTTGATCAGGTTTTTCTACGTTTACTATTGATGTAAACTTTTTAGGTTGGTCACAAGGTAAATTATATCAATTCCGAAGAAATCCAGCTACATCATTTAATCTAGCTTATCGTGAAATTAAATTGTTGTGATGAGATACAAAAACTATGAAACTTTCAGATGATATAAAGATAGTTACTCCTTCAAATTCTAGATATGTTTATCTGTTTGATAGAGTGAATCAGATCTTTATGGTATACGAATCTCGTCCTATCAAAACAAATGATCAATACGCAACAAATTATAATTTAAATTACCTATTTAGTTTTGCTTTTGATTTGTGAACAAACAAAGTTGTGGATGTGACTATTCCAGATGAATTAGGAAATAGACCAGAACTTTATGTCCTTACTCAAGAAGGTATAAACAAAATTCAACTTCATGAATTTGTAGATAGTATCAAAAACAACAATGTACTGAAACAAGTAAATTAAAACAATAAAATAATTACTAGATCCCAAGATTATTCTTGGGATTTTTAAATTGAAAATAAACTTGGTTTATGTATAATAATAAAAAAATAAAAAAAATAAATTATGGAAACATTGTATTTATACCCCGTTGAAGATTCTTTAGTGACATTTGGTTTGTTTTTCCTTTTTGTTACTATGATTTTTTTAGCAAAAAAAGAAATACATTACCAAAAGACCAAACTAAAGATAGATGGCGTTATGTCAGAAAGATTGTTTTTTGCTGAGCAACTTATTACAAATTGGTGGTGTAGAAGTAGATTTCTGTGTGATGTAAAAAAAAGAAGAGTCAATTTAAATAAGGTTTTTACTTCTCAAGAATATCTAGATCTAACTGTTTTATACAGGACAAATCCGTCAAAAGAAAATTTGGAAAAAACAAAAAAAATTATTGTAGAGTATCTAAAATAGAGCGGAGTGATATATTCCGCTTTTTTTATATTACAATAATTTTGCTTGTAAACTAGCTGAAAATTGATATACAAAATCAGATGAAATTATTAATTCAGATTTTTTTATATTGTTTGAATTATTTATTATGAAATCATTATCTTCACAGGAATTTAGAGATTTACGAAACAAATTTCGAGAATCTAAACAACATAAATATTTATCAGAGGTTTCACTTATTGCAGACAAAGAAAGTACAGCTATGTTTAATGTGGCTGGTATGCAGCAATTAATTCCATATTTGATGGGAAAACCACATGAACTTGGGAAAAGAGTTCATAATATTCAAAGATGTATCAGAACTGTTGATATAGATGAAGTAGGAGATGCTTCGCATCTTACTTTTTTTGAAATGATGGGAAACTGGTCGCTCGGAGACTATTTCAAAAAAGAATCAGTTGAACGAAGTTGGGAATTTCTTACGAGTCCAGAATATCTTGATATAGATCCAAAAAAGCTTGCAGTAACAGTGTTTCAAGGAGATGAAAACGCTCCAAAAGACGAAGAGACAGCGTTATATTGGGAGAATGTAGGTATGACCAAAGACAGGATTTCTTATCTGTCAGCAAAACACAATCGATGGAGCCCAGGACCAGTTTGACCATGTGGACCTGATACAGAAATATTCTATCGAGTGGGTGCGGGAGATTTGCCCCCTGCAGGCAGCAATGTAGAAAACGATGAAGATAATTGGATGGAAATTTGGAACAATGTATTTATGGAGTTTTATCGTGACGAATCTGGAACTCTTACAAAATTGAAACAACAAAATGTAGATACAGGAATGTGATTTGAAAGAATGGTAAAAACTTTGCAAGGCAAAGAGACTATTTACGAAAGTGATTTGTTTTTGCCAGTTATTCAATCTATAGAAAAACATACAATACTTAACTACCAAGAAAATCAAAGAAGAATGAGAATCGTCGCAGATCATCTCAGAACTGCGATTGTGCTTATCAATGATGGTGCAATGGCATCAAATGTATGAGCAGGATATGTACTTAGAATGATTATTAGAAGAATGTATTACAATCTGATTTTGTTGAGCAATACAGTTCAAGATTGATATGAATCTTTATTCAACGAAGCAATTGCTTTTTTTGGTCAACAACGTAAATTAACCAATCCATCTGCTATTTTACAAGCAATCAAAGATGAATTAGCACAATTCAAAAAAACCATAGCAAACGGAACCAAATTATTACAACAAATGATAGATAAACATCCAGCTCAATTATCAGGTAAAGATATATTTATGCTCTACGATACCTACGGATTCCCAATTGAGCTGACTAGAGAAATTGCTAGAGAGAAAGGAATCTCTGTTGACGAAATCTGATTCCAGAAATCACTAGAAGAAGCTCGCGAGAAATCTCGTCAATGAACCAAAGAAATGTTCAAAAAAGGAATCGACCGATCCAAATATCTAGACGGAGTACAACCAACCAAATTTATCGGTTATGATCAGATAATTTCAGAGTCTCAGAAGCTTATCAAAGATTTTGAGGTAGACGGACAAAGGGTATTAATCTTTGACCAAACCCCATTCTATGCAGAAAGCTGAGGTCAAACCTGAGATAAAGGGAAAATTATTTTGGATGATGGAACAGAGGTAGAAGTGGTTGATGTAAAAAAATATGAATGAGTTTTTTTGCATTTTGTGAAATAGTTTTTATTTATTATTTATATATTATGAAAAAAATTGTTGGATTGTTTGCTTTATTGCTTTGAGTTACTTTTTTGGCTGGTTGTAATACGACAAACATCGTTGAAGAAGAAAATTCAAATGTTACAAATGAGGAAGAGATTGTAAAAGTTATGGAAAAATGATGAAAAATCACTTGTACTATGGAAATGGAAGAGGATTGAGTTAAAGCTTCTGGGCTTATTTATATTGACTGAGACAAGGTTTACACAGAATCAAAAATGAATATGATGTGAAAAGATATCGAAGCTAGAAGTCTTATGATAGATGATTATAGTTATACATGGACAGTTGGTGATAAAAGTTGAACAAAATTTAAATTAGAAGATGAAGAAGATGAATCAGATTTTGATTTTATACAAGAAGAATGAGTGTATGAGGAAGATTGAGTTTCTTATGATTGTAAAAAATGAGTTCCTTCAAATATAGATTTCAAGGTTCCATCTGATGTTGATTTTAAAGAATTTAATGAATCTGATTTTGATCTACCATTCTAATTATTTCTTTTTTTTATAAAAAACTCTGAGATTTATTTCAGAGTTTTTTTTATTATAATGACAAGACAATATTTCTTTATTTACCCGTTTCTTCCAAAATAATTCTCTTTGAGAATCATCATCTTTTCTCCAATTTTTCCAATCTGATTTTTTCTATTTCTTCTTTGGAAATATTTTTGGCATCAGCAATTGCATAGGCAACTTCCAAGATATCGGCTAATTCTTCAGCAATATTTGTTCCTACAAAAAGTTCATCTGTTTCCTCATGAAGTTTCTCTTCTAATTTCTTTCGATATTCTTGATCATCAGCAATATGAGTGACAGCAGTTTCTCATTTACTTTTTATAATTTCTGGGATTTTATCCCTTACAAGTTTGTTGTAGAGCATAAGAGGAAAAAATAAAATAAAAATATTTACTCAGCTTCTATATTTCCTGCATTTGGATTTGGATCTCTAGGATCTGGACATTCACCATCAAGATTTGCTTGTGCATTACAAAGTGTTCCATCAATTCTTTTACACATAGGAGTTTCTGTTCCCATGCCTTCTACTTCACCACCAGTGATTGCACAGAATATTTGTGCATCATTTTCATATCAAGTAATTTTTACTCCACCGACAGGACAATAACCGCGTAAAAGGGCCCATTCTTCACATTGACGATTGTCTTCAAAAAGACAGACTCAATATTGTCCTTGTTTGTTTTCTCTAATTTCAAGAGTACCGCCTTTTTCAATACAATTTATAGAAGCTGGATTTGCTAGACCAATTTGTTCTTGCGCAGGTGTATTTTTGATTTTTAAATCAAACCAATCGGTCTTTGTATTAACAAATTTTAAGCCAGCTAAAACCAAAATAGTGATAATTACTGTCCAAAAAATTTTTTTCATATGATATAGTTAGAAAATAAACTATTTACTTTATATTCATATTAAAAAGTAATACAAGAACTGTTTATAAAAAATCTCTTGCAATTATGCTTCTATTTTCTATATATGGGAATATTCCCATTTATTAAATAAATAAAAAATATGATAAATATATCAGAAAAGGGGAGAAAGAGGAAAATTAGGTGTATAGAGTTTTCTCCAGATGTCTGTGTGTTTCAGCCGTTATGATGTTCATCGAATATGCAAGATAAGGAAATTGTCTTAAGAAAAGATGAAGTAGAAGCTCTTAGACTCAAAAATATTGAATGATTTGATATTGTTTCTGGTGGCGAAAAAATGGAAATATCCAAATCTACTTTTGCTAGAATTTATGAAAGCTGTGTAAATAAAATTGCAGATGCGATCGTAAATAGCAAGAGAATTGTATTGGAAAAATAGACTATCGAAAAAGTCAGAATTTTATGTTGTTATATAAAAATATGTTAGTTGCATGAGCTATTGTTTTAGGATTGATAATCAATTATTTTACTTGAGGGCTACCTTTTTCTAGTATACTTTGTGTTTTTGCAGGTATATTTATGATTATGCCATCATTGTTGGATTTTGAAACAAAAGATTTTCTAAAAATAAGAAAACATCAAAAATTATTGCGAATAAATCTCGCTGTAAATATTGTGATAACTCCATTGATTGCTTGGGGAGTGGGGAGTTTGTTTTTTCAAGATATTTGATTGACTATAACTTTGATTATGTTGTCTTTGCTTTCATGAGGATGATTGGTCTTTGCATGGATCAAAAAAACAAATGGCAATAATTCGTTGTGATTCCAATTTTTTATGCTTAATTTGCTTATTTTTACAGTAATATTTTTTATTGCTACTCCTTTTGTTCAGCAAATAGGAATGTTGCAGTCGGTAGCATTGACTTGTGATCTTTCTGGACCAGTTAGTTGTGGTATTTGATGAAATATTTCTCCTATAAGTGCTATTGTTGTGTTGGTTATTTTTCCATTTTTGCTTAGTAGGATTGTTCTTTGGAACCAGAAAATTACAGCATTGGCAAAAAAATATAGCAAATATTTATCACAAATAGGCACTTTCATAATTATTGGATATATCTTTTCATTGCAGCAAATTCATACTATATTTGAAACAGATATGCTTTTGGTCACAAAAATATTTGTTGCAACTTTGATATTCTATCTTTTGATATTTATATATAATCTGATTATTTATCATCGTTTCCTTCCAAAAACGTCAGAATCGAAATCATTATTTTGGCTTACAACAAGTAGATTTATAACATTGGGGTTGGTGTTGAGTTTTATCTATACTCAATATTTTGGAACAACTATTATGCTGATATTTATAAGTGCATATTTTATACAAATAGGATTGTCTCAATTGGTATCACGTTACTTAAAATAACTTTTAATCTTTTAAAAAATAAACCATGAAATACTTAGTAGGAGCAAATTTTAAAATGTACAAAAGTCAAAAAGATCTCAAAGAATATTTTGATCAGTTTGTAAATAATTATGCATGTTTTGTAAATATTGACCTTATGATTGCGCCGATGACAGTGTGTCTTGGTACGGCTTCAGAAATGACCAAAGATAGTTGCGTGCATCTTGGCGCTCAAAATATGCATTATGAAGAACAGTGAGCATTTACGGGAGAAACTTCACCGGTTGTCCTCAAAGAACTTGGTGCTGAATATGTGATCATCGGGCATTCAGAAAGAAGACAGTACTTTAGCGAGACAAATGAAATGATCAATAAAAAACTCAAAGCAGCCTTGCATCATGGTATTAGACCAATTCTTTGTATCGGGGAAAATCTTGAGCAAAAAGAGCTTGGTATTAGCAAAGAAACACTAAAAATACAACTTCGCGAAGCGTTGCAGGGGATTGATGAAGTAGAAAAAATTGATATCGCTTATGAACCAATCCGAGCCATCGGAACCGGGAAAAGTGCAACTCCAGAAGGTGTTCAAGAAATCCATGAATATATTAGATCAATTATTGGAAATGAAAAAAGCAGAATTATTTATGGTGGTAGTGTCAACGACACAAACGCAGAGAGTTTGATTTCACAACCTGCAATCAATGGTTTCCTCATCGGTTCAGCTAGTCTCGATCCACAAAAATTTCTAAAGATCTTAGATGTGGTATCCAAGAGTGAATCAGTTAAGAAATAATATTTATATTATTTTCTTTATGTTACTTTTTGCTTCCAGGTCAAAAAGTAACCAAAAACCCCTCGTGAGCTGTTGCATTTTCTTAACGGTAGAAAACACAAACAAATTCGACTCCATGTGTTTTCTTTACCTAAAAATACAAGCGCTCACCTATTCTGCTATAAATACTATTTAATTATTAATCATATTATCATGATAACTTCAACAAACCCATACACTCAAGAAACTACAAAAACTTATCAACAAATGACTTGGGAACAGGTAGAATCCAAAATAATCCTTGCCCACGAATCATTTCAATCACGAAAAAAAACATCTTTCACAGAAAGAAAACAATTGATGAATAATCTTGCGAAAATCATGCAAGAACAATTTGAAGATCTAGCAAAACTAGATACGCAAGAAATGGGGATGCTCTACAAAGATGCAAAAGGAGATGTAACAAAATCAGCTTCCAATATTGCTTATTTTGCAGAAAATGCAGAAAAAATTCTCGCTCCAAAGCCTTTTGATCAAGATGGTCTTACATGAGAAATTGTTTATCAACCAAAAGGAGTAATTTTTTCTGTGATGCCATGGAATTATCCATTCAATCAAGTTTTGAGAAGTGCGATACCAAATATTATGGCAGGAAACGTAGTATTGATGAAACATGCTTCCAATGTCCCTCAAATTGCTGAAAAGATCGAACAATTATTTGCACAAGCAGGCTTTCCAAAAGGAGTTTATACAAATCTTTTTTTACCACATGATTTTACCGAAAAAATTATCGCTCATCCATTGGTTATTGGCGCTAATGTTACTGGTTCTGACGCGGTAGGTAGACAGATTGGTTCGCTTGCAGGGAAATATCTCAAACCTTCGGTTTTGGAACTTGGAGGAAATGATCCGTTTATCGTCTTAGAAACAACAGATCTGGATACTATTATCAAACAAGCAATTAAAGGCAGATTTTCAAACTATGGTCAGAAATGTAATTCATCGAAAAGATTTATTGTCATCGAATCGATGTACGATCAATTTTGCGAGAAATTCACTGCAGCCGTTAACCAGTTAAACATCGGTGACCCAATGAACGAGGCAACAGATATCGGACCGTTGGCAAAAGCTTCCGCTGTCAAAGATATAGATGCTCAAGTAAAACAAAGTATCCAGCAATGAGCTATCCTTTTGACAGGCGGACAACCTTGATCAGTCTTCGGACCAAATTTCTACCTCCCAACGGTCCTCAAAGACGTAGTCCCAGGTATGAAAGTTTTTGACGAAGAAGTCTTCGGTCCTGTTGCACCGATCATCAAAGCCAAAGACTTGGATGATGTTGTAAGATTAGCAAACCAAAGCGTTTATGGCCTTTGATGCTCAATCTTTGGAGATAATAGAGAAGACAAAGAATATATTGCTCAAAATGTAGAAGTAAGTAATGCATTTATCGATAAAGTAGTTACTAGCTACGCGTTCTTGCCATATGGAGGAATCAAAAATACCTGATATGGAAAAGAATTATCCGAACATGGATTGAAAGCGTTTATGAATGAAAAGGTGATTGTGAAATAAAACTGATTTGACATTAATCAGAAAATAAGTATAAAAAATCAAAATTAAAAAATTTAAATTAAATATTATTTATTTTCCAATTTTATTTGTTGTTTTACTAGACGATCAAAATCAGATTCTATACTTTGTATTTTGTTAAATTCTTTGTATTCGGCAAAAGCTTTATCTTCTGCTTGTTTTCTTGAAATTCATCATTTTCATTCTAATACTTTATATTTATTAAATTGTAAGAAATTGTCTACTGCTTGTGCTAAATCTTCCATCTTCATAGGTGTATGATTTTCAACTAGGGTTTCTAGATAATCAAAAAATCATGAAACAGATCTTTCAAGTTTCTTAATTTTACTTTCTTGTAAGTAATTTTTTGCAATGATACTATCTGATTTTAATATTCTTCATTTTGGTGAATTTTTCCAAGTTTTTAGACCCATAAATACTTCTTTAGCATTTGCATGTTCATATATTATTTCCGATGCTGTCTTTCCTGTGATAGCAAAATGAAACTTGTTTTGTATCATAGCATAAAAATTCTTGGTTATATCTGAATTTGGATCATAATCTACACTACATTCTGCAAAAATATCGGTAATCTTTTGATACAATCTTCTTTCACTTGTTCTGATCGAACGAATTCTCTCTAGTAATTCTTGGAAATAATCTTTTCAGAAATATTTTCCGTTTTTCATTCTTTCATCATCGAGGGAGAATCCTTTGATGATATATTCTTTTAGTCTTTCTGTTGCCCAGATTCTGAATTGTGTAGCTTGTGATGAATTTACACGATATCCAATAGAAATAATCATATCAAGATTATAAAATTCAATCTCTCTAGAAATATCTCTATCTCATTCTTTTTGAACTGTTAGAAATTTTCTAATAGTTGAATTTTGCCTTAATTCTCAACTTTCATAAATTTGTTTGATATGATAATTGATTGTTGGTACTTCAACACCAAAAAGTTCGGCAATTTTTTTTTGATTCAACCAAAGATTTTCATCGTGTAAAAAGACTTCTACTTTTATGTTTCAATTTGGGGTTGTGTACAGAAGAAAATTTGTTAATTCATCTTTGATCGATAAAGATTTGTTCATTATGTTAAATAAAATATTAAAATGTTTATTCTTTATTTCACAGGGATTATATATCTTTTCTCTATATTTTCAACCACTTTTATAAATTCCTATTGAAATATGTCAATAAATATGTATACTTAATTTTGTAAAAATTTGCAAAAAAAGGGAATCTGGTTATTATTATAGCATACTATTATTTATTTTTTACTGTTTTCTTATGAAACTTAATCCAAAGGCAAATTCTATTCGTAATCTCAACCTTTCTGAACAAAGAAAGGAAGATATTGAGATGAAACAAGAAATCATTGATCTTCTCAAGACAAAGACAGGATATACAAAAGATATTGAACTTTCAAAAGGGAAAAGAGAAAGACGAAGTAAAATCAGAGAATTGTCTGGTAATGATCCAGAAAAAATTACATCGTTAAAAGAAACGTTGTATACAGAAGAAGAAAAGAAAGATCTAGATCTTTGTCCTTTTGCACAACACAAAGGCTACGCAGAACTCTGGAAATCACTTACTCCAGACCAACAAAAGGGGATGAAAGAAAATATAAAAATAACAGCTGATGGAAAAGTAGAAATGATTAAAATGAAAAAGAAATTTTCTCAGCTTACAGCACAGCATAATGGAAAGGATATTTTTGATGGAAGTCATGTAGATCAGAATTGAAATACAGGAACCAAAGGAATAACCTATCTAACAGGTAAAGCAGCTGAGAAAGAATCAAAAAATCAAGGAAAAAAGTTATTAAAAGATAGATCAGAAGTTGAACAATTTATCAATTTCTTTCCAGGCGAGAACACAAAAGAGAAAATATTTAATTTTGTCAAGCTATTTGGTCTAGAGAAAGCTGGGTATTGGTATCCTGGTAATAAGCGATGGGGCGATGTCGGGTCTGTCGGCTATGTCTACATGTCTACTGTTTATGACTATGATGGTGTATTTGAGGTCAAGTGGAGTAGTGATGATGCAGATGTAAGTCGAAGCCATCAGGGATTTCCTTCCCCTTTTCTTGCCTTTGAGGACTGCTAATCCTGAGCGGAGCGAGGGACTTATCTCTTTTGTCCGCAAAAAAGTTAGAAAAAAACTTCAAAAGAATATACGACTGTTTCAAAAAAATCGAGGGGAATTGCAAGGCAATTCCCCCTTTTTTCTATAGAGTATTTTAGCCAGAATTGATACGCTCTACGGATCTATCAAGCGAGCCTTTTAGCAGTCCAGTCGTACCCTGTTTCTCTACAAAAGATAATAGGAGTAAAAGATGGTATTGTTGGCTACGACAGTATCACAAAGTTAAGTACGACCACAAAAGCTGGGTATTGGAATCCTAATAATAAGAAATGGAACAATGTCGGGTCTGTCGGCTATGTAAACATGTCTAATGTAAATGACAATGATAATGTATATGAAATCAAATGGAATAATGATAATGCAAATATAAATCGAAACAATCAGAAATTTCCTTCCCCTTTTCTTGCCTTTGAGCACTGCTTACCCCGCAAAATCGCGGGGTTTATTTGTATATACTCTATATGGATCAATTATTATTTGATATATTCAAAGCATATTATGATGCGAGATGTAACAAAAGAAATACGATAAGTCAGCTGGAGTTTGAATTGAATTTTGAACATAGTCTATTTCAGCTTTATGATGAATTAAGTACATGAACATATACTATAGGACAAAGCATTTGTTTTATTATTTGTGACCCAGTCAAAAGAGAAGTCTTTGCAAGCAGTTTCCGTGATCGTATTGTTCATCATCTCATATATAACTATATTTATAATTTCTTTGATCGTCATTTTATCCATGATAGTTATAGCTGCAGATTAAATAAATGAACGCATTATGGGATTAAAAGATTAGATTATTTTATTAGGTATTGTTCTCAGAATTATAAAAAGGATTGTTATATACTCAAACTGGATATCAAAAGTTTTTTTATGAGTATTGATAAAACAATTCTTAAACAGAAAATCACAGAAAAACTAAGTTCTTTTGAATATTCATCTTTGGATAAGAAGCGATTATTTAGTTTATTATATCAGATTATTGATCATGATCCTACACAGAATTATTTGTTCAAGTGAAATACATCTGATTATGATTGATTACCCAAAGAAAAAAGTTTATTTCATGGGTGAAAAAATAAGTGAATTCCTATTTGAAATCTTACAAGTCAGCTATTTGCAAATATCTATTTGGATGATTTTGATAAATTTATGAAATATGAGCTATGAATCAAATATTATGGCAGATATGTAGATGATTTTGTGATTATTCACCATGATAATGAATATTTGAAATCATTACTTCCTATAATAAAAAGATATCTTACCGAAAAACTACAACTTACTTTACATCCCAATAAGATCTACCTCCAGCATTATTCCAAATGAGTAAAATTTCTTTGAGCATATCTCAAACCATGGAGAATATATATCCATCGTAGAACATTGGAAAATTTTAAAAGAAAAATGAAACAGCTTCCTTTGCTTTGAAATAAAAAGGAGGAACTGAATATTATTAATTCTTATCTTTGAATCCTTAGACATGGGAAAAACTTTGTTTTTAGAAAAAGGATTCTTAGCACATTGTCTGATTTTTCTTTTGATACTAATTTTACTTGCTGATCTATAAAATAATGGTACTCTACGAACATTTGCCTATTTACAAAGCGAGTTATGATCTAACTTTGCAATTATTTCATAGTATCAAAAAATTCCCCAAAGAATTTAAATATACACTTGGAGAACAAATCAAGAAAGATTCTCTGATTTTGATATCAAGTATTTATAAAGCTAATGTTTTAAAAGATAAGAGAAAAGAATCTCTGCAAGAATGTAGGGCATACATTGAAAGTATAAAAGTACTGATTAGAATCTCTAAAGATTTACATATATTTTCTCTTGAGAAATTCATAACTATTAGTCAATCAATAGAAACGATATCTAAACAATTGATAGGTTGGGAAAAATCTGAGAAATAAATTTCTAAAAAAAATTAATCTAAAATAAAAAGGGGGCTTCTTTATTTGAATATTTAAAGTAATCCAAATGGGGATATGTCATCTAACGTCCGCCGATGGTACGATGTCCGAAGGATGTCGTGCATCGGCTGTTAGATGACCGAACGTAGTGAGGCGAGGAGCGTAGCGACGAAGTGTATCCCCAATTTGGATTTTCCTTATTAAATTACATAAAAGAGATGAAGAAGCCCCCAAAAAATTAAATTAAAAAATCTAAATTAAATATTATTGTTCTTGATAGCAAGTATTGTTTGAATAATTCATTTTATATCCATAATCACAATAACAGGTATTTCATAAACTTGAATCTAAATGTGAATTACTAGGACAACTAACTTTTTCACAAGTATTGTTTGAATAATTCATTTTGTATCCATAATCACAATAACAGGTATTTCATAAACTTGAATCTAAATGTGAATTACTAGGACAACTAACTTTTTCACAAGTATTGTTTGAATAATTCATTTTATATCCATAATCACAATAACAGGTATTTCATAAACTTGAATCTAAATGTGAATTACTAGGACAATTAACTTTTTCACAAGTATTGTTTGAATAATTCATTTTGTATCCATAATCACAATAACAAGTATCTCATAAAGTGCTTAAATAAGAATTTTCTTTACATCAATTATTGTTAGAAGATAGGTCTGTATCTGTTTGGTATATTGTGTTTTTAACTGGTTCTTTGATACAAGAAATTTTGTCGTCAGATGTGATATATCAATAGTTACAAATACATAATTTGGATGTGCTATTATAAGCTGAATTAATTGGACAATTTATATTATTGTTTTTGTTGGTAGTTGTTGTAGATGATGTATATGTTGTAATATGCGAATTTGTTGGACAACTTCTAGTATTACTATTTCGAGTAGATGTTCATTTAGTATCTCATTTACATGCACATCGTTTGTCTGATGTTCTATATATTGTTCATGGATACCAAATATTACATTTTTCATTCATTGTTAATGTCTTTTTTGTATTAGTAGTTTTTTTTGTATTAGTTTTTGTTGGACAACTTCTAGTACTGCTATTTCGAGTAGATGTTCATCTAGTATCTCATTTACATGCACATCGTTCGTCTGATGTCCTATAAATTGTTCATGGATACCAAATATTACATTTTTCATTCATTGTTAATGCTTTCGGAGTAATTGTTGGTGTATAATAAGATCATCATCAGCATTTTGCACTTAATAGAGATCAATCACAACAACTATTACCACAAACCCCACCATGCCAAGAGCAACATCATCTTTCAGCCAAGGAAAATGACATGAAGGAAAATAAAATTAATATTAATATTAGAGATAGCAGGTATTTCATTTTATATTATTATTAGTTAAAAGTAATGTAAGTTGTCCTTGTGTAATTTCATTATAATCGTAATAAGATTTGGTTATGTATTACATAAATAAAATTATTCATAAAATTGCTAAAAAAATAATTAAAGAAATACGGTAAATGGCATATATTATATCTTTTTTAATCAGGAATCATTCCTCTCTAATCTTATATTTATATAATAATTCATCCAATTTATTTCTTCTATTTTCTACTAGAAATAATACTCTTTCAATGCCTTCGCTGTCTTGAGTTATTCATTTTAAATTTAAAATTTCTTCTCATAAAATAATGGTGTTTCAATCGTAATAGTTTTCTATGCTTTTTGATAATTGCCCCCTTAATTTAAATGCAAAAATAATTCCTACAGTAATTAATATGAAATTTATAAAAAATGTTATCTTTAATATTGTGTTGATACATTCATATCAAAATAATTGATTATATATGAATGTCATTCATGCAATCAACAATCAAAATAGTGTTATATATAATTCACAATCTTTCAATAATCTATTTGTTCATAAATCCATAGATTTTCATCAAACTAGTGTTTTTTGATCTATGAGTCTGTTTCTGTACTGTTCCATATATTTTATAGATTCTGATTTTGATAATTGTTCTATATATTTGATAAATTCTGATTTTGATAATTGCTCTTCAGGCATGGTTGAAAACTTTAAAAATTAAATAGTTTAATCAACTTTTAGAAAAAAAATGGTGTTTTAAGAAAATCAATTATTTTCTAGTTGTTGTTTATCTGAATTGGTTCAATGTTCATTTTTTTTGCTTCTATATTGTATAATTCAATAAAATGGAAATACTCTTTTTTTACATTATTTAAATCATTGACTAAATTTTTGTATTCAATTGACCCTGGTTTTAATTTTTCTAATTCTCTTTCTTTTTTGTACAACTCATTATATTTTTCGTTCAATAGTTCTTTTGCGATATTATATCTCTTTGCTGTATTAAGTTGGATTTTTTCTTTTTCTATTTCTTCTTGTTTACAAATTGCATATTCATCAGAAAATTTATTCATTCCATAGCAAGGGCATGAGTTTGTAAGATCTAGACTACGACTAAAGTCTATTATTCCATTTGCTGGGCGACCTCGTCAACAATATTCTATATATGGTTTGTAGTAAAAAAATAAGCCGGTTATTGCTATTAAAATAGCTACAAAAGAAGCAATAATAATGTCTCTTTTGTAAATTTTTTTCAAACCAAGATAAAAACAAAAGTTATCAGGATTGTCTCACTGTCTCTTAAATAATTTGTCAGGATTGGTTGTTTTATGTAGTATAATTATACCTTTAATTGTTCCAAATATTCAAAGAAGAAAATATAATATAAATAGGATTCCAAATACTTCATCTGAGGAAGGGCCATTCGCAACATTATATGCGATTCATAAAAAGAAAAGAGGAATTAACATTCGAATAAGACTTAATAACCATACCCATCAAGTTGTTTTTGTTAATCCCTGTTTGTTTTTATCTGTTTCGATATTTTTTTGTTGTTTAGATTCAATTTTTTGATGTATCTTTACTTCATCTAATCGTTCTCAGCAATATCTACATTTTTTAGCAATATCTTGAATTTCTTCCCCACAGAATTGACATTTCTTCATCTCTAATATTTGTTATTAATAAAAACAAACAATTTTTATATAGCCATTGTATCTTTGATTTCCACTTCTTTTTCTAAAAAAAAATAAATTAAAATAAAAAGGGGGCTTCTTCATCTAAGTATTATTAAATTAATCCAAATGGGGATATATCATCTAACTAGATTCTGTGCGACATAAGTGTCGCACAGGTAGTCAATCTAGGTATCTTTTACGTAAATTTCTCTCAAAAACAATATAATTTTTTATATCAAAAAAACTTGAAATTTTCTAAAATTTTTTTATAATAGCACCGTTTTGGTTTTAGTGCTAGCACATCATTGCGAGTGGCAACGAAGCAATTCATCGTGAACTAGTTTATCTTATATGGATTGCCACGCTATTGCTCGCAATGACTTAGTTTATATCATAAGAAATTAACTCATGCCAAATTTCAATAAATTTACTATCAAAGCAGCGGAGGCTGTACAAGAAGCGCATGATCTTGCGCTCAAAAGCAAACATAATCAGATTGATGTTTTGCATCTTTTTTTGGCAATGATCGATCAAAAGGATGGTTTTGTACCTATGGTTTTCAAAAAATTAGGAAAACAATCTGATGTTATCAAAGGATTGATTCAATCTAAATTTTCAACGATTTCTATAGTTGAATGAAATTATCAAATTGGAATTTCTCAAGATCTCAATAAAGTTTTCTTGGAAGCAGAAAATCTGATGGCGAAAATGGGGGATAGTTACGTGACGACAGAACATTTGTTGTTGGCAATACTAAACTGAAATAGTGAAGTAAAAAAAATATTAGAATCAGAATCCATTCTTTATGAATGAACAAAAAAAATAATTGAAGAGATGAGAAAAGGACAGACTGTGCAATCTCAGGATCCAGAAACTACTTTGGATGCTTTGGGTAAATATGGAAAAGATATTACAAAACTTGCAGAAGAGGGGAAGCTTGATCCGGTGATCGGAAGAGATGAAGAATCCAAACGTGCTATCCAAATTCTTTCTCGCAGAACCAAAAATAATCCGGTTTTAATTTGAGATCCTGGGGTAGGGAAAACAGCTATCGCAGAACTTTTGGCTCAAAAAATTATCAAAGGAGAAGTCCCTGATATTCTCAAAAATAAACGTCTTATCGAACTTGATATGTGAGCTTTGATGGCTGGAAGTAAATATAGAGGAGATTTTGAAGAACGTCTCAAGGCGATTTTGGCTGAAGTCGAAAAAGCTGACTGACAGATAATTTTGTTTATTGATGAGTTACACAATGTGGTAGGAGCTGGCAAGGCCGAAGGATCTATGGATATGGGGAATATGTTGAAACCAGCCCTTGCCAGAGGTCAAATGCGCGTCATCTGAGCAACAACTATCAATGAATATCGTAAATATATCGAAAAAGATGCGGCACTTGAAAGAAGATTTCAGCCAGTGATGGTCAACGAACCAGAAAAAGAGGATGCAATTTCAATTCTTAGAGGAATCAAGGGAAATTATGAAACCCATCATGGAGTAAAAATCTCTGATGCTGCAGTGATTGCTGCAGTTGATCTCTCAGTAAAATATATCGCTGATCGTAGATTGCCTGATAAAGCGATTGATTTGATCGATGAAGCCGCAGCAAGCGTCAAAATGGGTATGACATCACTTCCAGATGATCTGATGAAACTCGAAAGAAAAATTGGTCAGCTTGAAATCGAAAAACAAGCGCTTATTATCGAACAAAAACAATGATTGAGCGATGCCCAGGCAAAACGTCAACAAGAAAGGCTTGCTACAATTGATAAACAACTTGCAGATCTCAATGAATCTTATAGAACTGAGAAAACTGCTCGAGAATGAGACAGAAATCTTTTGGTTGAAACCAAAAAAATCAAAGAACAGCTCCAAAAACTCGAACATGAAGCAATTATCGCCGAAAAACAAACCGATTACAATAAAGTTGCTGAAATCAAATATAGTACAATTCCTAATTTACAAAAACAGCTGACAGATATTGAACAAAAATTAGCAGAAGTAAAACAACAATGAAAATCTGGAATTAATGATATTGTTCAACCTGAAGATATAGCAATTATTATTTCAAAACGAACCTGAATTCCTGTATCAAAGTTGATTGAAAGTGAGGCTCACAAACTTACTGAGTTGGAAACTTACTTATCAGCCAAAGTGATAGGACAAGAAAAAGCTATTTCTTCAGTTTCTAACGCTATTAGACGTGCAAGAGCTGGACTTAAGGATCCAAGTAGACCAATCTGATCATTCTTATTCTTGGGTCCAACAGGTGTGGGGAAAACAGAACTAGCAAAAACCCTTGCTACTTTCTTGTTCAACGATGAAAAAGCAATGATCCGTATCGATATGTCAGAATATATGGAAAAACACGCAGTAGCCCGCCTCATCGGTTCGCCTCCGGGATATATTGGACATGATGAATGAGGACAATTGACTGAGGCAGTGAGAAGAAGACCGTATTCTGTCCTTCTTTTTGATGAAGTCGAAAAGGCTCATCCGGAAGTATTTAATATTTTGCTTCAAATGCTAGATGATGGAAGGTTGACGGATTCCAAATGAAGAACAGTTGATTTCAAAAATACCGTAATTATTATGACATCAAATATTGGTTCGGATATAATTATGTCAAAACTTCAAAAAGTTCAAGATTATCAGAAAGATGAAGAAGAAAAAGAACATATTATCCAAGATCTCAAAAAAACAACCAAAAAGAAATCAAAAAAATCAGACTCCAATGAATGAAAAAACAAAAATATTACAATAACAAACCAAGAATTAGAATCAGAATTGATGCCTATTCTTCAAAGATTTTTCCGTCCAGAATTTCTCAATAGGCTAGATGATACTATTATATTCAATCCTATTTCATCTATTATGCTTAGAGCTATTGTAGAAATCCAATTAGCAAATTTTATTAAATTAATCAAAGAAGAGAAAAATATTAAATTAAGTTTGAGCGATAAAACCAAGGATTTTCTTGCTCAGCAAGGTTGGGATCCTTTGTTTGGAGCTCGTCCTCTCAAAAGGACTATTCAACGTTATATATTAGACGAATTGGCAATGCAAATTATAGAGGGTAAAATATGAGACAATGATGAAATCTTTGTTGATGAAAAAAATCAAAAGTTTATTTGGAAGATTGATCACGGTTTACAATCATAATTTTTTTAAAAACTCTTGAAAATAATAAACGAATCACTATTCATAATCAGATTCCAAATTTTTTTGTATAGTAAAAAATACTATCAGTTTAATTTGTTTATTTTAATTTTAACTTTTATTAATTATGGCTGAAGACAGAAAACCATTGAATATGGTGAGAAACATCGGTATCATGGCCCACATTGATGCGGGAAAAACTACAACTACCGAAAGAGTTTTGTTTTATACAGGAAAGAAACATAAAATCTGAGAAACTCATGATTGAGAAGCAGATATGGATTGGATGGAGCAAGAAAAAGAAAGAGGTATTACAATTACTTCTGCAACAACAGCGTGTTTTTGGAGAGATCATCATATCAATATTATTGATACTCCAGGTCATGTAGATTTTACGATTGAAGTAGAAAGATCTCTTAGAGTTCTTGACGGGGCAGTTGCCTTGCTTGATTGATCTCAATGAGTTGAACCACAAACAGAAACAGTTTGGAGACAAGCTGATAAATATAATGTACCAAGAGTTATTTATGTTAACAAGATGGATAAATTGGGGGCTGATTTTTATATGTCAGTAGACTCTATTAAATCAAGAATTACTGATAAAGGAGTTGTTGTTCAATTACCAGTAGGTCAAGCTGATGAATTCAAAGCAGTAATAGATTTATTAAAGATGAAAATGTATACATTTGAATGAAATATGTGAATTGAAGTAAAAGAACATGAAATACCAGCTGATATGTTAGCAAAAAGTCAGGAATATAGAGAAGCTATGATTGATAAAGTTTCTATGTTTGATGATGAATTAGCAGAAAAATTTCTTGGAGGTGAAGAAATTTCAATTGATCTTATCAAAAGAGCTATTAGAAATTGAGTTATTTCTACACAATTATATCCAATTATGTGTGGTTCGTCTCTTGGAAATAAAGGTACTCAACTTATGCTTGATGCTGTTGTTGATTATTTTCCATCACCACTTGATAGAGGAGCAATGAAAGGTCATGATGTAAATGACGAAGAAAAAATTATAGAAAGAAATCCAGATGACAAAGAACCTGTTTCAGCTATTGCGTTCAAAATTCTTACTGACCCATTTGTTGGTACTTTGACATATGTAAGAGTGTATTCTGGAGTTATTCATTCTGGTGATTCATTGTTGAATCCAGTTACTTGACAAAGAGAAAGAGTTTGAAGACTTTTGCTTATGCATGCAAACAAAAGAGAAGAAATTTCTGAAATTCATGCAGGACACATATGTGCTTTCTTGGGACTCAAAGATACAAGAACTGGAAATACTCTTTGTGATGAAAAAAATCCTGTTATCTTAGAAAAAATGACATTTCCAGAACCTGTTATTGACATAGCAATCGAACCAAAATCAAAAGCTGATCAAGAAAAAATGGGATTGGCTCTTTCAAAACTATCTTACGAAGATCCATCTTTTAGATATTATACAGATAAAGAAAGTAATCAAACTATTATTGCTGGTATGGGAGAGTTACATCTAGAAATTATTGTAGATAGATTGAAAAGAGAGCATAAAGTTGAAGTTATTACAGGAAAACCTCAAGTATCATATAGAGAAACTATAACTCAATCAGCACAAGGAGAGTGAGTATTTAAAAAACAATCATGAGGTAGAGGTCAATTTGGACATGTACTTTTGAGGCTTGAAAGACTTGAAGAAAAAGATTATGAATTTAAAGATGAAGTAACTGGAGGTAGAATTCCAAAAGAGTTTATTCCAGCTATCGATAAAGGAGCAAAAGAAACAATTGCTCAAGGTATATTAGCAGGATTTCCAATTATCAATGTAAGAGTTTGTCCTTATGATGGATCTTATCATGATGTGGATTCTTCTGAAATTGCTTTTAAAATTGCTACATATAAATGATTTAAAGATGCATTTATGAAAGCTGGTCCAGTTATTCTTGAACCAATAATGAATGTAGAAGTTGTTACTCCTGAAGAATATGTAGGTACTGTGATGTGAGATCTTAGTTCTAGAAGAGGTATGATTCAATGACAAGATAAAAGATGAAATGGAGCAGTAGTAAGAGCAAAAGTTCCATTATCAGAAATGTTTTGATATACAACAGATTTGAGATCAAACACACAATGAAGAGCTCAATCTAGTATGGAATTTTCAAATTACGAAAAAGTTCCAGAATGAGTTGCAAAGAAAATTATGGAAGAAAGAGCTGGAGCTTGAAAAATCAAAAAAATGGATGAAGAATAATATATTTTCAAAAAAAAGATTCCCTGCATGTATTTGCAGGGTTTTTTTATAATAAAAAATGATTTTGTCAATCTAAATAAAATAATTCTGATTCTTTTTTTTGTTTTTTTTTTGTTTTGAGAATATAATTGTAGTGAAGGATTTACTTCAAATAATTACATATGAAACAGATAACCAAACATCATTTTAAACAACATATTCTGTATAATCATATATTGCACCTAATGTTGGGGCTTATTTTTGGTTTTTGACTTATAGTTTATGTGTTTCAATGAAGTGCTCAAGAATCAAATCCATTTTTTCCTTTTAATACATTTATAGCAACTCATAATAATACAACAAATGTTTCATTTAAATATTGATGAAATAATTTGTCAGGAATTTTGGCTTGGTCATGACGATTGACACTATCAACACCTGAAACTATTTATATAACTTGATCAAATACTAGTATTTCTTGTTCAAAACAGTTGGAATGATTGTATTATAATCCGATTAGATGAGCAACATTATGGCCAATGGATCAATATACATTGAATAAATTAAGAGAGATTGACGGTTCTTACAATAATGTTTGAGTTGAATGATGATTTTATACAGATTGTATTTGAACAAATATACAAAATAATTTTGTTATTTGACAGATAACTCATTCCAAATTATGATTGAAATATATATTATTTGCAGGATTGCTTTATGGTGAATCAAATAATTCACTTAGTCCAACGCAAAATCTTAATGCAGGAACTTTGGTATTTCAAAATAATGTATTTCAATGAAGAATTTTTGATGTGTATTGAGGTTGAATATGAGATCTTTCAAATCAAACAACACCATGATCTATTACTATATGATGATTTACTGGTGCAGTATTCTTCCCAGGAATTAGTAGTGTAACTAATGCTGAACCAAAGCAACTTTATTCTTCAAATATATTTAGTGTAGCATGATTAACTGGCCCTACATTGATTTCTATATCAAGTTGAGCTTTGTTATATGTAAATGGTTCTGGTGTGTGAACAACATGAATGATAAATAATAATGATCCACTTAAAATAGAAATGTTTGCTAGTGAAGAATATGATACAACATTTAGTTCTTCAATTGCTGTAGGTTCATTGACATGAGTATTTACTATTACAACAAAACCAAAACAGCCAGATAGATGTATGTTAACAAAAGAAGAAAAAGAAAGTATTCAAATAGTTTTTTCTGGGTTGCTTGAACAATATTGAACAACTGCAAAGCTTACAACACTTATGAATACTATGAAAAGTATGATAAATGATATGCAAGACTTTAATTATGATTGTAATCTTGAATATTTACAAAGCTTGGTAGAGGACTATTTAGAGGAAATTTGATTATGAAGTGAAAATACTCATATTGCGCCAAACTGTAAGAAATATACAATAATCTATAGTGATGATAAAAAATGATATACATCATCAAATCTCAAAGTTAGGCAATATTTTGCTACTCGTCAAAGTTTAATTAGATTTATAGATAGTAAAAATCCATGAGATTGTAATATAGCAATATATTGAGAGGATGAAGAAGATTATCAGGAATTGGATGATAATATGTATGTAGCGCCAAATGGAAAAGTATATGAAATAAGTGAAACAGCTTGAATTTATTCTTCTCCAACCATGACTAGTAAAAAAGAATTTACTACAAAAGATGCTTTATTATATTATATAGACAAAAATAATCCAAGAATTGAAGTTTGGGATCATAAAGTAGATACTACTCGAACTCCAATAGTTTATGCAGCAAGTAATAGTAAAGAATACAAAATATATAAAACTGACAAAGGTTTTATGTCTTATAGACTGATAAAAGTACAATATTTTTCAAGTCAAGAAGAAATTATTTCTTATATAGAAAAGTATAACAAAAGATAATATATTATTATTTTGACATGGTTTCTTGCAATAGTCTTGTTTGATTTTCCAAAACCATTTTTTCCATTATATCATCAAGATCGCCTGTTAAAACTACAGGTATATTAGACCAAGATTCATGAATACGATGATCTGTTATTCTATCTTGAGGAAAATTATATGTTCTGATTTTTTCAGATCTATCTCATGTTCAAATTTGGTTACCTCTTAGTGACTTTTCTTTTTCCATTTTTTTGTCAAATTCTATTTGGTATAATCTAGATTTTAATACTTCAAAAGCTCTTTCTTTGTTTTGAAGTTGTGATTTACTTTCCCCAATATTTACAATTAATCAACTGGGTTTGTGATGAATTCTAACTCAAGTCTGGTTTTTGTTTGCATTTTGACCTCATGCAGAAGATGCTGCATAAGTTTCCATTTGTATATCTTTTGGATCTATAACTATATCTACATCTTCTGCTTCAGGCATAATAGCAACTGTCACAGTAGATGTGTGAACTCTTCATTGACTTTCTGTCTCTGGAATTCTCTGTACTCTATGTACTCAGCTTTCAAATTTCATAAGGTAATAAACACGATCTCCAGAAATTTTAACGGTTACATCTTTAATTCATCAAATATCAGAAAGTTGTTCGTCAATAATTTCGGTTTTCCATCCTTTTCTAGTTGCATATCCGAGATACATTTTCAAAAGTTCTGTAGCGAAAAGTCCAGCTTCATCTCCTCATGCAGCAGGTCTAATTTCTAGATAAACATCTTTGTCATCATTTGGGTCTTTCGGTAATAGTGCTATTTTGATTTTTTTTTCAAGATCTTCTATTTGTTCTTTTGCTTGCCCAAATTCTTCTTGAGCCATATCAACCATTTCTTCGTCAGATTCATTTTCAATAATTTCTTTTGCTTCAGATATTTGAGTCTTAGCTTTTCTATAAGCTACAGCTAAATCATAAACTTCTTTGAGGCTTGAAAGTTCCTTATTTATTGAAATATATTTTTTCATATCATTCATAATAGTGGGATCCATAGATTGTTCTTGTAATTGTAGATATTTTTTTTCTATGGTTTGTAATTTTTCTAGCATTTTTTAAAATTAGAGATTTAAAGTTAGTATTTAGATAGATTAGCTTTTAGTATTTAGAATTTAGTTCTTGATAACTTTATGAGCATTATATCTTTATGAACTACTAGATGAATCGAGCAATAAAGAAGACAAACAAAAGAAATGAATCATTACCAGACCAACATAATCCGTAGCCAAAAAGCAGCGATATAATTCTAACTAGACTTTAAATCTAAACAATAATACTGCCTTAATGAGAAATGAATTTTGTTGTCTTTTATTGCGAGAGAACTAGTTGATTTGAATAAATAATTTAGCTATCAGGTTTTGGTTTTTAGTACTTATTTTAACGAAGCTAATAAAAGACTTGCCCTAATATCATAAATAGTACGTTGAAAATTGCAGAGCTAATATTTGTAAGAAAACTACCAACAATACCACTTCCTGGTCAAAGAATCAGAATTAAAAAGAAAATTCAAATATATAATGTGTATTTTTCTATAAATTCTCAAAATTTCCATGAAATCATTTTTACCAATCTAAACCCATCAAGTGGGGGAATAGGAAGAAGATTGAAAATAGCAAGAGCGATATTGATAAAAGAAAAAGTAATCCAGAATGAAAAGTAGATATCTGTAGGATTGAGAATTGCTTGAAGTCAGAGTCAGCTTATTTTTGATGAAATAATAAGCAAAAGAATCCCAAAAAAAGCTAATACAAGGTTTGTAGCTGGTCCAGCAAGTGCAACCATGAGTTCTCACAAATGAGGTTTTTTATAATACATAGGATTTATTTGTACTGGTTTTCCCCATCCAAAATGAATTATAAAAATCATTAGAAATCAGATTGGATCTATGTGTTTCAAAGGATTTGGAGTAAGTCTTCATTGAAGTTTTGGCGTTGGATCTCCAAGTCTATACGAAACATAAGCATGCGCGTATTCATGCAAGCCAATAGATATAGCAAGAATAATTGCTATTTGAATTATTTGAATAATATCTAGCATATTTTAATTTAAGAAACAAAATTTTATTCAATAACAACTTCTTCTAATGATGAATCTTCATTATTGTCAGTTTCTGTTTGTATTATAGAATTACTCAAACCAAGAGAGTTTTTTATGAATATAGAAAAATTATTGTAATTCCAAACTCTTTTGTTGTCTATATGAACTGTATTTACTAATCTAATATTTTTGTAAATAAGATCTCTTCGGTTGTAATCGTAAAGTTCCAATGATTCATTGCCTGTTCAAAAAAGTTTTTCAGCAACATTTATTTTAACTTGCATAGGTACAAAGGCTTTTCAAACAATTACAAATGGCATATCTTTAGAATAAATATCGTTTATTTCTTTTAGTATTCTATCAGATGGTTTTGTATTATATTGTTGTAATAAAGAGATTAGTTTTGGATTTTGGTATTGAGAAGGGTTTTTCATTGCACTATCAGTTGCAAAGAGCTTTGTGATATCCTTCTTGAGACCCATATCTATAGTATTTATCATAATATCATAATCACCCAAAAGTAATCTACCTTCCAATTCTTCCAAAGAACTTATACTTTCAAATACAAAATAATCACCAATACCAAAAGAAAGAAAAATAGATTGTAGATTTAGTACTATAGCGTTATACAAAGGAGCATCATAATAAATAATCGAAATAGGTTGAACAGTACCAGTAAAAGTAGTCTTTGGTTCTATAACATTATATATATCTATAGTAGCAAGAGTTATTTTTTTGTTACTTTTCCATCAAACTATTGTATATTTATTTAATCATGTTCAAAAGTTTTTTACATTAGTTCAAATATAAAATCCAGCTTTTTTGTCTTTAGCAGAATAGGAACTTGCTGAAATCAATTTTTGGTTGTATTCCATAGCAATTCTATCGTACGCTACATCAAGAAATACTGTTAATCCTGTTTTATTTATTTCATTTTCTGTATAAAATACAAACTTTTTATTTTCTCATTTGATACTTATTTCTTTTGCCAATGGCTGTATTCAGCTGTCTATCAAATCTTTTTTTACTACAGCATCTTGATCATAACTAATATTTAGATAGTCTTCTATATTCAATCATGTTGAAAGAAATGTATCAAATAATCAATCGGCATTTTTTATTAAATAATTTGTATATCATGTGCTATAGAAATTGCGTTTTATTAGTCATCAAAGAGCTCTTCTAGTTCTTACGCGCAATTTATCAGAACTTGTATTGAAAAATATAGTTATTATTCTGTTTGTTAAAATATTGTGTTGTTCGTAACCAGGGAATGTTTCTTCTCATAAGTATACATCAACGATAGAACTTTTTTTTTCTTCAATAGCTAATTTAAAATCATCGAAAGAAACATGATTTTTGATCTGATAAAAGTTGAGATTAGTATCTGCACAATTTACTAAATTAAAAATCAGGCTAAATTTATCAGAAGTTTGTTTAACAATGTTTGCACAATTTGTATATACTGGTTGAACAGAAAAAATATCTCTATAACCTTGAAAATCAAAATCTTTTAGAATATGATTTGGTAGTATATATTGAGTAAAGAAAAGTTTATTATCCACAGATGAAGTTGGAAAAACTATTTTAAAGGAAGAATCAGATTCTTTTTCCAAAGTGACATCTTTATAAGCAGAAAGAGATTTGATTGATCGTTTATTTTTTATTATAATATCTTGATAAGTGAATATAATATCATCTGCAGAAAGAGGTGTCCCATCAGACCATATAGTACCAGGTTTCAAATCGATTGTATATATTTTATTATCTTTGGTATTTACATTACAAAGATCTTCTTTGAATTCCATTCCTTCAGAAGTAATAGAGTATTTTAAACATCAATTAAACAATAGTCCTTGATAAAAGAAACTTTGTAGATCACTACGAAGATAGGGTAAATAAGATGTATTATCAAAAATTCATTCAACAAAAGTTCATCATTTAGAATTTATATTGCTAGAAGAAAACCATACATATTTATAAAGAATAAATATGCTACTAATAACCCATAATATCAAACTTATAAAAAACACATATCTTAGAATTCTTTTGATATGATGTTTATCGAGATTAAACATAAAATTATTCACTATAAGGTAAAAGTAAGGACGCTACCAAAAAAATTATTCCAGCAACAGTTGCTATTTTTTTTACTTTCCCTTCGAGAGATTTCTTACTACCATATTCGTTTCCACCAGACATTCATCATATACCCATTCAGATTCAACCTTTTGGAGACATCAAAAGAGCTGATCATATAAAAGCAATTCCTGAAAGAACCATAATGATAATTAATAATGTACGCATTCAATAAAATATTCAAAAAATAAAACAATACGCTGAAACTTTTTTCAAGTTTAATATCGCTTTTTTATTATTTATAACAAAAAAACGCATGCATTATAACATACGTTTTTCCAATACAAAATCAAATGAAAATATTAGTTGATAATCAAGAAGTTGGTAATTATATATCAAGTTCCAATAATAAGTATTCAGATGAAAATATATAACAAACTATTTTTAATTTTCTTCATAGCATCTGGACTATCTGGTTTTAGTAATAATTGAAATGCCTGAACTAATATCATAATCAAAACTACTAATGCAGCCAATCACATTGCCCAATTTATGATCTCATATAATATTGGTAAATTTTTATTTGCAAAGATACCAGAACCAATTTCTCATAGATTACTAACAGATTTAACAACATCTGCTTGTTTACCATAAATAAATTCAACAACTTGTTTTGCTCATATAATAACAAGCATACCAAGTACATTTCGAGCAATAATAGTACCAGCTTTCTTTTTTGCATCTTCATCACTACCAAAAACAAATGTTAGCGCACGAGAAGCCAAAATAATAAATAATACTCCAAGAGCTAGATACATAGCCAATTTAATAAATGGGAATGCTATTTTTTCATATAACTTTTGAGCAATTTCATATCATTGTATAGATCAATAGCCCAATATTCATTCTTGGAAAATATTGCTATATAATGTTGTAGAAATAAAATTAGCACTCATTATCAATATAATACCAATTACTCAATATATAATATAATTTGTTCATTCACCAATAGATTTTTCATCATTAGAGAAAAATATCTTATAAAATCCCAATAGTGCAATTAAAATTCAAAGTGTTATGATAAGTGGGACCAAAACATTCATAATTTTTTTTATCAAGAAATCTTTTACAGCATCAGCTCAAGGTGTAGTACTAACATCACTAAGTATTTCTGGTGCATCTAGATTGCCTTTTATGCTATCAATAGATCTGTTCATAGCTATATCAAATCTTTCTGCTTTTATAATAGATACAGTACTTGATCGTATATTATTTTCTGTATCTCATTCACTTGGTCGTTCTCTTAATTCACAAGATATTTCTTTATCGCCCAAAGATTGAGTAAAAATATCGTTGAGAACAATTGGTTGATTTAAAACAGTTCATGGATTCAATGTAAATTGAACTATTTTTTTTGATTCGTATATTTTTAATTTTTCTCAACCATCCATTTCCCAATAACAAGTCAATAATCACGGTGCAACATTTTTTCAGTCTACTAATGCCATTCATCGGTTTTTGATTATAGCTTGCAAAGTAGGACTTGAATATTGTGCAAATCAGTTTAATCATCATAAAAATTTAATATCAAGTCTAAGGTCTACTCATTCTACCAATCCTCAAGTAACCTGACATCATAAATATTTAAACATATTCCAATTTCATAAAATAGCTCAATTGTTGCAAGATAGTTTTGTTGAAACTTGTTCACAAGTTTTTGGATAAAATACTAATTCTGAAGAATAAGTTGTAATACTTCCAGAGTGAGGTACACTTTCTCATCAGATATTACAATCAGCTGGTAATCAATCTAAACAAGTATCGTATGGGTATTGATTAAAATCTCCAATAAATGTTCCATTTATACAAGAAAACATAGAAGCAATATCTACGCATTTTTTTGGATATAAACTAGTTAAGTTAGAATAGAAAATTCCAGACCATAAATGAGGATAATTTACATTATTTACAGTACAATCTTTGAATCCAAGATCTTCACATCCACTATAGATACTATTTGGATTTCATCATTGTCGTTCTCCATTAGTACAATTCAAAGTAACTTGTAATTCAGAACAAGTTTGAGTATTTGTAGACGTTGTAGATGTATATCAAATCAAAGAAGTACCATTTGGAACAAAGGTTTCTTGCCATGGATGAAGACATTCATTATCTCTTCTTTCTGTACATGATTCATAAGGGTAGTCATCTATATTATAATTATTTGAACTAACAAAATCTCAGTCAAGACATTGAAAAGTAGCTTGTTCTTGTGCACAAGTTTGTGTATATGTAGATATAGAAATTGTATAAAAACCAGTATATTCTAGATGATTTATTGTTTTACCAGAAGGAGTTTTACAATTTTCCCAAACTTTTGGAGTACAAATAGGTCGTTCATATATATTACTACCTCATTCTAAATATCAATTATTACAAGTCAAAATTCAAAACGAGTCATCACAAGTTTGGTCATAAGTTTCTTCGGGTATAGTCCATCAAGTGATATTTTCACCATCTTGTATGGTTCATCACCAAGGAAGATCGCAAGAGTTTCATTGCGCATATGTTTGTTGAAAAATAGCTCATCATGTGAGTACAACAAGTCCAAATAAAATAGTGTAAATAAAGCGTTTCATTTTTATTTTTTTGAAGTAAAAGGTTTGATAATAGTATTTAAAAGCATTACAATTTCTCTCATCAGTGGTATTGCAGGACTACGTCACCACACGAATATCATGATTCAATATCTTATCAATATAAGAATAATTGATATAACTGCTAATCATGAAATATTTCAGAGATCTACCTGTAACAATATTAGTACTATACCAACCAATAATAATCAGTATTGTCGTTGAATTGAACCAAATTTTTTGATATCATAGAGATATTGATATTCTTTTTTTGTATTTTCTACCAACAATTTCCAATAGGGTAGGTTGTAGTTGCCATGCAATACAAATACAATACTTCACCATATATATCACCATATTTCTTCTGGATTTTTATAAAACAAAGAAGATATAAATTCTGATATTTTTTTGGATACAATATTGATATTTCCAAGCAAACTTACTATTCTTACAACTATTGCTACAAATACAAAAATTGAAATAATTTGAATTGGAATAAAACAAGAAATTCCAAACAATATCCACATTACAAAAGACTCTTTTATCAATAAGTCTGGTTTTTCAAAATCATGTTTATTATACCAAAGATATATAGAATAACCTGGTAAATATCACAATATAGTATGTATTTTATTGGTATTATTGAATTCTTCGAGAGTATTTTTATTTGAATAAACTGAATTTATAATTTTAGTTTCTGTGATTGCTCATATACATCATATTGTCAGAACAATAATTAATAGTCCAATTATAATCTGATATATTGTTTCTATAATAGGAATAAAATAGAAATAAGAAGCAAGCCCAGTAACTAATGCCAACAATAATAATACAATATTTATCCATCATAAAGAGATATATGACTGTACAAAATCGTTATCTTTATTATCAAGTTCAAAATTACTTGTTTTAATTAAATATTTTACAAATGGAGAAAAAAACATCAAAGAAGCCAGACTTAATTGAATTTTTAAAGATTGATTATTTGCTTTTTCTTCAATATTCATAGTTTATATATCCTAATTGCTAAAAATACTAAGCAACATCAGTTGTGATAAATTCTTTCTCGCTTGGAGAAGCAAGTACTTTAACCCCTACGTGCTGTTGTCCAGCAAATATTAACCCTTCTCCAACACCACAAGACACTAATCTTCTCTGTTCTGCTTCAGAAAGTCAAAGCAAATCATTTAGTGATTTAATGGATGTTGTAGATTGTTTGAGTAGAACTTGTAAAGATGAGTTGGAAAGAATAGGTTTTCCATATTTACTTCTTACAAAATCTTCAATATCTTGAGAGATTGTTGTAATTCCAAGTCCATATTTTCTAGCTCTTTTAATAAGTCCAAATAAGAATTCTGCAGAAGTTTCGTGTTGGAGCATAATCCAGGCTTCATCACAGATAAGTAATCTTTTTTTCTTATTTGCTCTTACTTTTGTCCATATAAAATTCAAAACATTAAACATTGCAGGTGTTTTCAATACTTCTTCAAGATCTCTAATACTAAAAACTGTCATTGCATTATTGATATCTACGTTTGTATAATTATTGAAAAGCTTTCCAAAAGTTCCTGTTACGTATTTACTTAATTTAAGAGCAATTTTTTCTCCACCATCCATACCATCAAGTACATTCATCAAGTCTTCCATCAAAGGAGGCTGTTTTCATTCGTATGACATTGCTTCCAAAGAAAATCATTTTAATCAGTAAGTGCTTTGGATTGCTTTATCTAGCAATGCTTCTTCTTCTACGCTAATATCTCCAATAAGTAATTTAATCAATCAAATAAGTGTCATAATCTGACTTCTCAAAAGATCTCATTTTCCATAATCAATATCAGCAATTTTTGGCGGAATATCAAAAGGATTGATAAATTGTTGAGAGCTTGTAGCAATATTTACATAGGTTCAACCTACTTTTTGAGCAAGGGTTTTATATTCATTTTCAGGATCGATAATCAAAATATCAATTCCATTGAGCAAATATCTTAAAACTTCAAGTTTTACAGTAAATGATTTTCAAGCTCCAGATGTCGCCAATACACAACTATTCATATTTGGTAGTTTTGAATTGAATCTATCAAAAATAACTAATCATCAAGTATGAGCATTAACACCATACAATATTCAAGTTTCACTAATCATATCATTTGATATAAACGGAAAACTTCCAGCCAAAGAAGAAGTTACACTACTTCTACTAATACCAAGATCATCGATACACAAAGGAAGCATACTAGTAAATCATTCATCCATTCTTTGAGTGGCATTTTTCATTTTAATACCATATCCTGATATTTTTTGCTCTATTTTTTTACCTTCTTCTTTGAGTTTATCTTCTTTTTCTTCATAAACATTGACATAATATGATGTTTCAAAATATCTTTCTTCACGAGTTGTTAGTTTTTCTCTAATCATTTCTACATCTTTGTATTGTTGCTCAACTTCTGTATCAAGAGTAATCCCTTTTTCCATAGCATCTTTAACTTCTGCTTTTAGTTGGGTTGCTCTAGTTTTGAGCATAGATTGGATAGCGGCATCATCCTCTGGATAAATAAACCAACTCATATCCCATTTTGCATGAAAGCTCAAAATATCTCTAGTCCAAAGAGCATCAATATATGATGGGTAACTTTGTACATAATAACTTTTCCCAAAAAGTCCTGAAATATTGAAATAAGTAGGTTTGTGTTCCCAAAAAGAAGGAGCAATATGTGATTTGTAATCATTGATTACAGAGGTATATTGTTTTTCTACTTCAAGAATATATTGTCTAAGTTTACTTGTAAGCTTGCTATCATTATACTCTTCATCAGGTAATTCCAGAAGATATTTTATTTGATCTTTGAGTTCTTTGTCTTTTATGTTGATATTTTTTTGGATTACAGGTGATCATTTTGAATTTTCTGCTTTTGGTGCAGCCGCGCTAGGAAAAAGAGTAGCAAAAAAACTATCAAATAATCATCAAATTCCACCAGCAGATTTTTTTGTTGGTTCAACCTGAATTATATAATTGGGTTTTCCTCAATTGGGAATTTGTTGGCTATAGTTAGTATCAAAAATAATGTCTTGAATAGTATTCATTCATATATTTGAAATATAAAATTATTCCTTTTAATTATATTCAAAAACATATAAAGAACAAAACTGTTGATGTGTTTATTGTTATTTTGGTTTGACTTTGTTTGGTATTTGTATATAAGATAAAAGAACTTTAAAAAATATACATATGAATACTAACATTTTTGTAGCCGAAGGTAAATTAAATCCTTCTTCTTCCTTATGGGAACCAGCTCAAGGGTCATCTTTAAAAGAAGAACACCATCAGTTAATATCAGATGGGAAAGCTATTGTAAAAAGTAGCGGTTCAAAGGTAAAAATCTTTAGTAAAGTTGGCGGTTCGTTAAAAAGCATCCGTTTTGAAGGAGGTTCAATTGAAGGGCGAGTGAAGCAAGTCTTGGGCCAAGAGGCTATAATTCATGGCTTATAGTTCATAATATTTCCCAGATGTCTGTATCAAGATATCTGGGATTTTTTTTAAACAATACTATCAGCATTCCAATCTACTTTAAAATATTTTCCAACTAAATTAAGTTTGGTATAAACAATATCCATAAAATTTCTCAGATTTGTCCCTTTTAGGATGATATTATATCTATATTTACCAAAAATTTTATAAATTAACGGTGGTGTTGAATAAATTTCTAAATCATGAAATTGATATTTTTCTTTGAGGTAGAGGAGTTCCTTGTGGAGTTTATCTACCTTGGTAAAAACCTTTTCCTCTACCTCGTTTTTGTAAAGAAGGACACAGAGGTCAGCGAATGGTGGATAATTGTGAGTTTTTCTAAATTCATTTTCTTCTTTCCAAAAACCATCTTCATCTAGTTTACAAGCATGACGGATACTATATTGTTCAGGATTAAATGTTTGTACGACAAACTGAGCGTTTTGGTGATGCAAAAATGTGTGATAAAGCAGATTAAAATTCTTTTCTCATACATTATAATCAGGGATATTTAGCCCCATATCGGCATTAAAAAATATTACAAGATCCAATGGATATGATGGGATAGCCGTACTCAGCAAGGATGTTCCAATCAATATTGGATATTCACTTTTATGTTGATTTAATTCTTCCATAATGTTTTTGATTTTATTTGCAGAATTAGCTTTTTCTGATTCAATAATCAACGATTTGGCTCCAAATTCTTGTTGTAAATATTCAGCGACTTTTTGGGTTCCCATCCCGTATCATTTAATATTGTGTCCGTGACAGTGAGCACAACTTTCCTGTACATTATATTGGGCCTTGCAAATATGACAGAGTCAAATCTGATCTCCGCTTTCCAGCTTATGATAACTGATACTGACAGAACACTTCGTACACTGTGGCACAAATCAGCAATCGCGACAGATCATCCCACTAGAAAATCATTTTTTATCCACAATGATACCGATTCTTTTGCCTTGTCTCAGGTACTTACCAATCCCTCTTTGTGCCAACGTCGAGAAAAAATGCTCAACTTCTTGAGTCATATCTACGAGGAAAATGCTTTTTTCCTTGTCATTGATCGTATGAGAGAATTGTTCGTAGTTCATTTTTTATCTAAAATAAAACATTACTTCATCGGCGCCATTAAATAACTTCTTCTTTCTCCATTCTTTTGGAAGATTTCTTTCACATTCTTTGTAAGAAGTGATAAATCAGCCTCAATTGCTGTTTTGGATATGGCTGATAAGGTGAGTATAGATATTTTCTAAATTGCTTTCATTCAATCTCTTTCCATAAGGAGGATTAGAAACTATAGTCAAATCATTGAGTTCATAAGGAAGTAGAGGAGACAAAATGTCATGCTTCGTAAATGAAATAGTGTCATCAACTCATGCCTGTTCTGCGTTGGTTTTTGCTATTTCCAATATTTTTTCATCGCTATCGCTACACAAAATCTGATATTTTTTGTCTTTATATTGTTTGTTTTTTGCTTCAGTTTTGATTTTCAAGTAAAGTTCTTTATCTAGGTTATTCCATTGTTGATATGCAAATGTTCTTTTGAGTCCTGGTGCAATATTTCTAGCAAGTAGGGCAGCTTCTATTGCCAGGGTTCCCGAGCCGCAAAACGGGTCCCAAAAGGGACTACCATATTTCCACCTACTCAGCACTACCAGCGCGGCCGCCAGATTCTCTTTCAATGGAGCATCACCCGTCTGGATTCTATATCCTCTTTGATGTAGAGGAGCTCAAGAGCTATTGATAAAAATCGAAGCGCGATTATCGATAATCATCACAAAAATATCCAAAGTCTCTTTTTTGGGATCCATAGGCCAGGTTCCATTGGGAGAGATTTGTTTATATACAGCTTTGTTGGTTATGGCCTGGATAGTTCTGGTACTTTCTAGTTTTGATCATTTGCTATGTACGGTTACTACGATATTTTGTCCTGGATTGACATAATTTTTCCAGTCCACAGTTTGTACCAAAGCAAACAACGCATCAAAATCAAAACAAGGACCAAAAGCCGCCTCCAAATAGACTTTATTTGCAATTCTACTCCAAAGGTTTACACGCATCATATCGCGAAAATCTCCATCCACATATACTCAGGTTTCAAAACTATGATGAGGCGTAAGCCCTAAATATTGAAGTTCATTATTTACTAATTTACTCAGTCCAAAGGGACAACTTACAAGGAAACGCATAGTTTGATTTATATTTTAAAAATTATTTTTTCATATTAGGTAAAAAATTATCTCCAGTAATTATATTTTGTCCTGTTTGTTTCTCAAGGTTTTTTCTTGCATTTTTTGCTATCAAACTTTAGCAAGTCGTATCTTGATTGTTTTGTCTTTTTTCATAGTGTGTAATTATCTAAATTAAATATTATTTTTTCTTTGTAAGTTTTTGAACTTCCTTGTCAAAATCAGAAATATAATTTTTATCTTCTTCTTTTCTGTATTTCTCATATTCTATTTTTGCTTTTTCTATAGCTTCTTTATGACTTATACTTCAAGAATTATCTAATAATTCTTTTCCACTTGTTTTTAGAAAATCATCCAATTTGTTTATCCAATTTTGCATTGTCATAGTTTGCATATTCATAGCTTGAAGTTCTGCAAAATCTAAGTACATTGATACAATTAGATTTAATTGTCTTAGTTCATTTTCTGTAAGATAGTTTTTGGCAATTCATATATCACGAGTTGTAATATATTTTCATTTAAAATTAGTCAGTCACATAAATTCTTTGTCTGAATTAACTCTTTCTTTTATAACTTCTGCAGCTGTTTTCCCGTGAATAGCATAATGTATTTTGTTTTGTACGGTAGCAAAGAATTGTTTTGTGAGTTCATCATCTCTTTTATAATCTATTGCTGTTGTGTAGATATCAGTAATTTTTTGATAGAAGTTTCTTTCACTACTTCTAATGTCACGAACTCTTTGTAATAATTCTTCAAAATATCTAGATTTTGCTCATTCTTGTTTTAGTCTATCATCATCCATAGTAAATCATTTCACTATATATTCTTTGAGTCTTTCTGTTGCTCGTATTCTAAATTGAGTTCATTGTTGAGATTTTACACGATATCATACAGAAATGATGACATCTAGGTTGTAAAAAGCTACAGGTTTATCTGAAATTGCAATATGCATTTTTTGCATAGTGCTTTTTTCTTCAAGTTCTCATTCTTCATAAATTTTTTTGATATGTCTTGAAAGAACCGATTGATCCCTATTAAATAAAGTACTCATTTGATCTTGTGTTAGCCAAACAGTTTCTTTATCTAAGTTTACTTGAATTTTGGTTTGTCCGTCTTGTGTTTCGTAGATGATTAGATTTGAGGTCATGAGATTGTTTTATAAATTAAATCTTTTTATTAATTTGAGTAACTATTCCAATTATATTTATTTCACTTTCATCAACTATTTCTAAATCATCAAAATTATTATTCAAAGAGTTTAAGAAATATTTACCATCTTTTTCTTTAATTCTTTTTATTTTGGCTTCATTATTATGACTTAGTAAAACCATATTAGAATCATCAAATCAATCTTGTATTTTTACAATTACTGTATCTCAAGATTCTATTTTTGGCTCCATTGATTTCCCTTTTGCTTTTACAGCAATTAGTTGATCAGATTTGTTTTTTAAATTGTTTGCTGGGTATGGTAGATATTCTTTTGGATATTCGTTTACAATTTCAGGTCATTTTATTCCACATTGGGCAAATCAAAAAATAGGAATGTAATAAATATCGTTAGCTATATTTTTGATAACTCTATATGTTCAGTTAGCTAATTTACTTATAAATCACTTTTTTTCCAATTGTTCTATTTTATTAGCTACTTTTTGAGGATGATTTAATCATACAATATCTCAAATATATTGTAAAGTAATATTTTCATCAGAATCTTGATGTTTGTTTATAAAATTTAGTATTTTTTCTTGCATATCATCAAGTATTTTCTTCATTTGTTTTATTTAGGTGTATAAATGTATCTTTTACTTTTTCAGTATAATAAATTATCTCTTGAAATCAAGATATTTTACACTTTAATATAAAATGGAAAAAAGTATGAAAAGCACTTGATTTTTTATATGGCATTCATATATAAAAGGTACTATTTTATCCTTTTATGTAAGATCATGAAAAATCTGAATTTGAATAAACAAAAAACACCACCAAAACATAGTTAGGCAGTGAGATTTTTAATAATGATATTGTTGTGCGACAATACTTATATGTTTTAGATGATACTTTTCAATGGAAAATTAATATAAAACTTTGATATACAGATATTACTAGATTTCGTCTGAGGTGTCTGAGAACTATGAAATAGAAATCTAAATCTTTTTACTTTGTAAAATTATACAATCATGGCAATATATAAAACTGGACAAGAAGCTCCAAAAACACAAAATTATTCTTGGGTTAAATATACTGATTGAACAACAACACCATCACCTACAAATGAAGAAAAAGTAATACCTTTATCTAAAGGTGAGGTTTTTCCTCCTATAAATTCTTGTGATAAAGGAGCTTATTGGTCTGATTAAATTTTTAGATATTTAGTGATATTGAAATGAGTAAACAAGTTCGAGTTTCTCCTAATCCTAGTTGATGATGGAGAGTACATAAATCTTGAAGTCAAAGAGATTCTTTACATACAGATACGAAACTAGAAGCTGTTTCAAAAGCTGAATCTATTGCGAGAAATCGATGATGAGAGACAAAAATTCAAAATATGGATTGAAAAATTAGTTGAGGTAATTCATATTGAAATGATCCATTTCCGCCAAAAGGATAGTTTTCATTGCCCCATATTTTTATGGGGCTTTTTATATACTTTTTATTAAAATGTTAATAAAACAAAAGAGAATTAGAGGCTTATCAATATTATCATTTCTAAAGAAATGAAATGAGGTTTGCTTTTGATTTCAAATAAATGATTCTAATGAGATCAAAATTAAAAAATTATGATTATTAGATATAGAAGATAATATAAATATTTTACCTCCTATTGTATGATCTGTTTCAACTTACAATGCTGAGTGAAAGGAAGAAAAACAAAAACATTTACCAAAGGAAACGCATTATTCTGAAATTTATTGGACAAGACATCAATGGATCTGATGATGAAGGACAAGGGAAATTACAGAGATAGCATATAGACCATATAAAAAATATCCTGTTAAGTATATTCAACCAGTGAATATTGAGATATATAAAAAAGATAAATGGATATATTCTCCAGTTTTTGTTTTATGAAAAGATGATAAGATAATAGAACATACAATTAATTTATTTTTAGAGCTGTTTGGAGAATGTGAAATATTATGAGACAAGAAAAATCCCATAGTTAAAACATCATGATTAGTTAGATTTAATCGGGAATTTATAAAATCTTGAACTACTTGGAATGAATTTAAAAATAAGATTGAGGCTATTATTCTAAAGAAAACAGAAGAACAAAAAAAAGTAATTTATAGAAGGTTATCTGTGGCGGAAAAACTATGGTTTAAACCTGTTGGTTATTGAATGTTTTGATTTAAGTGATATATTGCATTTCAAAATCAGAAAAGGACTTACACTATCTTTGAAAATGTTAATTTTGGTAATGCAATATATATAACAGATATGGATTGGATAGATTTTTCTAAAAAAGATAAACAAACAATATTAAATTCTAAAAATCACAAAGATAGAATTATTCATAATAAATGATGGGAGAATAAATTAAGAAAATATTGTTAATATAAATCCTATTATTGTTGCTAAATTTGCTATTAGAGATATTATATCTCCTGTTCTTGATCAGATTTTTATTCAAAAGGGATCTAATATTGTTATAGCTAACGTTTTTGCTATTTTTCAAATCCAATAGAATGGATTTATTGTATTTAAAATGCTGTTTGTAATATTGTTTTCGTATACTCCTATTGTTTGATTTATGGCATCTTTTACGTGATCTGAAAAACTACGAATGATGTCATCAGAAAAGATATTTAAAATGATATCTACATTCTGATATTCGTAAGTTGCAAAAGGAGGTCTAAAATTTCCTGTTGTAGATATTCATGACTCTCTCATAACATTATGAACTATTTTTGATATTTTATTTATTCCTTCTCTAGCTTTTTTTGATTCATCTGATTCTATTGGTTGTATTCCAATATGCTGAGAATACGATATTCCATTGATGTAAATATCATATAAACCTTTAAATTCCATAATTTTTTTTAATATATATTTGTTTGTGAAATAGTCAATTTTTTTGTAATTCATAAATAAGTTTGCTATTTATCTAAAACAACTTTCCTTTCCTCCTCACTCAACCCATATAGATCAAATACCATATCATCAATTTTCCTATCAATAATTTCAATTTGTTTTTCAATAATTTTTTTATCATCATCAAATTCAGCTTCTTTAAGTTTTTTTTGTGCTAGAAGCATTTGGTCGACTAAGTCTATAATTGGCTTTTGTTGGGATTCAGAAACTATTGGAATTGGAAATTCTCTAAATACTCAAACTCCAATATCTACTCAAACTCATCTTTTTTTACCATACCTTTCAAACCAAATTTCTCATAATTTCGAGTTCATTAATCATAATAAAAATTTCAATGAATATCAAGGTTCTTTATTGATTATTACAGAAAATGAAAACCCAACAAAATATCATTCTTTATCATAATAAAATTCTGGTGTTTTAAACATTCACTTACATATTAGTTTCGGATTTTCAAAGAATTCTCTTTTTCTAAATCTATGTAGTCAATATGGTTGATTTGATGAAGTGATAAATTGTTTCATTTTATCTAAATGTCCTTTCATATTTGGATATTTACCTGATTTTATTTCTTCTTTGATTAATTTGTCGCTGTAAATCAAATATTCATCTTTAAAGTCTATTCAATATCTATTTACATGACTTGTGTTTAAATATTTTTTGAGTAGTTTTTTTTCATCTTCATTTAAATTTAATTCTTTAACTTCATTTTTGTTTAGAACAAAAACTCAATCTCAAACTTTGAAATTTGTATTTTCTTTTAATTGATTCTTTGATATTTTATCTGTTGCTTCAACAACTCATTGAGATACTTCAAATAAATCGTCAAGTTTTTGATAATTTTTTCATTCAAAAATATTTATAGAAGAATCAAAGCTAATAGTTAAATTATCTTTTATTAATTGATTGCTCTCTATTTTTTCAGCCTTTTTATCATCTATTCCTTCTATTGAGAAATTGAGATTTTCAACTTTAAGATATTTGGTTTTTTTGCTTTTACTCGCTTTTTCTTTTTTATACATATGAATCATATGTTTTCCGCTTACTCATTGAAAAACTGGTAATGAGTCAAAATCGATTATGTGAGTAAAAGTGATCTCGTTTTTTATTCTTTCTATTAGTGTTTTAGCTCAAGAACCTTTTGTCCAATAACTGTTAGTTATAAATCCTATATGTCATTTTTCCTTTACGATATCAATAGCTCTGTGTAAAAACAAATACCAAAAATCCATCTTACCTTGATAATATTTTTGATAATTACTTTTTTTAATTGGTTCAAATAGTTGAGCATTATCTCTTTCTTTATTATATGGTGGATTCCCAATAACCACATCAAATCATTATTTCCCAAAAACTTCTGCAAACTCTTTTTCCCAGTCAAAAGCATTGATCTTTTTGATTGTTGCTTCATCGGGAGATGCTAAATTTGCATAAATACTACTATCTACCAAACTATTTCCACATTTGATATTATTATCCAATTTTGGTAGAAGTGCAGCGTCTATTGTACTAAACAATTGGTTTGCTGTTTCTGCTGTTTCTCATTCCAAAAGTTTCAACAAAAGAGATAGTTTACTAACTGCTACTGCTTGACGATCAATATCTACTCAATAGATCATGTTTTTTAAGATTTCTTTTTTGTAGTTGAAAGAAAGATGAAAACTATTTTTGAATTGATAAATCTTGGCTTCTTTAATTGATTTTTTTGTTGTTTCTTCGTCTTTTGTATGTTGTGTCAGAAATCGATTGAGAATATAATCGTATGCTCCTATCAAAAAAGCTCCACTTCCACAAGCAGGATCTACGATATTTAGTTCTAGTGCTTGTTTTGGTGTCTTATCTTTTAGGAGTTCTCAAATAGTATTTCTAACAATATAATCAACTACATATTGTGGGGTATAAAAAACTCATCATGCTTTTTTGACATCAGGTTTAAATTCTGTCTTGATTGTTCTTCATTCTTTGACAAGAGTTTTTCCTAGAAATTTCTCATAAATATTTCCCAAAATATCTACTCCCAAAACAGAAAATTCATATGGACAAGCGGGATAATACAAAGAAAGTAATATTTTTTTGAGTATTTTATCATCTAATTCAAATTTTTTGAATATTTCTATATTATCAAAAAGTCAGCTGTTATATTTTTTGTCTGATTTTTCGAAATATGAAATTAGGTTTTTCCGAATTTCTTTACTATTTGCGATAGTCTCTAGGTTTCAGAGATTTTCAATTTTCTTATCTTCAGCTATTCTTAGAAAAATTATTTTGTCTACAATATCTCCAACGATATTGTTTAATCTATCTAAATCCCAGTTTCTTTCGTGTCAGTATCTGAGATAAATATTTTTTGCTAGAGCATCTCTTCGGTCATCAATCATGTTTAGAAAATCAACATCTACTGATTGTGTTCATTTCTTTTTACCTTCTTGGATATATTTATCTAATGCTCATTTTTCTACTGCTTCTTTGCTCAAAGTGTTGTATATCCATTCTCGATTTTCTTCAAATTCCTCAAAAGTAAAATATTTGATTCTTGCTGTTCCTGCTTTGTCTTTTGGATTTGGTTTAACTCTTGTGTCGTAAATTGCCAATTCTTCAAAATCTGTCAAAATTCCTATTGGTAATTTAGCTGTCCATGAATACCTACGAATTTGATAAGCTGGTTCTACTTCTTCTTTGATGTTTACTGATGGTTTTTTTGCTTCTACAAAAAATATTCTCCTTCATCAAAGACGAAAACTGTAATCTGGTGCTTTCGTGTTATTTCAAATTTTGAGCTTATCTTCTAGAACAACTTCTTTATATTGTTCAGAGCGTCAGAAATTATTGTTTACATCTCGTCCCAAAAGCTCAAAAAATTTATCTATAAATTGCTGTCTAGTGTTTGTCTCGTTGAAATTTCAAGATGTATAATCTTTGAGATTATAACGAAATTGATCTACTAATTCTCTTAATTCTTTGAGTTGTTCCATATTGTTTTAACGAGAAATAAATTAACGATTTTATAAGTATATTTTGTTTTATTTCCAATCATTTTATAGATAAATTAAGACTCAGAATAATCTTGCAAGCCAATCCAAAAATATTATACTAATCCGATATTTATTTTTGTTTTACAAAAAATGTCGTTTATCAACAAAGAAATTCATATTCAGACAAAAAAGCCTTTTGATATAATAGATATTACAGATCAGGTTAAAAACTTTCTCCAAGAAATAAATGCGAAAGATTGATTGGTAAATATTTTTACTCGCCATACAACTGCAGTTCTCAAAATAAATGAATCTGAAGACTGACTTTGGAAAGATTTGCAAATTTGGTCCGATAAAGTTGTCCCAATAGAGGATCGATACCATCACAACGATTTACCAAATAGAGATCCCAAAACAATGTGCGCAAGCAAAGAAGAATGTCTCAACTGACATTCTCATATCAGGTCAATGTTGCTCGGTGTTTCTAGCGAAACTATCCCAGTAAGTGCTGGCGAGATGATGCTTGGAGTGCGACAGAGGATTCTCTTCCTCGAACTAGACCACGCCAGACCAAGAACTATTATTTTTTCATTTGTGTGAGATGCCGCGTAAAAAACTTGTCAGATTTCAAGATAATTCAGTAGATTCCTTAGTTATCCAACCAGGAAAAGAAAAATTTGAATCAGTGAGAAAAAACTGGTCAACTTTTTTTGGAAATATCAACCCAATTACACTAGAATTAGCCTGTGGAAAAGGGGAGTACACCGTTGGACTAGCTCCTCATTTTCCCGACAGAAATTTCGTAGGCGTAGATATCAAAGGAAATAGACTTCGATACGGAGCCCAAGCTGCCAAAGAAAAATGACTCAAAAATGTAGGATTTATCCGTGGAATAATTCAGAATATTTATGAATTTTTTGAACCTCATACTATAGAAGAAATACGAATTATACACCCAGATCCAAGACCAAGAAATTCAGATGCACGTAGAAGATTGACTTGTCCTCGTTTCCTCAAAATATACCAAGAATTACTTATTCCAGGGTGAATTATTAGGCTCAAAACTGATGACGCCGACCTATTCGCTTATTCAGTAGAAACGCTTAAACAAGAATGACGAACAATTTTGGCACAAACAGATGATTTGTATAATAGTCCTTTGTTGGTAGAACATTTTGATATCAAAACTCATTACGAACAAAAATTTCACGAAAAGTGAAGAAATATCAATTATCTCAAAGCAAAAAAATAACTTGACTTTGTGCTGCTTAAATATATAATAAAACTGGTTTTAGGGTTAATAAATAGATTTTAAAGAGATTTTAAAGAGATGGTAGCTTTTAGCCATCTCTTTTCCTTTTGTATAAATTTAGCATTGATTTTTATAAAAAAAACTCTATTATACCAAAAGGGTTCATAAATAGAGTCAATAGATTTGATTTGAGGAGAGCTGTTTTTCGCTCTCCTTTTTTGAATTTTAAAATTATTTTTTGCTTGCTTCAATAACTTCTTCTATAGTACCTTTGTACATAAAGAATTCTTCTGGAACTTCATCAAGTTCTCATTTGATAAGTTTTTCAAATCCAGAGATAGTATCTTCCAATTTTACATAAGCTCAATTCATACCAGTAAATTGTTCGGCTACGAAGAATGGTTGAGAAAAGAATTTTTCCATTTTTCTTGCTCTATATACAAGTAATTTATCTTCATGAGACAATTCTTCCATACCAAGAATAGCAATAATATCTTGAAGTTCTTTGTATCTTTGTAATACTTTTTGTACTTCTTTTGCTACTTTGTAATGTCTATCACCTACAACATCTTCAGCCAAAATTGTCGAAGCACTATCAAGAGGATCAACTGCTGGATAAATACCTTTTTCTGCTATAGATCTACTAAGTACAATTGTTGAATCCAAGTGCGTAAATGTGGTTGCAGGAGCAGGATCTGTAAGATCATCAGCAGGTACATAAACTGCTTGCACAGAAGTGATAGATCATTTATCTGTAGAAGTAATTCTTTCTTGTAAGTTACCCATTTCTGTAGAAAGAGTAGGTTGGTATCATACCGCAGAAGGAATTCTACCTAAAAGTGCAGAAACCTCTGATCCTGCTTGAGTAAATCTAAAAATATTATCTACGAATACCAATACATCTTTTCCTTCAGTATCTCTAAAATGTTCCGCCATAGTAAGTCCACTAAGAGCAACTCTAAGTCTTGGTCCTGGTGTTTCATTCATTTGTCCATATACCATCACAGTTTTATCCAATACTCCAGATTCTTTCATTTCATTATATAAGTCATTTCCTTCTCTTGTTCTTTCTCATACACCACAAACTACAGAAACTCCGCTATGTTCTGTTGCGATGTTGTGGATAAGTTCCATCATAACTACTGTTTTACCAACTCCAGCTCCACCAAAAAGTCAAACTTTTCCTCATTTCAAAATAGGAGCAAGAAGATCAATAACTTTGATTCCTGTTTCCAAGATTTCAGCTTTTGTAGAAAGACTAGTAAATGCTGGCGGTTCTCTATGAATTGGCATTTTTTTCTTTGCTTTGAAATCTTTGGTTCCATCTACTGGTTCTCCCAAAGCATTGAAAATATGACCAAGTACATTTTCTCCAACAGGTACATTGATACAGTCTCCTGTGTTTTTTACGCTATCTCATCTTCTGATTCCATCAGTAGGATTCATAGCAATTCCTCTTACAACTCAGTCTTCCAAAAGTTGTAAAACTTCTATAACTACTTCATCTCCATTGCTGTTTTTGTTTCCAACAATGATAGCGTCATAGATTTTGGGCATAGCGTCTTCAAATTTTGCTTCTACTATGATTCCTTTAATAGCAGTAATTTTTCACTTCATGGTAATTAAAAAAGAATTAAAATATTATTTTTGAGCTTGCTCTATAGCAGCTTTTGCATTTCCAATTTCTGATATTTCTTGGGTAATTTTGCCTTGACGAACTTTATTATAAATTGTGTTTACATTTTTTATGATTTCTCAACTATTATCTTTTGCATTTTTCATGGCAATCATTCTAGATGCATGTTCTCAGGTTTTATTTTGAACAACTGCACTATAAACAATATATTTAACCATTTCTTGGATTAATTTTTCCATCAGAATAGTTTTCGATGGTTCTATTGCCAATGCAGGAATATTGATTTTCTCTATTTTCTCCAATTTCACGTCAATATCTTGTAAGAATGCATCAAAACTTTCTTTATCCAAAGGATATATTTTGAATCTCAGTGGAATCTGAGTCATTGTAGTTTTGAAATAATTGAAGTATACTTTTATTTTGGAATATTTTTTTTCTGCGAGACTTTTTTTGATATAGGTGTACAAAGGAAGTAATTCTTCTTCTGAGAAATCATCTTTTAACTGTAGTGAACCTACAATATTCCATCAATCTCTTACAAAAAATTCCAATCATTTTTTTCCGATAACAAATATATCTACTTTGTTTTTTCGTTCTGCATATTTTATAGCAAGATGTCTTGTTAGTTTTGATGTAATAGGACCACAAAGTCCTTTATCTGTGCTTACCAATACAATAAGTCTTCTTCATTGTGGATCCCAACGTTTTTCATCAAAATCAAACAAATTTATTTGATCTTCCAAAGCATGAAGAACATTTAGAAAATTTATCAAAAAATCTCTCAATACTTCTGTTTTCTTTTTCATTTTTTGAAGTTTGATCGTAGAAACAATCTCCAATGCTTTAAGTATTTTTTGGAGACTTTTTAGTGATTTTATTTGAGTTCTGAGTTGTCTTGTACTACTCATAATGAGCTATATGTGATAAAATTAATTCTTCTGTTTTATTTTGTAAAGTTTGATATCGGCAGATATTTTTTGTAAATGTAAGAATGCTTTTTCAACTTCATCCAAGCTTCATTTTGCTTTAATTTCTTCAATTTGTTTTTCCATTTCTATTTTCATTTTTTCCAACACTTCTTGGTCTGTTTGAATTTCTTTGGTAACAGTACTGGCCAATATAACAATTTGAGTTCCATTTACATATAAAAAACCAGATCAAACAGAAAGACAAAGCCATTCGTCTTCAAATAAAAACTTTGTTCATTTGATAAATTCTTCTTTTTTGTCGTCATGAAGTTTGATTTTTACTATACCTGGTTTCACAATACTAATCAATGGTTGATGATTTTTTAGAATAGAAATCTCTCATACCTGAGTAGGTATGGTAATTTTTTCTATCTTATCTTCAAAGATTATTCATTCTGGAGTATTGATTTGCAGGAACATACGAAAAACTGTTTTTAAATAAATTATTTAACTTCAACCAAAGTTTCTTCTATAATAGTTTTGATTTGTTTTTCTATTTCAGGAGTAAGGTCTCTTTTTTCGATAATTTCATCTGTAAGTGATTTGAAACTACTATCCATTTTTGAATATAAGTTTTTTTCAAATGCTGCTATTTTATCCAATGCTAAAGTATCCAAAAATCAGTTGATACCAGCATAAATCAAAACAACTTGTTTGTAAAAAGGTATAGGACTATTATTAGGTTGTTTCAAAATTTCTACAAGTCTTTTTCCTTTTTCTATTTTTTTCTGAGTACTAGCATCCAAATCTGAAGCAAACTGAGCAAAACTTGCTAATTCTCTAAAAGTAGCCAATTCAAGTCTAAGTTTTCCAGCAACTTTTTTCATGATTTTTGTTTGTGCTGATCAACCTACACGAGAAACAGACAATCCAACATTGATAGCTGGTTTGATACCAGAATTAAATAATTCAGTTTCCAAAAATATTTGTCCATCAGTAATAGAAATTACATTTGTAGGAATATATGCAGATACATCAGAATCCATTGTTTCAATAATAGGTAGAGCAGTGATACTTCCTCATCCAAAATCTTCATTTAATCTAGCGGCTCTTTCCAAAAGTCTTGAATGTAAGTAGAATACATCTCATGGAAACGCCTCTCTTCCTGGAGGTCTTTTCAAAAGAAGTGAAAGTTCTCTATAAGCAACAGCATGTTTACTAAGGTCATCATATATAATCAAAGTGTCTTTACTTTTTGACATAAAATGTTCCGCCAGAGTACATCCAACATAAGGAGCAATATATTGTAAGATTGCAGGATTATTGGCAGTAGAAGCAACAACTATAGTGTATTCCATAGCTCATCTTTCTTGTAATAATTCTACAATTCTTCTGATTTTTGATTCTTTTTGTCATATAGCAACATAAACACAGATTACATCATTTCCTTTTTGGTTCAATATTGTATCTATAGCTACTGTTGTTTTTCCTGTTTGTCTATCTCATATAACAAGTTCTCTTTGTCATCTTCCAATAGGTACCATAGTATCAATTGCTTTTATTCCTGTTTCCAAAGGAACATTAACAGATTTTCTTGTAATTACTCCAGGAGCAACTTTTTCTATAGGAGCAATTTCTTTTGCTTTTATAACTCATTTACCATCTATTGGATTTCCAAGAGCATCAATAACTCTTCCTACAAAATGTTCGCTAACATTGATAGAGAATACTTCTCCAGTAGATTTTACAAGTTGACCTTGTCTAAGTCATTCTCCTTTACCCAAAATCAAAATACCTACCTGATCTTGCAAAAGATCCAATACAAGTCATTTTGCTCAATTTTCAAACTCTACAATTTCAGAAAACATTGCATCTTCCAAACCAGTTGCCAAAGCTACTCAATCTTTGATTTCCAAAATTTCTCCTTGTTTGGAAAGTTTTTGGTTGAGATCAGCTTTTTCTATTTGCTGTTCGATTTTTGCAAGTATATCTTGAATGTTTACTTTGCTCATAATAAAGAATTAATAAATAAATGTTATAAAAGCTTTTGAAGATCTTGATCTATATTTCTTTTGTAATACCATCATTCACCAGATATATAAGCACCAAGTTCGAATCAATCTTGTTTTTTAATTTCACAATTTTGAAATTTTGATTTTAGTTTTTCCACAATATCATTTTCTTTTGGATTTTTAATAATATTTACAGTAAATGTTGGTATATAATCTTTTGATTGTTTTTTGATTTCAGTAGAAATACTTTTTATAGAAGAAATATCCAATTTGTTATGATGTTTGAGTAGTATTATAAATGTATATAATGTCTCATCATTTGCTTTTATGATTTCTAAAATATTAGAATCCAATAATCTCTTTTTGTGTTTTTTCAAAAGTTTGATAAGAATATCAAAATAAAGGACCAAATCATTTGATGCAATATCAGCTTCTAGAAATGTTTTTGTTAACGCTTGATTACTTATACGCATTCTATTTGTAAAATATTAAAGTTAAATAGCTTCTTTAACAATTTCTTCCAAATATGATTTTTGTAAATCCATATCTTTTTGAAGAAGTTTTTTTACTACTACTTTTGATGTTTTTTTAACCGATTCGATAAAATTGTTTTCTAATTCAATAGAAAGAGTTTTTGCCGTATTGTTTGCATCAACAACTATTTTTTCAGCTTTTTTATTGGCTTCCTGCAATATTTCTATTTGCTTTTTCAAGGCTATAGATTCTCATTCAGTGATTATATTTTCCTTTTTTATCAATCAATCAGAAATAATACCTTCAGCTTTTTTTTCTGCTTCTTCGATTTTTTCTTTGTAAAGTTCATCAGCTTTTTTAATCTTTTCTATAAGCCTTCTTCTTTCTTCTATTTGTTTAGAAATAGGTTTTGCAACAAATCTAGAAAATAAGAAAAACATAATACCAAAGTTTATTATTTGCGCTGCTAATGAAGAAAAACTAATTTCCATGATACATTATAAAATACTAAATATGTGATAATTATCCAAGTAATGAAAGAGCAACTACTAATCCATAAATCGCACTTGATTCAACCAAGGCAAGAAACAAGATCATATATGTCATAATTTTACCTTTCATTTCTGAATTTCTAAGAATTGCTTCCATAGCACCTGAAACAAGAAGTCATTCTCCAACTCCTGATCAAAAACCAGCAGCACCAACTGCTAATCCAGCAGCAATAACTCCACCAGGACTAACTGTTGCAGGATCCAATCCCATTATTTGCAATGCAATAATAAGTCCATAGATCGCAGCTGATTCTGTCAAAGCGATACCAAGGATAGTAAGTACTAGAAATGATCAACTAAGTTCTGGATTCATACCCATAATTTTCAAAGATCTTTGTGCAATAATTCATTCTCAAATACCAACTCCAAGTCCAGCCAAACCTATAGCCAAACCAGCTCATAAAAATAACGTTGTGTTGTCCATAAATATACAATAATAAAATAAAATATTATTCAGATTCTTGTGCTATTTTGATAAATATAGCAACCAATAGTGGAAATACAAAAGCTTGAATCAATGCTACCAAAAGTCCTTGAGCATACAAGATAAGTGGCCCCAAAACAGGGAAGTCTGCGGCAAAAAGATTTTGAAACATCGAATTTACTCATGTAACCAATAGTCAAAGCAAAATTCCTCAAGCAAGCATGTTTCCATACAACCTTGCAGTAAGTGAAATTACTTTTGCAGCAATTCCAATAATATCAAGTAAACCAACAAATAAAGAAATTGCTATATCAAATGCTTTAACAACTATTTTGATAGGATAATAAACTATAGCTTTCATAGTTCATCTTTCTATATCAAGTATTCATTTTCCAGTAATAGGGATATATTCCAATATAAATTTTATAAATCCAGCACGACGAAATTGAACATAAAGCATAATAATAATACTTACCAATGCCAATGCAAGATTAAAATTAAAATTTGTTGTAGGAATAACGATAAATTGAGGTAGTGCTTCTATATCAGTAAACATAACTCTAACCAAATCAAGAATATAACTCAATAAATTTGAAAACAAAATAATGAAAAACAGACTTACAACATATACCTTAAACACTTCTTTTTGAGCTTTACCCAAAATTTCTTCGAAAAACTCATACATATATTCAAATATCAAAGAAAATCAGATTCAAAATTTGGTTTTACGAAAAAATTTAATAGACAATACAATGATGATAATCAATCCTATTTGTATCAAAACTCAACGCATAAGAGGAGTCATTGTGGAAATTTCTGTCCACCAAGAAATACTAACAAAAGATAATATTTTGTCTAAATATGTTCATATTATTTTGAATATTCAAAGAATTGGCTCGGTAGACATAGGCAATACACTCAAAATAAAAAACCCTTTACAGCAATAGATTACACAAAGGATTTATACAAAGCTCTGTTGAGAGTAGACATCCTATTTATTTATTGTACAAAATCAAGATTATTTTTGTAAAAATACATAAAAAAACAAAACTCTTTGAAAAACACTAAAATATATATAAGTTATTGCTATATTTATTTTGGAAAAATTATATGAAAACACTTTTTCGATTCAGACAAGATCTAAGAATACAAGATAATCATTGACTGACAGCTGCGTTAAAAAACAGTAGCCAGATTTTGCCAATTTTTATTATAGATACCAAATTACTTCAAGAATTTCAATGATTACAAGATTCAAGGCTTGGTTTTATCAAAGATGCACTTATTAATTTACAACAACAATTACAAACAATCAATCTGAATTTGTTGGTTTTGGTTGGCAATCCAGAAGATCTTATTCCTTCACTTGTGCGTGAGTATTCTATTGATCAAGTTTATATAAATAAATCTTATGATAGTTATGGAGTAGGGAGAGATTTAAGAGTGCGTCTGGCGTTGAGGGAAATGGGCGTGCAAATGCACGTGGAAAATGATTACTTGCTTGTAGCGCCAGAAGTCTTGAAACCCTATCAGATCTTTTCTCCCTATTCCAAAGCTTGGGAAAAGGTCGTGGAACTAAGATTATACGAATTACCGAGCGACAAAGTCGCCCTCCTTTTCCCAAGTCGCGACATCTCTCAATTCACTCAAAAATCACTTGATCAACTTCCATCTTCTCATCCTTATCGAAAATTTCAAGACCCATCCAAAATTCTCAAAAAGTTTGATTTCAAAAATTACGATGAAAAGAGGAATATGCTAGGAGCTGGCGGGACCAGTAAAATTTCGCCATATCTCAGATTCGGCGTTATCTCCTCCCGCCAGCTCTATCATTTCGCACACCAATCAAACAATCAAACCTTTATCAAAGAACTGGCGCGAAGAGAATTCCGATATCAACTTTCTTATCATTTCCCAGAAAGTCTCGTCCAATCCTTCCAAGCAAAAAGAAGAGATATCCCGCGAGACAACGACAACAAACTTTTCGAGGCTTTTTGCCAAGGAAAAACTTGATATCCAATTATAGATGCCGCGATAAAACAACTCAAAACAGAAAACCGAATGCACGGCCGCGCCAGAATGATAGTCGCATCATTTCTGACCAAAGATCTCCTTATCGATCGAAAGCGATGAGAAGAATTTTTCAAAAAGCACTTGCTAGATTATGACCAAATAGTTAACATCGGAAACCGACAACGATCAGCTTCAGTTGGCGCAGACCCAAGACCACTGAGAATCTTTAGTCCAATCCTTCAAGCCCAAAGATTTGATCCTGACGCCAAATACATCAAAAAATATTTACCAGAACTCAAAAATATTCCAGCAGAACAGTTGCACGACCCACTTACATATTCATTAAAATACATAAAACCAATCGTCGATCATAGACTAGCTACCAAAAGAGCCAAATCCATTTATGATCAAGCCAAAAGTGAATATTATGAAGAAAATTATTCAGACTTTAATTAATTTAAAAATCTATGCAATACCTCAAAGTAACCAATCTTACCAAATCATATACGGACAAATCACTCGTTGATCATGTAGATTTTACGATTACCAAAAATCAGAAGATTGCTTTGATTGCCAAGAATGGAGCGGGGAAAACAACCTTGCTCAAATTATTGATGAAGGAAATCGATCTGACCGATGGCGAAATAGATCGAAGACAAGATATAAAAATCTGATATTTATGACAAGAGTATAAACTCGACAAACATGTAACGGTTCATGATTTTCTTTTTGATTTTGATACCAATGCGCATTGGGAACAAGAAGTTGAACTCAATATCAGTGTAGATAAACTGAGAATCAAATCATATCTTGGACAAACTATGGATACCTTGTCATGAGGGGAAGCGAAGCGTGTGATGTTGGCGAAGGTTTTGGCGGGAAATCCTTCAATGTTGGTACTGGATGAGCCAACGAATCATCTTGATCTCGATATGATTGAATGGTTAGAACGATATCTCAAGAAACATCATATCACCTTGTTTATGGTTACCCATGATAGATATTTTTTGGAAAGAGTGTGTACTGATATCTGGGAGTTGGAAAGAGGAAAAATCCATCAATATAAAGGAAATTATTCCTATTTTTTGGAGAAAAAAGCTATTCGCGAAGAAAACGAAAAGATAGAAATGCACAAACTTCACCAGTTGTTCAAAAAAGAACTTGCCTGGATTCGCAGAGCTCCGCAGGGAAGACAAACCAAAGCAAGTTTTAGAGAACAAAGATTTGATCAGATTGCCGAGAAATTTGGGACCAAAAAAGATCTTTTGAGAACAGAACATGCAAAGCTAGACCTTGAAGTAGAGGAAAGACGTTTGTGAGGCAAAATCTTGCATATCAAACATATGCAAAAAGCCTTCGGTCCCAAAAAAATCGTCAATGATTTTTCTCATGAATGCAGACACGGAGAACGCATAGGAATTATCGGAAAAAATGGAGTCGGAAAATCAACGTTTATCAATATGATTATGGGGCAAGAGTCGCTTGATAAATGACTTATTCAAACAGGGGAGTCTGTAGTTTTTGGCTATTATGAACAAAAGCATATTGATTTTCCGTCAGACAAAAGGCTTATCGATATTGTTCCTGACCCAAAATTGCTCGAAAAATTTCTCTTTTTTCCCAAACAACAACATCAATTCGCACATAGTTTAAGCTGAGGAGAAAAAAGAAGACTTTATCTCCTTACAATTTTACAAAAAAATCCAAACTTTTTAATTCTGGATGAGCCAACCAATGATTTAGATTTGATAACCTTGGGAATACTCGAAGAATTTCTTTTGGCCTACAAATGATGTTTGATCGTAGTTTCTCATGATAGATTTTTTATGGATAAAATTGTGGACCATTTATTCGTCTTCGAAGGCGAGGGCGTAATCAATGACTTCCGATGAACCTATTCCGAGTACAAATCCGCCCAAGACCAAAAACTCAAAAAAGAAAAAACAGAAACGAAAATTGAAAAACAAGAATACAAACCGCAAATCACAGAAAAACCCAAAAAACTTTCCTACATGGAACAACGTGAACTTGACCAACTTGCAAAAGACATCCAAACAATGGAGAAAAGAAAAGAGGAAATTCAGATTTTTTTTAATGATCCGAATTGTCCTTTTGATGATATCAAAAAATTCGGAATTGAGCTTAATGAGTTATTGAAACAATTAGAACTCAAAGAAAATAGGCGGTTTGAGTTGATAGAAAGAGCATGATAAAAAAGTTTCCATAAATTTGACAAAATTTAAATTCTGATTATAATATCTATGTTACCTAAGTAACAGATATTTATATCTTTCTAGGAAATTATGTACTAATACAACCATCTTATTTTATTATAAAACAGGCTGTGATTATCTAGTCTGTTTTTTTGTTTTTAGAAAAAAACTATCTTGACTTTTAAATATATATTGTTAAAAACACAATCCTACAATTTATATATGATATGGTAAATATGGAAGTCAATAAAAAGAATATTTGCGCGGAATGAATGTCTCAGATATTAAAAAAGACCCAAGATAATATCTTTGTTTATGATTTAGAAGGTGTTTGTTTGTATACAAATGACCATTTAGCAAATATATTGTGATTCGATCCCGTTGGTAAACATTTGCATGAAATATTTCCTCATAGATCACAAGAACATATCAAAATAATTCTATCAGACTATAAAAGAATCCGAGAAACGCAAAAATGAGATATTATTCCTGTTCAAAAAGAAAAAGTAGCTAATGGTGAAACTCGTGTTTTTTCTGTAACAAGAGAGCCTATTACTTGGATGTGAAATCCCGCTATTGCATGAATTGGTAAAGATATAACTGAATTGTTTTTAGCCAAAGAAGAAGTAGAAAAAGCCAACGAAGAAATTAAAACGACTAATGAGGAATTATTAGCTATAAATGATGAACTAAATGAAAAAAACAAACAGCTTGAAATAGCTAAAAAAGAAGCTGAAAAAGCAAAAGAACAAATGGAAAACTTGATGAGACATATTATTCATGATATCAGAAGTCCTGTTTCTACTGTATTGTGATGTCTCGATAATGTTTTATATCAAATTAGTTGATTTGATGAATCAAAAAAAGCAAAAATAGAAAAATTTCTAAATATAGCTTTGGTATCTTGAAATTTTTCATTGGAACTTGTTAATGAATTATGAAATTATAGTAGAGAAAAAAAAACATGAATAAGAATAGAAAAAAAAGAAATATCATCCCAAGAATATATTGCAAATCTTAAAGACCAATGGAAAGCCTATCTTGATGAAATGAATAAAAAAAACAAAATAATGTGAGATGGTAATATCAAAAAAATTGAGATTTTATTGGAAAACTCAGATATTTTGCCGAAAGATATATATATAGATCCACTTCAATTAAATAGAATTTTGACAAATTTAGTAAGTAATGCTATAAAATTTACTGATGAATGATCTGTTTCTTTGTGTATAGAAAAAATAGAGGAATCAGAAAAAAAATGATGGTATCGTTTTCAAATTATTGATACGTGAATTGGTATAGATCCAAAAAATCACCAGCTTATTTTTGATGAATTTAAAAAAATAGATTCAGAATATGTTCCTCCTGTAAATTGACGAGGAGTTGGTTTGTCTGTTGTAAAATCTAATGTAGAAGCATTATGATGATATATGTTACCTATAAAAAGTGAAATAGGCAAAGGCTCTACATTTTCTTTTGAAATTCCACTTATAAATAATTAAGATTAAAATCTCTTGTCATTTTCTAACCAATCAATAACTATCAATTATAAGCTATTAATTATAAACTATAAAACATGCAAATCGCCTCAGCTCAATTTATCAAAAGTGCTTCCAAATTATCAGAATGTCCTGTTGCTCATTTTCCAGAATTTGCGTTGGTAGGGAGGTCCAACGTGGGAAAGTCTTCATTGATCAATATGCTTACCCAACGCAAACAGCTTGCAAAATCTTCTGTAACTCCAGGTAAAACTCAGTTATTGAATTATTTTTTGATAAATGAAAGTCGATATTTGGTAGATCTACCAGGATATGGATATGCAAAATATAGCAAAAGCCAAAGAATTGATTGGATGGATACTATGCAAGAATATCTCAACAATAGACCTACACTTAAAACAGTTTTTCTACTGATAGATTGATCTATATCAGCTCAAGATATTGATTTTGATTTTATGCAGGTTCTTGCAGAAGACAACATACCATTTGAAATTATTGTGACCAAGACAGATAAAACCAATCAAAAAGAATTGCACAAAAATATTACAGCATTTCAAAAAATGTATGATAAGCGTTTTGGTCAAAAGCCAGAATTATTTATGACATCTAGCACCAAAGGTAGAGGAAAAGATAAAATTCTAGAAAAAATAGAAAAATTTTTATAACAAAAAAAACCTTAGAAGAATCTTCCAAGGTCCCTTTGAATCTTATCAAAAGAACAAGGACAGGTGATGATAAACCAATGTAATACAATACAAGATATAAAATACCAAAGGTAAAATAAATCAAGTACAATAATACAAAACAAAAAATGCACATGTCCTATATTGAGCGAGTGCTATTTTTACTATAATATCATTTGGTTTTAACCAACCAAATATTTTACAAAGCAGGCGGTTTAATCTTTAATCTTGTGCCAGATATCTCTTTTTGCAAAGAAATACAATATTTGTAAGGGGACAAAAATCCCAAATAGCTTGTATATTCAAAACAAGTTTAAACATACAAAGTACCACAAAGCATAGATTGATAATCCAAACAAACCAAAAGATCAGAATATATTAATCCAAAGATAAACCAAAGGTAAATCTAAAAATCAATACAATCAAACCAAAAGGTGAGAATAGAAATCAAATAATATAAGCCCTTTTCAAACCAGCTAGCTAGTACAAAAAAGAAATATATTAATATACAAATGATACAAAAACAGTACAGGTCAATTTGTTCTATGATAAAGATCCTACACCATCAGACAACAAGGTTTTTACGCCCTTCATCTTTTGATGACAATATAAGTATACAGGAAAATGTTTTATTTGTCAAATTTTTGATGACTTTTTTTGGTCTTTTTTGATATTAGGCTTTTGAAGCTGATTTTGTTTGGGTATTTTTATGCTTTTTTTATGGGTTTTGTAAAGAAAAATGATTTTTTATTGTAATAATTATATATTTTTTTTATTTAGAATTCTAGATTTTTGAAAAACAACTTAGTTTGTATAAATAATAAATAGAAAATTGCTAATTTGTGCTATAAGTAACAGAAAAATAAAAAATTGTCAACACGTAATGAATAAAAAACATTCGATTTTTTGTTTTTTTTGAAATAAAATATAAAATCTGGATACATAAAGATTTTTTGTTTTTTTACTTAAAACATGATTAAAAGCATCAATATGTGGTTTAAAAACACATTTAAACTAAAAGGTAAAAAATCAAATATACATACTTTGGTAATAGCTATTGCTATTGTTATGATTTGGAGAGGTGTCCGAGGCATCTTAGATAAATTCTTATTCCCAAATCATGAATTGTTAAGTTATATTGTTGGGGCTATAATATGAATTATCATCATCTATATTGATGATAAAAAAATAGATGAACTCTGACATCATTAATTTTAATTCTTAAATCTTACAAACTATGGAATTTACAAAAAAAGCATTTAAAGGTCTGAGAGAAAGACAAGCTATGCTTATGGAATCTCAATTTGAACGCAAAAAGTTTACTGCTGAAGATGTGATGATTAGACCTATATTTTTATATCTTGAAGATGATATAGAAACAATACTTGAAAAACTTCAATCAGAAGAAATTAATTATTGTGTAGTTGTAGATGAAGAGAACCATTTTATTGGTGAAATATCTGACGAAATGTTACTAAAAATTATTGCCAATACATCAGTGAATGAGCCACTTGTTAAAATTTTGGATATATGATATAAAAGAAGTATCAATTACACACACACCAGAGATTATGTTAAAAAACATAAAAATATTATTACAAAAGAAACGTCTTTATATGAAATCATGAAACTTATAGATAAAAAGTGATTCCAATTTATACCTGTTGTTGATGAAGAAAAAAAAGTAATATGATTAATTACTCCAAGTAGTATATTGAAATTCGTTTTGGAAATATAGCAATCATTTAATATGTAAAAATGTATTTAATACTATATTTATCAAAATTTATATCATATAATATACAAATGGTAAGAAAATTAATGTCAAAAATAAAATATCCAAAATTACTTGTTTTTCTTGTAACAATTTTAATAGCAACCATTATTTTTTGGGAATGAATGCATTCTGAACTTATTAATAATTTTTTCTTGTCTTTGTGATATAGCTGAGATTTTTTGTGATGATTGCTGTATTCTTATTGATTTACTTCAACTTCAGCAACGGCAATTTTGTTGATAATAGCAAAAGAAAAAGTTTTGTGGATTTCTATATTGGTCGCTTGAATATGAGCTTTTATTAGTGATCTTGTAATTTATCTTTTTGCTAAAAATTCGTTGCTTCAGGAAGTTACAATGTTTAAAGAAGAATCGTACGTAATAAAATTCAGAAACTTTCTAAAAAATACATTTTGACGAAGATATAGATATATTATGCCTGTTGTTGCATACATTCTTATCATGAGTCCTTTACCAACAGAAATTGGAATAACTATACTAGCAACCAGAAAAAATGTGTCTATGAAATTGTTTATGGTAATTACTTATATATTACATACTATAGGAATAGCTACAATTCTTATTATAGGTAAAAACTTTTTTTAAAAATCACTAACTACATATATTTTTCGTCAAAATATGGGGAAATCGTACTGATTTTGTTGGATATATTTTGAAAACAAAAAATTCTGATTATACTTATAATGTTTTAATTGCTAATTATATTAATCTATGAAGTACGTATGACTTACCAATCACGAAGTAAAAAAACTTTTGGAAACTTATGGTTACAATGTGATCAAAGAGCAAAAGAAAAGAAGTTTGCGATCAATTTTACGAGATCAAGTAAAATGAAATTTTATGGCATATTTTATGGCTGGAGCAGCATTGCTTTCTTTTGCAGTAGGAAAATGAACAACGGGATATTCAATACTTGGCGTAATTTTGGTTATCGTAATTGTATGATTTTTTCAAGAATATAAAGCAGAAAAAGCTGTTGATGCACTCAAAAATATGCTAGAATCATTTTCTACAGTTATCAGAGATGGCAAAGAAGTTCAAGTAAATTCAAAAGAATTGGTTCCATGAGATATTATATTATTGGAAACAGGTGAAAAAATTCCTGCTGATTGTGTTATTGTAGAATCAAAAGATTTGATGGTAAACGAATCTATCCTTACCTGAGAATCAAAAGAAGTTTCCAAAACAGCTATAAAAGATAAAAAAGCATCTCATCAATCAGAAAATCTTGTTTTTATGTGAACATATATTGTAAATTGACGCGCTGTTGTTGAAGTTTTGAAAACATGAATGCATACAGAATTTGGTAAAATTGCAGGTATGATTTCCGCAGCAGAAAAAGAATTACCACTCAAACATAAGATAAATAAATTGGTAAAGTTTATGGCAGCAATTGCAATTGTAGTATCAATAGCTTCTATGTCGATAATGTTTTATAATTTAGAATCATGGACTGCTCAGCATATTATAGAAATTATTTTGATCGGTATTGCTCTTATGATTTCTGCTTTCCCAGAATGACTTCCAGTAGTAATGATCTCCACATTGGCATGATGAGCATACAAAATGGCAAAGAAAAAAGCTATTGTAAATAGAATGTCTATCATAGAAACGCTTGGTGAAACAACAGTAATTTGTAGTGATAAAACCTGAACAATCACCAAAGGTGAGATGACGGCAAAAGAATTGATTACCTATGATCGTGATGTAGAAATAGAGTGAATTTGATATGATATGCAAGGAAAGTTTTTAGAAGATAAAAAATCAATTGATCCTATCCAAGACAAAGAAATTTATCAGGTAATAGAATCAGCTGTTTTATGCAACAATGCACATATTATCAATCACAAAGAAGGAAGAAAATTTAAGTGAACACCAACAGAAATAGCATTGATGGTTTTGGGACACAAAGCAAATGCTGTAGAAGATATTGTACATTTCGAAAGACTTGAAGAAGTACCATTCAATTCAGAGAGAAAAATGATGAGCGTGGTTGTAGAAAAAAATTGAAAAAAAATATTGTACAGCAAATGAGCACCAGAGTTTTTTATGAAACATTGTACCCATGTACAAATAGGAAATCAAATAGTTCCTCTGGATGTAAAAGAAGAACATCATATACGACAAAAAATAACATCACTTACCGATAAAAAATATAGAGTATTATGTTTGTGATACAAATATATAGAAAAAAATCAGACGTGAATGTTGGAAGAAAATATTATATTCTTGGGGGCAGTTTGATTGCAAGATAGCCCAAGAGATTGAGTAAAAGAAGCTATTGAAAAATGTTATGATGCCTGAATAAAGGTAAAAATGATTACCTGAGATAACAAAGACACTGCAGTTGCTATCGCAAGAGATGTTGGAATTATCGGAGAAGCAGTAACAGGTGATGAACTAGATAAAATGACCGACGAAGAACTTATCGAAAGAATAAATAATATTATGATATTTGCCAGAGTGAAACCTGAGCACAAGCTCAGAATCGTAAAAGCCCTCAAAGGGCTGGGTGAGATTGTAACAATGACAGGTGACGGCGTAAATGACGCACCAGCCCTCAAAGAAGCCCATATCTGAGTGGCTATGTGAATCAATGGAACAGATGTTTCTCGTGAAGCAGCAGATCTTATTTTGGAAGATGATAACTTCGTAACAATCGTGACAGCAATAGAGGAGTGAAGAACAATATTCAAAAATATTCAAAAATTTGTGGTATATCAAATATCTTGTAATATTGCAGAATTAGCAACAATATTTTTTGCTGTTTTGATGTGATTGCCAGTTCCTTTAGTAGCAATTCAAATCTTATTTATGAATTTGGTAACAGATAATATGCCAGCACTTACTCTTTGATTTACAGCAGGTTCTTGATATATTATGAAACTCAAAGCAAGAAGAAATTCTGAAATTCTCAATACCAAGAAAAAGATATTAATGGTTGGTGTCTGATTGTTTATGGCCGCATGAGCATTGGTTGTATATTATATTACTTTAAATGTTTTGAACTGGTCTCTGGTAGCTGCACATACAGCAACATTGCTTACATTAATTATGTTTGAGGTTAGTAATGCTTTCAATTTTAGATCTCTTTATACTTGATTTTTCAAAACAAATTTATTTAGAAACACACTTTTGATCTATGCAGGAGCTGTTTCAATATTGGCAACATTAGCTATTATGTATATTCCATTTTTGCAAAAGATTTTTGAAACAACAGGACTGCCTTGGTATACATGGTTGGTTACAGCTTTGATGTCATTGTCAATAATTGTGGTAGTAGATATTGCAAAATATATCAATAAAAATTCATTTGAAGATTATTGAACAAATGCTTAATTAGAACTTAGGGCTTAGAACTTAGAACTTAGAGCTTAGGTAATTAGAATCGAGTAATAAAAAGAATAAACAAAGGGAAATAATTATCACTAAATCAATATTATTTGTAGCCAAAAAGCAGCGATACAATTTTAACTAGACTTTAATTCTAGACAATAATACTGCCTTAATGAGAAATGAATTTTATTGTCTTTTATTGCGAGATATTTCTGGGAACTTAGAACTTAGGGCTTAAATTTTCTAATAAGCTTGAATTGTTTATCCAAATACTTATCAAATCCCTAACTTTATTAATTAAATTAGGTCTATGATATTTGCTATACTAATACTTATTCTTGGATTGTTTCTTTTGGGTTTTGCAGCAAATTATCTTATTATTGCTAGCGTAAGAATTGCTAATTATTTCAAAATATCTCCATTGCTTATAGGACTTACAGTAATTGCTTTTGGTACATCTGCACCAGAATTATTCTTGTCTGCCATGGCTGCGCTCAATTGAAGTTGAGCACTTTCTGTATGAAATGTTATAGGATCAAATATATTTAATCTGGGTTTTATTCTTGGTCTTAGTGCTATAGTTGCACCAATTATAATTCAAAAAAAAATTGTTTATAGAGATGGTATATTTTTATTGATAATTACTGGTCTTATTTTTGCTATGCTTTGGGATCAACATGTAGCTTGGCGAGAATGAGTAATTTTACTTCTTTCTTTGGTTTGATACAATAGTTACCTACGGATCAAAAAAGATCCTCTAATGGAAGAAGAAGTTGATTCACCAAAACCAAAATTAAAGAATTTGTTATATTTGTTTTTCTGATTAATAGCATTGGCTTTTATTCATACAACAACAATAGATGGTCAATTTATAATATCTATTGGTTATTCTTTATATTCTACTATTTTTCTGTGAATATTGGCGTTTCTATTTTTTATAGCAGTGTTTAAAAAAGATATTCCAGAATTTCATGATATAGGTAATTGAAATCTATTAAATATCATAAAATTGGTAGCAAGTCTTGGTTTGTTGGTAATGGCTTCAGAACATGTAGTAAATTCTGCTGTTTATATTGCACAGGTGTTTGGTCTTTCAGAGCGAGCAATATGAGCAACAATTGTTGCGGCAGGTACAAGTTTACCTGAAATGGCGGCAACAGTAGCAGCTATTATCAAAAAAAATTATGATATGTGAGTTGGAAATGTGATAGGTTCAGATATATTTAATATTTTGGGAATTATAGGAATAAGCTCAGTAATAGCACCATTAAATCTTACTTCAAAATGTATTATTTTGACTAGTTGTGATACATGATTTTGGCAAATGTTGTTTAGAGATAATATTTTTTCTGTACTTATTTTGTTTCTTACTTTAGGAGTTACTTTCCTTTTTATGAGAACAGGGCGAAGGCTTTCAAAGCGAGAATGAATCGCTTTGTTTTCTTTTGCTTTATTGAGAATGGTTTTTGAAATAAATCCAAATTTCTTTGTTAAAATTTTTGGTGGATAATATTTTATTATTTTAAAATAAAAAGCTTCTGTTGACATAATATATTAAATATATAAAATTAGTCGTTTGTTTATTTTTTTGTAAATTTTTTAAAAAATGGTTAACCTTAAACAGGATAAAAACACTGAGCATGCCTATCATAAATATTATCGAGAGAGAAGTGTGAAAAATTGAGTTCCTTTTTCTAAGTTGATGAAAGATTGTCTTAATAAAACATATTATCCAATAAAATCAGGGAAGTATGATATAGCTCAAAAATCAATATTTGAAGTATTAAATTCTTATACACATATTGTACCATTCGATAGAGAAAAATATGAGTCTGTAATGGCTTCTATTTTAACAGTTCCAGAAGATAAATCATGTTTAATTTTGTTTAATCATGATAATTTTGCTACAATGACAGCTTTTATTAGAGAAATGTATCAATCTGCCAAAAGGTTGAAACAAAATAATCCAGAACGAGACATTGATTTAAAAAAAATTGTCCATACTATCGTAGGTCCTGCTATTACAACTCAAAAACAAATACGTTCTATTAATGGGATATCAAATGTTTTAAAAACCGTACCAGCAAGAGATAATATTCCAGAAATAAATCCAAAATTAGATGGTATAAGATTGAAGTTTATTAAACATTTTCTTGAACTATCAAATGTTTGATGACAGATTTTTTTGATGGCACCAACAGGAACAAGAGATATTATCAATCGAAACAATGATTGAACATTGAAATCAATTATGTTTCAAGATGATGAATCTATTCCTCAAACAACAAAAATAATCAAATTATTTGCAGAAAAATGAAATAAAATTGTTTTGGTATGAACAAATGGGGCATGACTTAAAAGACCAGGAGTAAAAAGAGTAAAAGAAAGAGATAATAATCGAACTACGGCTGATGTTTATATTGATTCAAAAGAATTGACTTCAAAAGAATGTATATCTTTGATAGAAGAAAAAAAATTAATGGAGACTATTGCATCATTAGTAAGAGATAATCAATGAAATAGTATAGGACAGACTATAGATTCAGATTTATTTGATATGTATAAATGTTCTGATCAAGAAATAAATATAGAACAAAATAATTATCAAAATCATCATTTTCAAGATTCTATACGCAAAAAAATTGTTAGAAAATTGTATGAATTGTTTAAATAAGTAAACTCTTACTTGCTATTTTACTTGGAAATCGTAGCATAGACAAACGCAATTATTGCGTATTATTTTATTTATAAAAAAATAAATGTTATTTAGTGAATGTTGATTAAAACCATGATTATTGAGATCTTTAACAGCCATGTGATATACTGAGGCTACATCAATACAAGAAAAAGTACTAAAAATAGCACTTACTGGTGCAAATATTGTTTGACAATCACAGACGTGAACAGGAAAAACAGCAGCTTTTTTGCTTCCAGTTCTCAATAAAATTGATACAAATAGAAAATCTGTACAAGTTTTGATTCTTGCTCCAACTAGAGAATTGGTAGTTCAAATATGAGAAGAAATCAGAAATTTAACTAAATTTTATGGGGTTAGTTTTGCTTGTTTATATGGAGGAGCAAGTCCCAATGTACAAAAAGCCAATCTTAGAAGAAGTCCTGCAATTGTCGTTGCTACACCAGGAAGATTGATGGATTTTATGAATCAAAAAGTAATAGATATCAGAACAGTTGATTACTTTATACTAGATGAAGTAGATAGAATGTTGGATATGGGATTTGTACGTGATATCAAAAAAATTCGAGCACAACTCAAAATGGTAAAACAAACATATACATTTTCTGCGACAATGAACAATGATATGAAAACTATTATCAAAGAACATATTTCTAATTATGAATTTATCAAAATAGGAGAGGAGGTGACTGTTGATAAAATACATCATAGATATATTCCTATTGAACATGAACAAAAATTATTCAATGTTATCAAACTTATTCAGTCAAATCCAAAAGATAGAGTGATTATTTTTACGCATACCAAAAGAAATACAAAAACAATACATCAAATTTTAATCTGAGATGGATTCAATGCATGATTGTTAAATTGAGATATGGCTCAATGAAAAAGACAATCTACACTCAACGATTTTAAAGCAAATAAAACACAAATTCTTGTAACTACAGATGTTGCTGCTAGATGATTAAATATGGAAAATGTAGGTCTGGTTATCAATTTTGATGTTCCTGCTGATGCCAAAAGTTATATACATAGAATTGGAAGAACAGGAAGAGCTGGAGCAGAATGAAAAGCTATTATGCTAGTTTCTCCACTTGAAAGACCTTTAGTTCAAGAAATAGAAAAAATTCACAGAATCAGAATCCAACCATCCGAACATATTGCACAAAATGATAGACAATGAGCTTATTGAAATCTTCGTCTTGATAGATCAACAGACAAAAAAGGCGGGAAGAGACCGATGCAAAGAAAACGCCTAAGTCCCACCCAAAAATATGGAAAGCTTCCCTTATTTGATGACCAAAAACCCATCAAAACAGAAAATAATTTTCGTAGTAATCCCAAACACAAAAAACACAAGAGTGGTTTATGAGCGGAGAACAGAAATATTGATAGATATACAAAGCCAGCTAAACAACAAGGTTGAAAATTTAGATGAATGTGAAAACCAAAGCATAAATAAAAAAGCGGAGAAATCCGCTTTTTTATTTGACTAATTTACCTAGATCAACTTTTTCTATATAATCTAATTGATTGACAAATACTTCATCATGACTGACCATAATCATAGCACCTTGATATTTATTTAAAGACTGAGCGATCACAGGAAGGTGACGAAAATTTATATGGTTTGTTGGTTCATCGAGGATGAGAAGATGCGGTTTTTGGAGGACAAATCTTGCATAACAGAGGAGTCATTTCTGTCCTTCAGAAAGAGAACCAATAGTATTTTTGAGTAAACCACCTGTAAGTAAAAATTGTGCAGCAACACGATAAATATCTTGATCTGTCATATCCCCAGCAACTTCACGAAGATCTTCCCATACAACTTTTTCCATATCCAAAGCGTTGAAATCTTGACTATAATAACCAACTCTTACATCTTCATGAATCATAGCATCATTGTCATGAGCATTTACCAATTTTTTAAGAAGCGTAGATTTTCCAATACCATTGGGTCCAGATAAAATATATCTTTGTCATTTTTTAATCACAAGAGGTAATTTATGTGTTACTACTTCATGAGCGGAATTCATTAATCAGATTTTATGTATTGATACAATAGGTCCTACATAATTATCAAATGGAATAATAAATTCTTTGATAGTTTTATCATCTTTTCTTACTTCTACAATATTATCTTCAGCTTCTTCTACTTCATCTCTCATTTTGCTAGCTAGTTTGCGCATTTTACCTCATTTATTTGAGAAGAAATTGATTTTTTCTTTGGCATCAGCAATTTTCTTTTCAGCTCTAGCATTTTGCATTTGTTCTTTTTCTATTTGAGCAGCTATTTGTTCTACAACATCATAATAATCTCCCCAATATTGTTCGACTTGGCAACGCATTTTATTGAGATATAAAACCCCATCAGTAAAAAGATTAAGAAAATCAGCATCATGGCTAATTACCACAACGGTTTTGTCATATGCCATCAAAAAACTAATTAAATCACCAATACCTGTTTTATCTAGATTATTAGTTGGCTCATCAAGTAAAAGAATATCAGGATGTTGAATCATCGCATATGCCAACAATAATCTAGCTTGTTGTCATCCAGAAAACTCTTTGATCGGTTTATTTGTTGGGGCATTGAAATTTACTGCCTTCAAAACTTCAGTAATCTTTCTATCTATTTGATAATCTTTTTCTTCAAACGCGGTTTCAAAAAACTCTTTAATTGTAAGATCTAATTGTTCTCTAGGAATTACTTGTCTTGCGATAGCAATAGTATTACCATTTACGATATTAATTTTACCAGATTGAGGTGTAAGTTCTCAAGTAATCATCTTAAAAATTGTTGATTTTCCAGCTCAGTTTTGTCCCATAATAGTTATTTTGGTGTTTTGACGAAGAGAAAAGCTACTTTCTATCAAAATAGGATGTTTCCCATCATTATAGGCAAAAGATACATCATCAAAACGAAGAATAACAGGGTTTTGATTATTTGACATAATGTTTATTTTAAAATGTAAATTCTATTCTAATTTTCCTTCTTTTTGTGCTATTTTTCTAGCGTTTTCTGTAAGATAAATTTTTCTAATTCTGATATTTTTTGGGGTTATTTCTACATATTCATCTTGTCCAATATATGCAAGACAGTCTTCCAATGTCATAGGAACAATTGGTTCTAATCTCATTGCTTCATCATTTCCACTTTCTCTTACGTTTGTTTGTTGTTTATTTTTTGTAAGGTTTACATTCATATCTCATGGCTTTGCACTTTCACCAACGATCATTCCAATATACATTTCAGAAGCTGGTTGTATAAATATCACACCTCTTTCTTGTAACTTCCAAATACTATATTTCATAGCTTTCCCATTTTCCAAACTAATCATAGATCAAGTTGTTCTTGTTGGAAGATCTCATTTGTGCTCTGTATAATGAGAAAAAGAACTATACATAATTCATTCTCATTTGGTAAGTAATACAAATTTTGACCTAAATCCAAGTAATCATCTTGTTGGTACATCAAATTGTAATGTTGTTAATCCATGATGAGTCATCATGTCTGTCATTTGTCATTTTCTTTTGGCAAGTATATCTATAATAGTTCAAGACATTGATTCATTAACATTGATAACCACATGCTCAATTGGTTCCATTTTTTTACCATCTTCCATTTTGAAAATTACTTGTGGAGCAGAAACTTGAAGTTCAAAACCTTCTCTTCTCATAGTTTCAATCAAAACAGAAAGATGAAGTTCACCTCTTCCTGAAACAGTAAATCTATTTCCTCATTTATCAAAATCTATTTCCAATCACACATTGGTTTGCAATTCTTTTTCTAATCTTTCCATAATATTTCTAGAGGTTACCAATTTTCCTTCACGTCATGCAAAAGGTGAATCATTTACTAGAAAATCCATTTTTAATGTTGGTGCATCTACTTTTATATGAGGAAATGGTTCGCATCATTCAACACCAATAGTTTCTCATACATATATATTTGGTAATCATGCTATAGTTGCGATATCTCCACATTGAGCAATTTTTGTTTCTACTCTTGAAAGACCAAGTGTTGTATATAGTTTTGAAATTCTACCTTTTCTTTTGTTTCCATTGTTATCATATACGACAACATCCTGTCATGTACGTACAGTTCCTTCATAAATTCTTCCAATTCAAAGCCTACCTACAAAATCATCATAACCAAGATTAGCAACTTGCATACGAAATGGTTTATCAGAATAATCTGGTGCTTCAGGAACTGTTTTTTCTATCAATTCAAACAAGGGAATAATATTTCCTGTTTTTTTTGCTTCTTCAAGATCCTTGAGATCATTAAATGCGTAACCACCTTTGGCACTACAGTAAATAACTGGAAAATCCATTTGTTCATCTGTAGCTCAAAGCGTAAAAAATAAATCAAAAAGCTGATCAACTACCCAATGTGGTCTAGCAGTATCTTTATCTATTTTATTGATTACAACGATTGGATTAATACCAAGTTCCAACGACTTTTTGAGTACAAATTTGGTTTGTGGCATGGGTCATTCATAAGCATCAACAACCAAAAGTACGCTATCAACCATTTTGAGCGCTCTTTCTACTTCACTACCAAAATCAGCATGACCTGGGGTGTCGATAATATTAATTGTATTTCCATTGTAATGTACCGAAGTATTTTTGGAATAAATAGTAATACCTCTTTCTTTTTCTTGGTCATTACTATCCATAATCAAAGTCTGATCTTCCATCTGTTTCATAGTTCCTGATTGGGTAAGGAATGCATCAACTAAGGTTGTTTTTCCATGATCTACATGGGCAATAATTGCTATATTTCTGATAGCCATAATTTCACTCTAATGAATAAAAAAAACCGCACAAATGCGGACCTATATAAATAATCAGCGTTGTTTTGATACGATATTGGAATATATTATAAGAAATTTCTAATGAAAAGCAATAGTGTTTACTATTTCAAAAATCTTATATATTTCCTTGATAAAAAGTCAGAATTAATTAAAGAATTATGTTGATATTTTATTTTTTATTATATTGGATGTATCGTACGCATACCTGTTGACAATTGACTTGAAAGAATATAGATGAAAATGTGATTCTTTCATGATGGATAAATAAAGTGAGAAATTTAGGAGGAATGACATTTATAGATCTTCGTGATAGATATGGGATTACTCAGGTAACATATGATCCAAGCAGACATAATTTTCCATTACCAGAAATAAAATCAGAATATGTAGTGCAAATTTCAGGAACAGTTGTTTCTAGGCCAGATTCTATGATAAACAAAGATATGACTACTGGCGAAATTGAAATTTCGCCAACAGAAATAAAAGTTCTTTCTACATGCAAAGAATTGCCATTTCCTATTGATCATGAAGCTCCTGTAGGAGAAGATATAAGACTAGAATATCGTTATCTTGATCTGAGGAGAGAAACTATGAAACAAAACATGATTGTTAGGCACAAAATTTACACAGAAACTATCAAATTTTTTGATCAAGAAAATTTCCTTCATATAGAAACACCAGCATTTGTAAAAAACACGCCAGAATGATCTAGAGAGTTTATAGTTCCTGCAAGATTTGAACCAGGTAAATTTTTTGTACTTCCTCAATCTCCCCAACAACAAAAACAAATGTTGATGGTGGCAGGAATGGATAAATATGTACAGATAGCAAGATGCTTTCGTGATGAAGATCCTAGGGGAGATCGTCAACCAGAATTTACGCAAGTTGATTTTGAAATGTCTTTTGTAGAGCAACAAGATGTTTTGGATATTATTGAGAGATATTATTTATATATTACCAAGACAATTTTCCCTCAAAAGAAAATCACACAAGAACCATTTCCTATATATACTTGGTATGAAATGATGGATAAATATTGATCAGATAAACCAGAACTTAGAACTGCAGAATTTGGATTTCAAGAACTTAGTGATCGAGGAAAGACTTTGGATTTTGGATTGTTCCAACAATCATCTTCTATCAAAGCAATTTTATTACCAAAATCTCTTAGTAGATCAGAAGCAGATAAATACGAATGATTTCTCAAACAATACTGATCCAAAGGATTGGCTTGGTTGTCAATGACTTCTGAGTGACTCAAAGGATCTATATCCAAATTTATTACTCCAGAAGCTTTGGAAAAATTACCAAATAAACTCCAAGGAGATTGGACTTTATTGTTTCAAGTAGGGGAATGGGAAGATGTTACAAAATATCTTGGAATGCTTAGAACAAAACTGATACAAGACCTTGAATCTCTAAAAGATAAAGAAAATGAAGTAAGTTTTGCTCATATAGTAGATTTTCCGTTGTTTGAGACAGGAAGTGATTGATCGCTTGGTGCTGTTCATCATCCATTTACAAAACCAAAAGATGAAGATATTCCATTTGTAAAAGCATTAGGGAAAAAGATGAGTGAGGGTTGAGTAATGACAGAAGAAGATAAACAAAAACTTTTATCTATCAAAGCCGACTGTTTTGATATTATTTTCAATGGTAGTGAGGCTTGATGAGGAAGTATTAGAATTCATGATAGAGAGCTGCAACATGCAATATTTGCAATTTTATGACTTTCAGAAAAACAAATACAAGAAAGATTCTGACATATGCTCAAGTCATTTGAATATGGAGTACCGCCACATGGTTGATGTGCGTTTGGATTGGATAGAACAGTTATGTTATATCAAAATATGGAAAATATTCGTGAAGTAATCGCTTTCCCCAAAAATCAAAAATATCGCGATCTTATGATTGATGCTCCAGGAGAAATTGATGAAAATCTATTGAGCGAATTATGATTATCAGTTATTAAAAAAGAATAATCTTTAATTATTTATATTTACACATGTTCTTAGATCCTTTTTTCCATCCACTTGCTTGGTGATCTCCAGGGGGAGTTGGGTTTTTCTTACTCTGTCTTGGTGGATTTATCTATCTTCTTAGTTTAGCTGATAGAAATAAAGTAAAAGCAAAAAAATAATTAAATAAAAAGCTCACAGAAAAACTGTGAGCTTTTTTGGCTTTTGGAAGTTGGTTTATTCTTTCACAAACAATTTGGTTTGTGAAAGGGTTTCGTTTGTTATTAGATATACTCCTTTTTCTAAAAAGGAGATATCTATAACTTTATTTTTTTTGTTTTGAAAATCGCTTATAATGATTTTTCCAAACAAATCAATAATTTTTATATTTCCAAATCCTTCAATAGTTATACTTTTTTTTGCAGGATTAGGATATATTTTAAATTCTGACTTTGAAACTTTTTGTATCTCTATTGTCGATACGTCAATAGTTTCAGAGTTTTGACAACCATAAATATTTTCAACCAATACTGTATAGGCATCATTTTGCAATACAACAATTGTTTGTGTTGTATCTCCAGTTGGTGACCATAAATATTGGTTAAAACCACTGCCAGCGTCAAGAATAACAGAATCATTTAGATTTGTTTCTGTTATATGAATTTCTGGTAATTCATTTACAATCAAATCAAATATCAATATACTATCACACCCCCATTGAGATTGTAGAGTGTCTAGGTAAGAGCCAGATTCAAAATATTGTTCTCCCTGCCAGATGATTGTGTCACCTTCGCAAATATTTGATTCAATTGTGGTTTCATATTCGTTGTTTACAATCAAATCAAATATCAAGATACTATCGCACCCCCATTGAGATTGTAGAGTATCTAGATAAGAACCAGATTCAAAATATTGTTCTCCATGCCAGATGATTGTATCACCTTCGCAAATACTTGATTCAAAAACTGTCTCATATTTCCTAAAGACAGTTAGTTCCAGTGTTAAAGTACTATCGCACCCCCATTGGTTGTTTAAAAAATTTTTATAAGTACCATTGGCGTCATATACTTCTCCTTGCCAAAACACAAAATCACCTTCACAAATTGTGTCAAAAAATATTGTATCATATGTTGGCATAATATTTAAAACCAATGTATTTACACTATCACAACCAAATTGAGATTGCAACGTGTCTGGATAAATTCCAGACTCATAGTAAATTTTCCCATTCCATTCATATCCATTGCCGTAATCACATATATCAACAAACGAACTTGTTTGGTGATTTTCTACTGTTACCTCAATACTTTTTGTAACATTGTCACAACCAAATTTTGAAATAGCAGTAGCTGTACAAATCATAGTTTCGGTTGGGGTAAATAGGATATTATTTTCAATACCGTTATCCCAGTATACATTTGATACATAACTAGTATCAATTATATATACTTTTGCTTCTTGCCCCATACAAACAGTAGTGTCATTGCATATTTCCAAAACAGCTTGTGGAAATACAGTTACTTTTATGCTGTCTTTTTTTGCAACGCATTGATTTTCTACTGTTGCCACGTATGTTTTTGTTGTATCTGGAACAAAGTAAATTCCATTTTCTACATTGTTGTCCCAATATATTGTACCATTGGAATAATATGCAGATAATTTTATACTTTCACCCTGACAAATACTAGTATCACTTGAAAGGTTGATTGTAGGTTCCAAAATTTCTTCTATTAAAATAGAATCTGTTTCAGCACTAGCATGATTATTGCTAATGACTACATGATACCAACCAGCATTTATATTGTGCCACCATATAGTATCTCCAGTTCCATTTAATTCTGATTCAATATTTTGTTTATTGCTTTTTAGTTGATAAGTATTTTCTATTTCAGAATTTTCCAAAAATAAAGAAACTCCATCATTATAAAAACAGAAAACACTGTCAGAGTGTTGTAAATTATAAATGTTTGGCAAAAGATAAACAAAGCATGTATCAGGATAAGTGTATTGATATATACTATTGTTTTTTGTTGTACTGGCTTTTATTTTTAGTTTGATTTGAGCTTATACAATAGCTTTATTATATACAATTTTTTAATGTGGAAACGATATATTATTGCAAAAGATAAAATCTGATGAAATTGGCTATTTTTATTGATGGTTGCTTTTTTGTATATACTGACAATAGTTTTTGATTTTTCTAGTTCTATAATAATACTAAAAACTTTTTGAAAGATGTTTGTTGAAATTTTACCTACATTATTGTTGATTTCTTTGTTTATTTTTTTGTTTAATATTCTTGTTTCAAGCAAAAAAGTAACTTCATACCTCAAAAAAGGGTGATATTTCAAAAAAATAATTTTCTCTGTTGTATTTGGTATAGCATCTTCAGGGCCTATATATTTATGGTATTGATTATTGAGAGATTTGCACAAAATCGGACTAACTTTGTGACATATAGCAGCATTTAGTTATGCTAGAGCCATAAAAATACCAATGCTTCCGATAATGATTCTTTATTTTGGCATAAAATTTTCTCTTCTTTTCATAGTGGTTTTATTTTTCTTTGCTTTTGTACAAGGATTTATTGTAGATTTTATTTTTAAAAGAATATAAAATTTTTTTTATGTAAAACAAATAAAATTTTATTTGTGATTTTGTAATAATAAAATTATAAAACAGAGTAAGCTAAGTTCTAAACTTGTTTATACAACCCCCAAAAAAAGTCACTAAAAATTTGACAAATAAAAAAAATCGATTATACTTATACTGTCATCAAAAGATGTTGATTGTAAAAAATTGATATCTGTATGATGTTGGATCTTTATCATAGAACAAATTGATTAAACTATTTTTGTATCTTATGTAATTTATATTCTGATTTTATTATTAAAATTTAGTTTATAATTTGGTGTTTATTATTTCTATCGGTATTTCAAATTAATTATTCTCTTTGGGTTTAGTTAAATTGATTATTATCTAGATTTAATTTATACCATTATATCATGCAAATAATTAAATTCTGAATTTATTCTTTATGTTTGTTTTATTCTTTATTGGATTTTCTTACATTAGGATTGATTTATGTTTTATTTATTGTTTGGTATATTATATTTTGATATTTCTGTTTATTCAGACTATTTAAAGATTTATTCTTTATTGCAAATATTATATTTCTCAAAAAAGAAATATCAGACAAAAGATTAAAGATAAAAAGGTCTGCTTTGCAAAATATGTTGTTTGTTTATCCATCTTCATATTATAGTAAAGATAGTGTTATTTCAATATTGGACTTTTGAAACCTTTCTTTGTTTTATTATATTTTTATTAATTTGTAATATTTCATTGTTTATCTTCATAAGTCCTTGTTCTTTTGATAAGATTTATTAAAACCTTAGATTTTTTCTAAGGTTTTTTTGTATTGTAAACAAAAAATCTTTTAAAATATTGCATTCAAAAAGTAAAACGTTATAAGATAATAGTAATTTATTTTTTTCTCTTAGATATATGAAGACAACTGCTATTATGAGTATTTTTAGCGACTATAAATCATTCCTTAATCAAAATGTCGTTGTTAATTGATGGATAAGGAGTGTAAGAGATTCCAAAAGTTTTGGATTTATAGAACTTAATGATTGATCCTATCTAAAAAATATTCAAGTAGTATTTGAAAACGATTTATCAAATTTTGATGATATTTGTAAATTTACAACTGGTTCAGCTATAAATGTTGAATGAGTATTAGTTGCTTCTCAATGAACAAAACAAGCGTTTGAAATTAAAGCGAAAAAGATAACTCTTGTTGGTGATTGTCCAACTGATTATCCATTACAAAAAAAATGACATAGCTTCGAATATCTTCGTGAAATTGCACATCTTAGAACTAGATCAAATACTTTTTCAGCAGTGTTTAGAGTTAGAAGTTTATTATCTTTTGCTATTCATCAGTACTTCAACGAAAATGGTTTTGTTTATGTACATACACCAATTATAACAGCAAGCGATTGTGAAGGGGCTGGACAAATGTTTCAAGTATCAACATTAGATTCTTTGAATATACCAAAAGATCAGGAGTGAAAAGTAGATTTCTCCAAGGATTTTTTTGGAAAACAAGCTTCTCTAACTGTAAGCTGACAATTGGAAGCAGAAACTTTTGCTACAGCATTCAATAAAGTATATACATTTGGACCAACATTTAGAGCTGAGAATTCAAACACAACAAAGCATCTCTCAGAATTTTGGATGATAGAACCAGAAATAGCATTTGCAGATCTTAATGATGACATGAATCTTGCAGAATGACTTACAAAATATATCTTCAAATATGTTTTGGATCATGCTCCAGCTGAGATGGATTTTTTTGAAAGGTTTATTAATCCTGATGTTAAAAAAAGACTTGAGAGTTTGGTATCTTCAGATTTTAAAAGAATAACATATACAGAAGCAATTGAATTACTCAAAAAATCTAGCGAAAAATTTGTTTATCCAGTAGAACGAGGTATGGATTTACAAACAGAACATGAAAGATATATCTGTGAAAAATTATTTAAAGGACCAACTTTTGTGACAGATTATCCAAAAGATATAAAAGCTTTTTATATGAGACTCAATGAAGACGGTAAAACAGTCGCTGCTACAGATTTATTGGTTCCATGAGTATGAGAGCTTCTTGGTGGCTCACAGAGAGAAGAGAGATATGATATATTAGAACAAAAAATAAAAGATATGTGATTTGATGTAGCTGATTATTCTCGATATTTGGATTTACGTAAATATGGTACTGTTCCTCATTCATGATTTGGTATGGGATTTGAAAGGTTGATTATGTATGTGACTGGTATGGAAAATATTAGAGATGTAATTCCTTTCCCTAGAGCGCCAAAAGAATGTGAATTTTAGTTTGTATGATTAAAATTATGACTCAAATCAAAAATGATTTGAGTTTTTTTAAAAATAAATAAAAAAATCTCAGGGATTTGAAACTATGATTAATCTGTTTAATCGTTTGAGGTTTTTGCTGAATGAAAAAAACATATAAAAAAACTTGCAAAATATATACACATCTATATAATATATATACAAAATAGGTTTTTTTATACATATCTTGTAAATATGCAAAAAATTACGCAATTATTAAACACATACGATTTTGAAACTATTTGAGTTTTAAAACAACTTTCTCAAACTCACAAATCTTTGTGAGAGTTAAAAGGTCTTGCTGAAACAATACCCAACATGTTTATTTTGATTACTACATTGAGTTTACAAGAAGCCAAAGAAAGTTCTGAAATAGAAAATATTATAACTACCAATGATGAGTTATATCAAAGCAATACCAAAAAAAAATATTTTACAAGTATTCCTGCAAAAGAAGTATATAATTATGCAGATGCTTTGTTTTATTGATATCAAATTGTTTCCACAAACAATCTAATTACGACCAAAGATATAATACACTTACAGCAAATGATCGAAGAAAATAATGCATGAATCAGAAAATTGCCATGAACAGAACTAAAAAATGACAAAACAGGCGAAATAATATATACTCCACCACAATCGCACAAAGAAATTATTGATTTAATGTCAGATTTAGAGTGGTTTATTAATACCTCAAGTCAATTAGATCCTTTGATTAAAATGGCGATAATTCATCATCAGTTCGAAAGTATTCATCCATTTTATGATGCAAATGGTAGAGTGGGTCGTGTTATAAATGTTTTGTATTTAGTTAAAGAATGATTATTGGATAGCCCTATTTTGTATCTTAGTAGAAGTATAAATAAACACAAAAACGATTATTATAATTATTTACAAATAGTTCGTGATCAGTGAACTTGGGAAACTTGGGTTATTTGGATGTTGGAAATGATAGAACAAACAGCTAAACATACAATAATATTTATCAAAAACATAAAAAATCTGATGATGGAATATAAACATACTATTAGATCAAGATTGCCCAAAATATATAGTCAAGAATTGCTAAATAATATTTTCAAACATCCCTATACCAAAGTAGAATTTTTAAGAAAAGATTTGTGATGTACTCGCATCACAGCAGTTAAATATTTGGAAGAATTAGTAAAAATCTGAATATTAAAAAAAATAAAATCTGGGAGAGATAATTATTATATCAACACCAAACTTTTTGCCCTTCTACAAAATATTTCTTGATAAACTTTAGAGTAGTTATGAAAAGAAATTAGAATCTGATTGTGTTTGGACAGTATGTAGGATATTAAAAATTGTCTTGATTTCGTAGTACAATACCCTACAATATTGTAGGTTTTACTACTACAAATTAAATGGAAAACAAAATAGCTATTATTAGGGAAAAACTAACAATTTGCGGACAAACCTTTGTACAAAAGGATTTTTTGACAAAAATTTTGGATAAATTTGCCCCCAACTATAGTATAGAAGATTTGTGTACCAAATGACTTCTTACTCCAATCAAAAGAGATAAACGATATATAAACAACAAATCAAGAAGTTTTGTAAATCCTTTTGTGGTTGGTGCTCTTTATATGTGAGATGATACATATATGTTTGGATGACTTAGTATTTATAATAGATATGGGTTTTCAGAGCAGGTAGCAGAACGGTATACCATATACAACACCAAATATTCATGAAAGAAAATAATTGGACCATGTAAATTTATTTTTGTCAGACAAAGAGAGAGTTTCTTTTATGGTGGTATAGAGCAAAAAGTCGATAAATACTTATACAAAGTTATGTCAAAAGAAAGAGTTTTTATACAATTTATCAAAGAAAATAAAAAATTCGACACATTACCATCAACAATAAACAAGAAACAGTTACAAACATTAGCCAAAAAATACGTAAGCAAGAATTTATATACTAAAATATCAGCATTATGTTTATAGATTATATAAACGATTTTTTGCCCAAATATCAAAATCTGTCAAAAGAAGAGTTTTTATCTATACTAAAAAAATCAAACACATGAAAATTTGATGAGTATAAATTAGAAAAAGATTTTTTACTGACATTAATTTTGATTAAATTTTGAGAAAAATATCCAGATTTAATATTTAAATGATGAACTTGTCTAAATAAAATCTATTTCCCATATTTTAGGTTAAGTGAAGATTTGGATTTTGTTATCAATAAAGAACTAGGAAGATCAGCTAGACAGACTTTATTGAAAGAATACGAGAAGAATTTTATTGATAATCTCAAAATATTGGATATAAAACTCAAACATGAAAGAACAAAATTTGATGAACATAAACTGGCAATGTTTGTTTTTGAATATGAATCAACATTGGACAATTCTATACAAACCATCAAAATAGATCTTTCTCTCAAAAAAAGTTTAATGCTTCCAAGTATCCAAAAATCTATTATTGCAATATATAAAGACAGCGTGTTGGAAGAAACTATTTTTCAAAACCACACAATAAACTGTATAGATCTAAAAGAATCGGTAGCTGAAAAAACTAGAGCAAGCCTTACAAGAAAAGAGCCAGCAATTAGAGATTTTTTTGATATACGATATATCAAAAACAATACCGAATTTGATTTTGAAGATAAAGGATTCAAACAACTTGTGCATAAAAAACTAGAAGAAGTAGATTTTAAATATACAATAGATAAGGTCTATAATCTTTTGGAACAACAAGTATTGACTGATCTCAATCCTGTCCTCAAAGACAACTACGATTTCAATTTCCCAGAGATATATCAGTTTATTTTATCACATAAAAACTAAGCGTTGATTTACAAGTTTATGTCTGATATTGATACACAAAACAAAGAACTTGGTGCTGATGGGTTTTTTGTCGGTGAATACGAAAAATACGCTTGGTCCAATATCATGGACAGGAAAATAGGGACTCATGATAAATTGTATCTCTATAGCGAGTGATTGGAGTCACTGAATTATGTTCTGAACCCTGAGTGTTGGATTATAGCGAGATTCTAGAGGAGATTTATAAATTTTGAGAGTTTGGGATGATGTTGGAAAATAGGGGAGTTTTGGAATAAGGATAGATTCCGGTTTGGATTGAACAGTATATAGGAGATTGATAATATAGGAAATTGATATTGTTTCTAATTTAAGTATTTATATATTAGACTCATAAAAACTATTTTAATAAACTAATTATATATATGAAAGATATATATGTTGTATTTGATGAATCAATAAACTCTTGTTTAACTTCTTTGTCTTGTATTGTTTTTGAAGATAGTGAATTATTCTCTTCTATATTTAAGATAATTAATATAATAAAAGCAAAACCATGACATAAAACAGAAAATTTTCCTCATTATGCATATGATGCTTATACATTAAGAAGTTTTTTTATAGACGAAATAAGAAAATTACAATTTAGATCTTATATTGTTTTCTCAAATAATGAAAGGGAGTCTGAGAGTACTGAAAAAATATATGATGTTTTTCTTATTAATTTATTGAAACCTTTGATTTTAAAATATAAAAATAGATTTAAATCTGAAATAAAATTTCATTTGTTTTTTGATAATATATGAACTAAGGGTTATTTTGATAATATATTAAGTAGTATACAAAATTTTAATTATGAGATAAATATTATCAAAAAAAACGAAATGTGACATATTACAGCTATACCTGACTATGTTTGCTGATGTTTATCTGATTTTCTATTTAATCCAAATCCAGATAATCCAAGTTCTCAATGAAATACAATATTTATTAATTTAATCGATAAAATATGATGCATTAAAGCCATAATTGAAGATAAAACTATCTTTTTTGAATTTTCTAAAAGAGGTATAAGGAAATCTTTTATTGATAAATTTAAGTGAATATTTAAGAAAAAGCAATAAGATTGATTATTAAAGGAAATTTCTTAATATGAAAAAGTATAGTCTAATACTATTTTTTAGAATACGAGTTCGTATTCGTTCTATAGAATTTACTGTTATCCTAGTATTAGACTATACTTTAAATTTTTATATATATAAATATGAAAGAGAAAATACTTAAAATATCTACTTTAGATGAATTGTCTGAGTTTTTTAGCGTTTCAAAGTCTTTTTTTAATGATTTTGAAAGCAAAAGAGAAGATTTAAACTTTATAGATAAAATAAGGATTCCTAAGAGAAAATCTTGATATAGAATTGTATATAATATATTAGATGAAGAATATAGAAAGGTGGTAGAAAAAATAACATATATATTAAATGAATTTTATATTCCACATCAAGCTGTACATGGTTTTGTTTCTTGAAAATCTATCGTATCTAATGCAAGTAATCATTTAAATAAGGCAATTCTAATAAATTTGGATATAAAAAATTTCTTTGAATCAATATCAATAGGAAGTGTTATGGCGATATTTATTAGAATATGATTAAATAATCTTGTAGCTGATATCTTTTCAAGAATTGTATGTTATAAATGACATTTGATAGCATGATTTTCAACAAGTCCGGTGATTTCTAACATGTATTGCTCAGTTATGGATAATGATTTCATGATATTAGCCAAATCTGAATGATATAGATATACTAGATATGCAGATGATATAACATTTTCTACAGATAATGTTAATCTTTTGTCTAAAATGAAAATAAATCAGATATTAAATAAATTTCAATTTGTTATTAATGAGAAAAAATATTTCATACAAAGAAGAGGTTGAAGTCAATATGTTACTGGATTGTCTGTGTGTGAAAAAGATTCGCCAAGAATACCAAAATCTATAAAGAAAAATATTAGGTTAGAATCTTACTATATAAAAAAATATGGTATTGAACAACAAAATAAGAGATGAAAGACTAGATTTTTATTAGATAAATATTCTATTATGGGTTGGATATCATATATGAATAAGATAGAACCGAAATTAGTAAAATATATAGCTGATAGTACAAGAAGTTTATAAATTATATTTTAAATATTTATTTTTTTATTTTAGTAATGAACTATTCAGATTACATAGATATAAGAAAAATAATTTCACTGTTGTTTTTGTTTGGATTACTATACTTACTTAAGTTATTTTTAAGTGATGGTTTATTCTGATTTTGGTTGTTTGGATTGATAGTTTGATTATATGCGTTACTAGTTTTCTTTTTCTTTGCAATAATGGATAAATCTTTTTTTAACAAACAATACTGATATTCTAAATTAAAAGATTTTTATCCTAAGACAATTATAGAGAAACTCAAAGCTATGCATCCAAAAGACTTTGAGGACTTTATAAAACTATTATTCGAGTTAAGAGGATATAAAATAATTTATAAGTCATTTTGGAAGAAATATTTCTCATCACGAATAGCAAAAAAAGATTGATGAATAGATCTTATCGTTGTAAAAGATGGTAAAAAGATTTATGTTCAGATTAAAAAGAAAAATACAGATATGATTGGTGTAGAAGTAATGAGATCATTTTATTGAGCTATAGTTAATAAACTCAAGTGAGAAGATAAGTTATTGTTAATTACTACATCTATTTTTTCTGAAGATGCTGAAAAATTTGCCAAAGAAAATAATATAGAAATAATGAGTTATAAGGAAATTGAACAAGAAATAGATTGATTAGAAAAGGATATAAATAACAAACAAAAGATAGTGTTGTTTTTATCTAGAACAAATTATTATAGTAATAAATATAATCAGAATATAAGAACCTGCCCAAAGTGTTGAGCTCCACTAAAATGGAGAAAGGAGTGATTCTATGGTTGTCAGAATTATTATAAGACAGGATGTGATTATAAGGAATATAAGTAAATTACAGTCATAACAATACTCTGTTATATGGTTTTAATAAGAACCTATTAAAACCTGTTATTTATAGGGATATATGTGTAAGAAAATTAAATCAGACAAAAAATAGAGTTTATAATGATGTAATGCCGTATTACTAAAATAGTCTTCTAAAATAAAAGTTAATTTATTGACAAAAAATACGTTATTTTACAAGGAGTTTTTTGACTCTATAAAAAGGATAAAAAAAAGACAATATAAGTTGAAAGAAGTTGAATATAAAATGGGTAATAATGATAACAAATACCAGTCTTTACCATTATGGACTCTTCAAAACATACACAAAAGAGTTTTTAAGTAAAATAAATCAATAGAAACATCGGTTCTGACCATTATGGACTTGATTTTTAGAGTAAAATTAATACTCTATAGCTTAATGATTTCGGTTATTTTTAAGTTTTCCAAAGAATTAAATTAATAGAATTATTTTTCCTCAGATATTAAAAATTTAAACTTTTCTTCAAATTCGTAATCGGTAATATTAAAGTACAATTTTAATATATTACCTAAACTTTCCTGGCAAAGTTGAAAATCTTTTTTATTGAATTTATTCCAATCTGTATCTAAATTAGTACTACCTATATGTAAATGAATTTTGTTTCTAAGTTTTCTTAGTGTATTTATATATCAATATATTTTGTTATCATCCCCAAAGATTTTCTCATTCTGTGCAATTTCTTTCATCTGATCTAATTTCATCTCCTTATCAAAAGGTTTTCCTTTTTTATAGATAATTGAATCTATTTTTGTTTCATCATCTATTGGATTAGAAAAAGAGGCTACTTTTTGCCATGTGTCTTTTGTTTTTCATCTTGTTTTTAATTCGTAAAATAGGATAGCTTCAATAATACTAGTAGCTGTGATGATAAATGTTTTAATATTCATAGTTCGATAAACTATATGCAAATTATTATCAGGAAGATACTTTATTGAATCTATTTGATTAAGCATATCAAGATATTGAATATTATAACATATATTTTTAATAATAACATATTCTTGTGAACTATTTGATGGGCGAATGATTTTTTTACTTATTAATCATTCATAATAAGATACTGGAATGGGTGTTTGAAACATCTTTATTTAAATAATTATCTAAAATAATTTGTATATAGTTATATTGGTTTAATAATAAATAGTTTATATAAATTAATTATATATTTAAATTTTATAAGAAAATAATATAATATTAGTGATTTCGGTTATTTTTATAACCTAACAAAACCTAACATTATGGGATGATATAGAGGGGGTGGAAGAGATACAACAGATCAATATAATAACATCAATATAAAAAAATTTAAAGAACGATGATATCTTAAGGAATGATTATCTTTTTCCTGAACGATTGAGTGGAGTCGTAATTGAGATGTTCAATCAAGTATGGGGGTCGGTTCCTATGCAGATAATACAGCTCTTTGGTTCTCTTTTTCGTGAATAGATAGATCTACCCAAGAAAGAAGAAATTATTATCATGTAATATCATTAGCTAAAACAGACTGTAATTATTGAGGATATAGATATTGGTTTGTATGTCCTAAATGTGGAAAAAAATATTGAAAGCTTTATATAGCAGGAAATCATTTTCATTGTAGAAAATGTTTGAATTTATGCTATGAAGATCAAAAGAGGGGTGATTTATATAAAGCTTTTAATAGAGTTTATCCTAAACGGGCGGAAGCTGAAGAACTTTATAAAACTATAAAGTATAAATATAGAAATGGAAAAATTACTAGAAAATATAAAAAATATAACAAGCTTATGAGGGTTGATTTTGATAGATTAGATATTGAGGAATTGCTTTGTTCTGATAATAAAAAATTAAGAAGTTTGTTAAAATAAATCTTTAATCTCAACTCAGAGAATCTTAGCCATTTTCTCTATATTTTCTAAAGATAGATTCTTTTCTCATCTCTCAACTATCCCAATATAGGTTCTATGTAATTTGCATTTACTAGCAAATTCCTCCTGAGACCATCAGTTTTTCTTTCTAAGTTCACGTATTCTTGCACCGAAAGTTTTCTTAATATCCATAGGTTAATAGTTAGAGAATAATTGCTATTATAATTAGATTATGAATACTATAAATCTACAGACTATAAATATCATTAAAGTATTGAATAAAGCATAAAAAAGAGTACATATGGATTTAGATATAATTTATTTTTTATATAATGTGTATGAAAAAAACTTTTGTATACCTTCTTGGTGTTTTTATGGTAATGACATTAACTTGATGTACTATTGATTGGAATAATGAAAAAGCAAATGAAATAAATAGGCTTGAAGGTGAAATTTCTAGTTTAAAATCAAAAATTGAAGATCAAAATTTTGAGAAGAATCTTAAGTGCAATGCTTTGTTTGATGGGCTTAAAAGAAAATATTATAATGTTTATTCGGTTTATTATGATGCATATATGGATAGCTGTTATGTAAAATATAAGGATACAAAAACAAAAGAGTTAAACGAAGCATTATTAGAAGATTTTTGACCCAATTAATAGTATTTATCTTTTAAATTATAAAATGAAGAAACTACTAATATTAGTTATTCTTAATATCTTTTCTTTGTCTCTAATGTGATGCTGATCTAATAGTGATTCAAACAAATGTGGAAGCCCAAGTAATCCATACGGCGACTGAGGATGACATGATGCTTGATTTAGCCGAGCAGAAGAAAAGTGATGAGTTTGTGAATGAAATTCTAGTTCTTTTAATGAATGATGTGAAGAATACTATTCACAATTAGACGAATACGAAAATTGTAAAAGATAAACTTTTATTTTTTAATTAAATATATGAAAAAAATATTTTTAACATCTATTTTTGCTTTCTGACTCATCGTATTATCTGGTTGTAGTAAATCAACATGGCAAGGGGCATATTATAATTGATGAACTAATGATTCAGATATTGTGTATTGACCAATATTTACAAATTATGAAGGTTGTAAATCTTGGGCTATAGGTAATGCATCAGATGCATACAATAATTATGCTTATTGTGCTAAAAATTGTCATGATTCTGTTGCGGGGACGCCTATTTGTGAAGAAGTAGTAAGAACTTGGCAACCATTACCAGGAAGTAATACATTTGATAATTATAAGAAATAATTTTATTATTTTAATCATATCTTATGAAAAAGATATTTATATTTTCTCTATTTCTTTGTATTATCTTCCTATGAGGTTGTTCTATAAATAACAAACTTTCTATTGATCAATTGTTTGAGAAAAAGCAAGAATGTATTACATATAAATTAGATTTACAGAATAGAATAGATAAAGATACAGAAAATTTAAAGGGTGTTTCATACGTATATTATGAAAGAATAGAGGAAATATTCTATAGTAGAATAGAAAACTCTTGTTTTGCTATTACAGATGAGATGTTTGCCTCTACTCAAGACTCATGAATAACACGTAGCAAACGGATAATTAATTTACTTACCAATGAATCTACAGATTATAAAGACGATCAAATGTCTATGTATTATGATAGAGTTAAAGAACTTAAATGAGAATAGATTTATTTTTCTATCAACAACCCATGATGGATGATACTAAAGACTTTCTGAAAGAAACTTTCTGAAATGATAGAAAGTGAATATTTGAATTACTAACTCTAGGATGAAACTGATCTAAACAAAGCCCTTTTATACTCAGAAGAGATGAAATTAATGACTATACTTGAGATGAGAAGATGATTATGAATTTTCTATATAAGAGATATGATAAGATTGCCCAAAGATTAGTTAATAATAATTGAAAAAATATAGATGAGATAGATATTGTATGTTTAGAGGATGGTGCTTTAAAAAAGACTATATCTCTCTGAAAGAGATAAATTAATGGAACTTGAAGTTTTTATAGATATATTGCAAAAAGCCAGTTCTTACTACAAGAAAGCGAATTATGTTCAAAAAGCTAAGATATTCGATATTTTGTTTTTGAACATTGTTGTAGACAAACAAAAAAGGCTTCACCTTGCGGTAAAACCTTGATTGGAATCACTATTTGAGAAGAAAATCTCATCTGGTGGAGATGACGGGAATCGAACCCGTGTCTAAAAGGCATAATCAACAATTTCTACCACTATAGAGTATCTATAGGCCAGGATTTTTTGTGTTACTAGTACAGGCGAGCTTTAGCCGATAAACAGGCGAGCATTTTGTCCTAGCAACATAATGTTTTCCTTCTTAGGGCGACCTGAAAGATAGAAGGAGTCAGCAGTCAGGTTGAGAACGTTCCAAGCTACCTAGGCAGCATATGCAGGAACGAGAGCGAAAGCTCTTTTAAGTGTTTTGTTTGCACTTTGATTTGGTCCGTAATTAAACTCTAGAACCATCGAGTAGTGGCTGTCATCAATTATGAGGTCCCTTTATCAAATCCAGAGACATCCCCATACACTTTTATTATACAGATTTTCTCACAAAAAACAATCAAAAACATTTTTTATCCTTTGAATATATGTATAAATTGATTATAGGTTACATATTTATGTCATAATTTTCTACATGCAAGATTCTTATCATCGAAAAATATTTAAAATACTATGAACCTTTGTTTTGCTGCTGGCTCTCTTTTTGGGGATTCCTATACTTGTCTATGTAATGGTCTATGGGTTTGGGGCTTTTCAATTGTTTCATATGATAGGGTATTCAGGGCCTTCGTTGATGATGGATTTGTTTGTAAATATGGTTCCTATCATAATGTATTCTACTTTTGGATTAATTTGAATCTGACTTTTGATAATAGCTATCTTTTTCCAAAAAAAATGAGCATATAAATTATTATTGATAATATCTTGGATACTTTGTTTTGTATCTATTTTGTTTATTGTAGTCAAAACATATGCTTACATTCCCAAATTTATTATGAGTGTAATAGCAGGAAGTGTCCTAGTTATTGGAGGATTTATTTCATGGTTTTCTTGCTTTTGGGGATATAAGCAAAAGAAATTATTGTCTTACTGGATTCCATTGTTGGTTCGAGGAATATCGGTTATAATTGCATATATGCTCTTATCTCTATTTCCCGATCCAGGAATAATGATAGATTATATAAATTTTGTTGGTGGGGTAGAGGCGTTGATGTATTCTCCTTGGATAATAGATAGTAAAGAATTGATATTTGCAGTTGGATTTTTTGTATTGATATGGCTTTCTCGTTTGATGATATGATCAGTCTTATTTTATCAAGAAGTCTCACAAAACCGCAAATATCATCGAAAATTATTTTGATTATCAGTCTTGGCTATAACTATTGTCTTGTGAGTTGTTGTTTATCTCAGAAAAGATCTTATCGTAGCTCCAAATTATGATATATCTCAATATCAAAACATATTCATCAAAAAATGATATCAAGAAAATGTTGCTACCTGAGACAATATATATTATCGTCAAAATCAATGGTTACTTGATCATACAAACTTTTTGGACATAACAAATCAGAATTCTTTTGTTGTTCAAAATTATCTTTCGCAGACAGGAATTATACAAAGTGGGTTTGCCGATTTTTGGCAAGAATTTTCCGGAGATTTTCGCAGTGAATTTTCTAATATTGCTTTGATATCTTCTGGTGATTATTCTATGGTCCCTATAGATATTCCACATTATGACGCTATGCCCTTTCCAGAAGAAAGACTTAGAGAAAGAACAAGTATAGTAAATGCTGTTGCTACCCAGTTGTGTAGGTTGGGGCAATGCCAAGAATGATTTGCATATCGAAAAGATCGATTTGTTTTTGCAAATAAAAGACTTGAGAATGGGGCGGGGATATTTTGATCTCTTGTTTCTATAGTAACAGTCCAAAAATCTCTTTCTGGCGCACAAGAAATGTTGCCATATCTTTCCTCTCAACAAAAACAAGAATTGCAATCATTATTAACTCCTTATGATACTTGATATCTATATCACAATATGATTGTTCAAGAATATTATTTTGTGCATCAAATGGGGATAGAAAGTAGTAAATATTTTATCAAAGAACAAAACATTTCTGCTCCAAAATTTCTTTTGGATTTGGCTTATACAGAGTATCTTATCAAAAAACATTTTGTAGAAGCTCTTTCTAGACAGCAAAATGAAGATATGTTTGATCATGAAAATAAGCGAAAATTTTCTTATAATATACTAGGAAATTCTATACTCAATGCATTATTGCCAAGAGTTTCTCATATTTACAATCGTTTTGAAGAATTGGAAAAACAGAGGATAGAATTAGTTAAAATAATAGAATAGTTGTATATGTGTGTTTTTTTGAGATAATATATTGATTTTTATTTTCTATGTAGTATAATATAAAAAATAAAAACTAAAAATTATGAGAAAAATATTTTTTTTTCTGCTTCTAATTGCTACAATAGGTGTGGAAGCGCAGATTATTATAGGAAATAATATTGAAGAAGACTATTATTTCTTATATAGACTGGAAGGTATAGATGTTCCAGTCGATGAAATTTCCAATGTGGCTGACAAGTATTTGTTGGTCGCAGGCCATAAAAATAGGTTTAACTATTTTTATGTGTTTGAGTTGAAAACTTTTCAATTGGTATTTGGTAAGTCAATACCAAAAACAGAAAAGTTTGATGGATCTCTTTCATATGCGTATGAAAAAGATTCTATCATTTACTTCCCCAAAGAAACTTTTGCAAATACTTATTTTGCAATAGATTTGAGTAGGGACACAATTCAAAACTTTTACTGTGATCAGACACCAAAGATGTGTCCCTTCATAGAAAGAAAGGTTCCAGTAAAAGTTTGTTTTGGGAAGGATCTCTTTTTTGTTTATGAAAGACAAAAAAGAGATAAGAAGAAGGTCTTTATACGTGTTTCCAAAGCTTATTTGAGAGAGCTAAAGAAACAAAAAGAAATTGACAACAAGACAGCAAAAGAGTATTTGCTGTCTGGGAAAAGATAAAAAAAAGTCCGATATTTTTATCGGACTTTTCTATTACTCTACGATTCCCATCTTTGGGAAGAAGCTATATATGATATTATAGAATGAACTTACAACTTTATCCAATCATTTTTCTTGACCAACCATTTTTTCTGTCAGGATTCATTCCAATTTAAACATTTCTTGTTCTACTTGTTTTCCAAGTCTTTGGAAAAGATCCATATCTTCATCAGGATTTTCGTTGATATCTCTAAAAGCCCAGAAAAGTTCTTCTTGTGTTTCAAAAAATCTTTGGAAAAGTTGTCCTCATTTGGTTTTGGATAATCAAGCAATTTTTTCTTTTATATATCAATCAATAATCTGATTTATTTCATCTTCTTTAGCCTTATCTATTCACGTAAAAATTGGTCAAAATACAGTATGCTTTTGTAAATCTGACAAAAATGGAACAGATTGTTTTTGCTCTTCTAGATTTTTAACAATAGTTATAATTTGTTCTTGTTCAGCTGGATTCATTGAGGAAGGTCTAATTTATAATGTAAAAATTTATTTATTCTCTTTGTCACTCTAGATCTTATTCTCTTTGTCACTCTGAATGAAATGAAGAGTATAAGAGAACTTATTCTCTTCGACTACGCTCAGAGAGACAATACTTCGCAAACTTAGTATAGCAACAGAAATTTTAGTAATGTATAAACTTGATAACTTTATAACTTCTTCATCCATAATTTCCTAATTGCATCCAATGATAAGGTAGAAAGCAAAAATCCAATAGTAGGTACAATAGCATTGATAAATGGTTTTGGAAGCCCTGCAGAAAAGAAAAATATAACTATCACAATATAAGTCAAAACAGCTATACTTACTTTTCTCATCCAACTTGTTTCCCATTTTTTATCTTCTTCTACGCGTTTGTTTCTTGCTTTTATATCTTTTATTTCTTTTTCTAAATTTTCCAATGTTGATGGATTCATAATCCTTTATATAATAATAAAAATACCCCAAAGAGGCATCCAACAACAAAATGATAGGATTTCGAACAAAAAAATCAATCTGATTTTATATTTCTTCCATATCCATTCCTTCCAAAAAAACACCTCAATTGTACGTGTCTTTTTTGATTTTTCCAACCAAAGAAATATTATTTGATTTTATATTTATAGCGTCTTCACCTTTTCCCCAAAATAGGGAAGTGATTTTTTCTTCGCCATGCGTAGCATGGATTTTGAGATGTCATTTACCGTTACTTCCCACCTTTTCTACTTTGTTGATACGCATATTTTCAAGCAAAAAAGTTGGTTCGGCATTGCCTTCTCCAAAAGGAGCAAGTTTGTTAATTTTACACAAAGAATCAAGATCCCATTCGTGATGATAAAGCTTGGTATCTATACTTATAATTTTTTTGAGATCTTTATCTGAAATTTTCTTTTCACAGTAATCGTGGAAATGAGCAACCAGTTCATCGAGATGATCAAGATCAACAGACAATCATCATGCTCATCTATGCCCTCCAAATCTTAGAAGAAGATGCCCAGCAGATTTAATCATTTCGATAATATCAAAATAATCTGGCCCTCTCAAACTAGCAACTGCACTATGTTTTTCTTGATCTATTTTCATAATCATAGATGGTTTATTGTATTTTTCGGTAAGTCTACCAGAAACAATTCCTACAATTCATTCATGAAACTCTTCACTATAAGCAACAAGCATTTTTTTATCCAAATCAATATTTTGCTCTGCAAGTTTAAACATAACCTCTTGTATACTTCTTCTCTCGGTATTGATTTGTTCTAAATTTTCCAAATAAGGAATCTGTTTTTCTCAAGAGTAGAGTAGTGAATAGAGACTATCATAAGGTGATGTCATTCTTCCTCACGCGTTTATTCTTGGTCCAATTACATATCCTATATGATAGGTATCAATAGGCTGTTTTATATTTAAAAAAGACAAGAATCATCTTAGTGAAGAAGGAACTTTACTCTTTTGATTATTTAAAATTTCGAGTCATCTTTTGACAATAATTCTATTTTCGTGAACCAAAGGAACAACATCCGCAACAGTACCAATAGCAACAACAGGCAAGAAATAATTAAAAATCTGATTTCTTTTGTCTTGGTCAAATGTGCTTCTTGTAAGTAATGCACAAATAAGTTTGAATGCAACTCCAACTCCAGCCAATCATTTAAATGGATAGTTTGGAGAAACTTGAGGATTGACTACAGCGATAGCTTGAGGAATGCTTTCCAAGTCTTGATGATGATCAGTGATAATGAGATCTATTCCAAGTTGCTTAGCATACAAAGCTTCTTCCAAAGAAGCAATCCCATTATCAACAGTAATAACCAAATCAATTCATTTTGATTTCATATTATCTAAGTGGTTTTTTTTGATACCGTATCCTTCTTTTATTCTATCTGGATATTGAATACTTACGTTTTTATAATTAAGATATTTGGTAATAAATTTATACAAAATATAACTAGAAGTCACCCCATCAACATCATAATCACCAAAAACCATAATTTTTTGCTTATTTTTTATTGCAAAAATTATCCTTTCTACTGCAGATTCCATATCGTTAAGTAAAAAAGGATCCAACCAATAATCTTGAAGCTTTGCTTCCAAAAAAGCATCAATATCATCAGTAATATTTCTAATTTTGAGAAGTCTAGTAAGTAGTTCTTCGCTTGGATTATCATAAAGTACTTTATAGTTCATAGCTAGATTTTTGTGATTTAGTAAGAATTTATTTCGAAAAAATATTGTAAGATTTTTATTTTCAATTACAACTAAAAACAGTTGCTATTTTTTTCTTTTTTATTATAAGAACCATCACAAAAAAAACCAAAAAAAACCAAAAATTATGAAAAGAAGTATTTTATTAGTAAGTTTTTTCTTTGCAAAAATTTTTGCATTGTTGAGCTATTTTGATGTAGGTATTCCTTCTAATATGCTTTATATATGCATAATAGTTACAGGAATATTGGGACTTTTATTATTAATAGGTCCATATAAGTCTAAAAGAGATACAAAACGAATCAGAAGATCAATTATTTTTGTATCTTTATTTACATTATTGTATTATTTGATATTACCTGTCTTTGAATATATATTTGTGACAGAAAATTTGAAAAATATACTTGTTATAAATTTATTTTTAGGCTTTTCTGTTCTAATAGGTATTTTGGTTGGAATATCTGGCGAATATCTAGAATTTAAAAGACCTATTCAAGCTAGATGGATTTGTGTATCAAAATTTCAATATTCTAGAATAATTTTTTCAACAACAATGATTATTGTTGCTATTGTATCAGCAGGTTATATTAAAGCTGGAATTCCTATTGATGGTATAGCTATTGCTGCAATAATAATTGCTTTCCCATAATAACCCAATAAAAAATCTGTATTTTACAGATTTTTTTTGATATCAATATTTTCTTGGATTGTCAATACCAAAATATAATTAAAGAGTCAGATTTTTTGAGTTTTTTTATATTCTGAATATAATAGAAATGTTTTATATATATTGTTAAAATAGTTTATATGAATTATATTACTGTAGATCATTTGGCACATATAACACATCATACAAGGAGAAAACACAAGGTTTTTGGCTTTTTACGTGAAATAAAATTATTATTGATTTTTTGATTGATTGCTTTTGTATGAGTGACTATTTTTACAAATGCTCAATTATTCCTCACAAGTATATGAGATTTGTTTTATCCTCAAAAAAATATTAACGTACAAGATATAAAAACAGTTATGAATCAAGACAATACGATTTCATCTATAATAGATTATCAATTTCAAAAAGAGCAGGAGATAGAGAAACTTACTCAAAAATATCAGACACAAGATAGTAAAATTGCTATTCCATTGGCACAAGATATGCAAGAATTTTTGGCAGAGCAAACAAAGTCATACGATTTTATGTTCAATACTTTACCACCTACAAATAGACTTATAGTACCAAGATTTAATGTAGATGATCCAATTGTTATAAGTAAATATACAAATATGAATGAGTTTATATATAAAAACTACAATGAAGAACTAAAAGAATGAGTAGTAAAATATCCAACAACCCCAGAACCAGGTCAATCTGGTAATACGTTGATTTTTTGACATACTAGTCAAGAACGATGGAAACATAATCCTTATGGTATGGCTTTTGCTCATATTGCAAAAATGGAACAATGAGATATTCTTCAGATTGTTTGGAAAGGACAATTATACGAATATAAAGTAGTAGATATACAAATAAAATATCCACAACACGTAAATGAAACTTATATGGAATACGCAAACCTTCATAAAAATTATCTAACATTGATGTGATGTTATCCAATAGGCACAGCAAAACAAAGAATTCTAGTAATAGCAGAGCAAATTACACAATAACAAAAAAAGTTTTCAGTTCTCTTGAAGTTTCCTTAATTATATTTATATAAAAGGAAACTTTTTATTTAGTAATTTTTTCTTATGAAAAAGGCTTTATCTGTAATATGAATGCTTATACCTTTTTTCTTTTGAATCTTATGGATAGTTAGTGCTCTTGTTTTGAGTGAATCAGCAATTGAAAATACAAACATTATGATAAACCTTTTGTATATTAAAACATTTTCTGGAATAGGTTTTCTGATATGAATTGTTACTATGCTTATATGAATAATCTATTTATGAAGAGAAAAATGACTTACACAAAGTGAAATTATCAAACCCACATGGAAATTAGCAAGAAGAAATGTTTGGAAATTCTGATTTGGAATAGCTTTGATATTTATTTTACAGATAACTCAAAATGAATTGTCAGATCCAAGTCGCCCTACCACATTATTCGTTTCGATTTTAATTATATTATTGGGTCTAGCATATCTTCGAATTGATTTGGGATTAAAAAATTTGAGTCTTTCTATTATTCAAGAAAAAAAAGCTAAAACATTTGATATTTTTGTAAATCCTGATAAATTTTTAAAATACTTTTTGGCATATTTACTTACTTTATTGTTTACTATTTTTGGTATAATTTTGTTTGTTATACCTGGAATTTTTGTTGCTTTAAGGCTTAAAATGGTTCCTTATTTGATTTTGGAAGAAAACATTGGTCCATGGGATGCTATCAAAAAATCTTGGGAACTTACAAAATGAAAAGTCGCAAATATTCTTGCTTTAAATATAGTTCTTGGCGCTATAAATATTTTGGGATTAGTTGCTATTATAGTTGGTTTATTTTGGACATTACCTTTGTTTTATCTAGCAAATGTTATGTTTTACAAAAAATTGCTTTTACTTAAAAAATAGATTCTGAATTTTATTTCAACGATCCACTGCTTCGTCAGTGGTTTTTTTTTAATCCAAACATGATTTAATACAATCAGTGAGCGCTTACATTTTTAGGTTAAGAAAACACAGCGTTGCCGATTTGTTTGTGTTTTCTACCGTTAAGAAAATGTAACAGCTCACGAGGGGTTTTTGGTTACTTTTTGACCCGGAAGCAAAAAGTAACATAGAAAATAATCTCAATTGTGTTATTTACCTTCTATACTTCTTTTAATAAATCAGTTATGATTGTATTAGAAACATCCATTCCTTGATCAGTCAATAATAATCTATCATCAACATCATAAAGCAATCCTTCATCTTTATAGGATTCAATAATCTCTTTATAATTTGTTACCAAGAGGGGAATATATTTTTCAAGATCAGTTACTCCCGTATCAGTTCTAAGTCCCAAGAAAAAAGATTCAATCAACAAATCTTTTTGGGTCATAAACGTAGTTTTCTTTGAATCAATATAGTTGCCCTTGATATATTCCACGAGATTTGATGTATTAGTCCATCTCAATGCTTTCACTTCTTTATTTGTTTTTTCAAACCCTAACCCACCTAATTTATCTAATCCATCTAATCTACTAAACGATGAAGCACTAGGTCAAAATCCTATATAATTTTGCATAGTTCGATAAACTCTATTGTGAATACTACTTACTCCAGGTTTGGAAAAATTAGAAGATTCATATCTATGATATCAAGCATCCAAAATTATATCTTTGAGATAAGCAAATTCTGTAAAAATATCGTCATCACTTCCATAGTAAGTTCCAGAAATTGCTTGATCAGGAGTTTTGCTTTGCCACTTAGACCCAGGAAATAATTCCAGAGTATAAAGTGAAAAACTATCTGCAAATTGACTCTTGGCGAAACGATCAAAAAAATCTATTTTCCCAGGATCCCAAAGTTGGGCTTCGCCCTTCCTCGTTTCGCCAAACTTTCCAAACGCGATAAAATCAAAATTAAATACCATATTTTCTTGTTTAATTTCCCTTAACCCTCTGATAAAATCAGTCAATCCCGCAAAACTCACTGGTCTTCCTACATCTTGCAAAATTTGATTATCAAAAGTTTGAATACCAAAACTAAATCTAAGTCTCGGTCGTTTTTTGAAATGTATAAAAAAATAATTGATCAAATTATAAATTTCCTCGGTAGGGTAGGGATTAAGTTCAATATTAAGCTCCATAACTTGGCTTGTATCAAAATGTTGTCCAAGAAAATCCACGATTCCCGTGAGTTGCTCCGGACTCAATACATTTGGTGTACCACCACCAAGATAAATCGTTTGAATTTGTTTATTGACGATATGTTGTGCAGTTTTTTCTATTTCTTGATACAATGCTTTGAGATAATCATCAATCATTTTATCTTTTATTTCCGGATTAAGAAAAAAACTATAAAATGAGCAATACGGACATTTCTGAGCACAAAATGGAATATGTATATATATTGAAGTCACAATAAAAAATCAGAATATAAATTATGCTAAACTAAATATTATACTTAAGAAATTATACTAACTTTGCAATCCTTTTTTATCTCGATTTTGGTCTTGACAATTCAAAGAAAAATATTAAAAGTATGACACAAAAATATAAAGAAAATAACAAACAAAAATAAAACTATGAAAAAGAAAAAAATTAAGATTGTGCCTCCTTTGTTGAAAATGGAAAAGGACCATGAAATATATATTTCTAGAAGTTCTTGGGAAATTCGGTGGAAAGATGAAAAGTTGATGCAGTATATCAAAAAAGATGCAAAACTTTTCCTTCATTCATCAGAAGAAACACTTCTCATTAAAAGAGTAGGAGATGGACAAACATCAGGAGATTTTAGAATAGATTTTCCTGAAAAAGAGTACTATAGTGCCAGTATTGAACCTATATCTGATGAAAGTAAATATTTACCACCATCAGAAATTGATTTTGAAATAGTCACTTTAGCAAATGCTGAGAGTTTGATTGACTATACGTCATTCAATTTAAGTGAATTGAGTGATATTTTCAATAATTGTTTGGATCAAGTAAATATTGATGTTGCAAAATCTAAAATAGAAAAAATACTAAAGGCTTTGCCAGTAGTCGCCGAAAAAGAATTTCTTTTTTTTGATGATGGAATATTAGATTCAACAAAAGAGTTTTGGAAAGAAACTCTTGCTGATGACCAAGAAATCAAAGAGAAAAAACGAAAAAATTTCGCTGTAACCTTTGATGAAAAAGTACTTGAGGTTGTTGAAAAAGTAAGAAAACAAAATCAGTCGAAAGATGAATTGAAAAGATTGTCAATTGATGAGCTTAAAATTCGTCAAAAAAAAGCATCCGACGAAAGTAATTTTGAACTTGCTGCTGAAATCCGAGATTTGATATCGGCTAAAACGGTTCAAAAACAAGGAAAAAAATAATTTATTTAATAGGTGGGTTTTTTTTACCCCACTTTTTTTAAATAATCTATTGAAAATAAGTCAATAAAAAATATTATATAAAAGTTTTTTTAGTTATATTGTAAAAATGTCTTTGAAAGCATATGCGTTGGATGTAGATGCAAATCTTTTACATACAGATAGTAAGATTTTACTTGAGAAAAAAGATGAACTTTGAATATGGAAATTGACAGAAGTTTCTCAATCAGAATTTGATACTTTTGTAAAAGATAAAGAAAATTATAGATTTGTAAATTGAAATTCTGAAGAATCTTTGATAAATTTTAGATGAAAATGAAAATTTCAGAAAGATATTTTTGATGCAATTGAAAATGGAAGATTTGGCCCAAGTTGGGATGCTTTTATAAAAGCAAATTTAGAAGCCAGTCCAATAAGTATTATAACAGCTCGTTGACATCCTATAATAGATATCAAGAATACTCATAAAGCAATTTTACATGAGGTTTTATCTGAATATCAATTAGATGAATTGATAGATAATATGAGAAACCATTTATGATGAGATATGTTTCAAAAAAAAGAGAAAATGATAAACTTATTTTTGAAAAATAATTATTATTGTCCTTGTTCTGATATACCTTTTCTCAAAAAGATAAACAAAAATCCAAACGATCCTATGTATGAGAAGAAAACAAAATCATTTGAAAATTTTGTTCAACATGTTATATCTGTTTTTAATAATTATTATGGTAAACAATTTATGAACAAAAGGCATATTAGCGTTTGATTTAGTGACGATAGTAAATCAAATATTAATTGAATGGAAATATTTATAAAAAAAGAGCTTATAAAAAAATATCCAAATATAACATATTTTCTTTATGATACTTGAGATCCTCATAAAGTAAAAAAAACATCATTCAAAACGTGTCAAAACAAACCAAAATAATAATCAAAAAAACAAAAAATCATGAAAAAAATTATTTTATTAGTTTTTATGTTGGCATATGGAAATATGTATGCTCAGCTGCTAAGTCAACAAATATTTGAAGATACAAAACAATCAGGTTTTTCTGTGGAACTGGGAAATTTAGTAGTTATTGTCCCATCTGCACCTATTGAAAGGCAGTGTCAGTTTGTGGCTTATAGATCAGTAAATAGTCCTTATTTGGAAATGTTTGATCAACAATTCTTTGATACTGCATTTATTGTATTATCTCATTATGATAATAGTGAGATATTTATGCTAAAGAATTGGAGAGATATGTTTTCTTCTGATGGTAATCTTATTGTCAAAGAAAGATTTGTCCGCTTTTTGCAAACAACTAATGAAGATTATAATCTTTCTACCAAAATGTTGTTTTCGAATAATACTATGGAAGTTTTGCAGATTGGTAAGGTAAAATTGCATATCTATAAGGAAGCAATCAAAAAAAGAAAAAACAAGATTGGTCCGATTCCTGATGGCTACTATTACATCACAACTAAGCAACCCCTGAATTAGGGGTTGCTTTTTGTTGTTTCTTCACTTTTGTTTTTAATTCGTTTTCCCAAATTAAAATAGATATGTTTTGTAATAAAAAATAAGATCAAGCCTCAAATCACATATCAAGCAATTTGTTGTCGTCATTCTAGAAACGATGTTAATTGTTTCAAGCTAACACTTCATAGATATCATATGGTTAGATAAACAGTCTTTACAAAAACAGAGATAATAAAAGAATAAAAAAGAAATCGCTTGATATCAAATTTTCTTGCTCAAGCAAAAATCAAAGAAGGAGCTGATAGATAAGGAGTGAATTTAGCAACAAGAAAATAAATAAAAGGAGTCTTATTCAATGCTTTTGTCAAAAAATGTTTATCTTTATAAATATAAGAAACTTTTTTTAAAAAAGGAATTTTATTTGAAAATCTTCCTATACTATACAAAAGAATATCTCATATAATATCTCCCAAAAAAGCTATTATAGCAACATATTCTATACGAAGTCATCCTTGAGCCGCAACTCCTGCACTAATAAAAGAAGTAATAGGTCATTCAATAGTAGTAAGAATAAGAAGATAGAGATAAATATTATGTTTTATAATTTGCCAAAACATATAATAGAAAATAAGAAACAAAAATTAGAATTATTATATATGATATTTTTTTAGATAAGTTTTGATATTATATGGACTGAAGAGAAAAATATGTTTGAGAAATTTAAAAAATCATTGGTATCATATGATGTCTTTGTACATAAAAAAATCTCTTCTCCATCAGTTCCAAAATCACCATTTATCAGTTTTAAATGAATTTTCTGCAGAGAAAGGAAATCGAACAGTCGTTTTTTTATTCTTATACATATACGTATTGATTGCTACTTCCAATTGATATTTATCAAATTTTTCTTTAAATATATTTAGAAGATCAGCAGTTCTCATCATCCTTTGTCCTGATAAGATAAGTTCTCTATATAATAATTTAATATATCGTTTTGCATAAATACGTCTCAAAATTCCCATATCAATTTCTGGATGAGTATACATAGCTTCTATAAGCTTTATAACTTCATGAATTTTGATATTAGACAAATCTGCATCAAAAAGAAAAACATATTCAGTTTTTACTTTTTTCAGACCTTCAGCAACTGCATGTGATTTCCCTTTATTGTCTGGATAAGAAACAAGTATAATATGTTTCTCAGAATGTTTTTTTATAAATTGTTGCACAAGGGTTTTACTTAAATCGCTAGACCCATCGTCAACAGTAATAATAGAATCAAAAAAAGGAATTTGTATGAGTTTATTAAGTGTTCTTTCTATTCATTTTTCCTCATTAAAAAAAGGAACAATACAAGTACATAATTTTTTCATTATATATATTTTTTTAAAGTATTGTTTATTTATAATAAAGACAAAGGAGAATACAAGAACAAAAAAACTGGCGTTTATAGCCAGTTAAATAAATTAGTTGTTTGGGTTGTTTTCCGTGCATAAATACCAATCTTTATTTTCATATTTTTCTTTATATTCCAAAGATTGTTTCATTGTGTTTGCAGGTGGTATAATTACTTTTTCTCAGAATATACTATTTTCTGGTCGATTTTCTGGTGTTGCTCTTTTGTATTTCGCTGTTGTTTGAAGCGACTTTACAAGTCTCAAAACTTCTTTAACACTCCTTCAATTGCTCAAAGGATAATACATAATAGCTGAAATAATTCATTCAGGGTTTATAACAAATACAGCTCTTACTGTTGCAGATGAGTCAGCATTTGGATGTAACATTCCATAAAGATAAGCAATTTGTGTTCATGCCAAAAGAGGAAATTCTACTTTAATTCCAAAGTTTTTATCTATGTTTTTTAGCCATTCTATATGAGAATGAATTCAATCTATAGAATATCAAAGTAATTCTGTATTTATATTTTTAAAATCCTGATAATGATTTTGAAATCAAATAAATTCTGTAGTACAAACAGGTGTAAAATCAGCAGGATGTGAAAATAAAACAACCCATTTTCCTTTATAATCTTCTGGAAAGTTTACAAATCATTGAGTTGATTGAGTTTTAAATGAAGGAGCTTTATCTCCAATAAGCGGTAATACATTTTGGTTTTCCATGTGTATATATTTATAATTTAAAAAGAGAATAATTCTCGTATAAGTAATATACTATTTTTTATTCCAATTTCAAGTAAAAAGAGAATAATTCTCGTATATCTTGATTTTCATAAAAAAAAATATATAATTAACAAATATTTATTTTTATTATAAATAATGAAAAAACATTTCTACTTGGATGAAATAGTTGCATTATGTCATAAAAAACATCTTTCAGCAGATGAAATTTTTTTACAGTTGAAAAATAAATATCAAACTATAGCACAAGCTAGTGTATATAGAAATTTAGAAAAATTGGTAAAAGAAAAAAAATTAAAAGAAATAAAATTGAAAAATAAATCATTATATGAGGCTATTTTAGAACCACATATTCATTTTTTCTCAGATAGGGGAGAGGTAATAGATATTTCTTTTGATTTTAATCAAATAAAATTGCCATATCCAGATGGTTATGAGCCAGAACACATAGAAATTTCTATATATTGAAAAAAAATATAATTATCCAAATATATACAAAAAAATCTCTTGATTTTTATCTATCATTTTAATATGTATTGAATTGTTGTTTTATTGAAATGTTTTTTATATTATCAAAAATATCATGAAAAAATGCTTTGAGAATATGGATTTAGAATGAATATCTAATTTGTTTAGAATTGTTTCTCATCCAAATAGATTACAAATTATCTGTATTATAAATAAAAAGTGAGAAGTCTCGGTATCTGAAATTATAGAAATACTTTGACTAAAGCCAAGTTTGGTCTCTCACCATCTAAATTTATTGAAGAATTTGCGCATCATATCATCAAAAAGAGATGGTAAAAATATTTTATATAGTATAAATACAATCGAATATATGTGATTAAAAGATGATATTAAAAATATATTTAAATTATAAAAAATCTGATTTTATATTTTAATAAATAGTAGAAAAATGAAAAAAATTATTTTATCATTTATGTCTTTATTTGCTTTTATAGGCTTTTGATTTACAGAAAGCTATATTTATTTTTATGGTAATTGATGTGCTCATTGTGCACAAGTAGAACAGTATTTTGATGAAAACGATATGTATTCTAAATATAATATAGTTTCCAAAGAGATTTATTTTAATAATGATAATAGGGAGGAATTTTTGAATTATGGACAACAGTTACAAATACCTTCTTCTAGTATGGGAGTACCTTTTTTGCTTGTTGATGATAATTGAAAATATGATTATATTTTGTGAGATAAGCCAATTATAGATTTTTTTGAAAAAAAGAACTCAAATGATATTGTTTTAGCTTCAATAGAAAAGGTAGAGATTGATAAAGATTTGTGAAATACAGATATAAAACACATTGAAACACAAAAATCAGAATTTATAGAACAACCAATTGAACAAGAAAATAAAGAAGTATCTTATTCTGATTTAGAAAACAATATGATTGAGGAAGAGCTAATGATGTCTACTATTCAAGATAGTTGATCTGAAAGTTATGAATGAAATAAAAAAACAACAAAGGAAAGGCTTTGATTTTTTGGGATAATGTTACCAGCGGCTATAGCTGATAGCATAAATCCATGTGAATTTGCTATTATTGTTCTTCTTTTATGATCTTTGTTGGTTAGAACGAAAAATAGAAGAAAAGTTATTTTGACATGACTTTCTTTTTCTTTTGCAATTTTTCTAAGTTATTTTTTGATGGGTATTGGTTTGCGGAGGGCTTTTTCTTCCGCAACAAATGTCAATTTGATAAAAATTATTGCGTGATCTTTGTGAATTTTGGTATGATTGGCAAATTTAAAAGACGTTTTTTGGCATGGAAAATTATTTGTTATGGAGGTTCCATTTTCTCGAAGACCTCGTTTGCAAAAATTTGTAAAAAGTATTACATCTCCAATATGAGCGTTTTTTATTTGATTAGTAGTTAGTTTGTTTTTACTTCCATGTACATCAGGCCCTTATATAACTATTTTGACATTTATGAGTGCATCTCAAGTAGATAAATTACGGGGTATGCTTTATTTGTTTGTTTACAATATATTCTTTATTGTACCAATGATTTTAATTACTTTCCTTGTTAGTTTTTGACAATCTCGTGTAGAAAAACTCAATAAACTAAAAGATAAATATAATTGGCTCACCCATTTAATTGTTTGATTACTTATGTTGGGATTATGAGCATATGTATTTATTACTTTATAATCAAAATTTTATTTAAAAGGTCGGAAAAGTTCCGACTTTTTTATAAATAAAAAAAATCTCAAACTTTTGTTTGAAATTTTTAATGGAGCTCACGGGGATATATTTGTCAAACTTTTTGACTCGCTTTATTCCGAACTTAAGCAAAAGGAGGACGTTATCAATAGTTTTGTTGCTCAACTCAGATATACAGCGAAATTTGACGAAAAGCTAAAAGAGAGGTTTCTTACTGAAAACTCTTACCGAGTGGATAATCAAACATATACAAATAAGGAATAAAACGCTCAAAGATATTTGAGTATTTTTTAGTTATCTCCAATATCTATCTCTCTAAATATCTCAATAAGCCTATAGAGAGATTCCCCAAGTCACATAGCAGTAAAGATTTCACGTAATGCCTTATTGGTCTCAAATCTTTGTACTAAAAGCCTTCTACTCATATTTTACTTTGTAAGCATATAAAACAATGCCTCTATCAGAAGACATCATCCAAAGGACTATTGATAAGATGGTCAGAAGCCAAGAGAAAAAGAAAGTGATTACAGGATACTTAGAAGAACATAAGCCCCATCTCTTAGGGTCTATATGGAAGAAAGGGAGAATAAGGGACTGTTGTAATGTCCTAATCTTTCGTGACTATCTCAATGGAGAGAAAAAGCTATACAAGACAAATTTCTGTAAATACGATAAGTTCTGCTTAGCTTGTGCGACAAGGAGGTCTATAAAAATGATACAGAAGTTTGAAGCCTGAATTATCCAGTACTGATTGGATACAAAACAACGGTATCACATAACATTGACGGTCAGACATAATAAGAGACAGACTTTAGATTTTCTTATGAATAAGCTATGGACAGCAAAAGAGAAACTGGCTCAAAAATTTAGAAATTCCAAAAGGAATACTCATAAATCTAAGAGCTTTATGTACAATTTTGATGGGATAGTAAGCTCCGTAGAAGTCACGCATAACGCTAAAGGTGGACGACATCCTCATATCCATATGTTGGTTTGTACTGATAAAGAAATTCCTATAGAATACTCAGAAGTATTAGGTACTCAATCTAATAGAGAGCTTCAAAAGGAATGGTATAAGATAACAAAAGACAGCTATTCAGTAGGTATAAGGAAGGTAGAAGTAAATAAGGATAATTATAGTCGTAAAGGTATAGGGGAAGTCTTCAAATATGCAGTCAAATTTTCAAAATTAGATATTCCTCAACTTTCGGAAGTAATAGAAATTCAGCAAATCAAAAAATACCGCTTTTTTGCTACATACGGTATTTTCAGAGGGTGGAAGATAGAAAAGCCTGACATTATAAATAATGATAGATTTGTAGAAAAGACCTTTGAATTTGAGCAAATGGAATATGAAGAAAAATGAATCTAATATAGATTGAAAACATAATACATAATTGTATATTATAGTTGTTTTATTCCTAAGTCTTCATAATGCTGAAATGAATTGATAATCATCTAAAAATCTTATTGGACGGTAAGCTCAATCAGGTTGAAAAATATTTCAAATGTGATGCAATTTTGTATTACTGACAAATCCATCCAGCATACTTAAAAATTTTCAGAGATTTTATAGAACAGCTTAAAGATACTCCAATTGGTACTTATGATAAGGACAAAATAGTAATAGTATTGAATACTCCCTGATGAAGTGCAGAAACAGTTGAAAAAATGGTTGATATTCTAAGACATCACTATAAAGAAGTCTATTTTATAGTGCCTGATTATGCTATGTCGGCAGGGACTATATTTTGTATGTCCTGAGACAAGATTTATATGGATTATTCCTCATCTTTATGACCTATAGACCCACAAATATTCAGCAATAAAGAAAATAGATATGTACCAGCATTATGATATTTGGATAAAGTAGAAGAAATGATAGACAAAGCTAAAAATTGAAAAATTACGAATGCAGAACTTATAGTATTACAAGCACAGGATTTGGCAATGTTGAGGCAATGCGAACAAGCGAAAGAATTATCTATCAATTTATTGGAAGAGTGGCTTGCTAAATATAAATTCAAAAATTGGACAGTGCATAGGACAGACCCAAGCAAGGTTTGACAAGCAGTGACGGAAGCAGAGAAAAAGGCTAGAGCAAAAGAGATTGCAAAGAAATTGTCTGATAATAAATTATGGAACTCACATTGAAGATTCATAAAAATTGACAATTTGAAAGAAAAAGTTAGAATAGAGATAGAAGATTATTCAAAAAACAAGAAGCTAAGAAAAATTATAAGAGAGTATAATGATTTGATTTGTGAACATATTGCTTCTCATAAAATAGCTTTATTTATGCACTCTAGATATTTCTTTTAGTACCTAATCACATTCCAATGAAAGTAAGTGAATCATTGAAGAAAATCAAAAGTGAAAGTAAGAAGAAAAACGATTATTCTAAATTATTGAAAGAATACCAAAAGTTAGAAAAAGAATGAGTCATTATAAAAAAATGATATGATTTTTGACAAATAGAAACTATAGGTGGTAAAGCTAATAAATCAGAAAAATGACAATCCAATGATATTTCTATTGAAATGAATCAATTCAATTTTCTCTCTATTTCGTAAAAAAATTATCTTACAAAAAACTACCAATCTAAACAATGGATTAGTAGTTTTTTTCGTAAATATTTTTTACTTATATCCTTCTATTGCCCAAATTCAGTCAGCAACTATATTAAATTATTGAATCTGTTTTTTGTATGCTTCTATTATTGCTGTTTTAACATTTTCAGGTTCGGTTAAATAAGGGTCAAAATCAACAATATTATATTCTCTTATATGTAATTGTCATTCATTTCAGGCATTTCAACTATGTTGTCACGGTGAGAATCTTCAAATGTCGGTTGTATTGCTTCAATAATTTCTGACATCTTTTGACGATAAAATCCAATATTTCAGTTTATCTCTATATATTGCGACGAAAATAAAAACATCACAATATTGTGGTTTTAACTGTTGAAAATTCATCCAAAATGATTTTTTAGTATCAGAGAATAACGCCTTATCAATAAATATATCTTCATCATTTCAAGATTCAGTCACTCTAGATGCCTTAATTTCAACCCTTATGATTCATCAATTATATTCTAAATATGCGTCATAAGATGTTTGTTGTGAGTAATGGGGGTCTATTTTTTTTGATGGTTTTTTTAATCAATGTCATCAAGAGATTAGAAGTTGTTCTGCCCAAGTCCCAACACTTTTTCAAGCCATTTGAAACGTATGAAGATAGTAATTTCTATCCATATATTCACTTCTCATAGTTTCATACTCTTGTAATGTCATTTTATCTAATCACAAAAGATTTGATATAACAAATTCATAGTCACTAAATGGATATACATTTTTTAACTGTCGTAGTTTAGACATCATATCATTTTTTTCCATATCTGAGAGCTTATTAACTATCTCCTCTATGGCTAATAATTCAATAACGTTTTCAAATGTAGTCATTTTTAACCTACTAATAAATTAAAAATATAATTATCTAATTCCTCTTTTTTTTCTAAGGTTCCAGTTTCAATGATTTCATCAACCATTGCCTCTATAAAATTATAATGTTTCTGTTCCAATATAGGCAACGGTAATTCTTGAATGTGTCATTTCAGAACTTTAATTGAGTTAAATTTTTTCTGAAAAATGGTTTGATACAAATCTGAATTGAATAATGCAACTATCACTTTTATCGGATAATCAACTTTGGGTACTATAATATTAGCACTATTTAATGTAAAAACTCATTCATTATCTAATGAAAAAACCAATTTGTTTGATATGAATTTATATATAAGTTTTGGTTTCGCTTCATATCTTGACAAAGGAGCAATCTGTTGATACCTATCTGGAGCATAAAGGAGGTATTTTTTAGGATTACAAAGAGCAAAATGCTTTACTTCTTTCCCTGTATAAACTGGAACATATCAATCCTTTTGTATATCAGAAATAAAATCTTTATTATTCCCCGTCACAATTCATAAAGCCCGTTCTGAATTATTATTGTCAAGGAAAATAGCTTTTTTCGCATATAACTTATCAATTATTTCATTATCTTCCTTATTGATATGTATTGAGAAAGTATAATTTGAATTATTTTGAAACATATCTTTTTTAATTCAATATATTCATTTTGAATATATGGCTATTTCTCAATCTTCCTCATTTTTTTTAACATCTAATCTTATTGCTGGAGTAAATACTCAAGTAAATATTCTTCAGAGTTCGTGGATAGATAATATATTATATTTTAATAAATATTCTCTAATATCTTCGTGTACCTTAACATTTAACATAGATTCTGGTAATATGTATGACATAATTCATCAATCCTTTAACAAATCAAGTCATCTTTCTATAAAGTAAGAGAAAGACTCTCAAGATTTGATACAATATCAATTATATAAATTATCAATTTTAGCTCACCGAGGGGGATTTGTTGCTACTAAATCAAAGTAATTATCAGGCAAAACACTATTTGAAAATAATCAATCACTTCTTACCAAAGAATCTATATGGTATACGTTTGGAACGAAATCAATATCAGGATATTTTATCATTAAGTTTATTTTTGCTATTTTAACCGCCATCAAATCCGAATCAGCTCATCGTATATGAGTAGGATTTGTACTAGGAACATTCAATAAGTATTGACCAGTTCAACAACACGGGTCAATAAATTTTTGTCAGTCTGTAAAATAATCATTGATAGACTTTTGGACTACATAGTCTGGTGTGTAATAAGAACCCTTTTTGTTTTTTTCTCACTCAGTCAATAGTGACTGATAAACTCATCAAAGGATGTCTCAAGTGTCGTCTATTTGAAAGTTATGTAATTCATCTATAATTCTATCAGGAGTGATTTCCCAAGAATCTAACTCTTGTTTCAGGTTCTTATTCTTTACATTTCTTGTAAGATTTAGAATAATAGAAAAAATTATCTCTTTTATAGTAAATCACTCATCAAAAAAATAATACGCACTTGTAATAATTCAGGCGTGTGTTGAATATTCTTCAGGTATAAACTTTTTTAGTGATAATCTCTTGTTTGCTCTACTCATCAACTTATCAGAAATACTTTCTGTTCATAGTTTTGTCCAATTTCTCAACGTAGCCGTT